>NZ_CP162412.1:600000-1200000 GCF_040931995.1 Pelagovum sp. HNIBRBA483
GCAATTACGGCCATTTGCCTCCCCCCGCGCGATGGCCTGATCAATCTGCCGCACGAACGCTGCGCGGCCCGCGGGGGCGGGCCGGAAATGGTGCAGGACCGGCGGCGCGACCCTGCGGGCAAGCGCGTAGGCGGGCACCACCAAACCGGCCGCAACGAGCGGCGGCAACAGCGGCGCGGAGAGCGCGCCGACGCCAAGCGCGGCAACCAACGCGAGCCGGCTGACGGGAGTTCCACGAGGAGGAAAGCGCAGGTGCATGGCGGGCCCAAAGTTGAGGTTTCAGGGCCATACCTTAAGCAGCGAACATCGCCTGAAGGTTAACGCAGGAGCGGAATTTCCTGCGATTTTTCGGAATTTTCGAGCGATTCCGCGCGGCGTTCCAATCCAACGAAATCAAAGATCTTTGGATCGAGCAGATGTGAGGGGCGGGTGTTCATCAGGGCGCGGAACATCTTTTGCCGCCGCCCGGGGGCGCTCTTCTCCCAGCCGTCGAGGATGGCTTTGACCTGTTGGCGCTGGAGGCCGTCCTGCGATCCGCAAAGATCACATGGAATAATCGGATAGTTCATCGCCCGCGCGAAACGTTCGCAGTCGTCTTCGGCCACATGGGCAAGTGGGCGGTAGACGAAAAGATCGCCCTCTTCATTGACCAGTTTCGGCGGCATGGTCGCCAGCCGCGAGCCGTGGAAAAGGTTCATGAAAAAGGTTTCAAGGATGTCGTCGCGATGGTGGCCCAACACGACGGCGGTGCAGCCTTCCTCACGCGCGAGGCGGTAGAGATTGCCGCGCCTCAGACGCGAGCAAAGGGCGCAATATGTGCGGCCTTGCGGCACCTTATCGACGACAATGGAATAGGTGTCCTGATACTCGATACGGTGCGGAACGCCCATCTTTTCAAGGAATTCGGGCAGCACGGTGGACGGGAACCCGGGCTGGCCCTGATCGAGATTGCAGGCGAGCAAGTCAACGGGCAGAAGGCCGCGCCATTGTAGCTCGTGCAGCACGGCCAGAAGGGTGTAACTGTCCTTGCCGCCTGAAAGGCAGACGAGCCATTTGCCGCCCTTTTCGATCATGCCATATTGCTCGATCGCTTCGCGTGTGTATTGCACGATGCGTTTGCGCAGCTTCTTGAATTCGGTGCTCTTGGGAGCGCCGTGAAACAAGGGATGGATATCGTCCAGATCATCAAGCATAGCGGGGCTTTAGTGGGAATCCCCCCTTCAGGCAAGGGCGCGTTAATGATTGTGCAGGGGCAGAAAAAGCCAATGCACAAGTGATGCACAACTGATGCACAACTTATGCATATCGCACCTGCAGAAAGTTTCTGCGGGGTTAATCTTACAGGCGCGTTCGGTGGGGAAACCGATCCAAAACCTCTCACGCAGCGTAGAAGAGGAAACACTTGACCGGAGGGTTCCCCCATGCGCCGTGCCATTCTTGCCCTGACCGCCTTGATCGGGCTTGCCGCCTGTACGGGGAAGCCGTCTTTTGACGATCCGGTCATTTCGGACCGCGAGCTGGAATTGCATGAGTATTTTGCCGGTCACACGGTGGCCTATGGGCAATTTCAGGATGTGCTTGGAACGGTGCGCCGCAGCTTCAAGGTTGATATCCACGGGGACTGGGACGGCGAGCGACTGATCCTCACCGAGGACTTTGTTTATGAGGATGGAGCGACCGAGCAGCGGGTTTGGGCGCTGGTTCAGACGGGGCCTGAAACATGGGAAGGCACGGCAGCCGGTGTGACGGGCAAGGCCACGGGCATTGAGGATGGAAACCGCTTTAACTGGCGGTACGAGATTGATCTGCCGATCCCGTCTGCCGATGGAACGGTCGAGACGATGCGCGTGAGTTTTGACGACTGGATGTGGCTCTTGGAGGACGGGCGGCTATTCAACCGCGCCTACATGAAGCGTTATGGCGTCGATATCGGCGATGTCAGCATCATGTTCGAGAAGCGCGGGTAAGGGCGGGCCTAGTCCGGCACGTTGTCGATGCCGGAACCGCCCCAAGGGTGACAGCGGGCGATGCGGCGGGCGGCGAGATAGCTGCCCTTGAACGCGCCATGCTTTTCAAGCGCTTCGAGCGCGTAGGCCGAGCAGGTCGGGTGATAGCGGCAACCATGACCGACCCAAGGTGAGAGGGTCACGCGGTAGGCGCGTACCGGCAAAGAGACGATCCAAGCCAGCGGGCTCATTTATGCACCTTGCGCAAGGCGCGGCGGAGATCATCCATCAGCGCGTTGAAGTCACGCGCGGCTGTCGCCTGATTGCGGCCAACAAGCACATAATCAAAGCCCGCTTGGGCATCCGTGGGCAGGATATGGCGGGCCGCTTCGCGGAGGCGGCGCTTGGCACGATTGCGGGCCACGGCATTGCCGACTTTCTTGGAGCAGGTGAAGCCAACGCGCGGCGGCGCGTCATCGCCCCTATCAAAGGCTTGTAGGTGCAGGCCCGGCATGGCCTGACGGCGACCACGCGCGGCACGCACGAAATCGGCGCGCTTGAGCAGCACTTCGGGCAGACGGTTGCGTACAGCAACGAAAACCGCCGCAGGCTGCGCCTCGGCGGTTTTTGAAGATATCCTGTCCGGCGGTGTCATATGACCCCGCGCAACGCTTACGCGCTGAGCGATTTCCGGCCACGCGCACGACGCGCGTTCAGGATTTTGCGGCCGGCTTTAGTCGCCATGCGCGCACGGAAACCGTGGCGGTTTTTGCGCACCCGGTTCGAGGGTTGGAACGTGCGTTTCATCGCGTTCTCTCCGTAACCTTGGGGCCGACCCATAAGGATTCGAGGCCCGATAACATTCGAAGCCCTGCCTTTAGAGGCGGGCGGTGCAGGTGTCAACGGTTGCAAGGCGGAAAAGGCGGAAGAATTTCGCCAGTTGCGGCAGGACCATCGTGCTGCGGGGAAATGTTACAGAAACCGGCGCGAAAAGGCAAAAGCATCACTGCGGATCAACCGCGCGTGAGGTGGCTAGGCAAGGGCGGCCGGAAGGGGCATCTAGGGAAGGAAACCGATGTGATAAGGACGCGGCATGCAGGAACAGGCAAAGAGCAAGGCAGGGTGGGCGACGCGGTTGCCGATCTTGGTGATTGCGGTCGTGGCGGTGCTGGGTGCGGTTTTCCTCAAGGATTCGCTAGGGTTCGAGGCGTTGGCGGCGCATCGTGAAGCGCTGTTGGCCTATCGGGATGCCTATTACGGTGCGGCGGTGGTGCTGTTTGTGCTGGCTTACGCGGGGATCGTCACGCTCTCATTGCCCGGGGCGACGGTGGCGACGCTGACCGGCGGCTTTCTCTTTGGCACATTCCCGGGTGTGGTGTTCAACGTCACGGGTGCGACGCTCGGCGCGATCGGGATCTTTCTGGCGGCGAAGGCGGGATTCGGTGAGCGGTTGGCGGCGCGGATGGATGCCAGCGCGGGCGCGGTGGCGCGGATCAAGCGGGGGATCGACGAGAATCAGTGGTCGGTGCTGTTTTTAATGCGGCTGGTGCCAGCGGTGCCGTTCTTTGTCGCGAATCTGTTGCCCGCTTTGGTGGGCGTGCCGCTGGGGCGATATGTGGTGACGACATTTTTCGGCATTTTGCCGGGGGCACTGGTCTACACCTCGGTGGGGGCTGGATTGGGCGCGGTGTTCGCGCGGGGTGAAACGCCCGATCTGGGGATTATCTTTGAGCCACAAATCCTGTTGCCGCTCCTTGGCCTGTGTGCACTGGCGGCGCTGCCGATGGTGCTGAAGGCGCTGCGCAAGGGGCCGGTGGCGGAAGAACAAGGGAGCCAATGATGGCAGAAGAATTGAAGCCCGATCTGTGCATCATCGGCGCGGGTTCTGGCGGGCTGTCGCTGGCGGCGGGCGCGGTGCAGATGGGGGCCAGTGTTGTCCTCATCGAAGGCCATAAGATGGGGGGCGATTGCCTGAACTATGGTTGCGTTCCCTCCAAAGCGCTACTCGGCGCGGGGCGAATGGTGCCGCCGCTCTCTTACGCTGACGCACAGGCGCATGTGCGGGCGACGATTGAGAAGATCGAACCGCATGATAGCCAAGACCGGTTTGAAGGGCTCGGCGTGACGGTGCTGCGCGACTGGGCGCGCTTTACCTCGCCGCGGACCGTGGAAGCCGGTGGCCGGACGATCCGCGCGCGCCGATTTGTAATCGCCACGGGATCGAGGCCGTTTGTGCCGCCAATCGACGGATTGGAGGATGTGCCTTACCTGACCAATGAGACGATCTTTGATCTCGCAGAAAAGCCCGACCACCTGATCATTATCGGAGGGGGGCCGATTGGCATGGAAATGGCGCAGGCGCATCGCCAATTGGGCTGCGAAGTGACGGTGATTGAAGGGGCGAAGGCGCTGGGCCGTGATGACCCCGACATGGCCGAGATCGTGGTGCAGCACCTGCGGGGGCAGGGAATCACGCTGCATGAAAACACCAGCGCGCAGGCGGTGACGCGCAGCGCTGATGGCAAGATCACCGTGGAAACGGGCCAAGGACCGATCACTGGAAGCCATTTGCTGATTGCCGTGGGGCGGAAAGTGAACCTCGCGCAGCTGGATTTGGACACGGCAGGTGTGGAGCATACTGGCAAGGGGGTGACGGTAGGTGCCAATCTGCGGTCGGTGAGTAATCGGCGGGTCTACGCGATTGGCGATGCAGCGGGCGGGCTGCATTTTACCCATGTGGCGGGCTATCACGCGGGCGTTGTGATCCGCTCCATCCTGCTCGGCCTCCCCGCAAAAGCGCGGACGGATCACATTCCTTGGGTGACTTACACCGAACCGGAACTGGCGCATGTTGGAATGAGCGAGGCGGATGCGCGAGCGAAATACGGCGGTGCGGTCGAGGTGATTACACAGCCCTTCGCGGGTATGGATCGCGCCATTGCCACCGGCCAGACGGAAGGGCTTGCCAAGGTGATCGTCCACCAGGGGCGCCCCGTTGGCGCGACCATCGCGGGGCCGCAGGCGGGCGAGTTGATTGGCATTTGGGCGCTCGCCATCGCGAATAGCTTGAAAATCTCGGCGGTTGCGAACACGGTGCTTCCATACCCCAGTCTCGGCGAGATTAACAAACGCTTGGCTGGGAGCTACTTTAGCCCGCGGCTCTTTGAGAGCGCGATGGTAAAAAGGGTGGTCAGGACGGTGCAGCGCTTCCTTCCCTGATTGCCCTGCTGGGAGGGACGATGCTGAACACGCTCTCGGGGCGGTTCCTGATCTTGACGACGGTCTTCGTGATGTTGGCCGAAGTGCTGATCTTTGTTCCCTCGGTGGCGCGGTTTCGGGAGGATTACCTGCTGCTGCGACTGGAGCGGGCGCAGATTGCGGCGCTGTCGCTTTTGGCGGATGACATGATTTCGCCCGATCTGGAGCAGGAGTTGCTGAAAACGGCGGGCGTGTTCAACGTGGTGCTGCGGCGGGATGCGGTGCGGCAGTTGATGCTTTCATCTGAATTGCCGGGGCAGGTGTCTGAAACCTTTGACCTGCGTGACCCGGGCGCGCTGGTGCTGATCCGCGACGCACTGCGGACGCTGTTTTCGAGTGATGAGACGGTGATCCGCGTGGTTGGCAAGCCGGTGCAGCAGGCCGGCGAATTGATCGAAGTGACGATGGAAGAAGCGCCATTGCGCCGCGCGATGCTGGATTACGGGTTCAATATCCTGATCCTATCGGCGGTGATCTCGGTGATAACGGCGTTCCTTTTGTTCCTGTCGGTGCGAATATTCTTGATGAAGCCGATCAAGGGTGTGGTGCGCCATATCCAGACCTATGCGAAGGCACCGGAGGATGCGCGGACGATCATCACGCCAAAGGCGGGCATTCGTGAATTACGCGAGGCCGAGCAAGCCCTTCAAAGTATGCAGCAGGAGCTAACGCAAGCGTTGCGCCAGCGAGAGCGATTGGCGCAGCTGGGCGAGGGGGTGGCAAAGGTGAGCCACGATCTGCGCAATATCCTGACGACGGCGCAGCTATTCACCGACCGGATGGAGGGATCGGACGACCCGATGGTGCAGCGGCTCGCGCCGAAGTTGGTGGGCTCGATCAACCGCGCGGTCAACCTGTGCGAGACGACCTTGGCCTTTGGGCGGGCCACGGAGCCACCGCCGCGCCTTGGCCGGTTCAACCTTGCGGATCTGGTGGGCGACGTGATCGAGGCCGAGCGGCTGGCGGCGGCGGAAGTTCCGCTGTCATTCTCGGAGGATGTGCCTGCGCCGATGGTTGTGCGGGCTGATGCCGAGCAGTTGCATCGGGTCTTGATGAATTTGGTACGCAACGCGCGGCAGGCGATTGCGGCAACCGGCAAGGCGGGTGAGATTTGCGTTCATGCCGAGGAGGACGATACGGCCTGGTGGCTCTTTGTGCGGGATACCGGCCCAGGGCTGCCGCCGCGGGCGAAGGATTTTCTGTTTCGGCCATTCCAAGGGGGGACGCGCAAGGGCGGTGCCGGTTTGGGGCTGGTGATCGCGGCGGAATTGGTGCGCGGCCACGGCGGGCGGCTGGAACTGCGTAAGAGCGACGCAGAGGGGACCGAGTTTGCCATTTGCCTGCCGAAATCGGAGGTTCTGACCAAGGAATTGGCGGAAGAGTGAAATTCTGAACTTTGCCCCTTGCAATGGGCGACGTGGGTGGGTAAATCCGCCCCACTCTCCGCGGACTGGTAGCTCAGTTGGATAGAGTACTTGACTACGAATCAAGGGGTCGGGGGTTCGAATCCTCCCCAGTCCGCCACTTACTTTCCTCAAAATTTTGCTCGTGCGTTGGGTTGAATTCCCGCGTGTTCTCAAAGGCCTTATCGGCCTGTGTCGTGCCAATGTCGGCGCGCGGCGGACATCTGTTTGCGCATTTGGACATTCGTCTCGGTTGGTAGGTTGGATCGGTGCGGGTTTTCGGAGTATGCGAAGGCTTCAAATGTTCGCTGCCGTTTCCGAGTGGCGCTGACCTTGTGGAGCGTTTGCTGCGTGCGCCCGTTTGAGGGCGCCTGCACACGTCTATTCGCGAACCCGAAGCGGGGCTGGTGCGGCCCGTTTGAGGGTCGATGGCGCAGGACTTTTGCGCCGCGCAGAGAACTGGGACAAATCGATGCCGAAGGCCTTGGCTTTTGAGTATGCAGTGGTTGGCGCGATGCCCAACATCGCAGCGGTTCCTTTTGAGCCGGATACTTTGCCGCCAGACCGCTCCAATGCATTGCGGAAGTTTTCGATTTCAAGCTTCCGCAGCTCTTCCTGCGTTAAAATTCGGTCGGAGAGTGGTGACGGATCGTGCGATTTGTTATCGAGATCGAATTTCAGACGGCCCCCTTGCGCCAGAATTGCGGTGCGCTCGATCACGTTTTCCAGTTCGCGGACGTTACCAGGCCAGTCATACTGCTTGAGAGCTGAGATATTCGCCTTGGTCAGGCGCGCCTTGGGGAGCCGGAGGCGCCGCGTCGTGCGGTTCAGGAAATGGCGCGCCAGATATGGGATGTCCTCTGGTCGCTCTTTGAGAGGCTGACAGGAAATGGGAAGCAGGTTGAGTTCGAAATAGAGATCTTGCCGAAATTGCCCGCTTTTCACCTCGGAGGCCAGATTGCGCGAGGTTGTTGCAACAACCGTGATGGATACTGGTGTTTCGGCGCTATCCCCGATCCGCTTTACATGACCTGTCTCCAGCACATCGTGAATTCGGGCTTGGATTCTGGGAGGCAGCGCTGCCACTTCATCCAGATGGAGCGTTCCGTTGTGGGCCATTAACAGCTTGCCGGTCGTGTCGCGCGATGCACCTGGAAAAGCGCCTCGGCGATATCCGAAAAGCTCTGCCTCAAGATTTTCTGCACTGCTTTGATCGCAGTTGATCCGCACCAACGGACGCCGATGTCGCGAGCTGGCTTCGTGGATTGCCGATGCAGTAAGGCTTTTGCCTGATCCGGTCGGCCCAGTGACCAAGACATGCGCGTCACTCTTTGCGGCGAGATCAATTTGAGCATTCAACAGTTTGATCGAGGGTGACACCCCGACCACCCCTGTATGGGATCGTGCGGAACGGATTTCCGTCAGAAGGTAGTCGTTTTCCTGTTCAAGCTTGACTTTAAGGTCTTCGACCTGCGCAAGGGCCTCGCGTAGTTTTCGCTCGTTTTCCTTCCGCTCGGTGACATCTCGAAAGATGACAACGGCGCCGGCGAGGACATCATGGTCGTAAATTGGCGTCGATACATATTCGACGAGGATGGGCTTTCCATCTTTGCGCCAGAAGACGTCATCCTCGACGCGCATTGTTTCGTCGCGCCTGAATGATTTATATATGGGACATTCATGTGCAGGGAAATTGTCGCCATTCAGACGCTTGTGATGAATGATCGGATGCAGCTCGCGCCGGACGGTGTGGCGATTGGCCGGATCGCCCTGCCGGAACGCTGCGCCAACCTGTGCTTTGGCGGGCGGGCCAATAGCCGCCTGTTCATGGCGGCGAGCCACTCGATCTATGCGCTGTATGTCAACGTGGCAGGGGTTAAGGGTGGGTGAGCTCGCTGCCTGCAGCTGAGGACCGAATCCGCAGGACTGGGGAGCTTTATCGCTAAAGCTGGGGTGGGTAGGCTGCGCTTGGCGGTCTATGTTCGTGGATCGTGAAGGTGTCTCAGAAGTGAGACAGTTCTCCAGGAAAAATGTTTCAACAGGGCTTTGATGCTGTAGTGTTGGCGGTAGCACGCGCCACGAGGAGCCATGAGCCGCACGATCGCCCATATCAATCACGTTCTGGACGTGGCGAATTCACCGTCGGCGGCGGCGCGGTCACGGTTGGCGGCCAGTTGGCGGCGCTCGGCGGATCGCCACGGGCTTAACCCGGGTGAGCATCGTAGCCCGATCCGGCATGAAGAGGCGTTCTTGCGCGAGCGCTTTGCCTTTTACGAAAAATTCATGACGGTAGCCGCGCCACGGCTGGACAGTCTGTATTCATTGGTGGGGCAGTCGGGGTGCGCGGTTCTGTTGACCGATGACAAGGGCATTGTTCTGGATCAGCGGATCGCGGAAGCCGACGCGACGGTGTTTGAGGCGTGGGGGTTGTGCATCGGGGCGGACTGGAGTGAAGAGTTCGAGGGCACCAACGGCATTGGCACCTGCTTGGAAGAGAAGCGGCGGGTGATCATTCACCGTGATGAGCATTTCTTTGCGCGTAATACGGCGATGAGCTGTATCGACGCGCCGATTTATGATGCCGAAGGGCGGATCATGGCGGCGCTGGATGTGTCCTCGGCGCGGGTGGATCAGACAGAAGCCTTTAACCGCCTGATCGCAGCGCAGGTCGCGCAGACGGCCCGCGCGATTGAAGAGGCGAATTTCCGTGCCGCGTATGACAAGGCGCGGATCGTTGTTGCGGAAAGCGACGATGCAGACGCGGCAACGCTTTTGGCGATTGACGGCGACGATCTGATCGTGGGCGCGACGCGCGAAGCACGGCGGGTGTTCGGCTTTGCGGCCGCTGGGGCGCTCAGCCCGAAACCCGCCGCAGACGTATTGGGGCGCGATGATGGTCCGACCGGATTCGAGAAGGCGGAGCGAGCGGCGGTGATCCGCGCCTTGGCGCGAGCGGGTAACAACGTTTCGCAAGCCGCGCGGCAGCTTGGTATCGGCCGCGCGACGCTTTACCGCCGCATGAAGCGGCTGGGTCTGGATCAAAACTGATCGCAGTTGTCTCAGGCTTGAGACAGGTCTTATCCCCCTTGTGAACTCCCCTAGCAGACAGCGCACGGCGCGCTGGGCATCCTCAATTCAGTTTCCGGAGGAGGTCCGGACGAATGGAGGAAAACCACTATGAATGATATGACCCATACCGAGGCTGGCACCTATGTTTCGCCTTTCAAACCGCGCTATGACAACTTTATCGGCGGCAAGTTCACCCCGCCGGTAAATGGCCGGTATTTCACCAATGTGACGCCGATCACGGGTGAGGCGATCACCGAGTGTGCCCGCTCTGATGCCGATGATGTTGAATTGGCGCTGGATGCGGCACATGCCGCGAAGGAAGGCTGGGGAAAGACGTCACCTGCGGAGCGCTCGAACATCCTACTAAAAATCGCGGATGCCATTGAAGCCAATCTGGAGCGGCTGGCACAGGCCGAGACGTGGGACAATGGCAAGCCGATCCGCGAGACGTTGGCGGCGGATATTCCGCTCTCTGCGGACCACTTTCGCTATTTTGCGGGCGCCTTGCGGAGCCAAGAAGGCAATATGAGCGAGATCGACGCCGACACGGTTGCGTATCACTTCCACGAACCGTTGGGCGTGGTTGGCCAGATCATCCCGTGGAACTTCTCTATCCTGATGGCGGCATGGAAACTGGCGCCGGCGCTGGCTGCGGGCAACTGCATCGTGTTGAAGCCTGCGGAGCAAACACCTGCGGCGATTATGGTACTGGCGGAGATTATCGCCGAATACCTGCCTGCTGGCGTGCTTAACATCGTGAACGGCTATGGTGCCGAGGTTGGTGCGCCGTTGGCGCTCTCGTCCCGCATTGCGAAGATCGCCTTCACCGGCTCGACCGAGACAGGGCGGAAGATCATGGAAGCGGCGACGCAGAACCTGATCCCCGTGACGCTGGAACTGGGGGGCAAGAGCCCGAATATCTTCTTCTCGGATGTGATGGCGCAGGATGACGACTTCCTCGACAAGGCGGTTGAGGGCTTTGTTCTGTTTGCCTTCAACCAAGGCGAGGTGTGTACCTGCCCGTCGCGTGCGTTGATCCAAGAGGACATCTACGAAGAGTTCATCGCACGGTGTATCGAGCGGGTGCGGGCGATCAAACAGGGCGATCCGCGCAACCCTGAAACGATGGTCGGCGCACAAGCAAGCACCGAGCAGCAAGAGAAAATCCTGTCCTACCTCACCATCGGTGTTGAGGAGGGCGCGGAAGTCCTGACCGGCGGCGCCGCGGCGCGGTTTAATGGCGAGTTGGCGGGCGGTAACTACATTCAGCCGACGATCCTGAAAGGGCACAATAAGATGCGTGTGTTCCAAGAGGAGATCTTTGGGCCGGTGGTATCGGTCACGACCTTCAAGGATGAGGCCGAGGCGTTGGCGATAGCCAATGACACGATGTACGGGCTTGGCGCGGGTGTTTGGTCGCGTGATGCGAATACCTGCTACCGTTTCGGACGGGCGATCGAGGCAGGGCGTGTTTGGGTCAACAACTACCACGCCTATCCTGCGCATGCGGCCTTTGGCGGCTACAAGCAATCGGGCATTGGGCGGGAGACGCACAAGATGATGCTGGATCACTACCAGCAAACCAAGAACATCTTGATGAGCTATAACCCGAAAAAGCTTGGCTTCTTCTAGGATAAATTCGGCGGGGGCCATTGGCCCCTGCCACACTTGTATAAGTTACGACGCGCGCGCCCTTTGCGTCAGACGATGGTTGCCTCGGTCGCGGCGCGGATGTCGTCATGGCTCACACCGGGGGCCGTTTCGAGGATGTGGAGGCCTTTGCGGCCCACTTCCAGCACCCCGAGATTGGTGATGATCAGGTCAACCACGCCTTTGCCGGTCAGCGGCAGGGTGCATTCCTTCAGCACTTTGCTTTCGCCATGCTTGTTGGTGTGATCCATCACCACGATGACGCGGCCGACACCGGCGACGAGGTCCATCGCGCCGCCCATGCCTTTCACGAGTTTGCCGGGGATCATCCAGTTTGCCAGATCGCCCTTTTCGGAAACTTCCATCGCGCCGAGCACCGCTGCGGCGATCTTACCGCCCCGGATCATGCCGAAGGAGGTCGCGCTGTCGAAATAGGCGGTGCGGCTCAGTTCGGTGATCGTCTGCTTGCCCGCGTTGATCAGATCGGGGTCTTCTTCGCCCTCATAGGGGAAGGGGCCCATGCCAAGCATGCCGTTTTCGGATTGTAGGGTGATGTCCTTGTCTCCGACATAGTTGGCCACCAGTGTCGGGATGCCGATGCCGAGATTGACATACATGCCGTCTTCGAGTTCTTGCGCGGCCCGAGTGGCCATTTCATTGCGATCCCAAGGCATTATGCGTTCTCCCGCGTGCGTGTGGTGCGTTGTTCGATCCGTTTTTCGTGAGTGCCTTGGATCAGGCGGTGCACATAAATACCGGGCAGATGGATGAGATCAGGATCCAGTTCGCCACGGGGGACGATCTCCTCGACCTCGGCGACGCAGATCTTGCCGCACATAGCGGCGGGCGGGTTAAAGTTGCGCGCGGTCTTGCGGAAGACGAGGTTGCCGGTGTCGTCGGCTTTCCATGCTTTCACGATGGAGAGGTCGGCGAAGATGCCTTCTTCGAGGATATAGGTTTCGCCGTTGAAATCCTTGTGTTCTTTGCCCTCGGCGATCACCGTGCCGACGCCGGTTTTGGTGTAGAAACCGGGGATACCGCAGCCAGCGGCGCGCATCCGTTCGGCGAGGGTGCCTTGGGGGTTGAACTCCAGCTCCAGCTCGCCAGAGAGATATTGGCGCATGAACTCGGCGTTCTCACCCACATAGGAGGAGATCATTTTCTTGACCTGACGGCTTTGCAGCAGGATGCCGATGCCGAAATCATCGACGCCAGCATTGTTAGACGCGAAGGTCAGGTTCTTGACGCCGCTGTCCTTGATCGCCTGAAGTAAAAGCTCAGGGATGCCACAAAGACCGAAGCCGCCGGCTGCGATGAGCATATCATCGCGCAAAAGGCCATCGAGGGCCTCGTCAGCGGATTGATAGATTTTTTTCATGCCGCAATCTCCCACGGTAAGAGGATGCTTTGCGCTTCAGGCTATCGCCCCGCTGCGCATTCCATAAAGATAACGACCGCGCGTCGCATCTGAACCGCATAGGAAGGCACAAGCCAGCCATGGTCAAGGCGGGAGTGGTCGCTTATCTTGCCCTCAAACAGCGCAGGAATAGGCCATGACAGATCATTTCGACCGCCCCGAGGACTGGCGCCCTTCGCAGCGTTATCCTGACCCGTCGGTGATTTCGCTCGATCCGCGCTTTGATAGGTACCGGCTGCCGCTGGCGGGGGTGGAACGGTTGGCAACGGGGTGCCGCTGGTGCGAGGGGCCGGTATGGTTCGGGGATGGGCGGTATTTGCTGTGGAGCGACATCCCGAACAACCGGATCATGCGCTGGGACGCGGTGACGGGGCAGGCGTCGCCCTATCGCCAGCCGTCGAACTTTGCCAATGGGCAGACGCGCGACAGGCAGGGGAGGCTGATCACCTGCGAGCACGGAGGGCGGCGGGTCACGCGAACGGAATATGACGGCACGATCACCGTTCTGGCGGACAGCTATGAAGGTAAGCGGCTCAATTCGCCCAATGATGTGATCGTGAAATCCGACGGCAGCATCTGGTTTACCGATCCGCCCTTTGGCATTTCTGGCAATTACGAGGGCTATCGGGCGGCGCCGGAGCTGGGGCAGAATGTCTACCGGCTTGACCCTGAGAGCGGGGCGCTGACGGTTGTGGCGGATGATATCCTCGGGCCGAACGGATTGGCCTTTAGCCCTGACGAGAACCTGCTCTACATCGTCGAGTCACGCGGGGAGCCGACGCGCAAGATCCTCGCCTATGATGTGGCGGCGGACGGGATCACGCTCGCCAATAAGCGGGTGCTGATTGATGCGGGCGCGGGCACGCCGGACGGGTTTCGGGTCGATGTGGATGGTAATCTCTGGTGCGGCTGGGGCATGGGCAGCGCCGAGCTGGACGGGGTGATGATCTTCGCGCCGGACGGTGTGGCGATTGGCCGGATCGCCCTGCCGGAACGCTGTGCCAACCTGTGCTTTGGCGGGCGGGCCAATAGCCGCCTGTTCATGGCGGCGAGCCACTCGATCTATGCGCTCTATGTCAACGTGGCAGGGGTGACGGGCGGGTGAGGCCGCCGCCTGCCTAGGCGCGTATTTAAGCCGTGAGATTTGCCTCAAGCCCGTCGAGCATGGCGAGACATTTCTGTAATTGGTCGATCGCGAGATATTCGTCCGGCTTATGCGCCTGTTCGATGGAGCCGGGGCCACAAACGGCGACGTTCATGCCGATCTCGCTGAAGATGCCAGCCTCGGTGCCGAAAGGTACGACGCTGGAGTGATTGCTGCCGGTCAACTCCATCAGAATATCGCGGGCCTCGTTCACGGTGGCGGGTTCCAGACCGGCGACCTCGCCGATCACCTCGGTGGTGATGCTGGCGTTTGGGTCCACCTTGCGCATGGCGGGGAGGAGGACGGACTGTACATAATCTTCCACCGCGCCTTTGACATAGGTGAAATCGCTGTTCTGGACCGGGCGGAACTCCCATTGGACGGACGCTGTTTCGGGGATCACGTTGTGGATCGCGCCGCCGTTTAGAGAGCCGGTGTTGATCGTCGTCCAAGGCGGATCGAAGCGGCTGTTCGCGGGCGCGCGGGATTTGAGATCTTCGCCAATTTGCATCAGGCGGGTGACGTAGCGCACCGCGTATTCCACCGCGTTGATGCCGAGATCGGGCATGGAGCCGTGACCGGCGCGGCCATGAAAGTGCGTGGTGTATTCGCAGCAGCCTTTGTGACCTTCGATCACTTGCATCATTGTCGGCTCGCCAATGATCGCGAGGGCGGGGCGAATAGCGCGTTCTTGCAGCCATGGTGCCAGCGCCTGTGCGCCGAGGCAGCCGGTTTCCTCGTCATGGGTGAAGGCGAAGTGGACGGGGCGGGTCAGGGGCAGTGCTGCGTAATCGGCAGCCTTGCCGATAGCCGCCGCGATGAAGCCTTTCATATCGCAGGTACCGCGCCCGTAGAGGCGACCGTCGCGTTCGATCATCTCGAACGGATCGTGGGTCCAGTCCTGATCCATGACCGGCACCACGTCGGAATGGCCCGAGAGGACGATGCCTCCGGGGCCATCGGGGCCAAGCGTGCCAAAGAGATTGGCCTTTTGGCCGTCTGGTGTGAACTGGAGTTGCACATCGGCGCCGATTTCCTGAAGGCGCTGGGCCATGTATCCGATCACCTCGACATTGCTATTGCTCGAGATGCTTGGATAGCTGATCAGATCGCCCAAAAGGGCTTTGGTATGGTCCAGCGTTGCCATCGGGCTTAGTCCTTTACGAAGAGTTTGCGCTCGATGTTGCAAAGCGCTTCGGCGGGGCCGTCTTCTTTGATCAGGATGGTTTCGGTCGTCTCCAAGCCCCATGTGTCCATCCACAGGGCGGGCATGAAGTGGAAGGTCATGCCCGGTTGCAGAATGGTTTCGTCCTCGGTGCGGAGCGATGCAGTGCGCTCGCCCCAATCGGGCGGGTAGCTGAGGCCGATCGGGTAGCCCATGCGGCCGGAACGTTCCATCCCGTATTTGGCGAGAACACCCAAGAAAGCATTGGCGATGTCGCTGGTACGATTGCCTGCTTTGGCGGCGGCGAGGCCTGCTTCGATGCCTTCGATCTGGGCGGCTTCGGCGCGGCGCATGTCATCCGAGGGCGTGCCGAGGAAGACGGTCCTGCAGAGCGGCGCGTGATAGCGGCGGTAACATCCAGAAAGTTCGAAGAAGGTGGCTTCGCCTTCGCGCATCGGATCGCCATTCCACGTCATGTGTGCGGCGGTGGCATCGAGGCCTGAAGGGGTCAACGGCACGATGGCAGGATAGTCGCCCCATGCATCATCGACGCCGGTGATGCCTGCGTGCATGATATCGGCGACGAGATCGTTCTTGCGCACGCCGGGGGCGGCTTTTTCGATCGCGGTCGAGATCACCTTTTCGGAAATCTTCGCGGCCTTGCGGATGAAGGCGATTTCTTCGCCCGATTTAACGAGGCGCGGCCAGTTTACCAAGGCGGTTGCGTCAACAAAGGTTGCGTTGGAGAGCGCTTCGGTCAGCACCTGATGAGCCTTGGCGGAGTAGTAGTAGTTTTCCATCTCGACGCCGATACGCGCGTTCTCGAAGCCGCGGGCGCGCAGTTGTTCGGCCAGATCCTGCATCGGGTGATAGACAGTGGACTGGATGAAGTGATCGCCGTAACCGATGATGTCCTCGGCTTCCATCCAGCAGGTGCGGCGCCCGCCGAACATATCCATCATGCGGCCCCACCAGACCGGCGCGCCTTCCATCCCGAGCATGACGCCCTGATGCACATAGAAGGACCATCCGTCATAGCCCGTGAGCCATGCTTGGTTGGAGGGGTCGGTCACGAAAAGAACATCGACGCCTGCCTTTTCCATCGCTTGGCGCGTGGCGGCGATCCGGCGGTCGTATTCGGCTTGGGTGAAGGGCGCATTGCCTGCGGGCATGTGGCGGTTCTCCTGTTGGTTTCAATGACGAGGTAATGCGCTCTGCTGCGATTGACAGGCGCAATTGCCCCATGCTGTTCTGCGCCACATTCGGCGGTTAAGCCGGTGGTTTCTATCATGAATACGAACGAGGCTGTCATGTCTACGACCTTGGATTTCGGTATCGGTGATATCCGCGCGGCACAGGACCGTATCAAGGGCGTTGCGGATAACACCCCGCTGATACCGTCGCCTTACATGAGCAAGATCGCCGGACGGGATTTCCTGATGAAGATGGAAACCATGCAGCCGATTGGTGCGTTTAAGCTGCGCGGCGCGCTTTCGGCGGTGATGGCACTGCCTGAAGAGGTGCAAGGCGTGACCTGCTGCTCGACGGGCAATCACGGGCGCGGCGTGGCCTATGCCGCGCGGCAGCGGGGCATGCGAGCGGTTGTGTGCATGTCCTCCCTCGTGCCGCAGGCGAAGGTCGATGGCATTCGTACGCTGGGCGCGGAAGTGCGGATCGTGGGGCAATCGCAAGATGACGCGATGGCGGAGAGTGCGCGGCTCTGCGCGGCGGAGGGGCTGGTTGAAATATCTCCCTTCGACGACCCGCATGTAATCGCGGGGCAGGGGACGATCGGGATCGAGATGCTGGAACAGCGCCCCGATCTGGAAACGCTTTTGGTGCCGCTCTCGGGCGGTGGATTGGCGGCAGGCGTGGCCGTTGCGGCAAAAGCGCTGAAGCCGGATATCCGTGTAATTGGTATCTCGATGGAGCGCGGTGCGGCGATGCATGCGTCATTGGAGGCGGGGCATCCGGTGGAGGTGACGGAATATGCGTCGCTGGCGGATTCGCTGGGCGGGGGGATCGGATTGGAGAACCGGCTGAGCTTTCCGCTTTGCCGCGATCTGCTGGATGGGACGGTACTTGTGAGCGAGGAAGAGATCCGCGATGCGATGCAGGTGCTGTTCTTCGAGGACAGGATCGTGGCGGAAGGGGCCTGTGTGGTAGGACTTGCAGCGTTGCTGGCGGGTAAGTTGCCGCGGTGCGATGGCCCGATCGGGACGATCATCACCGGACGTAATCTGGATATGGGGCAGTTCCTGCGGGTTGTCTCGGGGCAGGATGTGACGCTTGGGGACATGGTGTTGAAGGGCAAGACATATGGCGCATGATATTCGCATTGTGACCGAGGCCGAGCTGCGGCAGGTGGTTGCGCTTGATTTGACGGTGGTGGATATCGTCGCGCAGGCTTTTGCGGCCTTGGGGCAGGGCAGCGTGGTGATGCCGCCGATCCTGTCGATGGAATTGGCTGAGGCCAATGGCGAGGTGGATGTTAAAACCGCCTATATCCCCGGTTTCGACAGTTTCGCGATCAAGGTGAGCCCGGGCTTTTTTGACAATCCCAAGCTGGGTTTGCCGAGCCTCAATGGGCTGATGATCCTGTTTTCCGCTAAGACCGGACTGGTGGAGGCGGTGTTTCTCGACAACGGCTATCTGACCGATATGCGCACTGCTGCGGCGGGCGCGGTGGCTGCGCGGCATCTGGCGCCGCAACGGGTGCAGGTGGCGGGAGTGTTGGGCACCGGCGTACAGGCGAGGCTGCAAATGCAGGCGGCGCATTTGGTGCGCCCGTTCGAACGCTTGCTGGTATGGGGGCGGGATGCGACCAAGGCGGAGGCCTGCGCCGCTGATCTGGCGGCTGATCTGAGCGTTGATGCCCGCGCAGTGGCGGATGCGGAAGAGGTGGTTGCCGAGAGCCAGCTGGTGGTGACGACAACGCCCGCGCGTACGCCGGTGATCCGCGCGGAATGGCTGCATCCGCGCCTGCACATTACGGCAATGGGGGCCGATCAGGCCGGAAAGAACGAGATCGACCCGAAGGCGCTGGCGGCTTGTGATCTCTATGTCTGTGACAGCGTTCGGCAATGCGAAGTTTCTGGTGAATTGGAGGCGGCACTGGCGCACAGGCTTTGGAGCAAACCGACGCCGCCGGAGCTGGGCCAGATTATCAACGGAACCGCCGAGGGCCGCAGCGGGGAGGAGGCGGTGACGATCTGTGATCTGACCGGCACCGGCGCGCAGGATACGGCGATTGCCAGCCATGTGCGGACGATCCTTGGTGCGGCAGGCACGACGATCCGCGCCTGAGCGAAGTAATTTCAATTGACGGCAATTTGGCGTGGCGGCTATTAAGGCGGCGTTCCGGCAATAAAGGCATTGCGCGCTGCTGCCGGAGTGAGCGGAGCAATCTGCCGCTAAGCGTGCACATGGCTCCACAAATCCGACGTACCGGCCGCGCGCCGCCAACCGAATAGGTGAGCCTTTGCTACATAATGATCAACTCGCTGAATGGGATCGCGAGAACTTTTTCCACCCGTCGACGCATCTTGCCCAGCATGCCCGTGGCGAAACCGCGACCCGCATCATCCGTACCGCAAGCGGCTGCCATATTGAGACCCGCGATGGGAACCGGCTGCTGGATGCGTTTGCAGGGCTGTATTGCGTGAACGTGGGCTATGGCCGTCAGGAAATCGCGGAAGCGATTGCCGAGCAGGCCCGCGAATTGGCCTATTACCATGCCTATGTTGGGCACGGCACTGAAGCCTCGGTGACGCTGGCGAAGATGATCCTTGATCGCGCTCCGGCGCATATGTCGAAAGTGTATTTCGGCTTGGGTGGCTCGGATGCGAACGAAACCAACGTCAAGCTGATCTGGTATTACAACAATATCCTTGGCCGGCCTGAGAAGAAGAAGATCATCTCGCGTTGGCGCGGTTATCATGGCTCGGGGATTGTGACCGGATCGCTGACCGGCTTGGAGCTGTTCCACAAGAAATTCGACCTGCCGCTGGCGCAGATTGTTCATACCGATGCGCCTTACTACTTCCGCCGTGAGGACACCGCGCAGACCGAAGCAGAGTTTGTCGCGCAATGCGTGGCCTCGCTGGAGGCGTTGATCGAACGTGAGGGCGCGGACACGATCGCTGCTTTCATTGGGGAGCCGGTGCTCGGTACCGGCGGGATCGTGCCACCGCCGGCAGGGTATTGGGACGCCATTCAAGCGGTGCTAAAAAAGCATGATATCCTGCTTGTGGCGGACGAGGTCGTGACCGGCTTCGGGCGTTTGGGAACGATGTTTGGCAGCACCCATTACGGGATCGAGCCGGATATCATCACCATCGCCAAGGGGCTGACGTCAGCCTATGCGCCGCTGTCTGGGTCGATTGTCTCGGACAAGGTTTGGAAGGTGCTTGAGCAGGGCACGGATGAAAACGGACCCATCGGCCACGGCTGGACTTACTCCGCGCACCCCATCGGCGCGGCGGCCGGTGTGGCGAACCTCAAGCTGCTGGACACGCTTGATCTGATCTCAAACGCGGGAACGGTTGGTGCCTATTTGAACGCTGCGATGAAGGATGACTTGGGCGATCATCCGCATGTGGGCGATATTCGTGGTGAAGGCATGCTGTGCGCGGTCGAGTTCGTGAAGGACCGCGAAAGCCGCAGCTTCTTTGATGCCGCTGACAAGATCGGGCCGCAGGTCGCAGGTGCGTTGTTGGAGCAAGGTGTGATCGGGCGGGCGATGCCGCAGGGTGACATCCTTGGCTTTGCGCCGCCATTCTGCCTGACCGAAGCGGAAGCGGATGAAGTGGTCGGCAAGACTGTCAAGGCAGTGAACGCCGTTTTCAAAAGCTAGGAGACAGATAATGAAACTTGACCGGCCGCAGCATGACGCCCCCGCAACCGCCGAGGAAATGCGCAACGTGCGGCCGGTTATTTGTTATCCGCCTGAAACCCTGCCGCCGGTCGATATTGTCGGCTTGCAGGCGCTGCGCGCGCGTTCGGAACTGGAGGCAACCCTCACCGTGGCGCCGCGCGATGCGGGCTGCATCACGGTTCCTGCGGGCGCTTTTTTCCGTATCACGTCGGTAGGCGGGCCGCAGGTGGGCGACCTGAATATCTGGAATGAGCATGACCTGAACGAACGGTTCTACTCGGGCAAGACGCGGGCGCTTCATGGTACGCATCTCTCAACCGGCGACCGGATGTGGAGCAGTTTTCCCTACATGCGACCGATGGCGACGATTATTGACGATACGCTTGACTGGTACGGATTTGATGAGTTTGGTGGCTCGGTGCATGATGTGATCGGCACGCGCTGCGACCCTTATACGGGGCGGCTCCTGTCGGGGGATGATTATCATTATTGCTGCCATTCGAACCTGACCCGCGCGCTGGCGGCGCAGAGCGGCCTGCCGCTCGATGAGGCTGAAAAATATGTGCATGACGTGCTGAATGTTTTCATGTGCACCGGCTTCACCCGAGATACGGGGCAGTATTTTATGAAAGCCAGCCCAGTACGCCCCGGAGACTACCTGGAATTCTTCGCGGAAATTGACCTTTTGGTCGGACTTTCGGCCTGCCCGGGGGGCGACTGTTCCGCGGAACATTCTTCCGATACTGCGGCTTGTTATCCGCTGGAAATAACTGTCTGGAATCCGGGCGAAACGGCGCGAAACAGGCATGAAGTGCCGCAAACTAACGCTTACAGCCGCACGCATGGCGTAGCTTGATGCAACGTTTCGAAGGGATGACTTGATCTAATGCAGTTTCGGTTTTTGTCCACTTGGAATCGTTTATGCAGCTGATCATCAATCCGCATCGCGGCGGAGAGAAACTCGCGCCGGATATGCCCTATCCATCGACGGATGCGGCACGGGTGGCGGCGCTGCTGGGGCAATGCCCGAAAGCCGCAGAGACACCATTGGTCAATGCCACACCACTTGCGCCGGTGGCTGCGCTTTGGGTCAAGGACGAGCGGCCTCGCATGGGGCTTGGGTCGTTCAAGGCGCTCGGCGCTGCCTATGTGATTGCGCGGCAGGCTGAGGCGGTGGACCCAAATCCCGGAGCGGACACGCTCGCAGGGCGCACCTATGTGACCGCAAGCGCGGGCAACCACGGAATGAGCGTCGCGGCTGGCGCACGGGTTTTTGGCGCGAAGGCGGTCGTCTATATCGCGGAGACGGTGCCAGAGAGCTTTGCCGGACGATTGCAGGCGCTGGGCGCGGATGTTGTGCGTGCCGGTGCGGATTATGCGGCCTCGATGCGGGCCGCGCAGGAGGCCGCCGTCGCAAACGGTTGGACCCTGCTCTCGGACAGTTCGTGGGAAGGCTATGCGGAGTTGCCGCACATCCTGATGGAAGGGTATTTGCAGATGGTGGCGGAAGCTGTTGCGCAATGCCCTGAAGTGCCAACCCATATCCTGTTGCAAGCCGGTGTTGGCGGATTGGCCGGTGCGGTTGCCGCCTATGCGCGCAAGGCGTGGGGCGACGGGCCGGAAATCATCGTGGTTGAGCCGGAAGCCGCGCCCGCATTGCAGGCGAGCATCTTGGCGGGCGAATGTGTTTTTGCCGACGGACCGGACAGTGTGATGGGGCGGCTTGATTGCAAAGAGCCATCGTTAATTGCGCTCAATGGGCTGGCGCGGGATGCGGATGCGTTTCTGACGATTTCAGACGCTGATGTTACCGCGCAACTGCCTGCGATGGCAGCTACGGGGCTGGAAACGACAGCGTCGGGTGGCGCCGGTATTGCCACTGTGATGGACGACGATGCGCGGCAAGCGATGCAAATCGGGCCAGACTCGCGGGTGCTTTGCTTCCTGTCGGAGGTTGCGGATTGAGGGGGTTTCCTGCCTCTGAATTCGCCGCGCGGACGGCGAAAGCCCAAGCCTTGATGGCCGAAAGCGGGCTTGCGGCTCTACTTCTGACAACCGAACCTGAACTGCGCTACTTTACCGGCTATCTGACCCGCTTTTGGGAAAGTCCGACACGCCCTTGGTTCCTTGTTGTTCCGGCAAGTGGCAAGCCGATTGCGGTGATCCCGTCGATCGGTGCGGCGCTGATGGGGCAGACATGGATCGACGATATTCGTACATGGGTTGCGCCGGATCTGCACGATGATGGCGTTGGCCTGCTGATCGAGACGTTGAACGAGGTCACGCAAGGTGGCCGGATCGGTGTGCAGGACGGGCACGAAACGCATGTTCGTATGCCACAGAGCGATTACCAGCGCCTGGCCACGGCAGTGGAGCTAGGTTCTGACGAAGGGATCATGCGCAAGCTGCGGATGGTGAAATCGCAAGCCGAAATCGACAAGGTGGCGGAGGCCTGCCGCATCGCGGGGCGGGCCTTTGCGCGGGTGCCGGAGATTGCCGCTGTCGGCGTGCCGTTGGAGCAGGTGTTTCGGGAATTCCAGATGCTGTGCCTGAGCGAAGGGGCGGATTGGGTGCCCTATCTGGCCGGTGGAGCGGGGCAGGGCGGTTATGCGGATGTCATCTCGCCTGCGACTGAAGCGCCTCTGGCGCATGGTGATGTGTTGATGCTGGATACCGGCCTCGTGCATGACGGTTATTTTTGCGATTTTGATCGGAACTGGGCGGTTGGCACGGCAAGCAGTGCAGTGAGCGCGGCCCATGCGCGGTTGATCGAGGCGAGTGATGCGGGTGCGGCAGTCGCGCGACCGGGCGCGACGGCGGCTGATCTGTTCCATGCGATGAACGATGTCTTGACCCGCGGTGCGGGAGGCACGGATGCGGGAAGGCTCGGGCATGGATTGGGCATGTCGCTCACCGAATGGCCGTCGCTCATTCCTACGGATCACACGGTGCTGGAGGCAGGCATGATCCTGACGCTTGAGCCGGGTGTTGCGGTGGGCGACAGGATCATGGTGCATGAAGAGAACATCGTTGTGACCGACGGTGGCGCTGTCTTTTTAAGCCCGCGGGCGGAAGCGGAGATACCAGTCCTATGAAGCCGCTACCGTTTGACCTGATCCCTGATGACGCACTGCCCACCCCGTTGGGGCTGATCGTTTTGCAGACAGATGAAACAATCGAACCGGAATTTCATAAAGCTTTCGCCGACGACAATGCCGCGCTTTATGTCAGCCGGATTGCGAGTGCCCCTGAAGTGACGCCCGAGGGATTGGGGGCGATGGAATCGCTGATTGCCGCTTCTGCCGATCTGCTGCCGAAGTCGCTGCATTATTCGGTCGTCGGGTACGGGTGTACCTCAGCCAGCGCGATCATCGGATCGGATGCGGTGGCGGAGTTGGTGAGGAAAAGCTGCAATGCCGACGAGGTGACGAACCCCCTGCGGGCGGCGATTGCGTTTGCGGAACATCATGGGCTGAGGCGGCTCGCGCTTGTCTCGCCATACATTATGGATGTGAATGTAGCGCTGCGGGCGGCCTTTGCGCGTGCGGGCATCACAACGGATACGTTCGGCACCTTTGGTGAGGCCGAGGAGGCCAAGGTTGCACGCATCGCGGAGCAATCAATCGTATCTGCAGCAATGGCGCTGGGCAGCAGCGCCGACGTGGACGGGGTCTTCTTGAGTTGTACCAATCTGAAGACCCGCACGGCGATACCAAGACTCACTGAAGCGCTTGGGAAGCCGGTTTTTTCGAGTAATTTTGCGCTTTCGTGGCATATGAAAAAGTGTGCAAAGCTATGAAAAATCAAGCATTTGCAACTTTATTTACGGTTCGCGGTTGCGACCTGCGAAAGCCAATGTTCTTATGGGCGTCAATAAGGGCCGATAAAGATGGTCCAAACCAAACGGGGAGAGACGTGTGACTGATTTGGGTAATAACCAGTCGTTCGTGAAATTTGATCGCGTTCAAAAATCTTACGATGGCGAAAATCTTGTTGTGAAAGATTTGAACCTCGACATGCCGAAGGGCGAGTTCCTGACGATGCTTGGACCGTCCGGTTCGGGCAAGACGACTTGCCTTATGATGCTTGCCGGTTTTGAAACGGCGACACATGGCGAAATCCTGCTCGACGGGAGGCCGATCAACAACATTCCGCCGCACAAGCGCGGCATTGGCATGGTGTTCCAGAACTACGCTTTGTTCCCGCATATGACGGTTGCTGAGAACCTCGCCTTCCCGCTGGAGGTGCGTAAGCTCGACAAATCGGTTCGGGAAGAGAAGGTGAAGCGCGCGCTTGATATGGTGCAGATGGGTGCCTTTGGTGGCCGTCGCCCAGCGCAGCTTTCGGGTGGTCAGCAGCAGCGTATCGCTTTGGCGCGCGCGCTGGTGTTCGAGCCGGAACTGGTGCTTATGGACGAGCCGCTCGGCGCGCTCGACAAGCAGTTGCGCGAACATATGCAATTCGAGATCACCCGTCTGGCGCATGATTTGGGCATCACCACCGTTTATGTGACCCACGACCAGACTGAGGCGCTGACCATGTCTGACCGCGTGGCGGTGTTCGAAGATGGCCGTATTCAGCAGCTGGCGCCGCCAGATACCTTGTATGAAGAGCCCGAGAACAGCTTTGTGGCGCAGTTCATTGGTGAGAATAACACCCTCGAAGGCGTGGTTACGGAGATCAAAGGGCCAGACCTTTGCGAGGTGAAGCTGGACGGCGGCGAGATCATCGACGCCAAGCCGGTGAACGTCTCGCAGGTGGGCGAGCGTACGCGCGTTTCGATCCGGCCTGAGCGGGTCGAGATGAACAAGGATCGCTTGCAGGAAGGTGCCCATACGCTGAAAGCCGAGGTGCTGGAGTTCATCTATATGGGCGACATCTTCCGCACGCGCTTGCGGGTTGCTGGTAACGAGGATTTCGTCGTTAAAACGCGAAACGCGCCGGACCAAGCGCGCTTGACACCGGGAACGCAACTGGAAATCGGTTGGTTGCCAGCGGATTGCCGCGCGCTCGACGCGTAAGAGTATTCTAGCGGGGCGCGGAAAAGCTGCGCCTTGCGAGAGTTCGGGTAAACTCGTGGCCCGCTACGAAAAATCACGAGAAAAAGTTTGGGAGTTACTATGAAAAAGACAACGATCGTTTCTGCGGTGTCCATCCTCGGCCTTACGGCTGGATTGGCGCACGCAGACGGCCACATGGCCAATGATATGACGCTCGTCAGCTGGGGCGGTGCCTATCAGCAGAGCCAGATCAACGCCTATACCGAGCCGTATATGGCGATGAACCCCGGTGTCACCACCACTTGGGACGAAAGCTCCGCTGAAGCCGTGGCCAAACTGCGCGCGATGAACGAAGCCGGCAACATCACTTGGGATGTGGTCGACGTTGTTGCCGCAGACGCGCTGCGCCTTTGCGACGAAGGTCTGGCAATGGAAATCGATGCCGACGAAGATCTCGCACCGGCACCGGATGGCACCTCGGCTGAGGATGACTTCGGTGACCTGCTGGTTGGCGACTGCTTCATCCCGCAGATCGTGTACTCGACCACCTTTGGCTACCGCACCGACATGGTTCCGGAAGGCGTAGAGGCACCGAACGACATCTGTGACGTGTTCGACCTCGCCACCTATCCGGGCATGCGTTCGCTCGAGAAGCGCCCGATCAACAACGTTGAATGGGCTCTGCTCTGTGACGGTGTCGCCAAGGAAGACGTCTATGACGTTCTGGCCACCGAAGAAGGTCAGGAGCAGGCACTTGCCAAGCTCGACACCATCAAAGACAGCGTGATCTGGTGGTCCGCTGGTGCAGACACCCCGCAGCTGCTGGCTGACGGCGAAGTCTTCATCGGTTCAACCTATAACGGCCGACTGTTCTCTGCCATCGAAGAGCAGGGCCAGCCGATCGGCATGATGTGGGACGCTCAGGTGTTTGACCTTGACGGCTGGATCATTCCGGAAGGTCTGTCGGACGAGCGTCTGGCACGCGCCATGGACTTCATCTACTTCGCCACCGATACGCAGCGTCTTGCGGATCAAGCCAAGTACATCTCCTATGGCCCGGCTCGTGCGTCTTCCGCACCCTTGGTTGGTCAGCACGCTTCGCTCGGCATCGACATGGCTCCGCACATGCCGACCGATCCGAACAACGCCAAGAACACGTTCCTCTACAACTACGAGTTCTGGGCTGACTATCGCGACGACATCGACGCGAAATTCCAAGCTTGGCTTGCTCAATAAGCCTTTACAAAAGGGAGGGGCCGAGTGGCCCCTCCTGACCAAGTTTTTCAGATAAACCGGCGGCGAAACGGCCGGATATCATAAACAAGAGAACACCAACGGGGTACACATGAGTGATACGACATCCTCCGGCCCAATGCTCGCTGCTGATGGCACGCCGCTAAAGACGAGCCTCGCACGCGCTTTGCGCCGCCAAAAGATCCGCGCGCTGGCACTGATCGCGCCGCTTTTGATTTTCGTGGTGGTAACATTCATCATCCCGATTGCGACAATGCTGTTCCGTTCTGTCGAGAACCAGATTGTCTCCGGTACCTTGCCCGAAGCGACCTATGAGCTTCAGGAATGGGATGCGAATTCGACCGAGGCGCCTGAAGAAGAAGTTTTCCAAGCGCTGTTTTTTGATCTTTTCAGAGCGGCTGAAGCCAAAGAGCATACCAAGCTCGGCACCCGCCTGAATTATGAAATGACCGGCACGTCGTCTCTGTTCCGGACCTCTGGCCGGAATCTCGACGATATTGGTGAAGAATGGCAGGACCCGATCGAAGATATCGCGCCTGCGCTGAAGGATGGCGAGACATGGTACGCCATGCTCTCGGGCACTGGCGGCGAAGCGCTGCTGGAGTCGCGACGCGACCTGTGGAACGGAATGGTCCCTGACGAATTTAACGGCGATGTGGGGCTTACGCTATCCGCCGATATGGTCGAGATGTTGCCCCTGACGGCTGCGGCCTATGCCGATTGGGCGATTTTCGAGGCGCTGGAGGAGGAACGCGACGTTTCCAAGCGCGATCCGTGGGAAGCGGTTTATGCCGCGCTCGGGCTTGATCTGCGCAACCCGGAAACAGTGGCAGCGGTGAACGCCTACACTGGCCCACATGCGGAAGACTTGCAGCTGGTTGCGGCGAACCTCGACCAGATGCCGGATCTGATGTTCCGCGATGCATTTGCCGGTCTGGACGAGGATTGGCTTGACCCCGAAGTGTGGAAGACAATCAAGATTTACAGCCCTGATTACACCTCGGGCTACTTCCTGAACTCCGTTGACATGGAAAAGGGCACCGACGGCGCACAGATGCGGCCGGAAAATCAGCAGATCTACATCAAGCTGTTCATCCGGACGCTGTGGATGTCGCTGGTGATTACCGGAAGCTGTATCCTTCTGGGCTATCCGGTGGCGTGGATTTTGGCGAACCTTCCGCTGCGCACGGCCAACGTGCTGATGATCCTCGTGCTTCTGCCGTTTTGGACCTCGCTTCTGGTGCGGACATCCGCTTGGAAGGTGCTGCTGCAACAGCAGGGCGTGATAAATGAAATCCTTGTTTGGCTTGGCTTTGTGGATGACGCGAACCGGCTGATCCTGATGAACAACGCGACGGGTACGGTCATCGCGATGACGCATATCCTGCTGCCGTTCATGATCTTGCCGCTTTATTCGGTGATGAAGACCATCCCGCCAAGCTACCTGCGCGCGGCGAAGAGCCTTGGTGCTACCAACTGGACAGCGTTCTGGCGGGTCTACTTCCCGCAGTCGGTGCCGGGCATCGGTGCGGGCTCGATCCTCGTGTTCATCCTTGCAATCGGCTACTACATCACGCCTGAAATCGTGGGTGGTACTGACGGTGTGTTTATCTCGAACCGGATTGCCTATCACATTTCCAGCTCGCTCAACTGGGGCCTCGCGGCTGCGCTTGGCACGATCCTGCTGGCGGTGGTTCTGTTGCTGTACTGGCTCTACGACAGGATCGTGGGCATTGATAACGTGAAACTGGGGGGCTGATTGATGGCATATGTAGGACCTTCTTTCCGTCCGGATCTGATGAGCTTCACCGCGCCTTGTACCGCGGCCCTTGGCGGCGCTTTCGGATTTGTCGTCGGCAATGCCTTCGACAACCATCCGTGGATCGGCGTGCTCATCGGTGCGGCTTTTGGGTTTGCGCTGGCATTCACCTTGAGCAAATTCGCAGTCAAGCGGACTGCGGGGCGCTGGGCGACGATTGCTCTTTGCGCGCTGGCCGGTTTCCTGTTCAGTAACCTCGGCGCGGCCGTGGCGGGCGGTTTGATCGGTGCGGTGCTGAGTTGGTTCTTTTACTGGCTTGATACTGGTGCCTATCGCAAGAACGTGCCGATCTACTATACGGCACGCGAAACGCTATGGTACAACACGTTCCTGTTCATCTGCGGGTTGGTGTTCTTCTTCCTGATCGCGCCGCTGCTGCCGGTGATGTGGTTGTCATTCAACGCGGAGGACTTCTTTACCTTCACGCCTGAAATGTTGGCCTTCGATCCGGTTGGTTATTCACTGAAGCATTATCGGGACTTCCTCGGTACTGACGAATGGATGGTGCCGCTGAAGAACTCGCTGATCATTGCGCCGATTGCGACGGTCATTTCGGTAAGCCTCGGGACGCTGGCGGCGATTGGCCTTTCGCAATCGCATGTGCCCTTCCGGCAGACGATCATGGCGATCATGATCTCGCCGATGATCGTGCCGCTGATCATCTCGGCGACCGGCATGTTCTTCTTCTATGCACCGCTGGGGAACTGGCTGGAGGCCACTCTGGGGCTGAACCAGTCCTTTGTTGGCTATGTTAAGGTCATCCTCGCGCACGCGGTTCTGGGAGTGCCGTTTGTCATCATCACGGTGACGGCGACGCTGGTCGGCTTTGACCGGTCGCTGACGCGGGCGGCGGCGAATATGGGTGCGAACCCTGTGACGACCTTCTTCCGTGTGCAAATGCCGCTGATCCTGCCGGGTGTGATTTCGGGTGGTCTTTTTGCCTTTATCACCTCGTTTGACGAAGTCGTGGTGGTGCTGTTCGTTGGTTCTGCTCAACAGCAGACCCTGCCGTGGCAAATGTTCACCGGCCTGCGCGAACAGATCAGCCCGACGATCCTTGCGGCAGCGTCGATCCTTGTGGCGGTTTCGATCATGTTGCTGACAACGGTTGAACTGCTCCGTCGCCGTTCCGAGCGGCTGCGCGGCTTGTCGCCGGGCTGATTGCGGACACTTCAAGAATGACAAAGCGCCCGATCCTGATGGTCGGGCGTTTTGCGTTTGAGTTAGCGGATCGCGCGGGCTTTACGCCTGATCCCAACCGATCTGATCGAAGAGCCGTGCGTAGGTGGCGCGCAGTCCAAGGAGCGTGTCGCGATCGGCTTGGTCTTTGCGGGCCCATGCCTTTGTCGCGATGCCCAAGATGCGGGGCGCAAGCATCGCTTCCATCTCATTGTCTTGGGTGGTGAACTCGGACCAGAAAGCGCCCTCGACGCCGATGATCTGCGCTTCTAGTTCCGGTTCGTCATCAGGGACGGGATCCCAATCGATCGTGTCTTCCAGTCCGATGATCGTGGCCCATGTCGCGCCCCAGTCATCGGGGGAGGCGGTTTGTGCCATGTCGAGATAGGTTTTCTGACCCGGCATCATAACGACCTGATTGCCCCTGCGGGCGGCCTCAAGACCGGGGCCTTGGCCTGTCCAGCTGAAGATGATGGCATCGGCGCCGATATTGGGAGTGCCAAGCGCGGATTCTTCCCATCCAGCAGGGGTTTTGCCCAAGGCGGACATGCGGGAAGCCATCTTATGCGTGATCCAACCCTGAAGATCTTGGGTGGTGTGCAGCCCTTCTTTCGCCATCAGGGCGCGGGCGGCGGGTGAGCCTGACCATGTGTCCTCGGGCAGTTCATCGCCGCCCAGATGGATCACATCAAACGGGAAAAGCGTGCTGATTTCGTCGGCCATTGATTCCCAAATGCGCCAAGTTTCGGGCATCGCAGGGTTCGCGACATTACGGAAATAGCCCTGAACCGATTGTTCGGTGCCTGTCTCTTCGGGGTCGCGAGTGTCGGGGTAGACGGCGCAGAGGGCGAAGGCGTGGGCGGGGATCTCGATCTCGGGAATGACCTCGATAGACAGTGCCTTCGCATGCGCCAGAATGCGGGAAACATCCGCACGGGAGTAGCTGCCGCCTGCATGTGGGCCGCCGCCGAACAACGCGGGGACAAGTGCGCCCTCGCCTCGGAAATGGGTTTTCGAGAGGTCTGGCAGGCTTGCCAGTTCGAGCCGAAAAGCCTCGTCATCAGCGAAGTGCCAGTGAAACCGGTTCAGCTTCAGAAGCGCCATCAGGTCGAGCAGACGCAGGATCGTCTCGACCTCGTAGAAATGGCGCGCGCAGTCCAGATGCTGGCCGCGCCACGAGAAGCGGGGCCGGTCCGTGATCGTGCCGCAGGGGACTGCGCCATCATGCAGGAAGATCAGCGAGGCGAGCGTGATGCCACCGTAGAAAACACCGGATTCCGTGCTGTGGCTGAGGGTGATCTTGGCTGGCGTGATCTCGAGGATATAGGCCTCGCTCGCCAGTGCCGCGTTGTGCTCCAAAACGATGGGCAGGCCATCCTCTGCCAGCAATTGCCCCAGACCGTTGCGCTGAAACAGTGCGTCCACCTCTTGCAGCGCGGAAGAACGAGAGCGAATGGATATGATGGGCGCCGAACCTCCGGAAGGCGCGAAGGAGGTGGGTTGGGGACACAGTAGAAGTGACGGCGCTGTTCCCGCGCCATAGGTCATCGCGCCGCGTTGAACGCCGGCTGGGCGCAGCTTGGGCAGGGTGATCACCTCATCTCCGCAGCGTAGATACGCGCCCATCGGTAGCCATGCTCTGTTTGCGGGGAGGAAGGCGGGGTTTTCGTACATCAACGAAAATGCGTAAGGCTGATCGGGTTGTAAATCGGGCAGCTGAATTTCGGTGTAGCCGCCGATGCTGGCCAAGCGCGTCAAGCCGTCAGCGGACAGGCTGGGCGCCATGCAGGAATAACACAATACCGGCGCGGCGAGGGCGCGGTCAGCGGTGATCTGGCAACGGATGATCGCAGCGTCGAGGGTAGCGGTGAATTTCACGCGGTGGCCCTCACGCTTGTTCGGGGCTGATTTCGGAGACGAAATCATAGATATCGGGCCGGTAAAGACCTTGGGTCAGTTCAATAGGGCGCCCGTTTTCAAGATAGCCGGTCCGATTGATTTGCAGGATCGCCGTGTTTTCCGGTACCTCCAGCAAATGCGCCTGTTGACCAGTGACGTTTACCGCTGTGACCCGCTGGATTGCGCGGCACGGAGCCAAACCTGACCGGCGCAACACTTCGTAGAGAGAAGTTTCGACGGCTTCAGGGCGCGGCAGGGCATCACTGGGGATGGCCGATTTTTCGAGCGCCATGGGGATGCCATCGGCGCTGCGCAGGCGTTCGATGCGGGAAATCTTTTGGTTGGGAGACAGGCCAAGCGCCATCATTTCGTCCGGCGTTGGGGTGTAAAGGCCGCGATCAATGATCGTGCTTGTGGCTTTGCGCCCACGGGCGGCCATGTTCTCGGAAAAAGACACGAGGCTGGAAAGCGATTGCTCGGTTCGCTGGGCCGGCCCGAGAACAAAGCTGCCGGAGCCGCGCTTTTGTTCGACCAACCCCGCATCGACAAGCTCGGCGACCGCTTTGCGGACGGTGACGCGACTGACATCGGCAATTTCGGCCAGATCGCGCTCGGCCGGAAGCTGATAGCCCTTCTCCAATTGGCCATCGGCAATCGCAGCGGCGATGTACCGAGAGAGCTGCAAGTAGCGTGAGCCCTCTTTGGGGCGGTACCACAGGTCTGTGCGGAAAAGATCTCTGTTCGCTTCCATGTGGCGCGCCCTTTTGGTATTTAATTTAGAATACCAATAACCAATTCTGGTAGCTGACAGCAAGAATAAAATCAAATAAACCCTCAATTTTGCTGCCTATTTTGAAAAAAATCATTAAAGGTATTATTTTGGTAGCATTTATTGGTAACATCCATATAGTTTGGGAATGGGCGGTGATTCCTTTGATGATTCACCGGCAATTCGGGAGGGGACATGACCAGTTCGTCACAAATTCAACACCCCAGGCGCCGCAGTTTGCCGGAGGCGTGGTTTGCGTGGTTGCTGATTGCGCCAGCGGTGATTTTCATCGGTGTAATCGTGGCGTGGCCCCTGTTCGAAACTTTTCGCCTGTCCTTTACTGACGCAAATCTGGGCGGTGAGAGCTATGTCGGGCTGGAGAATTACGCAGAGCTTGCCGATAGCCGTAAGTTCAAGCAGACGATCGTCCGGACCTTTTATTGGATGTTCCTATCGGTTGCTTTGAAGCTGGTGTTGGGCCTGATCGGGGCGACGCTGCTGAATGCGGCCGTGCCTGGCCGGGCGTTGTTCCGTGTTTTGGTGATGCCGCCTTGGGTGATCCCGATGGCGATCGGCATGATCGGCTGGCTGTGGCTCTATAATGGTGCCTTCGGCGTGCTTTCGGGGACGGCGCAGTATGTCGGCATTATCGACAAGGCGTTCGAATTCCTCGCCTACAAGCAGTCCGCTTTCTACTCTGCCGTGGTGGCCGATGTTTGGGTTGGCACACCGATGGTGACGCTGTTCTTCCTTGCGGCGATGCAAGGGGTAAGCCGTGACCTGTATGAAGCGGCGTGGGTCGATGGCGCGGGGCGCTGGTACCGTTTCCGCCGGATTACGATCCCGCAGATCATGCCGGTGATCGTGTCGATGGCGCTGCTTTCCGCGATCTTTACCTTCAACAGCTTCGAGATCATCTGGATCCTGACGGAGGGCGGACCGCGCAGCGCGACCACGACCCTTATCATCGATACCTACAAGACCGCGATCGGGAACTTCAAATTTGGCGAAGGCGCCGCGCGGGCGGTGGTGATCGTTGTCCTGCTGGCAATCTTCTCGCTGATCTACCTGTTCTTCCTGAACAAGGTGAACAAGCACTACGGGGTGAAGTAAGATGATGGACCGTTACACAAAGCTGCAAATGGCGGGCATCTACATTGCGGTTGCGATCTTCCTGATCTTCATCCTACTGCCGTTCTTCGAGATGTTCATGGCTTCACTTCGGCCGCTGGAGCATCTGTTCCGCAGTCCGTACCAGTTCTGGTCTGATGATTTTAGCTTTAGGGCCTATCGTGACATGTGGGTCACGGTGCCGCTCTTGGGGCGCTACATCCTCAATTCGGTGTTCATTGCCGGATCGGTGACGCTCCTGACGATGATATTGGTGGTGCCGGCGGCCTATGCCTATGCGCGGCTCGACTTCCCGTTCAAATCCGCATCGCTGGGGATGTTCCTTGGGGTCAATATGTTTACCGGCGCGGTGTTGTTGATCCCGCTCTATCGGGTGCTGAGCACGCTGGGCCTGCTGAACACTTATTGGGCGATGATTGTTCCCGGTGTGGCGTTCCTGATCCCGACCGGCATCTGGCTGCTGCGCTCGTATCTGGAAAAAATTCCTGTCGAGCTGGAAGAAGCTGCGTATGTGGATGGTGCGAGCCGCCTTTACACGTTGCGCCGTGTTGTGCTGCCGCTGGCGGTGCCGGGGCTGATCGTTGTCGGTACCGCGATCTTTATCGGTGCCTATGCGCAGCAATTCCTGTTCGCGATCACATTCAACCAAACGCGCGAATACCAGCCGTTGCCTGCCGGTTTGTTTGAGTTCGTCGGCTACCAGACGGTGACGTGGAACGAGATGATGGCTGCCGCGCTGACAGGCGTGCTGCCGGTGATGCTGATTTTCCTATTCTTGCAGAAATACCTTGTGGCCGGACTGACCGCAGGGGCTGTGAAAGAATAACAACCAAGGTCCAAAAAGGGAGAGACCAAGATGAGTAACCTGAAGACGTTAACAGTGGGAGCGGCGCTTCTTTGCGGGTCGGCGCTTTCGGCGCAGGCGGAAGAGCTGCACTTCATTATGTGCGGTGGTGAAGCCTTCCACGCCGACGAGAAGGTCGTTTCTGACTTTGAGGCTGCGAACCCGGGCGTGACGGTGAACCTTGAGCAGGTTCCGTGGGGCACTTGCCAAGACAAGGCGCTGACGCTCGCTGCCGCAGGCAACCCGCCCTCGATCGCCTATATGGGCAGCCGCACGCTGCGCCAGTTGGCCAACAACGATCTGATCGTTCCGGCGCAAATCTCTGACGAAACCCGCGGTGCGTACCAGCCGGGCATCCTGAACACCGTTACCATCGAAGGCACCGAGTGGGGCTACCCGCGCGCGTTCTCGACCAAGGCGATGTTCATCAACTGTGATCTGGCGGAAGCCGCTGGCGCTACCTGTGAAGCGCCTGAGACATGGGATGACATGTATGCGCTCGCCAAAGCGATCAACGACAACACCGACGCCGCAGGCGTTGGTCTTGCGGGCAAAGATTTCGACAACACGATGCACCAGTTCCTGAACTACCTGTACTCGAACGGCGGTGTTGTGATCGACTCGCAGACGGGCGAAAACATGCTCGACAGCGACCAGACCCGCGAAACGCTGGAGTTTTACGGCACGCTTGTGGAAGTGGCGCAGGAAGGCCCGACCGCTTGGGAGCGTTCTCAGCTGACCGACCTTTATAACGACGGTAAGATCGGTATGTACATTAACGGCCCGTGGGGACGTGGTGCGCATAACGACAGCATCAACGAGATCACCGTTCCGGTTCCGCATGGGCCGAGCGGCGATAACGGGACCATCCTGATCACCGACTCGATTGCCGTGTTCAAGGGCTCTGGCCACGAGGAACTGGCGCATGAGCTTGCAGCGATGCTGACAACTGGAGAGAGCCAATATGCGCTTGATACCGAGTGGGGCCTGACGCCGATCTTCGACTATGCGAAGCTCGGCTTCGAGAACCCGTATTACGAGGGTGACGACTACTGGCAGGTCTTTATCAACGGGATCGCGGCAGGTGGCCCCGAGCCGCTTGTTGAAGATTTCAAATCGCTTCAGTCGGTCTTCACCAACATGATCCAAGGCGTCATCCTCGATGACGACACCGTGGAAAACTTGGTTGAAATCGCGGGCGAAGAGCTCGACGACGCGCTGTAAGCGCAGCCTCCCTGATCCGGGCGGGTGGTGAGTGCCGCCCGGATCGCACTTCTCTCTCATTCGACAAACAGGATAAGCCCGTGGCAACTCTTGATCTGGAAAAAATCAGCAAATCATTTGGTGCAGCCAAGGTTCTGCATGACATTGACCTCGCCATTCGCGACAAGGAGTTCGTTGTCTTCGTCGGGCCGTCGGGATGCGGAAAATCGACACTGTTGCGTATCATCGCGGGGCTGGAAGAGGCGACAGCCGGCAAGATGGTCATTGGCGGTGAGGATGTCAGCGCCGCGCCGCCGGTCGAGCGGGGCATTTCGATGGTGTTCCAATCCTACGCGCTTTATCCTCATCTTTCTGTTTATGAAAATATTGCCTTCCCTTTGCGGGTCCAAAAGATGCCCGCTGGCGAACTGGACGCGCGGGTGAAGAAGGCCGCGGGTATCTTGCAGCTGACCGATAAGCTGCAACTGAAGCCGGGGCAGCTATCGGGTGGTCAGCGGCAGCGGGTCGCGATTGGCCGGTCGATTGTGCGGGAGCCACGGGTGTTCCTGTTTGATGAACCGCTCTCCAACCTTGATGCGGCCCTGCGCGGCGATATGCGGGTGGAGCTGTCGCAGCTGCACCGCGAGCTGGACGCCACGATGGTTTATGTGACGCATGATCAGGTTGAGGCGATGACGATGGCTGACCGGATTGTCGTTTTGAACGGTGGTCATGTAGAGCAGTTTGGAACGCCGATGGAACTCTACCATCATCCGGCGACCAAATTTGTAGCCAGTTTCATTGGCCAGCCAAATATGAATTTTGTCCCTGCCGTGGTGGCGGCAGTTGATGCGCAGGGCGTGAAGGTCGATCTGAAATCCGGCGGGAGCCTTGTGCTGCCTGTTGAGCCGGGGACTACCAAGCCGGGCGATGCGGTCGAGGTGGGTATGCGGCCCGAAGACCTGAGTGCTGGCGATGGCATGGCGCTTAACGTGAGGGTGCTTGAGCGCCTTGGCGGTGTGACGATTGCCTATGGCGCGCTCTCGGACGGGACCACCTTCTGCGCGTCTTTGGACGGGGTGACCGTGGCGAGCGAAGGAGAGCCGCTGGGATTGACGGTCAATCCGGCCGACTGTCACGTTTTCACTGCTTCCGGCGAGGTATTGCGCCGCAAGCAAGCCCCCATGTTTGACGTTTGAGGGGCTGCTGTGAGAGTAGCGACCGCTGGAATAGGGCTGAGGCCCGCGCATGTTCTTTCGATCTTTAAGGAGACGATGCCGGAGATCGAATTTGTAGGCTATGTCGACCCGCAATCGACCTACCTTGGGATGATCGGCGCGGAGGTTCCGCAGTTCGAAACCGTTGAGGAGATGCTGGCCGCATGCAAGCCGGATTTGTTCTTCGTGGGATCGCCGAACCGCTTTCACCTAGATCATATCCGCGCGGGGCTGGAGGCGGATGTTCCGCATATCTTCACCGAGAAGCCGGTGGTGGTTTCGATCCCCGAAACGATCGAGCTGGCACGCCTGTTGGCGCAGCATGGCGGGGCATCGCGGCTGATGGTGGGGCTGGTTTTGCGCTATTCCCAGCACATGGTGGATTTGCGGCAGGCGATGGCGGATGGGGCGCTGGGCAAGATCGTATCGCTTGAGGCCAACGAGCATATCGGGCCTTATCATGGCGCCTTTTTCATGCGCGACTGGCGGCGAATGGAGCATAACTCCGGCGGGTTCATGCTCGAGAAATGCTGCCACGACCTTGATATCTACAACATGGTCACCGGATCGCGGCCTGCGCGGGTGGCGAGCTTTGGCGGGCGCAAGTCCTTTGTGCCGGCCCATGCGCCGACTTCGAACGCGGAGGCGGAAATCTTTCATGTCAAGAAATCGATCTGGGATTCTGTCGACGATCCGTTCCATTCGGACGGGGACATCATCGATTTTCAAACGGCGATCCTCGAGTATGAAACGGGTGCGAGCCTTGCATTTCATACCAATCTGAACGTGCCCGACGAGCATCGCCGTTTCTGTATCCTCGGCGCGATGGGGATGGCGGAAGGGGATTTTGTGCGCGGTTTTCTGAAAGTGACGCGGCGGGACGGGTCAACTTATGCCGAACATGATTACACGCAGGGCGAACAGGCGCAGTTGAGCCATCATTACGGGGCGGATCATCTGATGGCGGCTGATATCGCCAAATATCTGCGCGGACAGTCTGCGACGCTCCCGGTTTCTATCGTGGATGCTTTGGAGGCTGGCGTTGCGGCGCTTGCGCTGGATCAGGCGCGTGCATCGCGGCAGGTCGTTGATTTGGCTGAGACGTGGCAGGAGTTCGACCAATACAAGCTGAGGGCGGTTTAATGATGGCAGAACAGCACGCAGCAGGCCGACTGATGGCGGCTGAACTGGCGGAGTCCGGCTTTGTGTTCAAAAGGGCGGCCATGCAAGATCACTCAGAGGCTGTGGCGCGGGTGGGTTTGGCGCAGGCGTCGGCTTTCTACACCATCGCGCGGGGGTCTTCGGACGCGGCGGCGAATATCATATCGTATGAATTCATGCGCGAGTTGGGCATTCCGGTGACGTCTTTGCCGCCGTCGGTCTTTTCCGTCGGGTCTGGAGTACGGATGGAGGGTAAGGCTGGATTGGTCATCTCCCAATCAGGGGCCAGCGAGGATTTGGTGCGTGCGACGAAGGGTATCCATCAGGCAGGTGGGCAGGTTGTGGCGATTACCAATGTTGAAGGCTCGGACGTGGAAGCTGCGGCGGACGTGACTTTCCGCATCGGGGCAGGGCCGGAGCTTGCGGTTCCGGCGACGAAAACGGTGATTGGTTCCATTGCTGCGGGATTGGCGCTGCTCGCTGCATTGAAGCCCAGTTACAAAGTTGCGTTGGAGGCGTCGGTCACGGCGTTTGATGCCATCGAAAATTTGCCGCCCGAGGTGCATGCGCGTCTGCGTGCGGCTTTGCTGCGCGCGCAGCATGTCTATGTCGTTGGGCGTGATACGGGCTTTGGTGCCGCGCATGAAGTGGCGCTGAAGATCAAGGAAACCTGCGCTATTCATGCGGAGGCCTATTCGGCATCCGAAGTGCTGCATGGCCCACTGCAATTGGCGACCAACCCGCTTACGGTGCTGGTGCTTGATACCGGCGCTCCAGGGACCGCCGAAAGCATCGACAATGCGGTCGCACGGTTCGGGGCAACCGGCGCGCATGTGGTACGCTTGACCCCAACAGCGGATGGATTGACACCGGCCGCAGCCGCGGCGGCGCTGTTACGCCATATCTATCCTGTTATTCTAGATGTTGCATTGGCCCTCGGGCTTGATCCAGATGCACCGACGACCCTTGCAAAGGTAACGATGACACGATGACAGGACGAGATCTCACCCGATGGGCCACATGGGACGAGATATGTGCGCAGCCGGATATCTGGAAGGATTGGGCGCGGACCTGCGATTTTGCAGCGCATCAAGGATGGATCGCGCAGCAGTCGTTTGACGAGGTGTGGTTCTGTGGCGCGGGAACCAGTGCGTTCATCGGCGACATCATCGTGGCGGGGCTTGAAGGCCAACGGGGTCTAGAGCGGTTTCGGTCGGTTCCGTCGACGGATCTCGTGGCGCGTCCGCAGGCGTTCCTGACCGGAAGGCGGCCACTGGTGGTGAGCTTCGGGCGGTCGGGGAATTCGTCTGAAAGTATCGGTACGCTTGATGCGCTGGATGCGCTCGCGCCGGATGCGCCACGTCTGAACATCACCTGCAACGGCGAAAGCACGCTGGCAATGCGGCAAGGGGTGAATAATCGTGTGATTGTTCTTCCCGAGGCGACGCATGACAGCGGTTTTGCGATGACAAGCAGCTTCTCGACGATGCTTCTGACGGCGTTGATGCTGTTTGCCGATGGTGAGAGCGACCCTGAGAAACTGCACCGCGCGGCGGTGGAATTTGCGCGGTTATTCCCGCAATTCGAGGCGGCGATTGGCGCGGCGCCTGAGCGCGCGGTGTTTCTTGGAACTGGCGCGATGACCTTTGCTGCGCGGGAAGCGGCGCTGAAGGTGATGGAGCTTTCGGCAGGGGCGATCCCGTGCCTGTGGGACAGCGTTCTGGGATTCCGTCATGGGCCGAAGTCGTTTGTGAATGACGGGACGCTTGTTGTTGTGTTCACCAGTGGTGCGGCCCCTGAAGCAAAATATGAAGCAGACCTGATCGCTGAATTGCGGATGCAGTTCCCTCAGGCCCGTGTGCTGGCCATCGGGCCTGAGGGGGACATTCTGATGGAGCATCCAGACGGGGCGGTTTGGGCCGCGCCGAATGCGATCCTCTATGCGCAACTTGCAGGCGCCTATTGGGCCGATGCGATGGGCTTGCACGTTGATGACCCCTTTGCAGGGCGGGGAACGCTATCAAGGGTGGTTTCCGGTGTGACGCTTTACGAGGTGGCGCGGTGATTGCCTATGCGGGGATAGATCTGGGCGGGACGAAGGCCGAGGCACAGCTGTTTGATACGGAGTGGCAGCTTGTCGAGCGGCGGCGTGTTTCGACGCCGGAGACGTATGAGGCTTTGGTCGAGGCGCTGGTGGAACTGGTTCGCTGGGTGAAGGACAAGGCGGAGATTGCGATCCCTATCGGGATCGGCGCGGCCGGTCTTGTTGATGAAAACGGCAATGCCTTTACCGCCAACCTGCCCGCTAAGGGGAGGCCACTACCGGCTGATATCGAGCGGGCGGTTGGCCAGAAGATCACATATGTGAATGACTGCCGCGCGCTGGCGCTTTCGGAAGCGGTGTTCGGGATCGGACAGGAACATAGAACGGTCGTATCGCTGATACTGGGAACCGGCGTAGGTGGCGGCGTCGCCTATGACACTTACCTACGACCCGGACCTGCCGGTGTTGGTGGTGAGTTTGGTCATATCGGCGCATCCGCTGCTGTTATTCAGGCACATGGTGTGCCGATATATCCGTGTGGATGCGGGCGGCGCGGCTGTATCGAGAGTTATATTTCGGGGCCGGGATTGGTGCGGATGGCACGCGACCTATGCGGGCTTGAGACGACGTCGCAGGCCATCGGCCAGCGGAAGGCAGACAACCCACAATTTGCGAAGGTTTGGAATGTATGGCTGGAGTTGACGGCGGATCTGTTGCTCACCCTCGTCCAGACCATTGACCCTGACGTGATCGTTCTTGGTGGTGGCTTGAGCCAGATACCGCATGTGGCTGACGAGTTGAGTGACCGATTGGCGAAGATCCAGATTGAAGGGTTCCGCGTTCCGCCCGTCGGGCTTGCAACGGGGGGGGATGCCAGCGGCGCGCGTGGCGCGGCTCTTGCCGCTGCGCAGGAGGCCGAGGGTGCCTGATATTTTGCGTGATATCGCCGCGCGGAACCGCGCGGAATGCCCCGAAAGTACGCTGGACCCTGATGAAGTGGGCAGCAAGGAGACACCCGATGAATAAAAAGACGTGGCTTCTTCCCCAAGCGGTCTTTGATGGACAAACCCTTCAGACAGAAGCGGCCATATGCATCGTTGATGGTGTGGTGGAGCGCGTGCAACCGGCATCGGAGGCGCCGGTGGGAGCAAAGGCTGTAGTTGGTATCGTCTCGCCGGGCTTGATCGATCTTCAGGTGAATGGTGGTGGTGGCGTGCTGTTCAATGCGACGCCGACCGTGGCGGGGATGGACAAGATCGCGGCTGCGCATCGGGTATTCGGGACAACGGCCATTTTGCCGACGATCATCACTGATGCGCCAGAGATTTTGGCGCAAGCGGTGGAGGCCGTTATCGCAGCACAGCCCAAGGCCGGCCTGTTGGGCCTGCACATTGAAGGGCCGCATATTTCGCTTTCGAGGCGGGGAACCCATGCGGCGCAATATGTGCGCCCGATGGATGACGCGACGCTGGCGCAGGTTTCGCGCCTGCGGGACGCGCATATTCCGGTGATGATCACCGTCGCGCCCGAAGCTATTACCAATGAGCAGATCAGCCAGCTTGCTGCGATGGGGGCTGTCGTGTCGATCGGGCATTCGGACGCCACATTTCATGAGGCGCGCGCGGCGATTGAGGCAGGGGTTTCCTGCGCGACGCATCTGTTCAACGCGATGTCACCGATGCTGAACAGGGCGCCTGGCGTAACAGGGGCGGTTATCAATTCGAGTGTTTATGCCGGGTTGATCGTCGATGGGATCCATGTGGATGACGAGATGATTGCGCTCGCGCGGCGTGCGCGGCCCGAAAAGGAGCAGCTTTTCCTTGTCTCTGACGCGATGCCGACGGTGGGTGGGCCTAGTCATTTCAGCCTTTATTCGCATGAAATTTCGGTCAAAGACGGGCGGCTTGTGAATGCGGAGGGGAGTTTGGCGGGGGCACATCTGACGCAGGCTGAGGGGCTTTATCGCTACGCGAATGTTATCGGGGTGCCTTATGAGGAAGCGCTGCGGGCAGTGATTACGGTGCCTGCCGAAGTGATCGGCTGCCCTGCGCTTGCGCGGATCGTGGGACGGCCCGCAAGTGACCTGATCCGGCTTTCGTCGGACTTGCGTTTTGAGGGGTATCTCGACCTCTGATCCGGTCCGTGATGGCTTGCGGACCAGTTGGCCTAATCGTGGGCGGCGAAAAGAACATTTTGAATTCGATTGGCGGCATCAGTGAGCAACTCAAGCCGTTCGAGCGCGCCCTCAATCGATATGCGTTGTGTCGGCCCATGAAAGGCTAGTGCAGCAAGGAAGCGGTCAGCTGGGTCGCAGATCGGCACCGCAATGGCGACCATACCTTCGAAGAACTCCTGTTCATCAAGCGCGTAGCCGCGTTTGCGAATGTCACGCAGTTCTTTGAGCAGCGTATCCGGCGTTGTGTGAGTGCGGTGGGTCATCGGCGTGAGATCGAGTGCAGAGACAAAATTCGCGCGGATCTTTGGAGAGAGGCTCGCCAAAAAGCATTTGCCGCTTGCGGTGCAGTGGAAGGGTACGTTTGTCCCGATTGGCAGCTGGATGCGAAACGGCCAATCAGTTTCGACGCGGTCAACATAGCGCATGCCTGAATCTTCCGCGACGACGAGGTTGACTGTTTCGCCCACTTTCGCGGCGACGTCGAGCAGGATCTGACGGCGGGCGATGTGATCGCGTGAATTGTAGAGCAGGCCGGACCCAAGCTCGCGCAGCCGGCGGGCGACGTGATATTTGCGCGAGTTTTCGTGGCGGGTGAGAAAACCCTCGGCTTCGAGCGTTGCGCAGAGCCGGTGGACGGTTTGCTTGGGCAGGGCGAGGTGTTCGTTGATCTCGGTTGCCGTCATTGGCGCATCGCTTTTGCCCAATACCTCAAGGATCAGGAGCGTTCTGAGATTGGTGGGGATGCGTTCGGAATCAGGCATCGGACCTTTGCCAGGAAGAAAAAAGTTGATTGCTACACGAATCATTGTACGCTCAACTCAAGATAAAAACGAGACAAAAAGTCTCATTTTTTGAAAAATGGGGAAAAATGAACTTCGACTTCATCGTTGTAGGGGCTGGATCGGCTGGATGTGCGCTGGCCAACAGGCTGTCGGAAAGCGGCCGCTACAGCGTTGCCTTGCTGGAGGCAGGACCCGTCGACCGGAATCCGTGGATCCACATTCCGGTTGGTTATTTCAAAACGATGGGGAACCCGCGCAGCGACTGGCGCTATAAGACGGAAGCTGACCCAGGCATTGCGGGGCGGTCGATCCCATGGCCGCGCGGGCGTGTTCTTGGCGGTTCAAGCTCGATCAACGGTTTGCTTTATGTGCGTGGACAGCCGGAGGACTACAACCACTGGGCGCAGTTGGGCTGTACTGGCTGGAGCTGGGAGGATGTTCTGCCCTATTTCCGCCGCTCCGAGAATTGGGAAGGTGAAGATGCGACCGGTTTGCGGGGCAAAGGTGGCCCGCTTTCGGTGCAGAATTCAAGGATCAAACGCGAGGTTGTCGATCTGTGGATCGATGCCGCGGAAGCTGCGGGATATAAGAAAAATCCCGACTATAACGGCGCCGATCAAGAGGGTGTTGGATACTTCCAGCTGACCATGAAGGGCGGGCGGCGGTGTTCGTCAGCAGCGGCCTATCTGGCGCCGGTGCGCGGGCGTAAGAACCTTGAGGTGATCACCGGTATCCAGACAGAAAAGGTGCTTATCGAAAATGGCCGCGCCGTAGGGGTGCGCGCGCGGCACAAGGGGGAGATGGTCGATGTGAAGGCACGCTGCGAGGTGATCCTGAGCGCGGGTGCGATCGGTTCGCCGCAGATTTTGATGCTGTCGGGTATTGGTGACGGAGAAGAACTGTCGCGGCACGGGATCGCCGTTAATGCGGACCTTAAAGGCGTTGGCAAGAACTTGCAGGATCATTTGCAGGCGCGGCCGGTGTTCAAGACAGACATCAGCACGATCAACACCGAGATGAACAACCTGTTCAAGCAGGCATTGATTGCGGCGGAATATGCGCTGACACAGCGCGGGCCGATGACGATGGCGGCAAGCCTTGGCACTGGCTTCCTGAAGACCGACGAGCGGCTGGAAACGCCGGACATCCAATTTCATATCCAGCCGTGGAGCGCGGACAGCCCTGCCGAGGGGCCGCACAAGTTTTCTGCGTTCACGGCATCGGTATTGCAGTTGCGTCCGGAAAGTGCCGGACATCTGGCGCTGCGTTCGGCCAATATGGATGACCATCCGGAGATTCACCCGAACTACCTTGCGACCGATACCGATTGCCGGACCATCGTGAAAGGCATTCAGATCGCACGGAAAATTGCCAATACCAGCCCCCTCAGAGCGCATATTTCGGAGGAGCATGCGCCGGGTGCAGGGGTCGGTGAAAACGATGAGGAGGCGATCCTGGATTGGGCGCGGCGGACCTCTGTTACGATCTATCACCCAACCGGAACGTGTAAAATGGGGGTTGACCCGATGGCTGTTGTCGACCCCTCATTGAAGGTGAGGGGGATAGACGGGCTGCGGGTCGCGGATGCGTCGATCATGCCGCAGATCGTCAGTGGAAATACCAATGCGCCAGCGATCATGATCGGGGAACGCGCCAGTGCGCTCGTTCTGGAGGAGGCGCGATGAAGAATTAGGCAGGGGAAACTTTGCCTTATGGCCGAGGGGAAGAGGAGCCCCGTTTCGGCAAAATTATGTGGTCAGGTGGATGCCTTCAGCCATGGCCGCAAAAAGCAAATCATGAGGGCAACACATCAAGGGAGGAAATTTGATGTTCAAATTTAAACACTTGGCAGCCGGTGCGACCGTGCTGGCACTTTCCGCATCGGCCGCGATGGCCGAGAAGGTGCTGCGCATCCAGTCGGTGCTGCCGAACACAGCTGACGAAGTCTACATGCTGGAGGATTTTGGCAGGGATGTTGCCGCTCTGACCGGCGGGTCTTTGACCATTGAAGTTCTGCCGGCAGGTGCCATCGTTGGTCCGCGCGACGTTCTGGACGCGGTTGACGCAGGTCTTGTCGAAGGCGGCTTTGCATGGACCCACTATTGGGGCGGCAAGCACGTTGCGGCCAACCTCTTTGGTGCGCCTGTTGCGGGTGCCGGTGTGGGCCTCGACAACATCGCATTCTTGAGCTGGTTCCAGTATGGCGGCGGCAGGGAGCTGTATGACCGCCTGTGGGATGAGATGGGCGTCAATGTGAAGGGCTTCCTGTTGCAGCCGGTTGGTCCGGAAGCGCTTGGCTGGTTCCCTGAGCCAATCGAGTCTATGGATGACTTCCGCCAGATGCGCTTCCGCGCTCCTCCGGGCATGGTTGGTGCAGCTTATGCTGACATCGGTGTGCCTGCTGTTGCAATGGGGGGCGGCGATATTCTGCCCGCTTTGGAAAAGGGCACGATTGACGCTGCTGAATGGTGCTGCCCGAAGCCTGACTCCGTGTTCGGCTTCCAGAAAGTTCTGAAGCACTACTACTTGCAGGGTCTGCACCAGGTCACCGTGAACGCTGACATGTATGTCAATGGTGACTTCTATGACAGCCTCACCGATCATGAAAAGCTGGCACTAGAAGTTGCAGCAAACGCTTCGCTTTCGAAGTCGCTTTCCTACCGTATCTACGAAAACGGCAAGGCGCTGCATGATCTCGTCACCAACGAGGGCGTCATTCTGGAAGATACCCCGGCAGACTACTTCACCGAGTACATGGCTGCTGCGAAGAACGCGCTGCAGGCTGCTGCGGATGAGAACGAGTTCTTTGCCGAAGTATGGCAATCTCAGAAGGATTTTGCGGATATCGCAGTTCCGTTCTGGGCCGGTGCACAGACATCGAACGCCAATCTGGGCCGCGCGCACGCCGCGACGCTTCAGCAATAAATCACAGATGCAGGGCCCTCGCGGGCCCTGCGCTTCCTTTTCGATGAAGGCCCCGGCCGGGACGCTCTGCGTCTCATGTGCGGCGGCGCCTTTTTCAAAAACGAAGAGCCCGGAAAAGGGCACTGAAAAAGGGAGAACGGGGATGGCTGCGGACGAGGTAAATCCGGACGAACTCGAGATAGCCGATGAACTGATTGCCGAGCGTCGTGCCGAAGCGCCGGGAGAAACGCCTCCCGACATGACCCCTTGGCAGCGGCCAATCACAGCGGCCATCGACCTGCTGAACTATCGGGCGGGACAAGCGATAGCGCTGTTGATGGTGCCGCTGATCGTTGTCGTGGTCTACGAGGTTTTATCGCGCAACCTGTTCTCTATCCTGTCGGACGCAGGTTTCGAAGAATTCGCGCGCTCAATGGGCCTTGGCCCGACCTTGTGGGTGTACGACACCAGCCGCATGTTGGCTGGGGTGCTGTTTATGGCCGCCGCTGGTTATGGTTTGATGCGCGGGGTGCATATCCGCGCTGACTTCCTGTATCGAAACTGGTCCGACAAGACACAGGCGACGGTCGATGCGACGCTCTATCTGCTGTTCTTCATGCCGTCGATGATCTGTTTCACGGTGGTCGCGTCTGAATTCTGGTGGCTGGCGTTCTCCAGAGGCGAAACAATGCAGATCGACAGCGCTTGGGGGCCGCTCTTGTGGCCGGCACGGCTTGCTATGCCGGTTGGTGGCTTGCTCTTGGCATTGCAGGGGATCCCAGAAATTTTCCGCGCGTTCCACAAGATGGGTAAGGCGCGGGAGAGGCTGTTTGTGCGGGCGCTGCCTTTCTATTTGATTGCAATGACATGGCTGATCCTTGCGATATTCGCACCGGATATCGTCCCGGGTGGTGAGTGGTTTACCGAGCTGATGAAGGCCAGCCCACAGATGTCTAAGCCGACGATCGGCCTGATCATGCTCGCAGCTATGCTCTTCGTGATCTTTGTTGGCTTCCCGATTTCGTTCACGCTGATCTTCCTCGCTTTCGTGTTTGGGATCTGGGGTGCAAACTTCAAGCTGACCACACTGCTGATGACCCTGAACACCAACTCCACAATGCTCAATGACCAGCTGATGGCGGTGCCGCTGTTCGTGTTGATGGGGATCGTGATGGAGGCGGCGGGCCTGATGGAGCGCTTGTTCGCCTCGATCCAGATGATCATGGCACGGGTGCGTGGTTCGCTTTTCATCGCGGTGTTGATCGTTTCGACGATTTTCGCTGCCGCAACGGGTATCGTGGGTGCCTCCGTTACGCTGCTTGGGATCATGGCTGGAGCGACGATGAGCCGGTCGGGGTACGACGTGAAACTGGCAGCGGGCTGTATCACCGCTGGCGGCACGTTGGGCATTTTGATCCCGCCTTCGATCATGCTGATCGTGATGGGGCCGGTGCTGGAGGTTTCGACACTCGATCTGTTCCGAGGTGCTTTTGTGCCGGGTGCGCTGCTGGCGTCGCTCTACCTGCTCTATACCTTGGGCCGGTGCTGGATTAACCCTGATCTGGGGCCGATCCTATCGCAAGAGGATCAACCGGACACATCGAAAATGTATGGCGTGGAAGTTGCGCTCATCTGCCTTGGCGTCCTGACCATCTGCCGCATATTCGGGCTTGGCCTCGGCGGCAGCTTCGGCGGTGTGGTGCCTTTCGGTGGCTTGTTCGTGCTGATCATCACCTTGGCAATAGCCTACGCGGCATACCGGAGCCTCGCAGTGTTGCGGATTGCGTTGCCGGTGGCGGTTCTGTTCCACCTCTATATGAGCCTTGGGACGGGCGGCGCAGACGGGATTTCGATCTGGTCGATGGTGTTCTCGGCATTCATCCTACTACTGACCTACCTTGCGCGCCCGATCTACAGGGCGCAGGCGGCCGAGGACTTCTATTTCTCGGATCTTTGGGATGAGTTCTTTGCCGGACTGATGCCGCCGACGATCCTGATCTCTTTTGCGCTCGGGTCGATCCTGCTTGGATTGGCAACACCGGCGGAGGCCGCAGCAATGGGTGCATTCGGTGCGATCTTGTTGTCGGTCGGCTACGGGAAGTTCACCATTCCGAGCTTCTTTGACAGCCTGATCAAGGCGCTCGAAATTACCGTGCTGATCATGTTCCTCGTTGCGGCGTCGAACTTCTTTGGTGCGGAGTTCAGCGCGCTGGGCACGCCGAAGATGATGACCGAGATGCTGTTGGGGTTGGAAATGTCGCCCTACTTGATCCTGATCCTCGTCATGGCGCTGATCTTCCTTCTCGGCTGGCCGCTGGAATGGGTGCCGATCGTGCTGATCGTCGTGCCGATCCTGCTGCCGACCGTGCAGGCATTGGATGTGTTCGGCCTGAACCGCTATGACATGATGGTCTGGTTTGGCATCTTGGTTGCGGTGAACCTGCAAACAGCGTGGCTGTCGCCGCCGGTGGCGCTGTCGGCGTACTTCCTCAAGGGGGTGGTACCGAATTGGGATCTGCGGGACATCTACCTTGGCATGATGCAGTTCATGCTGGTGCAGTTGCTCGGCCTGACGCTGCTGTTCCTCTTCCCACAACTGGTTCTGTGGCTGCCAGCTGCGATGTCTGGGAATTAACCGATGACGGCGAAGCGCAGTACAGTTTCCTACCTTAAGTGGCCGCTGATCGTGACGGTTGTCGGATTGGGACTTTCTGGATGGCTCGGCTGGGCCACCGAGGGGAGTACCTCAGGGATCGTGTCCTTCCTGATCGTCGGTGCGGTGCTTGCGGCATTGGAGATTGCGCTGTCATTTGACAACGCAATCGTCAATGCCAACAAACTGGAGGAAATGACCCCCGTTTGGCAGCGACGCTTTCTGACATGGGGCATCCTGATCGCCGTTTTCGGAATGCGGATCATCTTCCCGCTGGCGATTGTGGCGATTTTCGCGTGGATCAATCCCTTTGCGGCGATGCATCTCGCGCTGGCCGATCCAGAAGAATATTCGCGGATCATTGGTCATGCGCATGGGCCGATATCAGCTTTTGGGGGCACCTTTCTGATGATGGTGGCGCTGAAGTTTTTTGTGGACGAGGACAAATCTATCCATTGGATCGAGGTTTTGGAAAAACGGCTGCGCGTTTGCGGTTCGATCCGTGGCTTCGAGATTGCCTTGGTGCTGGTGATCGTGCTGCTGATTTGCCGATCATTGCCCGAATATGAACAGGTAGCCTTCCTGACATCTGCGGTAATGGGGCTTTTGGTCTTTACCATGGTGGATGGGTTGGGAACATACCTCGACAATATCGCGGGTTCGACGGCAGAAATTGGTGCCAAGGGTGGATTGGGGGCGTTTCTCTATTTGGAAGTGCTCGACGCCAGTTTCTCTTTCGACGGGGTGATCGGGGCTTTTGCGCTGACGACGAACATCCTACTGATTGCAATCGGCTTGGGGATTGGTGCGATGTATGTGCGCTCGATGACCATCATGCTGGTGGAGCGCGGCACTCTCGCGGAATTCCGCTATCTGGAGCACGGGGCCTTTTACTCGATCTTTGCGCTTTCGGTGGTGATGTTCCTGCAATCGCTGGTGCATGTGCCGGAGTTGATCACCGGCGGCGTCGGTATGGCGTTGATCGGTTTTGCTTTATTCGCCTCCGTCCGGCAGAATAGACGCGAGGCCTGAAGTGCCGACAGCAATCTGAAAGACTGCAAGGGGCGCGTGGCCCCAACAAAAGGAGCCTGCCATGTATAAGAAGATCCTCGTACCACTCGCCCTGAATCATGGGATATCCGAGCAAACGCTTGCGGTTGCGCATGCGCTCTGCGCGAAGGGTGGTGAGATTACCGCTTTGCATGTGTTCGAGCTTCCTCAAGGAACCGTTTCAACGATCATGGGCGAGGAGACTATTCAAAATGGCCTGATCCAAGCCCGCAAGCTGATGCAGGAAAAGGTCAAGGGAATGGCCGGCGTGCGCGGCGAGATCGTGCGCGGACATGCTTACCGATCGATTGTCGATTTTGCGACGGAGAATGATTACGAGTGTATCGTCATCGGGTCACATAAGCCGGGGCTGAGTGACTATCTGATCGGCTCCACCGCCGCGCGCGTGGTGCGGCATGCCCCTTGCGCGGTGCATGTGCATCGCGACGGCTGAGGCGCCGCACGGAAAGCCACGGCGACATTTTAAGGGAGAGCCTTTCCCAAGTCCGGTGGCGACGTGAGAATTGCCACCGGAACTGGATATGGCGCGGGCTACGGCCTCAGCGGAGGCGCTGTTCTGTTTCTGCGTCGAAGAACATCGCATGGGCTGGGTCGAAGGATAGGCCAACGGTATTGCCCTCGCTTGCGAGACTTTCGCCACGGGATTCTACGATAATCTTCTCGCCGGTCGGAGGGAGAAGGTAATCGTAGGATACGCCGCCCAGATGCTCGCGGATGTCGAGGCGGATGTCTCCCGCGTTCGGCTCGACCTGAAGATGCTGCGGGCGCAGACCAACGAAAACGGCGCTGCCCTCGGCAGGTAGGCTGGCGGGGCCGGTGATCTCTTTGTTGCCGAGAGCGGGGATCGAAACCTTGCCGCCTGCGGTGACGGTGCCGCGCAGAAAGTTCATGCTGGGCGAGCCGATGAAGCCGGCGACGAACTTGTTGTCGGGGTCATTATAGAGGTGCATCGGGGAGCCGACCTGCTCGATCCGTCCGGCGCGGAGAACCACGATCTTGTCGGCCAAGGTCATGGCCTCGACCTGATCGTGGGTGACGTAGATCATTGTCGCGCCGATTTCCTTGTGGAGGCGGGCGATCTCGACGCGCATGTCGACACGCAACTCGGCATCAAGGTTGGAAAGCGGCTCATCGAATAGAAAGACCTCTGGCCCGCGCACGATGGCGCGACCGATGGCGACGCGCTGTCGCTGACCACCGGACAGTGCCTTTGGCTTGCGGTTGAGGTAGTCGTCCAGCTTCAGGATGCGGCTGGCCTCGGCAACCTTGGCAGCAATTTCCTCTTTTGGGTGGCCGTTCATGCGAAGGCCGAAGCCCATATTCTCGCGCACCGTCATATGCGGGTAGAGAGCATAGGTTTGGAAAACCATCGCAACACCGCGCTCGGCGGGGTCAAGGCGGGTCACATCCCGTTCGCCAATGTGAATGTTGCCGGCGCTGGTTTCCTCCAGCCCTGCAATCATGCGCAGGAGGGTGGATTTGCCGCAGCCGGATGGGCCGACGAAAACACAGAACTCGCCATCGTCGATCTCAAGATCAATATTATGGATAACCTGTGTTTCGCCGTATCTTTTAACGGCTTGTTTCAGGGTGACGCCAGTCATTGGGGGTCTATCCTCCGGTCAATCCGGGAACTGCCAGTTTTCGGCAGCCTCGGCGATTTTCTGTGCGGTTTTTGTCAGTGGTTTGCGCAGTTTCCCAAGCTCTTCGAGCGTGTTGCGCTGGGTCGATGTGGTGACGGATAAGGCGCCAAGAACGCGGCCGCTTGCGGTGATGATCGGTGCGGCAATGCAGATAATGCCCGGTTCGTGTTCTTCGCGGTCGAAGGATATGCCGTCCGCGCGAATACGTTCCAGCTCGGCCGAGAAAGATTCGGGCGTGGTGTAGGTGTGTTCAGTATGCCTGAAAAATGCTTGCCGATTGATTGCATTCTGCCGCTCGGCGGGGGGCAGGAATGCGATCATCGCCTTGCCCACGCCGGTGCAATAGCCGGGACCGATCTTACCCGCTTCGGAAAACATTTCGATCGGCTTCCGGGCGTTGCGCTTATCGACGTAGAGGACCTGGCCTTCGTCGAGCTGGGCGAGGTGAATGGTTTCTTCGACTTCTTCTGACAAAGCGTCGATAAAGGGGCGCGCAAGCGGCGCGAGCGAACTTTGTCGCCACGCCGCATGGGCCAGCCGCAACAGCCGCAAGCCAAGCCCGTAAGTTTGTTGGTCGGGATTGTAGCTGAGCATGCCTTGGCTCGTCAGGGTTTGCAGCAGGCGATGTAGCGTCGCCTTTGGATGGGGCGACAGGGTCTGGATTTCAGAGAATCGCATGGGGCGCTTCTGCATCGCAACCTGATCGAGCAATTCGAGTGCCTTGCCGACGGTGCCATCCGCAGCAGGCTTAATATTTTGCTCTTTTTCAACGGTCGCCATGAATTCCTCCCACGCCCCGATCTGGCGCGATCAGGGGTATTGACATGTTTAGCCTCATTCCGCCATAGTTTCAATAGTTGGAATAAGGTTCCATTATTTGGAACTCCAGCGACAACATAATGGGAGGACACCATGTTGAAAAAAGTAACCACGGCAGCGGCAGCGCTGGCGTTGACCACTGGCATTGCAGGCCCGGCGTTTGCCGAGTTGAGTGGCACGCTCAAGATTTTCTCGGACATGTCGAACCCTGCTCCGCGCGCGGTGATCGAAAAGATGGCAGCCGATTTTGATGCGCTGCACCCTGATCTGACTGTCGAGCTGACTGTCATCGATCGTGAAGCCTACAAGACCCAGATTCGTAACTTCCTTTCCGCCAACCCGCCGGACGTCGCCAACTGGTACGCTGCAAACCGTATGGGCCCGTATGTACAGGCCGGCCTGTTTGAAGATGTCTCTGACCTGTGGGAGGAGCCTGAAATCGCCAACAACCTTGCATCGACCAAAGGCGCGATGACGATTGACGGCAAGCAGTGGGGCGTACCCTATACCTACTATCAGTGGGGCGTGTACTACCGCGAGGACATCTATAACGAGTTGGGTCTGGAAGAGCCGACCAACTGGGAAGAGTTCAAGGCGAACTGTCAGGCGATCATCGATTCCGGCCGGAAGTGCTTCACCATCGGGACCAAGTTCCTGTGGACGGCTGGTGGCTGGTTTGACTACCTGAACATGCGGACCAACGGCTTTGATTTCCACATGGATCTGACCGGCGGTGAAGTCGCATGGACCGACGACCGCGTGCGGCAGACATTCGCCAACTGGCGTGAGTTGATCGACATGGGCGCGTTCGTTGATAACCACCAGTCCTACAGCTGGCAGGAAGCGCTTCCGTTCATGGTGAACGGTGAGGCAACAGCCTACCTGATGGGTAACTTCGCTGTAGCGCCGCTGCGCGATGCGGGCCTTAGTGTTGATCAGCTGGATTTCTATCAGTTCCCCGCGATCAACCCGAATGTCGAGTTGGCTGAAGATGCGCCGACCGACACGTTCCACATCCCGAGCGGTGCGGAAAACAAGGAAGCTGCGCGCGAGTTCCTGCGTTATGTCGTTTCTGCCGACGTTCAGACCGAGATCAACAACGGCTCGAACCTCGGCCAGCTGCCGGTGAATGCTTCGGCATCTGTTGATGATGACGAAATGCTGAACCAAGGCTTCGAGATGCTGAGCTCCAACTCGCCGGGCGGGGTTGCGCAGTTCTTCGACCGTGATGCGCCGGCCGAGATGGCTGCCGCAGCGATGGAAGGCTTCCAGGAGTTCATGGTGTTCCCTGACAATCTGGACGACATCCTCGCCCGCCTTGAGCAGGTGCGCGGCCGCGTCTACTAAGGCGACTGCTGAAAATTCCCGAGGGCGCGGTTTGCGCCCTCGGGTCCAACGCCGAAGCGCCGCAGGCCATTCACAAAGTGCGTTGTTTGGCAAAGATTTGTGGCCGACGGTTCCGTGACGAGCGGAGCAACATGCAGAAGGAAACTGTCCATGACTGAGGCTGCGTATTCCCCGAGCCATAGGCCGGGTTCAGGCCCGCGTGACGGCTGGATACACCGCAACCGGCAAACTCTGGCGCCGTTGCTCTTCCTGACACCGGGTGTGTTGTTCTTTCTGTTCTATGTTATTTTTCCGATTTTCGAGAGCTTCACTATCTCATTCTACCGCTGGGACGGGCTTGGAGAGCCGAGCTATGTCGGGCTGGAAAACTATCGTGAACTTGCGACGGACCGTGCTTTCGAGGTGTCCTTGTGGAACAATCTCAAGTGGCTGCTGCTGTATCTTCTCGCGATTCCGGGTGGGCTTTTCATCGCGCTGTTCCTCAATCAGACGGTGACGGGGATAAGGCTTTATAAGTCCCTGTTCTTTTTCCCTTTCGTGATCAGCCAAGTCGTTGTCGGTTTGGTCTTTACATGGTTTTACGATCCGACCTTCGGGCTTTTGAATACCGTGTTGGAGGGGCTTGGCATGAGCCCTGTGAATGTTCTGGGCGATCCGACGCTGGCCACCTATGGCATTATCGCCGCCGGGCTGTGGCCGCAGATTGCCTATTGCATGATTTTGTATCTCACGGGCCTGAACGCCGTTGATCCAGAACAGATCGAAGCGGCGCGGCTTGATGGAGCAAAGGGCTGGCGGATGCTCTGGCATGTGATCATCCCGCAGCTGCGCCCAGCGACATTTATCGCCTTTGTTGTCACGATCATCGGCGCGCTGCGCTCATTCGATCTGATCTCGATCATGACAAACGGCGGGCCGTTCGGGTCGACGCGGGTGCTATCATTTTACATGTTTGAAAAAGCGTTGAGCGAATATGGCTTCCGCATGGGCTACGGCGCGGCAATCGCTGTGGTGCTGTTCCTGATTATGTTGTGCTTCATCGCATATTTCCTGTGGTCAATGTACCAAGACGAGAAGGGGGGGCGCTGATGTTTCCGAAGCCTATTCAGAGCGCCTCGCGCGGGTGGCAGGCCACCTATCAATCTATGGTTCCGCTGGCGCTGGTATTGTGGCTCCTGCCACTGATTGCGGTGGCGGTCTTCTCGATCAAACCGGATGTCGATTTTACCACGGGAAATTATTGGGGGATGCCGAGCACTTTTGCTGGTGCGGAAAACTACGGTAAGGTTTTCTTCCAGTCCGATATGCCGCGCTACCTGATGAATTCAGTCCTGATCACGGTCCCGACGGTGATTGGTGCGGTGGCGCTTTCGTGCATGACGGGCTTTGCGCTGGGTGTTTATCGTTTTAAGGGTAACCTTCTGATCTTCTTCATGTTTGTGGCGGGGAACTTTGTGCCTTTTCAGATTCTGATGGTGCCGGTGCGGGACCTGACGCTCGATCTGGGGCTTTACAACACAAAGACGGGGTTGGTGCTTTTCCATGTGGCATTCCAGACCGGATTTTGCACGCTCTTCATGCGGAACTTTATCCGCGCTCTGCCGTTTGATCTTGTCGAGGCGGCGCGGGTAGAGGGCGTCGCAGAATGGCGGATATTCTGGTATGTTGTCCTGCCATTGATGAAGCCGGCAATCGCGGCATTGGCGGTGCTGATCTTTACCTTCATCTGGAATGACTATTTCTGGGCGGTGGTGTTGACCCAAGGCGCCGAAAGCCAGCCAGTGACGGCGGGTATCACAAGCTTTAACGCCCAGTACCGCGCCGCCTATCATCTGATGAGCGCGGGTAGCATTGTGGCGGCGCTGCCGCCGGTTGCGATGTTCTTCCTAATGCAACGCCATTTCATTGCGGGGCTTACTTTGGGCGCTGTAAAATAAGCCGATGCAGGTGTGTTGAGCGCCACGGAGCGCATTGAATAAGTAGCTGAAACGGCTTGCGGACCGGCTCTGACGACGAGCGAGACGCAAACCATGCGGGTAAACAAAGGAACTCACTAATGACCACAGATCGGCGCAACCGCGGCTGGTATGGCAAGCTTGACAAAGATGGCTTCATTCACAGGAGCTGGATGAAGAACCAGGGCTTTCCGGACCATGCATTTGACGGGCGCCCTATCATCGGGATTTGCAACACTTGGTCCGAGTTGACGCCGTGCAACAGTGGCCTGCGCGAGCTGGCCGAGGGTGTGAAGCGCGGTGTTTGGGAAGCCGGCGGCTTTCCTGTCGAGTTTCCGGTGATGAGCCTTGGTGAGACGCAGATGAAGCCGACGGCGATGCTGTTTCGTAACCTGCTGGCGATGGATGTCGAGGAATCGATCCGTGCTTATGGCATGGATGGCGTCGTGCTTTTGGGCGGCTGCGATAAGACCACGCCTGGACAGTTGATGGGTGCTGCATCGGTTGATCTGCCGAGCATCGTTGTCAGCTCAGGCCCGATGCTGAACGGAAAGTGGCAGGGTAAGGATATCGGTTCCGGCACGGATGTGTGGAAGTTCTCTGAAGCTGTGCGTGCGGGCGAGATGACCTTGCAGGATTTCATGGCGGCGGAATCGGGAATGAGCCGTTCGAAGGGCGTGTGCATGACGATGGGCACGGCCTCCACGATGGCGAGCCTCGTGGAAGCGATGGGGATGAGCCTGCCGACAAACGCGGCATTGCCCGCAGTGGATGCGCGGCGGATGGCGCTGGCGCATCTGACCGGAAAACGGATCGTTGAGATGGTGGAGGAAGATCTGAAGCCCTCGAACATCATGACCAAGGAAGCGTTTGAGAATGCGATCCTCGCTAATGCGGCGGTCGGTGGATCGACCAATGCGGTGGTGCATTTGCTTGCGCTGGCGGGGCGGGTCGGCGTGGACCTGAGCCTTGAGGATTTCGAGATCGGATCTGAGATCCCGCTGTTGGTGAACTGTATGCCGTCAGGAAAGTACCTGATGGAAGACTTCTGCTACGCGGGTGGTATGCCGGTGGTGCTACAAGAGCTGGGCGACCGGCTGCGCAAGGCAAAGACGGTGCTCGGCGGGGATATTGCTGCTTATGCCGATGGTGCGGAATGCTGGAACCGCGATGTGATCCGCAGCATGGATGATCCGCTCAAACCAGCGGCAGGGCTGCGGGTTTTGCGTGGTAATCTGGCGCCGCGTGGGGCGATCGTGAAGCCTTCGGCCGCGACAGATGCGCTGCTGGAACATGAGGGCGAGGCCTATGTCTTTGAGAATATCGAGGATCTGAAGGCCAATATCGACCGTGAAGATTTGCCTGTGACGGCGGAGACAATCCTTGTGCTGAAGGGCTGCGGGCCGAAGGGCTATCCGGGGATGCCGGAGGTTGGCAATATGCCGATCCCGCGTAAGCTGGTGCGGGAGGGGGTGCGCGATATGATCCGCGTCTCGGATGCGCGGATGTCGGGCACGGCTTTTGGCACGGTGATCCTGCATGTCAGCCCCGAGGCGAATGACGGCGGCACGCTGGCGCTGGTGAAGACCGGCGACCGGATCAGGGTTTCGGCTAGCAAGGGTGAGCTGGAGTTGCTCGTCGATGATGCGGAACTGGAAAAGCGCCGCGCGGCGTGGTCGCCAGAGCCGCCCCATTACACGCGGGGCTATGCGAAGATGTATATCGAGCATGTGTTGCAGGCCGATCAGGGCGCTGATCTGGACTTTCTGGTGGGTAAAGATACGCGCCCAGTGACGCGGGAGAGCCACTAATGGAACCGAAAGTAACATTCCATGATCTCAAGGACAGAAGCGTTTTTATCACCGGCGGCGGTTCGGGGATTGGTGCTTGGCTGACTGACGCCTTTCTGGCGCAAGGGGCCAAGGTGGCTTTTGTGCAGCGCTCGGATGCCAGCGGCTTTTGCGATGAGATGGAGGCCAAATACGGCAACCGGCCGTTTTTCATCGCCTGCGACATCACCGATGTCAGCGCGCTCAAAGGGGCAATTGGCGCAGCGGCAGAGGCAAATGGCCCGATCACAGTGCTGGTGAACAATGCCGCCAATGATCAGCGTCACAGCGCGGCGGAGGTGACAGAAGAGTTTTGGGATTGGTCGACCTCGATAAACCTCAAGGCCTATTTTTTTGCCTGTCAGGCGGTTGTTGACGGGATGAAAGCGGCAGGCGGTGGGGCGATCGTGAACTTCACCTCGATCAGCTACATGATGGGCAATGCGGGGTATCCACTCTACACGACCTCCAATTCGGGCATCAATGGGATGACTCGCAGTCTCGCGCGCGAATACGGGCCGGACCGCATCCGCGTGAATGCATTGGCACCCGGCTGGGTTCTCACAGAAAAGCAGCTGGAGATGTGGGCGACGCCAGAGGCACTGGAGGCGCATTTGGAGCGGCAATGTCTGAAAGAGTTGTTGAAACCCGAAGACATCGTGGGCGCGACATTGTTCCTTTCGTCTGATGCCAGCCGTATGATGACCGGCCAAGCGATGGTTGTTGATGGTGGCGTGGTTGCGACAGGGTGACGTTATGACGAAGCAAAATGCAGACTGGATCGCAGTTGATTGGGGCACGTCGACCCTGCGTGCATGGTTGATGGCGGCCGATGGAACGGTGTTGGAACGGCGCCGCTCTGACAGCGGAATGGGAGCGCTGGCGCACGCCGAGTTTGAACCGGCACTGCTGGCACTGATCGGTGATGCACTGTCGTGTGACCGCGTGATACCTGTGGTTTGCTGCGGCATGGTCGGATCGCGGCAGGGCTGGGCGGAAGCGCCATATGCCAGCGTACCCTGCGCCCCGCCCGGCATCGCGCAGGCGACGCAGGTTGCGGGATCGGACCCACGGATCGCAGCCTTTATCTTGCCCGGCATCAAGCAAAACTCCCCCGCAGATGTGATGCGCGGAGAAGAAACCCAGATCGCGGGTGTGCTTGCCGCTGATCCAGATTTTGATGGCATTCTCTGCTTGCCCGGTACGCATACGAAATGGGTGCATATCAGTGCAGGAGAGATCGTCAGCTTTCGCACCTTCATGACGGGTGAGATGTTCGCTTTATTGAGTGGGCAGTCTGTTTTGCGGCATTCCGTAGCTGCCGAGGGATGGGATGAAGATGCGTTTGAAAATGCGGTATCCGATGCCATGTCGCGGCCGGAACGGGTTGCCGCGGCACTGTTTTCGCTACGCGCGGAGACATTGTTGAACGGCTTGAGCGGCGCTTCGGCGCGGGCATGTCTCTCGGGCCTATTGATTGGCACAGAGCTTGCGGCGGCGCGGCCTTACTGGCTGGGGCAAGCAGTGCGGATCGTGGGAGCGGAGGCAATAGCTGCGCCGTATCTCGCGGCATTACAGGCGCAGGCGGCTGATGTGACTGCGATTGCGGACGAAGAGATCACCTTGCGCGGGCTGATGCGCGCCTACGCAACTTTGCCGGAGACAGTAGAATGAGCCGTGAAATCATCGCCATCCTGCGGGGCGTTCGTCCAGAGGAAGCCGTTGATATGGCCGAGGCGTTGATCGCGGCGGGCATCACGAAGATCGAAGTGCCGCTAAATTCACCCAATCCGTTTGTCAGCATCGAACGGATGGTCAAGGCGGCTCATGGCAGGGCGGAAATCGGAGCCGGAACGGTGTTGGCGGTGGAAGATGTTGCACGGTTGGCAGAGATTGGGGCGCAATTGGTTGTTTCTCCCGATGCTCATGCGCCCGTGATAACGGCGACAAAGGCGGCGGGGATGCTCTCTTATCCGGGTATCATGACGCCGACGGAGGCATTTACCGCGCTGCGGGCAGGTGCGGATGGGCTGAAGCTTTTCCCTGCGTTCAAGCTCGGTTTGGATGGTTTCAAGGCGTTGTCCGCAGTGTTGCCATCAGGAACGAAATGCTACGCTGTTGGAGGCGTCGGGCCGGAGAATTTTGCGGACTGGATGGCGGCCGGGATCAGCGGGTTTGGGATTGGTACTGGTATCTACAAAGCGGGTGCCAGTGTGGACGCGGTGGCCGAGAATGCTGCGCGGATCGTGGCAGCCTATGACGCGGTTAACATATGACCTCTGTGAGCGTTCTGAGCACGGAGCCTTGCTTGCTCGGCGAGGGGCCGCTCTGGCACCCTGAGCGGGGTGGGCTTTTCTGGTTTGATATTCTGGGCAAGCGGCTGCATTGCAACGAAGCTGGTACGACGCGGTTTTGGCAATTTGACGAGTATGTATCGGCGGCTGGATGGGTGGATCGCGATACGCTGATCATGGCAAGCGCGACGGGTTTGTGGCGCTTTGATATTGAAAGTGGCACGCGCACGCCGCTTGCGCCGCTGGAGGCTGAGAACGCCGTGACCCGTTCAAATGACGGACGTGCGGACCCTTGGGGAGGTTTCTGGATCGGCACGATGGGGCTGAACGCAGAGCAAGACGCTGGTGCGATTTATCGTTATTTCGGCGGTGAGGTGCGGCAGCTTATTGCGAATGTGACAATCAGTAACGCCATCTGTTTTGCGCCCGATGGAAGCTGCGCCTATTTCACCGATACGCCAAAGCGACAGATTATGCGTATGGCGCTCGATAGCGATGGCTGGCCTGCGGGCGACGCGACGGTATTTATCGACCTCAATGATGCTGGTTTGAACCCTGATGGCGCGGTTGTAGATGCCGAAGGGTGCTTGTGGAATGCGCAGTGGGGGGCGGGGCGTGTGGCTCGCTATAGCCGTGACGGTGCGCTTCTCTCGGTCTGGCCGGTGCCGACCCCGCATTCCAGTTGCCCCGCTTTTGGCGGCGCGAAAATGCAGACACTCTTTGTGACGACAGCAGCGCAGGGGACGATTGATGACCCTGATGCAGGTAAGACCTTCTCGATACAAACAGGCATCACCGGACAGCGCGAACACCGCGTGCTGATATGAGGGTACTATGAAACGGACTTTGGGAACCTGTTATTATCCTGAGCATTGGGATCGTGCGATTTGGGAGGAAGACGCCAAGCGTATGGCTGAGGCGGGTCTGACATGGGTGCGGATCGGGGAATTTGCGTGGTCACGGATCGAACCGACACCCGGCGTGCTCATGTGGGAGTGGCTGGACGAAGCGATCGAAATTTTGGGAAAGGCGGGGCTCAAGGTTGTTCTGGGGACGCCAACCGCAACACCACCGCGCTGGATGCTGGACCGCCACCCCGATATGCTGGCGGTTGATAAAGAGGGACGTCCGCGCGGCTTCGGCTCGCGGCGGCACTACTGCTTTTCGCATGAGGGGTACCGGACGGAATGTGCGCGGATCGTCGAGTTGCTTGCGGCGCGTTATGGCGCAAACCCCGCAATCGCCGCGTGGCAGACAGATAACGAGTACGGCTGCCATGACACCACGATCTCCTACTCCGATGCGGCGCGTCAGGCGTTCCAAGGATGGCTCGCGAACCGTTACCAATCCACCGCAGCGCTGAATGCGGCTTGGGGCAATGTGTTCTGGTCGATGGAATATCAGGACTTCGAGCAGGTCGGTTTGCCGAACCTGACGGTAACGGAGCCGAACCCTGCCCATTCCATTGATTTCAGGCGGTTCAGTTCGGATCAGGTGGCGTCGTTTAACCGGCTGCAGGTGGAGATCATCCGCCGTTATTCGGAAGCACCGATTGCGCATAATTACATGGGGCGCGTGACCGACTTTGATCATTTCAAGGTGGGCGATGATCTTGAGATCGCCAGTTGGGACAGCTACCCGCTCGGCTTTTTGGAGGATCGTGGCGGTGCAAATCCTGCGCGGCAGCGGGCTTTCATGCGGCAGGGTGATCCGGATTTTCAGGCCTTTCATCACGACCTCTATCGTGCGGTTGGCCGTGGGCGCTGGTGGGTGATGGAGCAGCAACCCGGGCCGGTGAACTGGGCGCCGTTCAACCCGGCGCCATTGCCGGGGATGGTGCGTCTTTGGACATGGGAAGCCTTTGCACACGGGGCGGAGGCTGTATGTTACTTCCGATGGCGGCAGGCGCCTTTTGCACAGGAACAGATGCATGCGGGGCTTCTGCGGCCCGACAGTGTTGAGGCCCCAGCGATGGCCGAAGCGCGTGAGGTTGCCGCAGAGACTAAGGATGCGTCCGAGATCGCACCGCTTAAGGCGCAAGTGGCGTTGATCTTTGATTATGACGCGGAATGGGCGTGGCAGATTCAGCCACATGGGGCAGGGCTTAGCTACTTTGATCTCGTATTGGCGCATTATTGTGCGCTGCGTCGGGCGGGTCTTTCGGTTGATATTTTGCCACCGACAGCCGAGATCCCTGACCATGTGCGGATGGTGCTGGCACCCGGTCTTATGCATATGGATGCCGCGCTCAAAGAGCGATTGAACAAGTGCCGCGCACAGGTGCTGATCGGGCCGCGCGGCGGTGCGCGGGATGCGAACATGGCGACGCCGGTGCCACTGCCGCCGGCATTCCCCGATCTGGACGTCACGGTGGCGCGGGCCGAAAGCCTGCGCCCTGACATGCCTATGGCTTTGGCAGGTGGTGGGCATGTTACCGGCTACCGCGAAGAGATCGAGAGCACCGAAGAAGCCGTACTTTCGCTAAAGGATGGCACTCCTGTCGCGGTTCAGCGCGGCAACATTACCTATATGGCAGGGTGGGGCGATGACGCGGCGCTCGACAGGCTCGTGGCGATGATGGCTGCTGAGGCCGGTGTGCCCATAACGCCATTGCCGGATGGCGTGCGCGTAAGGGAAACCGCGACGGAGCGCTTCTGGTTCAACTATGGGGCAGAGCCGGCGGAATGTCCGGCTGGTGTGCTGCCCCCGGCCGGTGTCCTCCGTGAGGAGAAAGTCTAGCGAACTTTGCCAGCGGCTCGTTGGCAGGAGGATTTCTTTTGGACAGTGACGCGGTGCGCCTCAAGGGAGCGGGTCGGTTAGGTAGAGCTTTACCTTTAGACCGCCATGCGGGATCGGCGCGGTTTCGTGGGTGAAGGTCAGCCCTGTTGACCGCGCGAGGGGGGCGTCGGTGGTGATGATGCCTACGCGCCAGCCCGAGAATCGTTCCTTCATCACGCGCCCGAAGCTGTCGTAGAGGCCGAAGAGCGGTTTCTTGTTGGAGACGCGCGCACCGTAGGGAGGGTTGACGATCACCAGCCCTGCGGGGCCTTCGGGGCGCTGCAAATCAGAGATGGCAGAATGGCTGAAAGTCGTGATTGCCTCAACGCCTGCGCGCGCGGCATTGGCCGTGGCCATACTGACAGCACCTGAATCACGGTCAGAGCCGTGAAAATGCGGCGTTATGCCATTGCTGCTTGGCCGGTTGCGAAGCGCGGCCAGCGCGGCGGGGTCGAATGTCGCCAGATGTTCGAATGCAAACTCTCTGGCGCGACCCGGTTCGAGCCCTGCCGCGATTTCTGCCGCCTCGATGACGAAGGTTCCGGAGCCGCACATCGGGTCGAGCACAGGCTCGTTGCCGGTGTAGCCGCATTCGGTGAGAAAGAGCGCGGCAAGCGTTTCGCGCATTGGAGCCTTGTTCACGGCTTCCTTGAACCCACGCTTGTGAAGGGAAGGGCCGGATGTATCAACGCTGAACGTGACAAGATTATCATCGATGCGCACCTTCAATGTCAGGGGTGCTTCGGCTGAGATGGTTGCGCCCAAGCTCTCCTTCAGCGCGGTTTCGATGCGTTGGCTGGCTGCTCCGGCGTGGTAAATCTTTGATCTACGGGTTGTGACCTCGACGCGCAGCGGTACATCGGGGCGCAGTACGTCTCGCCACGGAAATTTGCGCGCGCGTTTGTCCAGCTGGGCCAAGTGAAAGGCGCGGAAGCTGCCGATGCGCGCGAGTACGCGGGTGGCGCCACGGAGCGTAACATTGGCGCGCCAGACATCCGACCATTGCCCCTGGAAAACCACGCCCCCGGGTGTGATCTGCGGGCTTGGGAACCCTTTGTTCACCACTTCGGTTAAAAGGGCGTTGTCCAGCCCTGGTGGGGCTACGAGGAAGATCTCAAAAGCGGAGTCTGGTGTTGTCATGCCTGACCCATAACGCGCAATAGGTGCGGGGGCGACAGGAAAACGCTTAGGTAGCGGCGCGACGGCGCCGCTGGATCAAGAGGATGATACCGCCCAGTAGGACAACCAGACCGTAATCGATGACCGGGATGCGGACGACTTCGTTCAAGTATTCCCAGCCACGATCACTGTATACCAGTACAATGCCCCCGACGAATGCTGCTGAGATGAGCCATTTCACCCAAGACGGAAGGCCGAGGCCGTGCATTTGGGTCACGACGAAAAGCGCGAGAAACCCGAAGAAGAACATCGGCCAGAACTCCTGACCGGCGACGATGGCAACCGTTACCCCGTGGATGACAACGGAGAGTTCGAGCGCGACGGTCCACCAGCGATTGGTGTGTACGCGGGTAAAAACAAAGGCGCCCTGAATCATCAGAAGGAACGTGTAGACGAAGCCGAGGATATGGCCTGCCGTGGTTTCCATCGGGTGGAACCAATATGTGTAGGTGACGGCCCAAGCGAAATAATATCCGTGGTAGCGGATGAGCCATGTTCGCGCAGGGGCGAGCCATTGACCACCCTTGCCGAAGAACAGCCCACGGCGCGGCGCTTCGATCATCAACACAATCACCAACAGGAAGATCACCGACAACTGCGAGGAAAATACGGAGGTATCTTGCGCGAGGCCATCATACCAGACCGCAGTTTGTAGATAGTGCAGGGCGGCAAATGCGCCGGTCCCAAAAAGGCCAATCCAGTTGACCATATGCATCTTGCCGCGATCTCGGAGTTCGTCTCGGTGAACAATGGCGTAGCGGATAAGGCCCCAGAAAAAGATCTGATGGAGGATGTAGAAGCCCCATGCCGTCGCGCGGGACCAGAAGGTGGGTTCAGGGAGCTTCCAGTAGTACCATGCCGCACCCTGATCTGGCAGCAGGTCAATGGCGGATAGGCGTGGCTCGAGCAGGAGGATCGACAGAGACACGAGGACCGCCAACGAGACAGCAGCCCAGAAGGATTTCCAAAGAACCGTCATGTTAACCAACCTACACCAAAAACTTGTACTAAATACGGCGTGAAGCTGTGCGTGGATCAGAAATTGGGCGTCACGTTGGGCAGGTTGAGTGCCTTGATCAGTTCACGCAATTCACGCCGCGCGGCGACGTTCGAGATGTTCAGTTGCGAGACGCCGAGATCACGCAGATCGAGGAGCGTCAGCCCGCGCGGGAACAGTTCGCGGAAGATGACGCGCTCGTTAAAGCCGGGCGCGGTGCGGAAACCGATGCGCTTTGCGAGCTTTTCAAGGACGCGCTCCATCTTTTCCTTATTGATCATTTGTTGCGCGCCGAGGCGGTTACGCAAGACGACCCAGTCAATCGGGGGCAGACCAGCCTGCGCCCGCAACTGACGCGCGTTCCAGACCATTTCGGAATAGACAGACGGGCCGGTAATATTTTGGCCTTCGTGATCGGTGTGCGCGAGGAGGTCGAAATCGACAAAACTGTCATTGAGCGGGGTGATCAGCGTGTCTGCCAGCGAATGCGCCACCTGACTGAGGCGCGTGTGGCTACCCGGACAGTCGACCAGAATGAAGTCGCATTCCGGCTCCAACGCGGCCACCGCCATCGAGAGGCGATGATCGTAGATATTGTCGTTCGGGCCGATGCTGCTTTGGTCGATTTCGGGTAGGTCCGAATAGAGCGGTGTCGGTAGCGCCAAGCCTTCGCGCTCCATATAACTCACGCGGTTACGGATGTAGCTGCCGAGACTTTTCTGCCGCAGGTCGAGGTCGAGGCAGCCAACGCGATGCCCCATCCGAGCGAGCGCTGTCGCCACATGCATGGAAACGGTTGATTTACCCGCTCCGCCCTTCTCATTTCCGACGACGATGATATGCGCCACGATCCCTGCCTCATGTGCTGTTTGCGCGGACTATATGGCCTGTGACCATCAAGGGGAAGCGATGGCGCAAAATTCGGTTGAAATCTGCTGTGGAAAACTCGGGCAATCAGTTCTTGGCTGCGTGGCGAAACGCTTTTGAGTATTCAAGTGGCGAGACATTGAAACGCCGCTTGAAGTTGAGAGAGAACGTATCGGCGCTGGCAAACCCGCAATCGATGGCGATTTGCACGATCGTCTTATTGGTTTGAACAAGCTGGATGCGCGCGCGTTCGAGGCGCAGGTTCTTCGCGTATTTTTGCGGTGATTGGCCTGTATACGTCTTGAAGAGACGTTCCATTTGTCGCCGTGAGATCGCGTGGCGGATTGCAAACTCGTCGCCGGTCATATCCCATGTTTCGGGGTCTTCTAGGTCTTCGAGGATGCGCAAGAAACGCGCGTTCCGAACGCCGTAGATATAGGCGAGCGAGGCGCGCTGTGTTTCGGAATCACTCCGCATCGATGTATGAAGGCACATCTCCATCACAACATTGGCTGCAAGCGGCCCAAAGCGTTGGCGGATGATCGATAGGATTAGGTCGGTAGATGCTGTGCCGCCGGAACAGGTCATGATCTTGCCGTCGATGGCGTAGAGCTTTCTGTTGGACATCAGCTTGGGGTAGCGCAGTTCAAAGGACTCGGTGTTTTCCCAATGCAGCGTAAAGGCGCGGCCTTCGAGGATGCCGGCCTCGGCAAGTGTGTAGGCGCCGGTGCAGATGCCGCCGACAGTATTGCCGTGGCGCCACGCCTTGCGCACGAGGGCGACCACTTCAGGACTGAGAGATTTCTCGGGTTCGACACCTGCGCAGACCATCAAGATGGCGTCGCGCGGGGGGGTAGTGGCCGAGCCGTCGGGGAGAAATTGCAGACCGCATGAAAATTGCGCAGTGGCTCCATCTACCGTGACGACCCGCCACGAAACGAGGGGACGCCCGACAAGCTGGTTCAGCACGCGCAGCGGTTCGATCGCGGAGCTAAAGGCCTGCATGGAGGCATTGGGCAGCACGACGAACTCGAATGCGAGCGGGGCATCTGCGACCGCCAGTTCGATTGTGGCGACGCCGCGTGGCACCTGCCGCTGGGCGGTTTCTGACATGATGAAGGGTGTCCTTTGTTCATCGAAAGAGGCGGAATGTTAGCTCATTAGCCGAAAATGCCGGAGTGGTGAATGGCAGCCATGCAATCAAAGACCTTGACTAGTGAGCGCGGAAGGCCCATATGCAGTCAATCCGAGACGTCCTGCCGCGTGAGCAGAGCATCAATGGCATTGCCGAGGTGCGAGACGCCGGATGAACGTGGTTCCCACAGTCACGCAGGGGTGCCGCGCCGGTCGGTTCGACGGCATGAGGCCATCGGATCAGCATCGCGCGCAGACCTGCAGACGGCCAGCTATGGATGCTGGCGTTTGGTGCATGGTGGTTTGCCATGCCGATAGGATAAATATGGATTTTGATATGCTGGGGCTCGCGCCCCGACTCGTGGCGAAGCTCAGTGAGCTTGGCCTGACCGACCCGACACCGATTCAGAAACAAGCAATCCCACACGCGATGAACGGGCGTGATGTGATGGGGCTGGCCCAGACCGGCACCGGAAAGACGGCTGCCTTTGGCTTGCCGATGCTGGATGCGCTTCTCAAGAACGGATCGAAGCCTGCCGCGAAATCGGCCCGTGCGCTGATCCTTGCGCCGACGCGCGAATTGGCGAAACAGATTGCCGATAACCTCTCCGCTTTCTCTGAGGGAACGCACCTGAAAACTGTGTTGGTTGTGGGTGGAGCTGGAATCGTTGGCCAGATGCGGCGACTGGAAAAGGGAACGAGCATTCTCGTTGCGACTCCGGGGCGCTTGATCGACCTGCTGGACCGCGGTGCTGTGCGTCTGGATATGACGGAATTCCTCGTTTTGGATGAAGCCGACCAGATGCTGGACCTCGGTTTTATCCATGCCCTGCGCAAGATTGCGCCGCTGTTGCCAAAAGAACGCCAGACGATGCTGTTCTCCGCCACGATGCCGAAGCAGATGGCCGAGTTGGCGGAAAGTTTCCTGACCAACGCGATCCGCGTGCAGGTGAACCCTCCGGGGCAGGCGGCGGACAAAATCGAGCAATCGGTGCACTATGTTGCGAAGGCCGTGAAAACCGATCTGCTGATTGAATTGCTGGATGGTCACCGCGACGAGATGGCGCTCGTCTTTGGGCGGACCAAGCATGGGATGGAGAAGCTTTCCCGCCAATTGGCAGCGAAGGGTTTTTCGGTGGCAGCGATCCACGGCAACAAGAGCCAAGGGCAACGCGACCGAGCTATAAAGGATTTCCGCGAGGGTAAGACCAAGATTCTGGTCGCGACCGATGTTGCAGCGCGGGGCATTGATATTCCGGGTGTGCGGTACGTCTATAACTATGAGCTGCCGAATGTGCCGGAGAACTACGTCCACCGGATTGGCCGGACGGCGCGGGCAGGTGCGGACGGAATGGCCGTCGCATTGTGCGCACCCGACGAGATGGGCGATATGCGTGATATCGAGAAGGTCCTGAAGGGGCCGATCCCTGTTGCGTCCGGTCGCCCTTGGGCACCATCTGAGGAAGAAAAGCCGAAGCCGCGTGGCGGGCGCGGTGGTCCGCGCCGTCACGGTGGCGGGCAGAAGCCTGGCAATACGGCGAGCAAGCCGCCGCGTCATAAGCGCCGCCGGAAGCCGGCTGGTGCACGCAACGCGGCATAGGGCGCGCTGCCTGCCTTCCACAAGACTTGAAAACAAAAACGCCGCCCCGAGGGGCGGCGTTCTTTCTTGCCAATTACGCGGCAGCTTAGAAGCCCAGACCGGCGTACTTGTTCTTGAACTTGGAGACGCGGCCGCCAGCGTCGAGCAGACGGGAGGTTCCGCCGGTCCATGCAGGGTGCACGGAGGGGTCGATGTCGAGGGAAAGCGTGTCGCCTTCCTTGCCCCAAGTGGATTTCATCTGGACGATCGTGCCGTCCGTCATCTTGACGTCGATCATGTGGTAGTCGGGATGGATGTCTTTTTTCATCTCATCGTCTCCTTACGCTTCAGCGCCGCCAAGCGGCTTGTAGTTCGACTGCTCGGCGATCCGTGCGGACTTACCGCGGCGCGAGCGCAGGTAGTAGAGCTTCGAGCGGCGGACACGACCACGACGCACAACGGTGATGCTGTCGATGTTGGTCGAGTAGAGCGGGAACACACGTTCCACGCCTTCGCCGAAGGAAATCTTGCGAACGGTGAACGAGCCGGCAATGCCTTGGCCGTTTTTACGGCTGATGCAAACGCCTTCGTAGTTCTGCACACGGGTGCGGGTGCCTTCGGTCACCTTAAAGCCGACGCGGATGGTGTCACCGGCTTTGAAATCGGGAATGTCTTTCCCGAGGGCGGCGATTTGTTCCGCCTCGATCTGTGCGATCAGGTCCATCTGATCCACTCCTATGATTGCTTGCGGTTTGTTCCGCAAAGTTTGCGCGCCCTAAGAGCTCTTGGTCTTCTTCCGGGTCCGCGTACCGCGCCCGCCAGAGATCAGGTCGTCGTTGCTTGTGTCGCTGTACTTTGGACAAAAACTGCCGAAGAAAGCAGCTCCAAAAGAACAACGTCCCGCAAGCCGATTCCGGCTGCGGACCTGCGTCGTATAAGGGGTGTGGTCCATGTGATCAAGAGGGATGTCGCGCCATATGAAGGCGGTGTAAATCCCTGCCGACGAGGGGCTAGTCGCCCTTGGGATCAGCTTTCTGCGCTTGATATGTTTCCCACATATCGGGGCGGCGGGATTTGGTGAGCGCCTCGGACTCGGATTTGCGCCACTTTTCGATTTTGCCGTGGTGGCCAGACATCAGGACAGGCGGTATTTCACGGCCTTGCCAGATGGCGGGGCGGGTATATTGCGGATGTTCCAAGAGCCCGTTGGAGTGGCTTTCTTCGTCGATCGAGCTGGTATTACCCAGAACACCGGGCAGGAGGCGAACCGTGGCATCGAGCACTGCCTGCGCGGCAATTTCGCCGCCGGTCATGACAAAATCGCCAAGGCTGATCTCTTCGATGTCGAAGTGATCCAGAACGCGCTGATCTACGCCTTCGAAGCGGCCGCACAGCAGGGTGACACCGTCACATGCGGCGAGCCGACGCGCCATCGCTTGGGTGAACGGCGCGCCGCGCGGGGAGAGGTATATCAATGGCATGACGCCACGATGCCGCTGGCGTGCATGGTCAACGGCGCGTCCCAGAACATCAGCGCGCAGGACCATGCCAGCGCCGCCGCCGGCTGGTGTGTCGTCAACATTGCGATGTTTGCCTTCGCCGAACGGGCGCAGGTCGATGGTGTCAAGCTGCCAGCGGCCATCTTGCAGTGCCTTGCCTGTCAGGCTTTCGCCCAAGGTGCCGGGGAAGGCTTGGGGAAACAGCGTGATAACCTGAGCCCGCCATGCGCGGGCCAGTTCCGGCGTTTCGCTCATCAGGTCGCGGGGCTGTAGGGTCGGGCGTATCGACTTCCGGCCGATGGCCTTGAAACGGGTTTCATCGCTCATTGGCGGTTCACTCGAAGAGCCCGGCGGGAGGATCGGCGATGATCCGGCCGGAGGCGAGGTCTACGGTGGGAACGGCGGCTTGAGTGAAGGGCAGAAGAACGGACGAGCGCGCACCGGGGCTGTGAACTTCGAGAAGGTCTGTTGCACCGTGGTTTTGGACGGCACGGACCGTCCCGAGTGCGACGCCGCCGGTATCAAAAACCGTCAGGCCGATCAGATCGGCATGGTAAAACTCGTCATCCGGCAGGGATGGCAGGCACTCCCGTTTGGCATAAAGATCGGTGCCCTTGAGCGCGTCGGCGTCTTCTTTGGTGACGATCCCGTCGATCCGGGCTGTGAGGCCGTTTTTCGTCTGGCCTGTGAGGACGATGGTGGTGAAGCTGTGCGCGCCGTCGGCCGTAAACAGAGGAGTGTATTCTGCGATGGCGGCAGGTTCGGCACAGTAGGATTTAAGACGCACCTCGCCGCGCACGCCAAAGGCACCGGCAATTGCGCCAACGATGACCCGTGAATCACTCATTGCTTCGCTCCATAGCAAACGCCTGCTGACCATGCCCCGCCGCGATCCAGACAGTTCTCTTGCGAGAGGCCGTACTGGATCCACATACCACATCCGAATGCGGCAACGGGGATCAGAAGTTTGCGAAAGAGCCAAAACATGACGAGACGAAGTGGCGGGGAGCCGAAGCCCCCCGCCATGCCTGATTATTCAGCAGATTCTTCGGCCGGTGCGGCAGCGGCTTCGGCCGCTTCTGCGGCTTTGGCAGCTTTGGCTTCAGCGCGGTCTTGAGCCGCTTTGCCCGGAACGGCCTTTTTCGGGTTGTTGCGCTCTTTCTTTGCGATGACGCCAGCTGCTTCGAGGAAGCGGGAAACGCGGTCGGTCGGCTGGGCGCCCTGATCGAGCCAGTGCTGAACGCGCTCGACGTTCATCTGAACGCGCTCTTCGCTGTCCTTCGGCAGGAGCGGGTTGTAGGAGCCGAGCTTCTCGATGAAGCGGCCATCGCGCGGCATGCGGCTGTCAGCAGCAACGATGCGGTAGAAGGGGCGCTTTTTGGAGCCGCCGCGGGCGAGACGAATTTTCATAGCCATGTGAGTTTCTCCTTTGAATGGCAGGGGGGCGGTCTGGCCGCCTTACGTCTGGTGTTGTTTGTGGTGTTGGATAACTTCCTGAATGATGAAGTTCAGGAATTTCTTGGCGAATTCGGGGTCGAGATTGGCCTCGTTCGCAAGATCGGTGAGCCGTGCGATCTGCTGCTCTTCGCGGGCGGGATCGGACGGTGGGAGGTCGTGCTCGGCTTTGAGACGACCAACGGATTGGGTGTGCTTGAAACGCTCGGCAAGCGTAAACACGAGAATGGCATCGAGGCGGTCGATGCTGTCGCGGTGTTCTTTGAGCAAATCTGCAGCGCGGGTGACGGCATCAGTCATCAGGAGAGCGCTCCTTTGGGCTGGATATGGCGATAGACGAGGCAAGGCTCATCTGCCGAGAGCATCATGCGGGCGGCATCATCGCTGACCGCGCCGAGGCTTTCGGCGAGGCGGATCGCGCGGGCATTTGCGGGATCAATGTAGCTGACAACCGTCTGCCAGCCGAGGAGGTCGAACGCGACATCGCGCGCGGCGCGGGTGGCTTCGGCGGCATAGCCGCGGCCCTCGCCTTCGGGCAGGAAGAGGAAGCCCAGCTCGGCTTCGGGATCGCCAAATTCATGCGCGAGAAGCACAAACCCGATTGGCGCGCCGCCGTCATTGCGCTCAACCGTCCAGAGCCCCGCACCGCGCAGAAGCCAGCCTGCGGTCAATTGATTGAAGTCGAGCCATGCTTCTTCATGGGTCATCGGCCCGCCGATATAACGGCCACGATCGCTCGTCACGATGCGGGCATAAGCATCGAAATCACTCAATCGGGGGACGCGCAGCAACAGCCGTGGAGTGCGCAATTCTGGCAATTGGTGCGAGATTTTGCGGGTGATTTCTGCAGCACCTCCGGTTGGTGCCATTTGCCAAGGATACCTCATGCGCCTGCCCCCTGTGAAGCGGGGTGACGATAGACCAGGCAGGGCTGATCCGGCTTAGGTTGTGGCGCTTCGGGGTCGAGCACGGCGCCGAGCTTCTCGGCCAAGCGAATGGAGCGGGTGTTGTTGGGGGCGATGTAGCTCACGATGGTTTGCCAGCCGAGCACATCCCATGCATGATTGATTGCGGCGCGGGCGGCTTCAGTGGCGATGCCGGTGCCTTCGACGCTGTCGTCCCAGATCATCCAGCCGATTTCGGTTTCAGGCCAATCGGCGGGGAACCAAGGTCCGATCAGGCCGAGAGCTGTTTCCTCTGCGCCGCGGCGGGTGACGATCCACATGCCATAGCCGCGCATATCCCAGTGGCCGATTTCGGCGGCAAGAATGCGCCACGCGCGGCCTTCGTCGGAAGGGCCGCCAATTGGTGCGGACCGCTCGGACATGAAAAATGCCCGTGCGGCCGGCCAATCCCGCGCATCCGGACGGCGCAGAACGAGACGCTCAGTTTCGAGGCGCTGGTCAACGGTGCTGACAGGGATATGAGGCGCTGCGCGGTTCACGTTACTTCTTCTTTCCGAAACCGGACAAGCCGGTGGGAAGGCCGCCCGCAGCACCGCCAAAGCCGGAGGGCAACTGCCCTTGGAGCGCTTTCGCTGCTTCCTGCATGGCTTTGGGGTCGTTCATATCGGGCATCGCGCCTGCGCCTTTGCCGAACATCCCCTTCATTGCCTGACGCAAAGCGCCGCCTTTGCCCATTTTGCCGATCTTTTTCATCATGTCGGCCATCTGGCGTTGCTGTTTCAGAAGCTTGTTGAGTTCCGAAACTTCAAGCCCCGCACCAGCGGCGATCCGCTTTTTGCGGCTGGCCTGAAGGAGGTCGGGATTGGCGCGCTCTTTCTTGGTCATTGAATTGATCAGCGCGATCTGGCGGCGCAGCATTGTGTCATCCATACCGGCGGCGGACATCTGCTTCGACATTTTACCCATGCCGGGCATCATGCTCATGACGCTTTCCATGCCGCCCATTTTGAGCATCTGCTCGAGCTGCATCTTCAGGTCGTTCATGTTAAAGCGGCCTTTTTGCAGGCGCTTGACCATGCGTTCGGCCTGCTCGGCTTCCAACGTCTGCTGGGCTTTCTCAACAAGGCTGACGATATCGCCCATGCCGAGGATGCGGCCCGCGATGCGCGACGGCTCGAAAGTTTCGATCGCGTCCATCTTCTCGCCCAAGCCGACGAAGCGAATGGGTTTGCCGGTCACAGCGCGCATGGAGAGCGCCGCGCCGCCGCGGCCGTCACCGTCCATACGGGTAAGGACAACGCCGGTGACGCCGATCTTGTCGTCAAACTCCTGCGCGACGTTTACTGCGTCCTGACCAGTGAGGCCATCGACGACGAGCAGTGTTTCGCGCGGGTTGGCGACATCGCGCACTTCGGCGGCCTGCTGGATCAGTTCCTGATCAATGTGCAAGCGGCCTGCCGTGTCGAGCATGTAGACGTCGTAACCGCCAAGGCTCGCTTGGGTTTTGGCCCGCTTCGCGATGGTGACGGGGTCTTCGCCCTTGACGATGGGAAGGGTATCAACGCCGATCTGCTTGCCGAGGATGGCGAGTTGTTCCATCGCGGCGGGGCGGTTGACGTCGAGCGAGGCCATCAACACGCGCTTGCCTTCACGTTCCATGAGGCGCTTGGCGAGCTTGGCTGTGGTGGTGGTTTTACCCGAGCCTTGCAGGCCGACCATCAAGATCGGTGCGGGCGGGTTGTCGATTTTCAACTGGCCCGGTTCATCCTCGCCGGTGAGGACATGGACGAGTTCGTCATGGACGATTTTGACGACCTGCTGGCCAGGGGTGACCGACTTGGTCACGGCTTGGCCGGTGGCTTTCTTTTCGACCGCTTTAACGAAGCTACGAGTGACGGGAAGGGAAACGTCGGCTTCCAGAAGGGCGACGCGCACCTCACGCAGGGCGGCGCGGACGTCATCCTCAGACAGCGCGCCCTGCTTTGTCAGACGGTCAAAGACGCCAGAGAGGCGGTCGGAAAGATTTTCAAACATGCCTTGGCCCTCCATGACCGTTGCTGTGAGTATCCGACAGGTAAGTGCCGAACGCGAAAATTCCAAACGACGCGCACCCCCACGGGCGCAACGCGCTGGTGGAGGGCGATCCCCGCACAGGCGCGAGGACCGGAAGCAATGAACTTCCGGGCAATGTGGGGCGTTTAGGCTGAGAGGGGGCACGAGTCAAGCCAAGTACAGGCGCCCCGTTTTTGGAGATGCTGCGCAGGGTTGCATAACCGAACAATCACCATAATGATTGCCCTATAATGTGAATTCTCGCACAGAAGGGCGTATGGCTCGTGATGGAAAATTGGGATGAGGTCCGGACCGCATATCAGGTCGCGCGACTCGGTACAGTCAGTGGCGCGGCAGATGCGCTGGGCGTACATCATGCGACGGTGATACGCCATATTGATGCGCTTGAGGCGCGATTGGGGGTTAAACTCTTCCAGCGGCACGCGCGTGGCTACACCGCGACCGAGGCAGGTATGGATTTGCTGCGGGTCGCGCAGGCGACTGATGACCAGTTCGCCCAGCTTGCGGGCCGCATTCGCGGACAAGGCGATGGGGTGACGGGCGAGCTGGTTGTAACGTCTATCGTCGCACTGGCACCGCAACTGACGCCCATCATCCTGCGTTTTCAACAGGAGAATCCGGGCCTCCTCGTGCGGTATTTGACGGGTGAGCGGCTTTTTCGGCTTGAATACGGCGAAGCGCATGTGGCCATTCGCGCGGGGACAGCGCCACAGGAACCCGACAATGTTGTGCAGCCTTTTGTGCAACAGCAGTACTTCATGGTGGCCGCGCCGGAATATATCGAGCGGCATGGGTTGCCCAAGAGCGAGGAAGAGCTTTCGGATCATTGGTTCGTCGGACATGACAGCGAAAACAACCGCGCGCCTTTCATGAGATGGCTCTCTGGCGTCGTGCCGCGCGAGCGGGTGGTCTTCCGAACCACGGAGGATGTCTCCTCGCAACTTGCGATCCTTTCCGGAGCAGGGATCGGTTTTTTGCCCTGTTGGACTTTGCGCGAGCACCCGGAAATGGTGCAGATTTTGCCCCCGAAACAGGAGTGGAGTGCGCCGCTGTGGCTCGTCACCCACGTTGACTTGCACCGGACGGCCAAGGTGCAGGCGTTTCTGGCAGCGCTGAAAGCAAGCGCGAGTGGCTGGACGCAAGTATGACGCCTGCCGGTCGTGGGCATTTGGCGATGCTGATTTGGTCTGCCGGAGTGGCCGGCTCCTTTGCACTGGGGCAACGGGTTGCGAATGATATAAGCCCCTTTGCGCTCAATGCGGTGCGTTTCTGGCTGGCCGCGCTTTTGCTGGGGGCTGTTGTTCGGGCAGGTGGCGGGCGGCTCAATCCGCGGTTGGGCGGTCACTGGCGTTATGCCATTTTAGGTGCGATTTTCGCGCTCTATTTCATCACCATGTTTGAAGGGCTGAAAACGGCCTCGTCGGTCAGTATCGCCGCAGTCTTGACGCTGACGCCGATCATGTCTGGCTTTTTTGGATGGGTCTTGCTGCGCCAGCGAATGACTTCGCGCATGGCGTTGGCCCTTGCGCTTGGCGGTGCGGGTGCGATCTGGGTGATCTTCAAAGCCGATCTTCAGGCGTTGCTGGCGCTGGATTTGGGGCGGGGGGAGTTGATCTTCTTTGTTGGCTGTTTTGCCCATGCGTTCTACACCCCGTTTGGCAGGATGGTGAACCGGGGTGAACAGCCATTGCTCTACACCTTCTGGGTGGTTGTCTATGCTGCCATCGTGGCGACAGCCTTCGGCCTTTCGGACCTGTTGGCGACGGACTGGTTCGCTCTGCCGCTGCTGGCTTGGGTCACGATCGCTTACACGGCGGTGGCGGCAACTGCGATGACAGCGTCTACACTTCTTTATGCGACGATGCGGCTCCCTTCGGCCAAGGTCATGGCCTACACCTATCTGACCCCGAGTTGGGCAATCGCGTGGGAGTTGGCCTTGGGTGGCAGTCCGCCAGCGCCGTTGGTGATGGCGGGGCTTGTTTTAACCGTGACGGCGTTGTTGCTGCTGCTCAGGGAGTAGGAGATTCATCGATCTCGGTTGCAAGGAAGCGTTCAAATGCGTCTAGATCGACACTTTCCATCAAACCGAAACCTTTCATCCAGACAGAGGCTTCGCGCAGCGAGTCCGGCTCAAGCTTGCACCATTTGACCCTGCCGCGCTTTTCCTGACTTATCAAACCTGCCGAAGTCAGAACGCCAAGATGCTTGGAAATCGCCGCCAGCGACATCTCGAATGGGTCGGCAACATCAGTCACGGCCATATCGTCCTCAAGCAGCATTGTGAGGATGGCGCGGCGGGTCGGGTCTGCCAGCGCTGCAAAGACGGTATCGAGTGTTGCGGTTTTGGTCACGTCTTTGGCGTAGCTAGATGGGCGTAAGGGGTCAATCTAATTCATTTGGCCCCACCTCAAAGCAGGGTTAAACTGCCATGTGGGTGAGGGGGGATGAGTATGCCGCTACGTTATTGGGCGATTATCTTGGTGTTGGCGGCCGGTTGGGGGTCGTCATTCTTCTTTAATGAAATTTTGCTCCGCGAGTTGCATCCGCTTTGGGTAGGGGCCGGCCGTATGGCCACTGGTGCGCTTGGATGTTGGCTTTGGCTGAGTTTGCGCGGGAAAGCGCGGCTGGTTCCGATCGCGGTGATTGGGCATCTGGTGGTATTTGGCATGCTGCAATACGGGATGCCGCTCACGATCTTCCCTCTATCGCAGCAATATATAACCTCCTCGGCGGCGGGGATCATCAACGCAATGGCCCCGATTATGGTGGTGCTGGTCAGTCACTTCTGGCCGGGTGGTGAGCGCGCGACTTTGTTGAAGTCGTTTGGTGTGGTGGCCGGGTTTTCCGGTATCGTGTTGCTTGCAGTGCCGTCGCTGCAGGGAGAAGGCGACTCGGCGCCTTGGGCGCTTGCCTTCGCACTACTGGCACCGTTGAGTTACGGGCTTGCGTTGAACTACTTGCGGACGTTTGACGGGATGGACCGTACGGTGCTGACGGCATGGGCGTTGTTGGTTGGTGCGTCGGTAATGGTTCCGATCGCGGCTGTGACCACCGGCGCTCCGCGGATCTCGCAGGCGGAGACATGGGCGGCGCTCGGTGTGATCGGATTTGTCCTGACGGCTGCTGCGTTCATCATTCTCTTCTGGCTGATCCCCAAGGTGGGTGGCACGGCGGCATCCACCGTCACATTTATTGCGCCGGTGGCGGCGCTCCTGCTGGGGGTGCTGGTTCTGGAGGAAACGGTGCTGCCGATTCAGTACGCGGGACTGGCCGCGATTTTTGGAGGATTGGTGTTTATCGACGGGCGCCTGTTTCACTGGTCGAGCAAAGATCAACCAAAAGGTTGAATATCAAAGGTTTGATGAAATGCACCCCTCTCGCCGGATGCCGCACTTTCCTTTCGGTCAGGGTTTCCTTTGAATTTGTTTTATTTCAATAAGTTGCATGGGAATAGCCCGTCCGCCAAGCCGGCTTGACTCATGGCGTGCTAGACCCTAGCAAGGCGCCAAGTTTCATGTGGGGGAAATCCATCGTGTCAGACATGCGCGAACCCTCTGCCGAAGAGCGTTTGAAGCTGCTCGAAGAGCGGATCGAACAGGCGCGAAAGACGGGTGATGATGATCACCACATGAAAAAAGACTATTCGCAGGCGCAGCTTGCTTGGCGGATGGTTATCGAGCTTGTTGCCGGTCTTGGGATCGGCTTTGGCATCGGATACGGGCTGGATACCCTGTTTGGGACCATGCCGATCTTTCTGGTGCTGTTCATATTTTTTGGCTTTGCGGCCGGCGTCAAAACGATGCTGAACTCAGCCAAAGAAATGCAGATGAAACAGCTGGCCAAATTGGCTGGCGAAGATGAGGACAACTGACGTGGCGACCGAAGCACATGGCGAAGAATCCGGCGGTCTGGTATTCCACCCGCTCGACCAGTTCATTGTCAAACCACTGTTCGGCGATGGGCCGATCCATTGGTACACTCCGACCAACGTAACGCTGTGGATGTTCCTGGCGGTTGTGGCGGTTGTTTTGGTCTTCGTCGTGGGTGGTCGTGGCCGTGCCGTTATCCCGAGCCGGATGCAGTCCATCGGTGAGCTGATCTACGGTTTCACCTACAAGATGGTTGAGGATGTCGCTGGTAAGGACGCAGTGAAGTTCTTCCCCTACATCATCACGCTTTTCATCTTCATCCTGTTCTCGAACTTCCTTGGCCTGTTGCCGATGAGCTTTGCGACCACCAGCCACATCGCTGTCACGGCTGTTCTGGCTGCCGCCGTGTTCCTGACGGTGACAATTGTTGGTTTCGTCAAGAACGGTGCTGCTTTCCTTGGTCTTTTCTGGGTGTCGTCCGCACCGCTCGCGCTGCGTCCGATCCTTGCCGTGATCGAACTGATTTCCTACTTCGTGCGCCCTGTCAGCCACTCCATTCGTTTGGGCGGCAACATCATGGCGGGTCACGCGGTGATCAAGGTGTTCGCTGGCTTTGCAGCGATTGCCGCCATCAGCCCCGTATCGGTGCTCGCGATCAGCGCCATCTACGGTCTCGAAGTTCTCGTAGCCGGTATTCAGGCTTACGTTTTCACCATTCTGACCTGTGTTTACCTGAAAGATGCTCTGCATCCCTCGCACTAAGGTCCGGATCTCTAACTAACGCAATTCCATCGTAAGGAGAAAAATCATGGAAGGCGATATCGCACAACTCGGTCAATTCATCGGTGCTGGTCTGGCCGCTATCGGTTCCGGCGCTGCTGCAATCGGTGTGGGCCACGTTGCTGGCAACTTCCTCGCCGGCGCTCTGCGCAACCCGTCCGCAGCTGCTTCGCAGACTGCAACTCTCTTCATCGGCATCGCATTCGCAGAAGCTCTGGGGATCTTCTCGTTCCTCGTCGCTCTGCTGCTGATGTTCGCCGTCTAATCCAAAGACGTGTCCTTACGGTCGGGGCGCGCGGCCTGATCCGCGCCCCCGATGACATGACTTAGGTCCGACGGAGAGACGAGAGATGGCAGGCGAATCCACAACGGTCGAAAACGCCGCTGACGCAGGCGCACACGGGGCGGAAGCCTCTGGTGCGGGTATGCCGCAGCTGGACTTCTCGACCTTCCCAAACCAGATTTTCTGGCTCGTAGTCACGCTCGTCGTGATCTACTTTGTCCTGTCGCGTATTGCCCTGCCGCGCATCAGCGCAGTATTGGCCGAACGTGCAGGCACCATAACGAATGATATTGCTGCTGCCGAAGAGCTGAAGCTCAAAGCACAGGAAGCAGAAGCCGCTTATAATCAAGCGCTGGCAGACGCGCGGGCGGAAGCCAACCGGATTGTTGCCGAGGCAAAAGCCGAAATTCAGTCCGAGCTTGATGCAGAGCTGAAGAAGGCAGACGCCGAGATTGCGGCAAAGACAGCCGAGAGCGAGAAGGCTATTGCCGAAATTCGCGAGAACGCTGTGAAGAGCGTGACCGACGTTGCCAAAGATACGGCAAAAGAGATTGTCGCAGCACTTGGTGGCAAAGCGGACGCAAAGACAGTCACTGCGGCTGTCAAAGCGCAGATGAAGGGATAAGGCGATGAAAAAGATCATGACCCTTGTCTTCGCACTTGTTGGGACACCTGCTCTGGCTGCCAGCAAGAACCCGTTTTCTGCGGATTTCTGGCACCTAACGAATACTGACCTTATCGTCAGCATTGCATTCCTCGTGTTCCTTGGCGTTTTGGTTTATTTCAAAGTGCCTGGGATGCTCGGTGGCATGCTGGACAAGCGCGCTGACGGTATCAAATCCGAGCTGGAAGAAGCCAAGGCACTTCGTGAAGAAGCGCAGGCCTTGTTGGCTTCGTATGAGCGGAAGCAGAAAGAAGTCCAAGAGCAGGCTGACAGGATTGTCGCAAGCGCGAAGGACGAAGCAAGCCGTGCCGCCGAGCAAGCCAAGGCGGACATCGCGGCCTCTGTGCAGCGTCGCTTGGCAGTTGCACAAGATCAGATCGCAAGCGCTCAGGCGTCTGCCATCAAGGATATCCGCAATCAGGCGGTGACTGTCGCGATCAACGCATCGCGCCAAATCATCGCGGAGCAAATGACCGCAGCGGACGCCAATAAATTGATCGATGCAGCGATTGCTGATGTGGATGCGAAGCTCCACTAAGTCTCGCTGAGAGGTCAAATTGCAGATCAAAGCCCGGCAGCGCCGGGCTTTTTTCTTTTGCGGGCGCTTTCCTTAATTTTGCCTTTGTTTTTCCAAATATGCAGGCCAATCCGGTTATAGTCAGGATTGTGTTTACGATTTGGAAACAGCCAAGGGGAGAGTCACGCGTGTTGGACCGCAATATTTCGGTAAGAGCATTTGCGGCGGCGGCCCTGATATTGTTGATTGGCGCGGTTCTCCTCGGATGGGCCGCTACGCTTGTCGCGCGCGACAAAACCACTCATCGTGCTGCGCAAGTGGCTTTCCTGATAACGCAATTTCCGGAAGATGTGCACGATAGTTTCGAAGAGCTGCGCCTTATGCTGTCGGCATCCGCTCGTGAGGAGCTGGTTTCGGTCCCCGCAGATGTGGATCCGGTAGCGCGGGGGTATCGTCCGCTGTCCGAGGGGATATTTATCGATGCGCAGCCGGATTATGCGCGGGGCTGGCGTTACCTTGGTGGCGCTTTTCGTGTGAACGGAACCGCGCAGAATGCGGTCGTCATTCTATCTCCTGATTTGGAAATGGTTGCGCTCTGGCCGATTGGCGAGCAGGCACTTCGGAATGTGGTGGGCAACCCAGATGCGATTACGCCAGACTATCGCAAGCTGCTGCATGGGTTAGCCGTTCTGCCTGACGGCTCGTTTGCCTTCGCGATGGACAACGGGACGTCATTGCAACGTTTCGACACCTGCGGCGGATTGGTTTGGATCAAGCCTGGCAGCTTCCATCACAGCGTCCATTATTCGGAAGGGCGTCTCTGGGCTTTGCGCGATTTCGACTATGCGCCGGTTGGAGCAGGATGGGAAAATTCTCACTGGGGTCAGACAGGGGCTGTCGCTGTGGATGCCGAGACTGGAGAGGAGCGTCTTGCCCTTTCATTTGACCAGATCCGCGCAGCGAACCCGAATATCAGTCTGATTGATCTGCCGCGCATGCAGGAGGATGAGCCTTGGCTCAATCCCGAACACGTCGAGGGTCTGTACATGCAGGATCCATTCCATCTCAATGACGTGGAACCACTTCCAGCAGATATGGCGGCGGCATTTCCACAATTCGCGGCTGGTGATCTTATGATTTCTGCGCGGACCCTCAATACGGTCTTGGTCGTCGATCCGGAGACTGCGCAAATAAAATGGTACGCGACGGGGCAGACAAACCGTCAGCATGATCCCGACTGGCGCTCGGACGGAACCATTTCTGTATTCGACAACCGGATGGGGCGTCGCACGAGCCAGATTGTTGCTCTCCAACCAGCTGAAGTCATGGGGCGTGAAGTGCTTCTGGATGGGGCTGAACATGATTTCTATTCGTTTATTCGGGGAAAACACAGCTTCCGCCCCGATGGAACTTTGGCTGTTATCAGTGCGCAGCAAGGGCGGGTATTCGAGATCGCGCCGGACGGCCGTCGGGTGTTTGAGCTTTACAGTACTGACCCCGATGATCCGGCACGAAATTTTGCGATCACAAGTATGGCCTTTGTTCCCGAAGGCGATCTGACAATGGAGGAATTTTCATGCAACGACATTTGAGGCTCGTGGCTTTCTTTGCCGCTGCAATGTTCGTGATGCCGAATGCGGCTCTTGCCTATATCGGGCCCGGAATGGGGCTCGGCGCTATCACGGCGGTGCTTGGTGTTCTGGCCGCGCTCTTGATGGCGATCATAGGGCTTGTTTGGTATCCGATGAAGCGGATGTTCAAGAAGCGAACCGCCAAGGCTGTGCGTGACAGTTCGAGCGACGATTAGGCCATGATCGAGCAATTGCTGATCGTCGCGGTGATCGGGATGGGCGCTGCGGCGGCTCTGAGACGATTGCCGCTTGTTGAACAGGCTCGCATCTTTTCGCAGACCTCCCAGCGGGCAATAAGAGCGCTTGGGCGGTCAGGTGCATCAGATCACTGGAAAGAGCGGTTGTTGCGTGGCTGTGCGCTCAGAACTTTGCGCGCAACGGCAATAACGGTTGCGCTTCTGGGCGCGTTTGTGCTGGCGATTTCAAGCATCGTGTTTGTGCTCGATGGGCTTTTCGATCTTGCAGTTTTTGACGTTCTTCTGGCGCCTTCGGGACTTATAGCTGCAACGTTCGGCGGGTTACTCTGGTTGGCTCTCGCGAAGGTCGTGCCACGAAAGCAGAACAGCGATTATGGCCTGCTTGAGCGTATCATGCACCGTTTGGTGCTTGGAAACCGTGGGATTGCGGAAGCCTGTTTTGACATGGACCAACGCATGGTGCGGGGCAGCACCGTGTGGGTTGAAGAGGGTGCGCATGTTTTTGTCGTTGGGCTTGCGCGCGCAGGCACAACGGCCCTTATGCGGACAATCCACGACAGCGGCGCGTTCCGCTCTTTGCTCTACGAAGATATGCCATTTGTTCTAGCACCAAACTTCTGGCAGAAACTCCGCCGCCCAAGACGGGATGCGGAGGCGATGCAGGAGCGGGCGCATGGTGACGGGCTAATGGTGAGCCAGAAAAGCCCTGAGTGCCTCGATGAGGTGTTTTGGCGGGTGTTTGATGGGGAAGCCTATATCGGCCAGAAGGAAATGCTGCCGCATCATCCCTCCGCTGAATTGCAGAAGAAGTTTCGCGCCTATGTCGCGGCGATCCTCAATGCGACGCCGGAGAAGCGGTATCTTTCGAAAAACAACAATAATATCATCCGTTTACCTGCGATCTGCGCGATGTTTCCGAATGCGCATATACTAGTGATGTTCAGAGATCCGCTTGACCATGCAACCTCGTTATTGCGTCAGCATCGACGGTTCACGGAGCGGCAAACGGAGGATCCCTTTGTCGGCGCGTATATGAATTGGCTGGCGCATCACGAGTTTGGTGCGGGACATTTGCCTTTTGCGCCGGAGGCGGCGGAAGGCAGTTCGCCTAACGAATTGCTCTATTGGCTCCGACAATGGAGCGCCGTGTATGAGCGGCTCTTGAAGGAGGCACCTCACAACGCGACCTTTATCTGCTATGAGAGTTTATGTGATGATCCGGCCCTTTGGCCCGTGATCGCGGAAAAGTTGGATATTCCTGAAGGCGCGCCTGACTTCAAGAAACCGCATCACAAACCAATTCCTCTGGCAGAATCCGACGATGCATTGGTGTATGTGCGTGATGTCTATGATCGGTTAGTCGCGCGCTCAGAAGCCGAATGGGGCGTCACTCCTGCGGAGTAGTTCCCTAGCGAGAGGCTTCGTGTTCGAAGCGCTTCTTTGCATAAACTTCGTTGCGGTCGGCCCGCTGCTGATCAGTCAGAGCACGTTCGACATAGGTCAAATGCGCTTCTACCGCGCCGCGCGCGCCCTCTGGGTCGCGGGCTTGAAGTGCCTTATTGATGGCACGGTGTTGGTCTATGAGGACTTCGCGGCTTGTCCTTTGCTTGAACATAACCTGCCGATTATAGAACACGCCCTCGCGTAGCAATTGATACATCGAACGCATCATATGCAGCATGATGACGTTATGGCTGGCATCAATGATCGCGAGATGGAAATCCGCATCGAGCCGTGCTTCGTCGGACGGATTGCGTTTTTGGTGGGCGGCTTCCATTTTCTTGAAGATCGTATCAATGACCTTCAAATCTGTATCCGATCCAAGTTTCGCCGCCCGCTCGGCGGCAAGCCCTTCCATATCACGGCGGAAATGAATGTAATCGAATACCGCCTCGTCATGGCTGGCAAAGAGCCGCACCAATGCATCGGAAAACGCAGAGCCAAGAACATCTGCCACGAAGACCCCTGCGCCTGCACGGGTCGTCAGCAAGCCGCGCTCCTGAAGATCAGAAATTGCTTCGCGCAGTGACGGACGAGAGACACCGAGGCGCTCGCTCATTTCACGTTCGGCGGGGAGCCGTTCGCCCGGTTTGAGAATACCACGCAGGATCAAGCCCTCGATCTGCTTGACCACTCCGTTGGACAGTTTCTCCTGTTGGATCTTCTCGAACGGCATGTCTCTCCTCCATTGGTAAAAATATATTACCAAATGACTCATGGCGGCAACAAAAAAGGGGCCACGCGGAGTGGCCCCAATCTTGGAATGTGAATAAAATCAGACGGTTGGGGTGATAATAATCTCGACGCGACGGTTCTGCTGCCGTCCCTCAGGGGTGAGGTTGGTTGCGATGGGGGCGTTTTCTCCCCTGCCGATTGACTGGATGCGGAGAGGCGAAACACCAGATTCGATGAGCACGTTGGTCACGGCGCTGGCGCGGCGGGCGCTGAGATCCTGGTTGTATTCTGCGCTGCCAGTGTTGTCGGTGTGGCCGATCACGTTGATCCGCGTATCAGGATAGCGGTTGATACTGTCGGCCAAAGTACGGAGATCGCTGCGGAGGGCGCCGGTTAGATCTGCTGAGTCGACCGCGAAAAGGATATCCTGAGGCATGGTCACGATCAGCTCGTTGCCTGTGTTGACGATGCCGACCTGACCGCCCATTTGTTCGCGCAGCTCGGCTTCTTGCCGGTCAAGCGCCGCCCCGCCGATCGCGCCAAGGCCGCCGCCGATCACCGCGCCTGCGATGGCGCGGCCGCGCCGGTCTTCTGCTGTTTCGCCCCCCGATAGCCCGATCAAAGCACCAAGACCTGCACCCAGCAATGCGCCTTGCTGGGCATTGCGGTTCGGGTTGTTCGTATCGCGCATGTCGACACATGCGGAAACTGTCGTCAGGCTGGCTGCGGCGAAGATCAGCGAGATGCGAGAAAGGGTCATGACTATTTTCCTTTCGTTATGAAGCGGAGGCGCTTTGAGCCAAGCTATCTAAATCAGTGGGATGTTATGCAATAGCATGATGCATGTCCGAGATGAATTGCTCAAGTATCCAGCGCTTCCAGACGTGCGGATTCATATGCAAGGATCGCGCGTTTGACTGGCAGCCCCCAGTGGTAGCCCCCCAAGCCACCGCTTTTGCGCAGAGCGCGGTGGCAGGGGATGAGAAGGCTGATTGGGTTGCGGCCAACTGCGGTGCCGACGGCGCGAACTGCTTTTGGGTTACCGATGGCCGCGGCGAGATCGGAATAGGTGCTCACATGGCCCGACGGGATGGCGAGCAGCGCCTCCCAGACCTTGATCTGGAAAGGAGCGCCGATAAGGTGCAGCGGCGTTTCCTTGTGGGTCAGAAAAGCCGCTTCTGCCCACGGGAGCAGGCGAATTTTGTCTTCAACAAAAGTGGCGTTGGGCCAACGCCCCGCAAGATCGGAATAGGCTTCTGTCCGTCCCATTTCGGCGGCAAAGGCCAAACCGCAGATGCCGCGATCAGTACCCATTATCAAGGCGGGGCCGAAGGGGCTATCGAACCAGCCTGTATAGATTGTCAGGCCGCTGCCCCCGCGCGCATATTCACCGGGGCTCATGGCCTCCCATGTCACAAAGAGATCATGAAGCCGCCCGCCACCTGACAGCCCGACAGAATGAGCCGTATCGAGGACGCTGTGGCGGGAATTGAGCAGCTCGCGCGCGTGATCTATGTGAAGATATTGTTGGTAGCGCTTAGGTGATACGCCAACCCATTGCGAAAATAGCCGCTGGAAATGGGCAGGACTGAGGCCGACCTCTTTTGACAGCGCCTCAAGTGAAAGCGGTCCCTGTTGCGCGTGGGTGTCGATCACATCCAAGGCGCGGCGGATCAGCGTGAAATGGTAGTTCTCTTCCATACTCGGAACATAGGCTCTGTATGGAACCGCCGCGACCCGAAACTTGCGCAAACGGGAAGGCTTGCGAAGGCGTGTCTCCAAAGGCATACCCGCTTTATGGTAAAGCAGCTTGACTATCACACGATCCGAGAGATCTTCACTCGTTTTCGCGACATGGAGTCCGAGCCGAAGGGAGAGCTCGACCATGTGAATGCTTATACGCTCGTGGTGGCGGTGGCGCTATCTGCGCAGGCGACGGATGCGGGTGTGAACCGCGCGACGCGGGAACTTTTCAAGATTGCTGATACGCCCCAAAAGATGCTTGAGCTGGGCGAAGAGGGCCTGATCGCACATATCAAGACGATTGGACTGTTCCGCAACAAAGCTAAGAATGTAATCAAGCTGTCCCGTATTCTGGTTGAAGAATACGGCGGTGAAGTCCCGAATTCCCGCGCAGCGCTGCAATCCCTACCCGGGGTCGGGCGGAAGACGGCCAACGTGGTGCTGAACATGTGGTGGCGCTTTCCAGCGCAGGCGGTGGACACGCATATCTTCCGCGTGGGCAATCGTACTGGCATAGCGATGGGCAAGAACGTGGATGCCGTCGAGCGCGCGATCGAGGACCATATCCCTGCTGATTTTCAGCTCCATGCGCATCATTGGCTAATATTGCACGGGCGTTATATCTGCGTGGCGCGCAAACCAAAATGCGGAGCCTGTTTGATCAGGGATCTCTGCAAGTTCGAGGATAAGAGCATATGAAGAAGTTTCAGGTTGTCGGTATCGGGAACGCGATGGTGGATGTTCTAACCCGCGCCGAAGACTCGTTTCTGGACGAAGCAGGGATTGAAAAAGGCATCATGCAACTGATCGATATGGAGCGCGCGGTCGCGCTTTATGGCCAGATCGGGCCGGCGCGTGAGATCTCTGGAGGGTCTGCGGCAAACACGATTGCCGGCATTGCCCAGCTTGGTGGCCGGACGGCCTATGTCGGCAAAGTGAAAGACGATCAGCTTGGCGCGATTTTCGCGCATGACTTGCGGGCGCAGGGAGCGGAGTATCAAACTGCGCTAGCCCCGAAAAACGCAGATGGCGAGACTGGGCGCTGCATTGTGGTGGTGACGCCGGATGGCGAGCGTTCAATGAATACCTACCTCGGCGTTACCGAGTTTCTGGAACCCTCCGACATCGACCCCGAAATGATGGGTGATGCGGAGTGGATCTATCTGGAGGGCTACAGGTTTGACGGACCCGACAGCCATGCGGCCTTCGCCAAGGCAATCAATGCTTGCAAGGGGCGGGGCGGTAAAGTCGCGTTGACGCTCTCTGATCCGTTTTGCGTGGAAAGGCACCGCGATGCCTTCCGCATGATGATCCGCGAGGACGTCGACCTGTTGTTCTGCAACCGCGCCGAGATGCTATCGATGTATCAGACGGACGATTTTGACGAGGCGCTCAAGCAGGCCGGCGAGGAGGTCGAAATGGTCGCCTGCACCGATAGCGAGCATGGGGCGCATGTGATTTCTGGTCGGGTGCGGCGGCATGCGCCCGCTGTACCGACGCAGATTGTGGATGCAACAGGCGCGGGTGACCTGTTTGCGGGAGCCTTCATGTGGGGGCTGGTCAATGGCCATGATGCCGAAACCTGCGGCCGCATGGGGTGTGTTGCTGCCTCGGAAATCATCAGCCACATCGGCGCGCGCCCCGAGGCGGACCTCAAGGCGCTATTTACTAAACACGGTTTGATTTGAGGCGATCACTCGCTTGTGTCAATGATCGTGAAGGCGTGAGTGACATCGGCAGTTTTGGCCAATGTTGCAACGGCGGAGCAGTATTTCTCGACTGACAGATCTACTGCGCGTGCGACTTTCTTTTCGTTCAAGCCGCGCCCCGATATCGTGAATTGCATATGCACTTTGGTGAAGACCTTAGGGTCTTCAGTGGCGCGCTCACCATCAATATCGCACACGCAATCCTCGATCCGCTCGCGGCCTTTTTCAAGGATGGATACGACATCGTAGGAGGAACAGCCGGCCGTTCCCATAAGAACCAGTTCCATTGGGCTCGGGCCGGGTGTCGGTGCATCGGGGTTGGGGCGAGTGCCCAATACGATTGAATGGCCGGTGCCAGAGGTTCCTATGAAGGTCCGGCTTTCGGCCCATTTAACGCGCGCTTTCATGCGATGCTCCCAAGTTTAGATCGCGATCAGATGTAGGGCGGCGCTGGAGGAAGTGCAACGGGCGCTATTCACCCAGCTTTGCATGAATTTCGGCAAGGTCGATTTCGCCGGTCGGCAACTTGTTAGCGGGGTTTTCAAAGTCGTAGCGGAAGAGCTGGAAGTCTTTCTTGTACATCTCGTAGACCAGATGCATCGAAAGATCGTCGAAATAGTCTTCAACCGGATGCGCGCGCTTGGGGCCATGACCTTCACTTTCGTTGAAGCGCGGGGTCTGGGCGAGGTCAACAGGGTGAGGGGTCTCGATATTGTCGAGAACAACCTGCATGCCCTCGTTGAACTTCTCGGTCCAGAAAATGTGATTATAGCGGCCGCCATTGGCAATGAATGTGGAGATGTGGCCAGACATCGCGGACCAGTGAATGTCAGGATCCATCGGGCGGCGCCAGCGGATGGTATCGCGCGCGAAGAGCAGGAAGCGGCGAAAGCTCTTGATCTGGTCGAACTCGAAGCCAGTAGCGGGATCACCGACCTCGATTCCGTATTTCTGGATGAGCAGTGGGACAAGGTTGCCGCGATAGCGACGCCCGTTTCGTTGGATGCCGCATATTTTGTCAAAAAAGGAAGACAAAATGCGGGTGTATGGGTTGCGCACGCATGTGAAAGCATAGGCTTGCTGGGCGGTGACGGCTTCTGAAATGGCGTCCTTGCTGGCATCAAAAGCCCATTTATGCATACCGGATTGCGCATCGTGGATGTCGCCATCGAAATATGTTCCGTGGTCCGAGTAATAGAGAACCTGACCGATCGTTGAGCAGGCACATTTGGGAACCACGCGATAGATCACGCTCTCGCTTTCAGTCATCCAAGTGCCGGGAAATCCCATTTTGCTTACTCCTTGCGCCGTTTATCGACGCCAAAGCCCAATAACGCTTTCAAAAAATCAACATCCCCTGTTTATTCAACCTTGGTTCACGCTATCAAGTGAAAACCAAAAATGGAGAGAACGGGAACTGCGGACGCATGGCAAAGATCGCCTTTATTCTTCTGTGCCACAAAGATCCGGCGGCGATCGTGCAGCAAGCGCGACAGCTGACGGCCGCAGGAGATTATATCGCCATCCATTTCGATGCGAGTGCTCCCAGTGAGGCTTATGAGCAGATCAAAGATGAGCTCGGCAGCGACCCTAATGTCGTTTTCGCAAAGAAACGCATCAAGTGTGGTTGGGGGGAATGGAGCCTCGTTCGGGCAACGCTCTATGCGATTGAGGCTGCGGTTGATGAATTCCCCCGCGCGACGCATTTCTACATGGTGTCGGGCGACTGTATGGCGATCAAGTCAGCCGAATATGCGCACAGGTTCCTCGACTCGCGGGATGTTGATTACATTGAAAGCGTTGATTATTTCGAGGGCGGTTGGATCAAGACCGGTATGATCGAAGAGCGTTTGATCTATCGCCATTTTTTCAACGAACGTAAAAATAAGTGGATTTTTTACAAAAGCCTCGAGTTGCAAAAGCGGCTCGGCCTAAAGAGGGAAATTCCAAACGATCTACAGATCATGATCGGAAGCCAGTGGTGGTGTTTGCGCCGAAGGACGATCGAATGGGTTATCGATTTCACGCGTAAGCGGCGCGATATCATGCGTTTTTTCAAGACGACGTGGATTCCAGACGAGACGTTTTTTCAGACGATTGTCCGTCATCTGGTTCCCGGGCACGAGATCGAGAGTCGCACGCTCACATTCCTGATGTTTACCGATTACGGGATGCCTGTGACGTTCTATAATGATCACTACGATTTGCTTCTGTCTCAGGATGCATTGTTCGCGCGAAAGATCAGCCCAGAGGCAAAGAAACTCAAGACACGCCTTGGCGCGCTTTATGCGTCAGAGCGCACTGATTTTCGTATTTCGGACGAAGGGCGCAATCGCTTTCAGTTCCTGGTCGGGCGGGGGCGTGTTGGGCGCAGGTTCGGGCCGCGCTTTTGGGAAAAAGACAGCTCACTCGGGCGTGATCGGGAACTACTGATCATTGCCTGCAAAAAATGGCATGTGGCGAAGCGCTTGGTCGGTTCGATTAAGCACCATACAAACCTTCCGGCTGTTGATTACCTCTTCAACGAGGAGAATACACCGCTGCCGGATCTGGGCGGCATTCAGGAAAATCTGACGAAACGGACCCGCCACCGGCGCGCACTCATGAGGATGTTGTTCGAGTATTTCGATACCAAGCGCCTGATCATGTGTATCGACACGGCGAGCATCGACCTTTTGCACGATTTCTTTTCTGACAGGTCGCGCACCAAACTTCTGGAAGTAGAGTGTAATTTCAGTGACGACTACCTGATCGGCCACGCCAAGCGCGTTGGCCTCGCAGGTGAGGAAACACAAAAGGAAACGCTTCAGCAGCTTTTACCCACCGTGCGCTACGATGTGATCTATGAAAGTGATGCCATTAAGGATGCCCAGTTTCCGGACCATTTCCGGATTACTGAAGGAATTTCCGCTGAACAGAATGCATTGGCGCTGGAGGCTTTTCTATCGGTGGATCATGATGTAGCGCTTGGCGTGGCGCAGACGCCGTATTTGTTCGTTGACTGAGGAGCTAGCCGTGGAATTTGTTTACGATCCCGAGAACATTTTCGCCAAAATTCTGCGCGGAGAGATCCCGAATAAAACTGTTTACGAAAACGATCATGCGCTGGCATTTCATGATATCGCACCGCAGGCACCCCAGCATGTGATGGTGATCCCAAAGGGCGCCTATGTCAGCCTTGACCATTTTGCGCGCGATGCGAGCGCGGAAGAACAGCATGGTTTTATGAAGGCTGTCGCTGAAGTGTGCGAGATTCTGGGCGTTGATGACGGTTTTCGCGCAATCGCGAATTCGCGGGAACATGGCGGACAGGAAGTGCCGCATTTCCACCTGCACATTGTTTCGGGGCGGCCATTAGGGCCTATGCTTGCGCGGTGATCAACGCGCCGATGTCAGCGAGAGGAATACATCTTCAAGGTCAGCTTCCTCGGTCTTAACGTCGCGAATACTGATGCCTACGTCCCGCACCGCTGCGAGGACTGACTCGGCCGTGGTGGTAGAACTGCGATAGGTAAAGACGAGTGCACCATCATTGCGCTTGCTTGCGGTGATTCCCGCTGGCAACGGTGGGATATCAGCGGCGCCGTCAGGGTGAATCACCATGGTTTTCCCGTCCAAGCGACCAAGCAGGTTCGCGGTGGTATCGCGGGTAATTAATTCGCCGTGGTTGATGATCGCGATCTCATCACACATCGCCTCTGCCTCTTCGAGGTAATGGGTGGTCAAAATGATTGTCATGCCGTCTTCTTCGTTCAGGCGCCGCACATTTTTCCAGAGCATATTGCGCAGTTCGATGTCGACACCGGCAGTGGGTTCATCGAGCACGAGAATCTGTGGGCGGTGGACGAGGGCTTTTCCGAGGAGGAGCCGCCGCCGCATGCCGCCTGAGAGAGAGCGGGAGTAAGCTTCCGCTTTGTCGGTCAGGCCGATGAGTTCAAGAATTTCTTCGGTGCGGCGTTGAGATCTTGGAACGCCGTATAGGCCGGCTTGCACTTCAAGGCTGCCACGGGGCGTGAAGAACGGATCAAGGTTGGGTTCCTGTGGCATGATCCCGATTGCGGCGCGGCTTTGCCTCGGATTTTTGTCCTGATCGAAACCCCAGATTCGGACAGTACCCGCCGACTTTGTGACAAGACCAGCAAGGATGTTGATCAAGGTCGATTTTCCCGCCCCGTTAGGGCCGAGCAAACCGAAGATCGACCCTCTCGGGATATCCAGATCGACGCCTTTGAGAGCTTCTTTGGCGGGGGAGCGGCCAGAAGCGCGGTAAGTCTTGCGCAGACCCGATATTTCAATGGCGTTCTGTGACATCTGTTGCCTTTCGCGACTTGTTCGCGGCGTTGGGATCAGTAGTATGCTCCCGATGTAAAGCGGGCGGTTGTCCGCGGCAACCAAATGAAGGCGACGCAATGACCCATCCGGTGCCAGAAACCAAAATTGTCGATCAGTGGCGCATCGCTTGCGATGGCGGCGAGGGCGCATTGGGGCATCCGCGCGTGTGGCTCTCGATTCCGCATGATCGTGGTTGGGTAGAGTGCCCATATTGCGATGCGCGTTTCGTTCACGGTGAAGCGGCAGACGACGCCGACTAAGCCGCTTTCGCATTCCACACTGGAAGCTGATCCCCGTTCGTGCCAAACCATGAGTAAACGCAGGAACGGGAGTTGCCATGACGGGCTTCGGCAAGGGATGCCATTTGCACCTGATCGACGGATCGGCTTTTATCTTCAGAGCCTACCACGCGCTGCCGCCGCTGACGCGCAAATCAGACGGGTTGCCCGTTGGTGCGGTGAGCGGCTTCGTCAACATGCTGCAACGCTATGTCGAGTCGAATAACGGGCCCGATGCCGCAACACATGTTGCAGTGATTTTCGATAAGGGCAGCCACACATTCCGTAACGATCTTTATGATCTCTACAAAGCCAATCGGGACGAGATGCCCGAAGACCTGCGCCCGCAAATGCCGCTGACGCGGAGGGCGACGGAAGCATTCAATATCGCTTGCAAAGAGCTTGAAGGCTTTGAGGCGGACGACATCATCGGGACGCTCGCCTGCCGTGCGCGCGAAGCGGGCGGGCGCGTGACCATTGTTTCTTCGGACAAGGATTTGATGCAGCTCGTCGGTGACGGCGTCGAAATGCTTGATCCGATGAAGAACCGCCGGATTGACCGCGAAGGTGTTTTTGAAAAGTTTGGGGTGGCGCCGGAACGTGTTGTGGACGTGCAGGCGTTGGCGGGCGACAGCGTTGACAACGTCCCCGGTGCGCCGGGTATCGGGATCAAAACCGCGGCGCTCTTGATCAATGAGTTTGGCGACCTGGAGACGTTGCTAGACCGCGCCGAGGAGATCAAACAGCCGAAGCGGCGGCAGACTTTGATCGAGAACCGCGCGCAGATCGAACTGTCGAAGAAATTGGTCCAGCTTGATTGCGATATGGTGCTCGATTTTACACTCGAAGAATTGGAAGTGCGTGATCCGGATCCAGACGCACTGCTTGGCTTTCTGGCCGAAATGGAATTCCGCACGATAACAAAGCGCGTGTCCGAAAAGCTTGGTGTTGAGGCTCCGGTGATTCTGGACACGACGCCGGAAGGGGCTGATCCTGTCGATGCGGTGCCGAGCATCGCTGAACTGCCCTTTGATACGGACGCCTATGAATGTGTGCGTACAGAAGCGCAACTCAAACAATGGATCACCAAGATCATCGATCGCGGCTATGTTGCCGTCGATACGGAGACAACGGGCCTTGACGAGATGCGGGCCGATCTCGTCGGGATTAGCCTTTGTGTCGAGGCTGGGCAGGCGTGTTACATCCCATTGACGCATAAGGAGGCGCGCGGAGACGACCTCTTCGGCTCGGATGCCTTGGCCGATGGGCAAATGGGGCTGGAAGATTGCTTGACGTTGCTTCGTCCAGTTCTGGAGGATCAAGCGATCCTGAAAATCGGGCAGAATATGAAATATGATGCCAAGATTTTTGCCCGCTACGATGTGACCGTCGCGCCAATTGATGACACGATGCTCATTTCCTACGCCATGAATGCGGGGCTTCACGGGCATGGGATGGACCTGTTGAGCGAGCGCTACCTTGGCCACAAGCCGATCGAGATTAAATCCCTTCTCGGAACAGGAAAGAGCGCTATCACGTTTGATCGGGTACCAGTTGATGATGCTGTAAAATACGCGGCTGAAGATGCCGATATTACGCTCCGCCTATGGCAGCATCTCAAGCCACAGCTGCACCGGAACAAGGTCACGACCGTCTACGAGACGATGGAACGTCCACTGGTGCCGGTCTTGGCGCGGATGGAGATGGCGGGGATCAAAGTCGAGCGCGACACGTTGAGCCGGATGTCCAATTCATTCGCCCAGAAGATGGCGGGGTTGGAGGCTGAAATACAGGAAAAAGCAGGAAGGCCATTCAATGTAGGTTCACCCAAGCAGCTTGGTGAAATCCTGTTCGATGAGCTTGGCCTGCCTGGTGGCAAGAAAGGTAAGACAGGTGCTTATGGAACAGGCGCGGATGTCTTGGAGGATCTGGCGACCGAACATGAATTGCCTGGGCTGGTGCTCGACTGGAGGCAATTGTCCAAGCTGAAATCCACCTACACCGACGCATTACAGGATCACATAAACCCTGCCACGGGGCGGGTGCATACGTCCTATGTGATTTCTGGCGCGAATACGGGGCGGTTGGCCTCGACGGATCCCAATCTGCAAAACATTCCTATACGATCCGAGGATGGTCGGCGTATTCGCGAGGCCTTTGTCGCAGAAGAGGGTAAGCGGATTGTCAGCCTCGATTACAGCCAGATCGAATTGCGTATTCTGGCGCATGTGGCAGGGATTGATACGCTCAAACAGGCCTTCCGTGACGGGCAGGATATTCACGCGCTGACGGCCAGCGAGATGTTTGATGTGCCTCTTGCGGAGATGACATCAGATATTCGCAGGCAGGCGAAAGCAATCAATTTCGGCGTGATCTACGGTATTTCTGGTTTTGGTTTGGCGCGTAATTTGCGGATTCCGAGAGCTGAGGCGCAGGGCTTTATTGATCGTTACTTTGAACGTTTCCCCGGTATTCGTGCTTACATGGACGATACCGTCGCCTTCGCCAAAGAACACGGCTTCGTTGAAACCCTGTTTGGGCGTAAAATCCATACGCCAGAGATCAACGCAAAAGGCCCGGGTGCAGGATTTGCGAAACGCGCAGCGATCAACGCACCAATTCAGGGAACGGCTGCTGATGTGATCCGGCGGGCCATGATCCGTATGGATGCGGCCATTTCGGATTTGCCTGCAAAGATGCTATTGCAGGTGCATGACGAATTGATCTTCGAGGTTGATGAAGGCTGCGTGGATGACCTGATCGCGCGTGCGCGCGACGTGATGGAGAGCGCAGCAGACCCGGCTGTCAGGCTGGATGTCCGCTTAGAGGCCGATAGCGGCGTCGGCGCCAATTGGGCGGAAGCACATTAATTAGGCAGAGGATATTCGAAATGTCTGATCGGAGCCTACCATGACCTTTTGGATTGAAATGGTCGGTTGGGCTGCGGTCGCGTTCACTTTTGCAGCCTACTCGATGAAAACGATGTTGCCGCTGCGGGTGGTGGCAATCCTCGCGAATATTTCGTTTGTCTACTTCAGCTACGAGGAATCCATCCTACCGACATTGGTGCTGCATCTTGCCTTGCTGCCACTGAATGTTACGCGGCTGGTACAGATCCTAAAAATGCGCCGGAAGGTGCGTGACGTTTCCCATCAGGATGGAAATTTAGAAGGGCTGCGCCCCCTGCTGAAAGCCGTGGATTTTGACGACGGCAGCTACGTTTTCCGCAAAGGGGATCCGCCCGACCGTATTTATGTTTTGGATGCGGGGGAGATCGAGCTTGTCGAGCTAGGGAAGACCCTGAAGCCTGGCGAATTGTTTGGTGAAATTGCGTTCTTCACCGAGCAAAAGGTGCGGACGCTTTCTGCCAAATGCAAAGGCCCCTGTCGTATCCTGACGATGAATGAAAATGACTTCCTCAGGGTTTATTACCAAGATCCGTCATTCGGGTTCTACATCATCAAGCTGGTTGCTTCGCGGCTTTATGAAGGTATCGAGCAGCGGCCCGATGCCTATCGGACCGCTGCCGGCGGCGACAATTCGTCCAACGAGCGCCATCCGGTTTAGGGAGGGAGAGAAGAAGGCACATCAGCGGACGCATTGCGACGCTAGTTTACAGGCTTACCTTCAAGGATGTCGCTGTTTCTGGATGATTTCGAAATCTCGATGCGGCGCGGTTTAAGCGCCTCGGGCACTTCTTTGACCAAATCAATGTGCAGCATGCCGTTCTCATGCACCGCGCCAGAGACACGAACATGATCGGCTAGTTGGAAACGACGCTCGAAGGCGCGCGTAGCGATGCCGCGATGCAAATATGTGCGCTCTTCCTCGTCAGATTTGCGACCTGAAATGAGAAGTGCGTTCTCGCGGACCTCAATGGTGAGATCCTCATCGGAGAAACCCGCGACTGCGAGCGAAATACGCCATGCATCCTCGGAGGTTTTTTCGATGTTGTAGGGGGGGTAGCTGGGCTGGCTTACGTCTTTTGTCAGGACGCGATCCATAAGGTCGGCGATCTGATCGTAGCCAACTGTGGCGCGATACAGGGGTGCGAGATCAAAGCTGCGCATGGGAATCCTCCTTTGAGCGATACCTATTTTTATGCCTTCCCGAAGGGACAGGCGGTGATCGAGGCCCAATTTGGCGCCTCTCTTAAAGATATTGGAAAGGGTGAAAGGCTTTTCAAGAGGGTCAGGGACGAATGAATTTCGCGCCGGTGTCCGTGCGTTCGCCAGGGGTGATTACGCGCACTTGAGGCGGGGGATTGCGACCCAGCGCGCCGGTCCCTGCGCGTGATGCGGCGATCACGGCGGGCAGGGTTGCGGCAATGTCCGGTCCGAGCGTTACCCGCCGCCCGTCATCCAGCTCGCCCATTGCGGAGACGACCGAGACAATCGCCAGATGCGATCCGACCTGCTGGAACACAGGGGCGCCGGACGTGCCGAAATCGGCCTCGCAGTCAGTCACAAGCATTTCATTTGCGACACCGACAAAGCGACACCCCTCTTGCAGGATAGGGCTGTCGGCATGATCCTTGTCGTAAGATACAAGGGTAACGTTCGCGGCGGTCAAGCTGGCGACCGTAGTGGCAAACGGCTCGATATCCGGTAGGCGGATCGGTTGTGCGAGCTGGATCAGGGCGAGATCATGTGCCGAACGATCCGTTGGCTCGTCGGAGAAGTAGTCAAAAGCGGGGTGTATGGTGATGCTCCGGGCCTGCCGCGTAACAGCGGCGATGCCCCGCCGCAGCCCCGCTCGAAAAGTCAGTCTGCTCACCGAAACGGGAGCATCTGTGTGGTGATCTATGACGCAATGAGCCGCAGTGATCACGAGGTCGATGTCAATGATCGCAGCAGTACAAAAGCCCTGATCGCTAACGTCCAAACGTCCGACCGCCTTCCAGCTGGAGCCGATTTCTGTCGTATTGGCACCATCTAATGTCTGCGCACTACTTGCGTCAGGACTGCCACCTAAGAGCAGGCATAGTGCCGCGAGAAAGAATGCCGCAACGCGCATAGTAATGTGTTCCTGCTCGCCAGTTTAGGGCTGGATTGGATGCAACTTAGCGGGTTAGCGCAGGATTGGAACCTCTGGTTTGATCGGAGACGGGGATCGATGTGAGGTTTCCAGCGCGCGCGGCTTGGGACCACCCGTTGCCCAGTCCAGAAGTTCAACCGTGTGGACTACAGGCACGCCGGTCGCGGCACCGATTTGCATCATGCACCCAATATTCCCCGCGGCGATGATATCAGGCGATAGAGCCTCCAGAGTCTGCACTTTGCGCGCCTTTAGCTTGCCTGAAATTTCCGGCTGCATGAGGTTATATGTACCAGCGGAGCCGCAGCATAGATGTGGATCGGCTGGCTCAAGAACCGTAAAGCCAGCTTCTTTCAACAAGAGTTTTGGGTAGGTTTTGATTTGCTGGCCATGCTGAAGGGAGCACGCAGCGTGATAGGCAACTGTCAGGTCGGGAACGGTGGTCTGAGGTAGGTCAAGATCAGTAATGACCTCAGAAATGTCCTTTGCGATGGCGCTCACCCGCGCGGCATCGGCCGCAAGCGGATCGTTACGGAACATGTGGCCGTAGTCTTTGACCGTGGTGCCGCAGCCCGATGTGTTTATGACGATCGCATCAAGCCCTTCGCCATCCATTTCAGAGGCCCATGCGCGTATGTTTTTGGCTGCCGTCTTATGGCTTTCTTCTTCGCGGCCCATGTGGTGGGTCAGTGCACCACAGCATCCTGCGCCTTCGGCTATCACCACTTCACAGCCAAGGCGGCGGAGGAGACGGATGGTCGCGTCATTGATGTCGGTGTTCAGCGCGCGCTGGGCGCACCCGGTCATGAGTGCCACGCGTTTCCGGCGCGGCGTTTCTGGCGCAAAACATTGTGGATCGTCATTGCGGCTTACGGGTGGGATGGTCTTGGGGGCCATTTCAAGCATCGCCCGCAGCCGTGCGTCCGGAATCAACTTACGGAATGGGCGACCAATTTTCGCGCCGAGAAGCGCAATGCGGAATCGCATTGGATAGGGGAGTATGCGCGCCAAAACCCAGCGGAGCGCCCGGTCCGACCAAGGGCGGTCGTAGTGACGCTCGATATAAGCGCGGGCTTCGTCGATCAGATGCATGTAATGCACGCCTGACGGGCAGGTGCTCATGCAAGCAAGGCAGGACAAGCAGCGATCAATATGCTTGACGGTTTTCTCATCGGGTATGCGGCTGTTTTCCAGCATATCCTTGATCAGGTAGATTCGGCCGCGGGGGCTATCCAGTTCGTCTCCAAGGACTTGGTAGGTAGGGCAGGTCGCGGTGCAAAATCCGCAATGCACGCAAGCGCGGAGTATTTCGTTGGCCCGTTGGATGCCTGGATCTTTGAGCTGTTCTGCGGTGAAATTCGTTTGCATGGCTAGCCCATCAATCCAGGGTTCAGGATGCCGCGTGGATCGAACTTCTGCCTCAGCCCCGTGGCGATTTTGGCAAGCGGTGGGGCTTCAGGGTGAAAGGTCGAGATGCGGGTTTTGGTTTCAATCGAGGCGCGGATCAACGTAGCGTGACCCTGGAACGCACCGAGGCGGGCGCGCAGATCTGTTCCTTCTGGCATACGCAGCCAAATCAAGCCGCCGCCCCAATCAAGCACGCTCGCTAACGGGGCCGCGCGTTCAAGAAGAGACGGAGCGTCGGTGGCTTTTGTCGAGATGCGCCAAATATCGCCGGGTTCTCCGGCAAAAGCTTTCACATCACGGATATCGCTCCAAAGAGTTTCGGCGTTTTCGACTATTTCTATCGCGCCAAAATCCTTCAATATCTCTGCCAGCTTGCTGCTTCGGTAATCCACCGAAGCATTAAAACCTTCAAGGCGGAAAAGGGTGCGCGTGCTGCTGGTGTCATGGGCCACGCCGCTCACTTCGAAAGGAGAGCCGAGCGCGCGTGCCATCGCTTTTACCGCTTGCGCTTGGTCCAACCCTGAAAGCGCCAAAGTTGCGGACTTCTCAACATTTGGGAGAACTTTCATTGCAACTTCGGTCAGGATTCCCAATGTTCCGTAACTACCAGCCAAGAGCTTCACAAGATCATAGCCGGTGACATTTTTCATCACGCGTCCGCCGTTTTTCAGCACTTTTCCAGCCCCGTCAACGAATCGAACACCCAGCATGTAATCCCGCGCGGCACCCACCTGCACGCGGCGAGGACCGGAAAGGTTCATGGCTGCGATGGAGCCAATTGTTGGTGTGCCTTCCGTGCTGAGGAGTGCGCGGTAGTCTGGCGGCTCGAAGGGAAGGCGCTGATTATGCTCCGACAGTGCTGCCTTGATTTCGGCAATCGGTGTTCCGGCTTGAGCGACGATGGTCAACGCACCCGGTTCGTAAAGGGAGATACCCGACAAGCCGGTGGTTTTTACCACGGTGCAGGCTCCGGTAACGCGGCCAATAGGGCGGGTGCCGCCACCTTGAATATGCAACGGTCGTTGCGTTGTCGCGACCAGCTCAGCAAGCTCCTGCTCTGATTTGGGTGTGAGCACGTCAGCGCCCCTTTCTTGCCAGGGGCATCATGCGGCTTGAGATTGGCGATGAGAGGCGCTGGCGCCTAGTGGGAAAACTTTTGCGGGATTGAGAAGCCACGCCGGATCAAAGACGTCCTTGACGGCCATTTGTGCCGCGAGATCGTCTGGCGTGTACTGTGTCAGCATGAGGTCACGTTTCTCGATGCCAACTCCATGTTCACCAGTCAAACAACCGCCCACCTCGACACAAAGCTTCAGGATTTCGGCGCCAAAGGCTTCGCAAGTTTCAAGGTCGCCTGGCTTGTTAGCATTGTAGAGGATCAGTGGATGCATATTGCCGTCACCCGCGTGGAACACGTTGGCCACATCAAGCCCGAACTCGCGGCTCATTTCACCGATGCGGCGCAGAACGAACGGAAGCTCGGATACTGGGATCGTGCCGTCAAGGCACATGTAGTCGTTGATTTGCCCCATTGCTCCAAATGCGGACTTCCGGCCTAGCCATATCCGCGCTGCTTCGTCGGCATCGCGCGCTTCGCGCAGCTCCACAGGGTTATGAGCTTCCGCAATCGCTGTAATTTTTGCCAGCTGTTCCTCAATTTCGGCGGCAGATCCCTCAACCTCGATGATCAAAAGCGCCTCGCACATCGGATATCCGGCCTTAGCAAACGCTTCGCAGGCTTCGATGCAGGGGCGATCCATGAATTCGATTGCAACGGGCAATACACCCGCCTTGATGATGTCGCTCACGCACGCGCCGGCGACTTCGTTGCTGTCAAAGCCCATCAGGATTGGCCGGGCGCCTTCCGGCTTGGGGAGAATGCGAAGGGTGGCCTCTGTCACCACGCCGAGCTGCCCCTCGGATCCGCAGATGACACCCAACAGATCAAGCCCGCCTGCGTCCATGTGAGCGCCGCCGATTTCTGTGATTGTGCCGTCCATCATCACCATCGTGACACCCAGAAGGTTGTTCGTGGTAACTCCGTACTTCAGGCAGTGCGCGCCGCCTGAGTTCATCGCGATATTGCCGGAAATGGCGCATGCGAGCTGCGAGGAGGGGTCTGGCGCATAGAAGTAACCGTCTGTCTCGACCGCGCCAGTCACTGAAAGATTGGTGCGGCCGGATTGAACGCGAATGAACCGGTTGTCGTAGTCAGTTTCCAATACCTCGTTGAGCCGTGCGACGCCAAGAATGACGGCATCAGCAGTCGGGAGGGCGCCGCCAGCGAGCGAGGTGCCCGATCCGCGTGGCACGACGGGTACACCCTCCTCGTGACAAATCCGTAAGATCGCAGACACTTCCTCTGTTGATTGCGGAAGTGTCGCGCAAAGAGGGGGGCAGCGGTACGCGCTGAGGCCGTCGCACTCATAGGCGCGGGTTTCTGATTCGTCCGAGATAACCGCGCCAGCAGGCAGTACGGCGCTCAATCTCTCAACGATCAGGCCCTTTTTTGCGATTACAGCGCCATTTGGCTCCGGCATTTCCATAGCGATACCTCCGATTGGTAAAAAAATATAACCAATTTTTGCATATGGCAAGTGTGCCCTTACGGATATAGGAAATCTATGACGCTACTTGACCATCTCGCCCTGATGTCAGCCTTCGACGCTATTGCGGTATCGCTTCTTTTGTTTTCTTGGCTGGGAATCAGTTGGCGCATTGAGCATCCGGCAAAAGGCCGAAAGTCGGTAACTTCTTTGATGGCGGAATATCGGCGCGACTGGATGTCGGAGTTCGTGACCCGCGACAATCGCATATTCGATGCGACCCTTGTCGCAAGTTTACGCCAAGGCACCTCCTTTTTTGCCTCGACCTGTATTCTAGCGATTGGTGGTGTGCTTGCCTTGGTCGGGAACACAGCACCGCTACGCGGTGTTGCGGAGGAATTCACGTCGTCGGCTGCGCCAGCGTTTGTTTGGCAGTTGAAATTGATGTTCGTTGCTTTGTTCCTCACTAACGCCTTTCTGAAATTTGTCTGGGCGCATCGGGTTTTTGGTTATTGCTCGGTCGTGATGGGATCTGTTCCCAATGATCCGGAGCACCCGCTTGCACGTCCTCGCGCCCGTCAGGCCGCGGAACTCAATATCCGGGCCGCAGTTAACTATAATCGTGGTTTGCAATCGATGTATTTCGCGCTGGGAACACTGGCGTGGCTTATGGGGCCGGTGCCTCTTTTGATAGCGATTGCCGTTGTTGTCTGGCTGTTGTGGAGCCGCGAATTTGCCTCGATCCCGCGTGATGTGCTGGAGTCAGAGCGGCGGGAGCCATGACAATCCGTCTTCGGTCTGCCCTTTTGGGTGATATTCCCCGCTTACCCAGCCTTTGAAACCGACACGGTTCAGACCGTCGAAGAAGCTCCCATAGTTGAAGCCATCATTGGTTGGTTCGTGGCGATCGGGAATTCCGCCGATTTGGATATGTGCCGCGCGTGACGCAACTTTGCCCCATGCGCTGTAGATATCGCCCGTGATTTTGTATGCGTGATAGGTGTCGAACTGTAAGAATAGGTTTGGAGCGTCGACCTCGTCGAGGATTGAAAGCGCTTCGTTAAAATCCGACAGTGCGTAGCGCGGGATATCTGCCGTGTTTATGGGCTCTATCGTGAAAGCCTGCCAAGGGGCTTGGCGCGTTGCGTATTTTAGGTTTTCGCAAAACACGGCACGCCAGTTCGGTGCGCTGGTTCGGCCCGCCATGATATGGACGAAATCGGGTCGAAGGACCTTTGCAAACTCTAACGTTCTTTCTAATTCGCGCTTGAACTCATTGACGCGGTCAGGATTGGCGGCGCTGCCAAAAAAATCTGGATCGGGAGGATCGACTGGACAGTTGAAGAGCGCGAGGGATAAATTCGCGGCTTTCAACTGCTCGGAGATTTGCAACGGGCCGAGCGCGCCGGGGAAGAGCACTTCCACACCCTCAAAGCCAGCCTGACGTGCGCGACCGAACCTTTCAGTCAGGGGGACTTCGTTGAACAGCAATGTCAGGTTGGCACAAAAGCGGGGCATGCTTAAAGTAGATCGTTTGCGGGAATGATGGGAAAGAAACACCCCGCCGAGCGAATGCCGAACCATGCTTCGCCCTCGTGGTCGGCAATTACACCGATATCGACGAGTCTGTAAAAACTCTTCCGATCAATCAATGCATCGAGATTTCGCCTGATGCGAATATAGGGCGACGGCTCACCTGTTTCAGGGTCTCGTTCCACACGAATGGGGTGGTCCGGCCCGGCCAGCACTTCATCGTCAACATTAGTGACAAAGGCGAGGCCCGCGTCGGTTTGGTTGAAGTCGACAGCCACAAACGGGGCATCGTCGACCTTGATGCCGACCTTTTCAACGGGTGTTACAAGAAAGTAGTCGTCTCCGTCTTTGCGGATGATGCCGGAGAACAGTTTGACCAACTCATGCCGTCCAATCGGTGTACCCAGATAGAACCAAGTCCCGTCGCGGGCGATACGCATATCGAGATCACCGCAGAACGGGGGATTCCACTTTTCAACAGGGGGCGGGCCCTTCCTCGCGGCTGCGCGGGCTGAGCTTGCGATACTGTCTGCACTTGGTTTCACAGTCATTGGTCCGTTCGTAAATTTTGCCATTGGGCTTTCAAAAGTTATCTGTTCTCCTGCGGACATAGTGTTCATGCAAGGAGAAGTCATGGCAGAGAGCGACGCAATCATGGGCGAGGTCGAAAATCTGAGCAAGCAGCTTCGTGCTGCGCGGGATAGTATTGCGGGACGTTTCATTGGGCAGGAGGCGGTCGTTGAGCTGGCTTTGGGAGCGATGCTCGCCGGCGGACACGCGCTTCTTGTTGGTTTGCCGGGGCTTGGGAAGACACGCCTTGTCGAAACACTTGGGACCGTTATGGGGCTGCATGCAAATCGTGTACAGTTTACGCCGGACCTTATGCCTTCGGATATTATTGGTGCCGAGGTGCTTGAAACAGCTGACGATGGCACTCGTCATTTCCGGTTTGTTGAAGGGCCGGTTTTTTGTCAGTTGCTGATGGCGGACGAGATCAATCGGGCCAGCCCGCGGACCCAATCTGCACTTCTTCAGGCGATGCAGGAACGGGAGGTTTCTGTTGCGGGCCAACGGAAAGTGATGGGAAAGCCATTTCACGTTTTGGCCACCCAGAACCCGATTGAGCAGGAGGGGACATACCCGCTTCCCGAAGCGCAACTGGACCGTTTCTTGGTGCAAATTGACGTCGCTTATCCGGATCGGGAAACAGAGCGCGATATTATCCTCGCGACGACTGGCGTTGAAGAAGGTGCAGCGAAACCCGTGTTTGGCGCGGAAAGTTTGCTGCGGGCGCAGGAACTCGTGCGTCGCGTTCCAGTTGGTGAAAGCGTTGTTGAGTTGATCCTCGACTTGGTGCGCAATTGCCGCCCTGGTGCAGAGGTGAACGGCGAAGTGGTCAGAAATATCGTCTGGGGGCCGGGGCCACGCGCGGCGCAAGCGCTCTTGTTGATGGCGAAGGCGAGGGCTCTCTTACGCGGCAGCTACGCGCCGTCGGCAGATGATGTGGTGGCGCTGGCGGTCCCTGTTTTGCGCCACCGGATGGCGATCAGCTACGCTGCACGCGCGGAAGGCGCGACGATCGAGGGCATGATAGCCGAAACCGTTTCGCGCATCCTCGCGGAAGAGGCCGCCGCGTGAACCTGCCCCGTGCAAAGACGCGCGATGCTGTTCGAGCGGCGGCAGAAGTTGCGGCGGCGAAGGTGCCGCCAGTGCTTCTGCAAGCCGAGCGTTTGGCCGAAACGGTGCTTTTGGGTGCTCATGGACGTAGGCGATCCGGTATTGGGGATACGTTTTGGCAATATCGTAATGCGGGTCCGCTGGATGATGCGCGACGGATTGATTGGCGCCGTTCAGCGCGTGGCGATCAAACCTTTGTTCAGGAGCGCGAATGGCAGGTCGCCCGCAATGTCGTGCTATGGGTGGATCAGGCGCATTCGATGCGGTTCGGCTCGGCGGGAGTTGAGAAAGCGGAGCGCGCGGCTGTTTTGGGCCTCGCAGTAGCGATTATTTTGCTTCGTGGGGGCGAACGGGCGGGAATTGTGGGTCCGCGCAATGTGCCGCCGATGCGCGGTGCCAGCCAGATAGCTCGCTTGACCGCGGCGATCCTAGAGAGTCCTGAATGTGATTACGGTGTGCCTCCTTCAGTCGCTTTCGATTCCGCTGGCGTCATCATGATTTCGGATTTTTTGGGTGATATTGAGGCCATAGAATCTTCGGTTGGTTCACTGGCGGCTCGCGGTCGCCGCGGTATCCTGTTTCAGATCGTGGACCCACATGAACGTGAGTTCCCTTTCGAGGGACGCACAATATTTGAAAGCATGGGTGGGACCATTTGGCATGAAACAGATCGTGCGGCGGGTCTAAGAGAAGGGTACCGAGCACGATTTGCCAAACGAGAGGCTGCATTGCGCGACCTTGCCCGCAGCCGCGGCTGGATATTTGGGCAGCATGTGACAGATCGGGCCGCAACCGAAGGGCTTGTTTGGTTGAGAAATGCGGTAGAGGGGCAGGCGTGATCGCTGGACTGACTTTCGAGACGCCATTGTTGCTAACCGGCTTGCTTGCGCTGCCGGTCCTCTGGGTCTTGTTGAAAGCGGTACCGCCTTCACCGCTGCGGCAGAGATTTCCGGCGGTTTCTCTCCTTCTCGGGCTGGGTGACAAGGAGAGCCAAACGGAACGGACACCGATCTGGCTTTTGGTGCTGCGCTGTATCGCAGTCGCATTAGTTATTCTTGGTGCGGCTGGTCCTACTTACGCGCCAAACGGAACCGGCGAACGTCAAACCGCGCCCTTGTTGCTTTTGATTGATAACAGCTGGGCCGCGGCTCCTGAGTGGGCCGAGCGGGTTTCCTTGGCGGAGGCTGAAATCGCCCGTGCGGGGCAAGAAGGGCGAGAAATAGCCATTGTTGCCACGAGTGCGCCGCCGGATACTTTGGTTTGGAGCGATTGGAACGACGCTCGGGCGGTGCTGGAGGCCATGTCGCCAGAACCGTGGCTGGGTGGGGAGGTAGATCATATTGAATGGTTGTCCCAGCTGAAGGAACCGAGTGAGACAGTTTGGATTGCCGATGGTCTGGCAGGGGAGTGGCGCTCCCAGATTCTTGATCTGCGAAAGGGGGAGGGCGCCGTTCGCGTGTTTGCACAGCCTGATTCCACGTTCCTGATAGAATCAGTGACGGTTAACGATGGAAACCTCCGTGTGGCTGCGCAAGTGCGGCGATCAGAAGTGGCGATGTCGCGTGATTTGCGGGTGATCGGGCTTGATCCGGCTGGCCGCGAACGGTCGCTTTCAGAGGCCACGATCACCTTCGAGGCAGGTGACGTTTTTGCCGAGGTCGACATTCCTTTGCCCACGGAAATAAGGAACCGCGTCACCCGCGTAGAGAGTGCCGCTCTCCCCTCTGCCGGTGCTGTATTTCTGGTTGGAGATCGGCTACGTCGCCCGAAAGTAGCGCTCGTTGCTGGTGGCGCATCGCGGGAAGGTGCGGATCTTTTGTCGCCGCTCCACTACTTGCGCGAAGCTTTAAGACCCAGCGCAGACCTCTTTGAGCGACCTCTGGCGGAGGTGCTGCCTGCGGGGATGGATGCGATCTTGTTGGCGGATGTGGCGGATATTTCCGGTGCGGACGCAGAGCAACTGCTGGATTGGGTGCGCGATGGAGGAACGCTGATCCGTTTTGCCGGACCGCGGCTGGCTGCTCGTGATCCATCAATGCCGACGCTGGAACCTCTCTTACCAGTAAGGTTGCGAACTGGCGGGCGAAGCATTGGCGGAGTGATGAGTTGGGGCGCACCGAAGACCTTGGCCCCGTTTGAAAGTGAGAGCCCGTTCTTCGGCTTGCAAGTGCCTGAAGATATTGAAATCACGACGCAAGTGGTGGCCCAGCCGGACCCTGACCTGAGCCGAAGAGTGCTTGCGGCGCTTGATGACGGTACGCCGCTTGTGACCCGTAAGTTTGAAGGTTCGGGGCAAATTGTTCTTTTCCATGTGACGGCCAATGCGGAGTGGTCCAATTTACCCCTTTCGGGGCTATTCGTTGACATGCTTCAACGCCTGGCCGTTGGGAGTGGTCAGGGTGGGGAAAAACAAAAGCCAGATGCGGAGAGCCAATGGCGTTTGCAAGATGCGCTTGATGGGTTTGGGCGGGTACGGATAGTGGATACGGCTCTGCCAGTGAGTGGCGCGGACTTGGCATCTGACAGGATCGGGTCGCGGGTGCAGCCAGGAATATACGAAGGGGTTGCTGGCCGCTTTGCAGTAAATGTAGCGGATGGGACTGGTTCATTAGTGCCAATGCAGTGGCCAGATTGGGTTGTTCAGCTGAATTCAGCGGAACCGACTCCATTTCCGATCGCGCCTTGGTTGTTCCTGATGGCTATCGGTGCTGTTTTTGCCGATTTCTTAGCCACGTTGGTCATTTCTGGAAGGTTGGGCGGATTAGCGCGGCGCTTGTTGCCTGTCTTGTTGGCGATGACTGTTGGTTTGCCACTGGGGGAGCGGGTCTATGCGCAGGCGACCGATCCGCAACACCTGCGCTCCGCAGCGGAGGTAACTTTAGCTTATGTGTTGACTGGCAATGCAGAGGTTGACCGCGTCTCGCAAGAGGGTTTGCAGGGCCTCTCGACAGTTTTGACGCAGAGAACAGCCGTTGAACCAGCCGCGCCAGTGGGGGTTGATCCAGAAGCGGACGAATTGGCCTTTTACCCGCTCCTGTACTGGCCGATCACCAATGGCCAAAGCGTCCCTTCGCGCAATGGTTATGAGAAGTTGAACAGATATCTGAATTCTGGAGGGATGATCCTGTTCGATACGGGCGACGGGGATATCGCAAATTTTGGTGTTGGAACGCCTGAGGGGAATAAACTGCAGGCCATTGCGATTGGGCTTGAGATACCACCCTTGGAGCCAATAGCAGAGGATCATGTACTTTCGCGTGCGTTTTATCTTTTGCAGGAATTTCCGGGGCGACATAACGGCGAAGTATGGGTGGAAGTTCTGCGGGGCGACCCAACGGAGAATACAGCCGGGGTGGACGGCCCGTTCAGAGATCCCAATGATGGCGTCACCCCTGTGATTATTGGCGGAAATGATTGGGCGCGTGCATGGGCATTGGATGCGGCGGCCTTTCCGATTTATCCGGTAGGACGCGGGCAGGCCGGTGCGCGTCAAAGGGAGCTAGCCTTCCGGTTCGGCGTGAATGTCGTGATGCATGTTTTAACCGGTAATTACAAAGCGGATCAGGTGCATGTGCCTGCGCTTCTCGACAGATTGGGGGAGTGATGAGCGATCTCGTATTTGCACCATTGCTGCCTTGGGGCGTCATTATCGTTTTGGCGTGTTTGTTTGTTCTCGTGGGTATCTTCGCGCAATGGAGGGGGTTGGGCGGGGCTCTCTTGCGTTCGGTGTCGGGCTTTGTCCTGCTCGCGGCGCTGGCAAACCCGTCCTACAAAGTCGAAGAGAGAGAGCCGCTTCCTGATATCGTCCTTGCGCTGGTTGACCGGAGTTCTAGCCAAACGCTTAGTGACCGTTCGTCGCAGACTGATGCCGCAGTGGAACATCTCCGTAGCGAGGTCGAAAGGCTCGGCAATTCGGAATTGCAGGTTGTCGAGCTTAGTGACGCTGAAGCCAATGGGGGCACAAAGTTGCTCGGACCATTGCGGGATACGCTCGCCGTCGAACAGAGTGCCCGAGTGGCGGGCATTTTTCTTGTGACGGATGGGCAAGTCCATGATTCTGAGGATGATTTAGGGGCGGTGCCAGCGCCGGTTCATGTGCTTCTTTCAGGGAACGATACTGAGTTCGATCGCATACTGACGATAGAAAACGCACCTGCTTACGCCATATTGGGGGAACCATTTCGAATGGTTCTCAGAGTCAATGATCTTGGCCCCGAAGCAGAGGGAATAGAGGCTCGGACGGTGCCCCTTCGGGTATCGGTCGATGGTGCATCGCCGATGAATTTCGACATTCCAGTAAATCAGGATATCGAAGTTCCTGTAAGCCTCACCCATCCCGGAACGAACGTCCTGCAATTCGACGTTCCCTCTCTTGAAGGCGAGCTGACGGACCGGAACAACACCGCCATTATCCAGATCAACGGGGTGCGTGATCGACTGCGCGTCTTGTTGGTCAGCGGAGTTCCCCACCCTGGAGAGCGGACATGGCGGAACCTGCTGAAATCGGACAGTGCGGTTGATCTGGTGCATTTCACCATTTTGCGACCGCCTGGAAAGCAGGATGGAACACCGGTTACTGAACTGTCACTGATTGCCTTCCCAACGCGAGAGTTGTTCGTTGAAAAGATTGAAGAATTCGACCTGATTATTCTGGATCGGTACAAAAGGCGCGGGCTACTTCCTTCGGAATATTTTGAAAATATTCGCCGCTATGTTGAACGCGGCGGAGCGCTCCTTGTTGCGGCGGGGCCCGATTATGCGGGCGCGGATAGTGTGTTCAGATCGCCGTTGGAGGGCATCCTGCCAGGCGTGCCGACAGCCCGTGTTATCGAGAGCGAGGTGTTGCCATTGTTGACGGAAACCGGCGCTCGTCACCCTGTGACAAGCGGTTTGCAGGGCGCTGATGCGGAGACGCCTGATTGGGGGCCTTGGCTGAGGCAGATCGAGGTGACTGCCCGCGACACGGCGCGGGTCGTTTTGGATGGGGTTGATGGCGCACCTTTGTTGATGCTCGACGACGCTGGGCAGGGGCGGGTTGCGCTGCTCGCATCGGATCAGGCGTGGCTGTGGGATCGGGGCTATGCTGGCGGCGGGCCACAGTCGGGCTTATTGCGCGGTGTGGCGCATTGGCTGATGAAGGAGCCAGAGCTTGAGGAAGAGGCGCTTCGGGCGGAAATAAATGGCAAGACAATGCGCATCATTCGCCGCACGCTCGCGGATACAGCCGACCCAGTGATCGTCACCGAACCAGATGGCGAGGAAGCCACTATTATGCTTTCTGAACAGAGTTTTGGGAGATTTGAAGCGCTTTTCGAGGCGCAGCAGGAAGGGCTCTATCGCCTCAGCGACGGGAGCGAGGAAACGGTCATAGCAGTTGGACCGGCGGCACCGAGAGAGTTTGAAGAAACACTCTCGACTGCGGAAGTTTTGAGCCCCTTGGCTGCGAGAAGCGGGGGCGGTGTTTATCGCTTGCAAGACGGCCTGCCGGACATTCGAACGGTGCGTGAGGGACGGGTCGCGGCGGGGCGTGGTTGGATGGGAATTGTTCCGCGTGAGGCCCATCGTGTTGTCGATATGAGGCTTTGGCCGCTTCTACCGGGATGGTTGACGCTGCTTCTGGCTGGTTTGGCGCTGCTGGCGGCGTGGTTGGTCGAGGGCCGGTGGCAGAGGCGGCAGGTGCGTTAGGGCGCGGTGAAACGGGTTTTCCATGTTGGCAGGACGTCGCCCTCGGCTGTGGTGGCTGAAAAGACACCGCGCGAAATTGCCCTTGATAAACAGAGAGATGCGTGATGCCCGAGCATCAGGAGGTCTGCGTCGGTGATCTTTTTTGAACCCGTGGAAAGAGCGAAAACGAGGTCGCCATCCGCTGGCGTGTGGGCGGGGAGGAGGGCGCGGGCGATGCCGTCTTGGGCGGCGGTGGCGAGGCGGGTGCATTGGGCCTGCGTGAGCGTGGCATCGGTGGCGATGATCGCGATTGTGGTGTTTTTCGGGGCGTCCAACTTAGTGCGGGGCGGGCCGGAGGGGTAGGATTCAGGGCCACCAAGGCCGCCCAATTCGGCTTCCTTTTCAAAGGGATGCGCCCAGAAATGCGGGCCGTCCCCGATGGTTGCGGAGCCGACGGCGTTGACGGCGACGAGGGCGCCTATGGTATGGCCGGAGGGGAGCGATTCGGAGGCGGAGCCGAGGCCACCCTTCAGATTAGCGGTTGTGGCGCCGGTTCCGGCACCATGCGTGCCCAATTCAAAATTTTTCCCCAAATTTTTCATCGCGGCGCGGCCGAGCGCGGGATAGGGGTTTTCGCCCCAATCCTTTGTGCCGCCATTCAGGAGATCGAAGAGGATCGCAGCGGGAACGATGGGCACGCGCACTGGGCCTACGGGCACGCCGACGCCTTGCTTGCGCAACATGTCAGACACCCCGTCAGCGGCTGCGAGGCCGAAGGCGGAGCCGCCGGAAAGCACCAAAGCGTCAATCTTTTCAACGGTTTTATCGGGGGCGAGGAGATCGGTTTCCCGCGTTCCGGGTGCGCCGCCCATGACGCTGACACCTGCAACGGCGGGGCGCTCGGGCATCAGCACGGTGACGCCGGATTTCAGCTTCGGGTCGCTCGCGTTGCCGACGCGAATCCCTGCGACATCTGTGATGAGATTTTGCATTTTGCGGTGCGCTGGTCCCTTTGAAGTGCGGTGTTAACCAACATGTCGGCTCAGGCGGCGCTTGTCACCTGTTGGACGTTAATACTTCGCCATGATTTCGGAGGAGGCCAAGTAACATTGATGCACAACTGATGCACATCCCATGCACATCCTATGCATATCGAAATGCATGATTTTTGCCGCTTGCCGAACGTTTCGGCAACGTCACGGTGGCTAGTCGGAACCGAAATATTTGCGCCGCGCCTCGACCGCCATCGCGTAGCGCATTTCGAGGGTGGCCAGCGCGGCCATCGCCTCCTTGCGGGCGGCGGGATCAGTGAGGGCGGCAAGCTCGGCGCGCTTTGCGTCGCATTCCTTTTTGAGGGAGATTTCCTGCGGGAGCGCGCCTGCTTCGGCCATGATGCGGAAGCCGACAGCATCGGCGGAGCTGGATGCGCCGTCAGATTGTAGCGGCTTGCCCGCGCCGCGCAGGTTGTCGAGCTGGCCCTCGGCCTGTGCTTTGCGGATCTGCCGTTCGGAGAGTTCCCGCCATTTCATGCGGTAAGGATAGGCGGGGATTTCGCGCGGGACAAGGCCGCAGGCCGCCGCGCAGCGTCCGACCGCCCGCTCGGGCGGACGCTTTGGGTGCCGAGTCGCGGGGATAGATGGCGGAGGGGGGTGGGGGGATAAAGTGCGGACCTTTCAGGGTAGAGCGCCCACCCGCGGCCGGACGCTGCGCTTTGCGAGGAAGCCTCTGATTTGCACCTGTTAGTGGATGTGCTGCCGCGCAGCGTCCGACCGCCCCGTTGGGCGGACGCTTTTGCGATGTGGTCGCGGGGATAGACGGTGGAGGGCGTGGGGGGATAAAGTGCTGACCTTGGAGGGCAGAGCGCCCGCCCACGGCCGGACGCCGCGCGTCTAGTTTGAATGCCGGATGAAGGGCGTGTGGCTGGGCTGGTCTGTTTTCAATTGGCCGTTGGCATCGAAATCATCATCGGCGTTGAACGGCATCAGAGGGCGTTGGTCGAAAGTGGCCATCACCTCGGATTGCGCGGCAAGCACCTCTGATAGACGGTCCTGAAGGGCGGTTTGCCGCGCGCCTTGGTGGTAGCCGTGGACCCCGTGTACGACCTTGGGAACTGCGACGGAAAAACCGAGGTACCTGAGCGTATATGCTGCGGGCCAGAGCAGGAGTTGGACGTCGCCTTCCTTGCCATTGAAAACGCTCTCTTCTTCTTTGGAGCCGGTGGTGACGCAGAAAAGCGCCTTTTTGCCACGGAACTGGCCGGTGTCGAAGCGTTCGTCCACCGTGTGCAACGCGCCATGTGCGAGGGCGCGATCAAACCAGCCTTTCAAAATAGCGGGCGGAGCGAACCACCAAAGCGGGAAATGAAAGACGATGCGGTCCGCGCGGCGTATCTTTTCGATCTCTTGCGCGACGTCATCGGGCAATGTGCCTTCTGCGGCGGCGGCTTCTTGTGCCTTGAGCGGGTCGAAGGGAGTGTCGGGCGCGGGATTGGGGTAGTTGCTGGCGCGTTCGACGGGATTGAAGCCTTGCGCGACCAGATCGGAGAACAGCACGGTATCGCCCTGCGCGAGGCAGGCTTTGCGGGTGGCCTCGGCCCATGCGCCATTGAAGGAGCGCGGGTCAGGATGTGCCAAGACGATCAAGGTGGTTGTCATTGTGGATGCCGGAACTGCCTCTGAGCGATCTAATCGCGGCAAACTGCCTATCAAGCGGGTTTTAGGCAAGAGCCAGTGCGATGCTTTGATGTATTGAGGCATCGAGATTTGAGAAATCCCTTTTCAGGCGAGGGCTAATCGTCTAGAGCGCGGCGCATGGCGTAAAGCCTCCGGTCGCAGCCTACCCGGACAAAACAAGGGACCAAAGCGCAGGAAACCTCCTGCGCCAGCACTGGCTGCGCGGCCGGGGGCCTCGAAAAGAGGACATCCCGATGTCGAAAGAAGATATCTATTCGGGCCTGACCCAGCTGGGCCAGATGACCGAAACCCCCAAGAGCCCCGAAGAGGCGGTGCTCGAAAAAGTACCGAACCCGCAGGCGGATACCCGCTTTGCGGTGCGCTTTACCGCACCTGAATTTACCTCGCTCTGCCCGATGACGGGCCAGCCCGATTTTGCCCATTTGGTGATCGATTACCTCCCCGGCAAATGGCTGGTGGAGAGCAAATCGCTGAAGCTCTATCTGACGTCCTTCCGCAATCATGGTGCGTTCCACGAGGATTGCACGGTGTCGATCGGGCGGCGATTGGCGGACCTTCTGGAGCCTGAGTGGCTGCGGATCGGCGGCTACTGGTATCCGCGCGGCGGCATCCCGATTGATGTGTTCTGGCAGACCGGGCCGGAGCCGAAAGACGTATGGATCCCCGAGCAGGGCGTCCCGACCTACCGTGGAAGAGGATAAGCTGATGAACACCGGAACCATGCAACGGACCGAAGGGTTCATTTATCTGGCGCTTTTCGCGCTGACCATTCCGCTGGCGAACTGGATGATCGGCAATGTCGGTACTGTTTGCTTTCCTGACGGGCCGTGCGTGATCCCCGTTTGGCCGGGAATTACCGCGCCGAGCGGTGTGCTGGCTGTAGGCTTTGCGCTGGTGCTGCGTGATCTGGTGCAGCGGCGCTTGGGCGTGAAATGGGCGCTGGGCGCGATTGTCGTCGGTGCGGCGCTGTCCGGCTTTGTGGCGGCGCCGGCGCTGGTGGTGGCGTCTGTCGTGGCGTTCCTGTTTGCGGAAAGTGCGGACCTTGCGGTGTTTACCCCGCTGCAAAAGCGCGGGCTGATCACGGCTGTCGTGGCGTCGAGCTTTGTGGGCCTTGTGGTGGACAGCGTGCTGTTCCTGTGGCTGGCCTTTGGGAGCCTCGATTTCCTCACCGGTCAGGTGATGGGCAAGGTTTGGGCGGTGGTTGTTTCCATCCCCGTGATCTGGCTGATCCGCCGCTGGGACATGCAACGCGGGCTGACGGCCGCCTGATCAGGCCGGAGAATGACGGAAAGGCGCTTGCGGCGGGGCTGCGGGCGCCTTTTTTATTTGAGCCTGCGCAGCATGATGCGCGCATCAAAACACTTGCCAGAATCCGCGATTGGCCCTAATCGGGCGATAAGCGCGTGGCGATGGCGTCGCCACAGGGAAACTCCCGTTGCTTGCGGCCCGATTGGGCTGCTGTCGTCCTGAACGCCGGGACCTTTCGGGGGTCTCGCGCAGGTGCCGCAAAGACCCCGCAAAAAGTGAGGTCTGAACCAATGGAACGTCCGCAGTTTTACCGTTTTCACCAAGGCGACCGCATTCTGTCGTTTGCCGCATCCGAATATGATGCCCGCCTGAAGGGCCTGCGCGCGCGCATGGCTGAGGCTGGCGTGGAGGCATGTGTTTTCACCTCGATGCACAACATCGCCTATTATTCCGGCTTCCTTTACTGTGCGTTTGGCCGCCCCTATGGCCTCGTCGTTACCGAGAGCGAAAGCGTGACGATCAGCGCTGGCATTGACGCGGCGCAACCGTGGCGGCGCTGTCATGGCGACAACATCACCTATACCGACTGGCAGCGCGACAATTACTGGCGTGCGATCCTGAGCGTGACCGGCACGGGCCGTGTGATCGGCTACGAGGGCGATCACATGAGCCTGTTGCAGAGCGAGAAGCTGGATCACTTCCTTACGCCGAAATCCCGCGTGGATGTGGCGCCGATGACGATGGTGCAGCGGATGCACAAATCCGCCGCTGAACTGGAAATCATCCGCGCTGGGGCGGCCACTGCCGATGTGGGCGGCTACGCGATCCGCGAGGCGGTGAAAGCCGGTGCTCGCGAGATCGACATTGCGATGGCGGGCCGTGACGCGATGGAGCTGGAGATTGCCAAGCGTTACCCCGATGCCGAGTACCGTGACACATGGGTCTGGTTCCAGTCGGGTATCAATACCGATGGCGCGCATAACCCCGTTACCGCGCGGCAATTGGAAGTGGGTGATATTCTGAGCCTCAACACCTTCCCGATGATCTCGGGCTATTACACGGCGCTGGAGCGGACGATGTTCGTGCGCGAAGTGGATGATGCCAGCCTTAAGATCTGGGAAGCCAACGTGGGCGCGCATGAATACGGCATGAGCCTGCTGAAGCCGGGAGCGTCTTGTTCGGAGATCACCGCGAAGATCAACGACTTCTTTGCCGAGCGTGACCTGCTGCAATACCGTACCTTTGGCTACGGGCATTCCTTTGGCGTGCTGAGCCACTACTATGGCCGTGAAGCGGGGCTGGAACTGCGCGAGGATATCGACACGGTGCTGGAGCCGGGGATGGTGATCTCGATGGAGCCGATGCTGACCATTGCCGACGGTCAACCGGGTGCGGGTGGCTATCGCGAGCATGACATCCTGATCATCACCCAGGATGGCAACGAAAATATCACCGGCTACCCCTATGGGCCGGAGTTCAACGTCGTCGGCTAAGGGCTGGCGGGCCTGCGCGGGTGTATTGCCCGCGCAGGGCGTGTGATTGTGGCGGTAATGTCACCTTTGCGCGAGGTCAGGCTTAGAGATTTGCTCTTTTTGATCAAGTTGGTATCAAAACGACGATCTAAAAAGAACGGACTCGAAGATGGTGATGGCATGGTGGCGCTGGGCGTTTGTTACGGGCGCTTTGTTTTCCTTGACGGCCTGTGTTGCGACCGAGCCTGAGACGCTCGAATTCGTGGAAGAACAGCCGGTTCTTTACGGCTATGTGGATGGATATGGACCGATTGAGGATGGCGCGTATTCGCTTCCGCCGATCCCGCCGCAATATCTGCAAGGGGTGAACCGCCGCGCTTTGGTGCAATATGATGGCGACGAGCCGGTGGGCACGATCGAAGTCGATCGCCATGCGAAGCTGCTTTATTATGTGATTGAAGGCGGCATGGCGTGGCGCTACCCGATTGCCGTGGGGCGGCAGGGCAAGGCGATGACCTTTGACACCGTGATCCGGCGCAAGGCGGAGTGGCCGAGTTGGACGCCGACCGCCAACATGCTGCGCACGGAGCCGGAGGTTTATGAGCCATTTCGCGGCGGCGTTGAAGGCGGGTTGACCAACCCGCTCGGCGCGCGGGCGCTCTACCTTTATCATAACGGGCATGACACGATGTTCCGTATCCACGGGACGAATGACATTGCCTCTATCGGCAATAGCAGCTCGGCGGGCTGTATCCGCATGTTCAATCAGGATGTGATCCACCTCTATGACAAGATCGAGTTGGGCACCAAAGTGGTGCTGCGCTCCTATGAGGACTCGGTGGAGATAGAGGGCGAGGAAGTTGCCAATCGCGGCGGCGAGATACCTGCGCGACAGGTCGACCCCGCGCTGATCTATGGGCCGGACGAGGACGACGCTGACGCGGCTGACACCGACATGGCGCTGGGTGACGAGGAAGCGCCAGAGGCCGCGGAGGGCTAGGCGTGCTGACGAGCCTGATCCTGCCGGTTGGGTTGATGGCGGTGATCGGCTGGGTTGTTCCACGTTTGCTGGCGGGGGTGTTTCCTGAAGGGGCGCGGCCGCTGATCTGGCTGGGTGTGACGGCATTTGTACTGTGCCTTGCCCTATCGGGGATGCTGTTTGCCGTGCTATACATGATGGGTGGCGCGCCGGTGGGTGAGATGCTGGCAGAGGTGGGCCTGTGGCCGACGCTGTGGCATTTTGCAAAGAGGGGCATGCTATCGGCAATTGTATGGCTGCCGATCATGATCCTCAGCACGGCGCAATTGCCGGGGAAATGGACAAGCGAAACGTGGTGATGTGATGGGTTTTATCAGGTTGGTGGTTATCCTCGCCGTGGTGCTGACGGTGGTTTACTGGTCGGTGTCGCTCTATTCGCGATCGGTGCGGCGGGAGGCGTTGGAGGATGCTTTTGACGAAGAGCACCCAAACGGGGGTGCGAAAGGCGCGCGGGATACCTATATCGTCAACGGGATGGCCGACTACGAGACAGGGCTGCGCAAGAAGCTGATCTGGCTTGTTTATGTCATTCCGGTGCTTGTGGTGACGGGCATCCTGATTGTGACCAACACGAATTGAGACGCTGATGCGCTATGTGAAGTTCTTTTTGCGATTGTTGCCGTTTTTGATTATTGGCGCGGGGCTGCATTACTGGTTGCCGCAGCATGATGTGGTGCGCGTGACCTCGACGGAAGTGATCCGGCAGGATTTTTCCGGCTTCAACCGGATTTTTTATGCGCAGGCCGACAGTGGCAATACCGAGCAAGTGACGCGCGATCTGCGGCTGATCAATACCGAAAAGCAAAAGACGTGGTTCCTTGGCTTTTTCCCGCGTGAGAGCCGTGGCGTGATGGTGTATCGCAACGAGGATACCGGCTGGATTTGGCCGCCCTATTTCAAGTTCGATAGCGCGGATTTGCAGGCCGAGGCATCGGCGCTGATTTCGGCGGCGGGGCAGGAGCAATGGGTGGTCGTGACCCATTACGGCTGGCGGAACAGGTTCCTGTCGATCTATCCAAATGCGGTGGGGCTGCGGGCCATCGATAGCCCCGATGTCCGGATCATTCCGTGGTTCAATATCTTCTTCTTCATCTTCGCGGGTATTGCGGCGTTGTTCATACGAGCGGCGTGGATGCAGTTCCGCGAGCGGACGCTGGACCCGCTCTTTGAGCGCGCGGGGGACCGGATGGATGAAGTGAATGCGGGCGTCGCGGAACGACGCTCGCGGCTGAAGCGGCTGTTTGGGCGGAAGTAGCGCCTATTCGCCGTAGGGGATCCAGATCGTCTTGACCTCGGTTGCGGCGGCGCGCCATTCGGCGCCGTCGCCCCCTGCATACCAGTCGCGCGACAGGCCATCATTGACCCATGTGCGCTTGAGGTTGCCGGCGCTGGCGGCCTCGATCTGGGCCGAGACATCCGAGGAGGAGAAGCTCCACACCGCATCGACATCGAAATGCGCGGCGAGTGGTGCTGCGAGTTCGGCATGGCGGCCGGTGAGGATGTTGACCACACCGGCGGGGACATCGGAGGTTTCCAGCACCTGATAGAAATCGGTGGCGGCGAGGGGGAACGGCTCTGACGCGATGGCGGTCACGCGGTTACCCAGCGCGATGGCGGGGGCAACGGCGGAGACAAGGCCCAAGAGCGGCGCGTCATCGGCGCAAAGGATGCCGATTTTGCCAGCGGGCTCGTTCATCGCCAGTGCCACGCCACGGATCGGCACGCCCTTGGCGCGGCCGTCGTGTTTGTCGGCCCATGCGGCCCAAGTGAAGAGCTGGCGGATCGCGGCATCGACCTCGCGCTTGCCTTTGGTGTTGCCGGTCATGGCGTTGAGGCGCTTGACGAATTCATCGGCGCGGGCGGAGAGGTTTTCCGCCACATAATACAGGATTTGCGCGCGCAGGTGGCCGGTGGTCTTTCCCCAGCCGGAGGCGCCGTTCATCGCTTCTACCGCGTTGCGGATATCCTTGCGGTTGGCGAGGCCCACATGCCCCAGAAGCGCCCCGCGCGGGCTGTAGATGGCCTGCGAGTAGCCGCTGTCGGGGCGGGCCTGTTTGCCGCCGATATAGAGTTTGGCGGTGCGGTCGAGCGGATCGGCGGGGCCGCCTTCGCCCATGTGCGGCTTCACCAAGGCGAGCGGCTTGCCCTGTTTGGCAGGGCGGGTGTAGGCAAGAAGCCCTTCCCAGCCGCCTTCGCGCCCGAAGCCGCTTTCGCGCACGCCGCCGAAGCCAGCGGCGGCATCGAAGAGATTGGTCGCGTTCACCCAGACGACGCCAGCGGCAAGCTTCGGCGCGATGTCGAGGGCGAGGTTGACGTTCTCTGTCCAGACCGTCGCGGCGAGGCCGTAGCGGGTGTTGTTGGCGAGTTGTACCGCCTCAACCGGCGTGCGGAAGGTGGTGGAGACGAGGACGGGGCCGAAGATCTCCTCTTGCATCAGCGGATCGGCGGGGGTGAGGCCGGTGATTAGCGTGGGCGGGTAGAAGCAGCCCACGGCCGGAAGGGGCGCGGGACATTGGTGCAGTTCACCCCCCGAACGGTTTGCCACCATTTCGGTGATCCGCGCGTGCTGGACGGGATCGACGATGGCGCCCACGTCAATGCATTTGTCGAGCGGGTTGCCGATGCGCAGGCCATTCATGCGGCGCTTGAGTTTGGCATGGAAGCGTTCGGCGACGCCCTCCTGCACCAAGAGCCGTGAACCGGCGCAGCAGACTTGCCCCTGATTGAACCAGATCGCATCGACAAGCCCCTCAATGGCGCTGTCGAGATCGGCGTCGTCAAAGACGATGTAGGGGGATTTTCCACCCAGTTCGAGCGTCAGCGCCTTGCCGCTGCCAGCGGTGGCTTCGCGGATGCGGCGGCCAACGGAGGTGGAGCCGGTGAAGGCGATTTTGTCGATGTCGGGATGGGTGGTGATCATCTCGCCCACGGCGCCATCGCCGGTGACGATATTCACCACGCCGCGCGGGACACCGGCCTGACGACAGATATCGGCAAAGAGAAGCGCTGTGAGTGTAGTATATTCAGCGGGTTTGAGCACCACCGTGTTGCCCGCCGCGAGCGCGGGGGCGATCTTCCATGCGAGCATCAGCAGTGGGAAGTTCCACGGCACGATCTGACCGCAGACGCCAAGCGCGGTGCGGTTGGGCATCTCGTCATCCATCAGCTGGGCGAGGCCCGCGTGGAAGTAGAAATGGCGCTGGGCCAAGGGAACGTCGATATCGCGGCTTTCGCGGATCGGTTTGCCGTTATCGAGGGTTTCGAGCACAGCAAAGAGGCGGCTGTGCTTTTGCAAGAGCCGTGCAATTGCGTAGAGCACGCGGGCGCGGGCGTGGCTGTCTTTGGCCCATTTCTTTTGTGCTTTGCGGGCGGCGGCGACGGCGGCATCGACATCGGCCTGCGATGCCTGCGTCACATGGGCGAGCACTTCACCCGTGGCGGGGTTGCGGGATTCGAAGGTCTGCCCCGGTTCTGTGAATTTGCCGCCGATGAAATGGCCGAAGCGGTCGCCCTGATCGACGAGCCACGCAAAGGCTTCGGCGGCGCTTTCGGGGGCGGGGCCGTAATCCATCGTTTCGAAAATCTCTTTGACGGTGCTCATCTGATTACCCTGCTGCGTGCCGCCAGCCAGCCGAATAGGCGCCGGTGACGTGGTGTTCGAGTTGGCGTTCGATATCGTTGAGGAGCGAGGATGCCCCGAAACGGAAGAGATCGGGGCGCAGCCAGCGGTCGCCCAGTTCATCCTTGATGAGGGCGAGGTAGGTGAGTGCGTCCTTGGCCTTGGAAATGCCGCCTGCCGGTTTGTAGCCGACGCGGATGCCGGTCATCTCGTGATAGTCGCGGATGGCGCGGATCATGGTCAGCGAGACAGGAAGCGTGGCGTTGACCGGCTCCTTGCCGGTAGAGGTTTTGATGAAGTCGGTACCCGCCATCATGCAGACGAAAGAGGCCCGCGCGACGTTGCGCAGGGTGCCCAGCTCGCCAGTTGCAAGGATCGCTTTGACATGGGCATCGCCGCAGGCTGCGCGCATTTCGGCCATTTCATCGTAGAGCGCCTGCCAGTTGCCGGTGAGCACATGGCGGCGGGAGATCACGATGTCGATCTCGCGGGCACCGGCGGCGACGCTTTCGCGGATTTCTTGTAGCCGGAGGTGATAGGGCGAGAGGCCCGCCGGAAAGCCGGTGGAAACAGCGGCGACGGGCAGGTTGGACCCTTCCAGCGCCGTGACGGCTGCGGGGATCATATCGTGATAGACGCAGACCGCGCCGACGGTGAGATCGGGCAGGCCAAGCGCCTCCAGCAAAGCAGGGGCTACGGGCTGGCGGGCCTTGGCGCAGAGGCGGTGGACGCGGCCTTCGGTATCGTCACCCGAGAGGGTCGTGAGGTCGATGCAGGAGATCGCGCGGCAGAGCCATGCGGCTTGATACTCTTTCTTGACGCTGCGGCGGCCGGGTAGGGTCGCGGCGCGGCGTTCGATGGCGGAGGTGTTGGCCTGAATCGATTGGATCAGGTCCATGTCCAGCGGCATCCCCGGATTGCGGGGCGCGTGCAGCTGGGGAAGGCTGTCTTTCGTGGTGGAAAGCGCGGCCGATTGGGCGGTGTCTGTCTGGGTCACGGGGGTCTCCGTTTCGCTGCGCGAAGCGTGGCATGCAAATGGAGCGATGACAAGGTTTGACCGGATGGTCAAATAAAATCTAGAATGGGGTTAAGCGCGTGAGTCGCGCCGACGATCCATGAACCGCGAACCCTTTCCTCCCTGGGGGTTCGCGGTTTTTTCGTGGTTAGGGCTGGACGACTTCGCGCTGGTGCTGCTTGCGGTAGCGGTGCGGGGTGACGCCGTGGCTGGCGCGGAATTGTTTGTGAAAATGGCTGAGGTTGGGGATGCCGCAATCGCTGGCGATTTCGGCCAGTGTGTCTTCTGTTCCTGCAAGCCTGCGGGCGGCGTAGGCCATGCGGATGTCATTGACGAATTCTGACGGGGTTTGCCCCAGATAGCGGCGCAGTGATCGGCTGACATGGGCGTGCGCGCGGCCGGTTTGCGCGACGAGGCCTGCCGCGCCCTGCCGGAACACATCGGGGCGGCGGGTAGCGGAACAGGCTTGCAGGAGCCAGTCGGGGGTCGGGTCATCGGCGCGGGGGCGTTCCTCGCGCAGCGCTGCGAGAAGTGGCAGCAGCAGGGCGTCCACCTCCAGCGCGTCGGGGCGGGCTTGTTCGAGCCGCAGGGCAGCGTGGTTGAGGGCGGCAAGGCTGCGCATGTCGCGGTGGGCGTGATCCGGTTCGGAGCGGTCTGCCCAGAAGAAATGCCCTTTGAAGCCCGCGTAACGCTCGGCAAGGGGCATGATGATAGCCGGATGCAGGGTCAGCGAGACGACCATCGCCGCCTCGCCGCGCCCTTGCAGGCCATGCGCTTGCCCGGGGCGGACAAAGATCAGATCGCCTTCGGTCAGGTCAGTGCGGCCGGAGGTGGTGTGATGGCGAACCTTGCCGTTCTGTACCCAGAGAAGCTCGTAGAAATCGTGATCGTGCAGCGCTTGCGGGCGGGAGCTGTCCAAAACCGCGCGGGTGAGGTGCGCGACGGCGCCGTCTTTGAGAATATCTTTAAAAAATAAGTGTTTTGTTTGCATGGGATCAAAATAGCACACTGAGAAATGCTGTCTTGGCCCGAATTGCCGCAGGGGGATGTGCAGGCGTGACCTTGCCGATAATTCGGGCTAAGAGAGCCGCGAACGCTTACCGAGGGGGCAGCAATGGCATTTGACCGGACCATCAAGATCGCGCCGTCGATTCTATCGGCGGATTTCGCGAATTTCGGGCAGGAGATCCAAGCGATTGAAGCGCAGGGCGCGGATTGGGTGCATGTGGATGTGATGGATGGGCATTTCGTGCCGAACCTGACATTCGGCCCGCCTGCGGTTGCCGCCTTCCGCAAGCATGTGAAAACGGTGATGGACGTGCATCTGATGATCGCGCCGGTGGACCCATATATCGAGGCTTTTGCCAATGCGGGTGCGGATATCATCACCGCGCATGTGGAGGCGGGCGCGCATATTCACCGGACGTTGCAGGCGATCCGCGCGACAGGGGCGAAGGCCGGCGTCGCGCTGAACCCCGGAACGCCGGCCGAGGCGGTGGAGCATCTGCTGGACATGACCGACCTGATCTGCGTGATGACGGTGAACCCCGGTTTTGGCGGGCAGAAGTTCATCGACATGACGGGCAAGGTGCGCCGCCTGCGCGAAATGATCGGCGACCGGCCGGTGCATATCGAGATCGACGGCGGTGTGGATCCGACCACCGCGCCGCTGCTGGCCGAGGCTGGCGCGGATGTGCTGGTGGCGGGATCAGCCGTTTTCAAAGGCGGCTCGGTCGAGAAACCAGAGGTCTACGGTGCGAATATCCGAGCCATCCGCGCCGCGGCGGGAGGGGTTTAACCCTTCCCTTTTGACATTGCCTGAATCGCGGCGATGCCGCTTTCGCCCAGCGGAATGCTGGCGAAGGGGCCGCCGACGCGGGTGAGGCCGAGGTCTTGCGGGTCGGGTGTGCTGGCTTTGGCGAAGAGGGCTTCGGCCCAGTCCTCGGCGTTGTCTTGGGGTTTGTAGCCCAAAAAGCCGACCTTGTGATTGGACACCGGCGCGCGGGTGTTGGCGGATACGCCATAGGCCACGGCGAAGCCGGTGGTGGGCGTGTCGATCGCGCGTTGGACGAGTTGAACCATGTCGCGGTAGCTGAGCCATGTTTGCAGGGCGCGGACGTTCTGCGGCTCCGGCGTGCAGGAGAGGATACGCAGGCAGACGGCCTCCAGACCGCGCTTTTCCCAGTACATGCGGCCCAGATCCTCGGCGAAGCATTTGGCGAGGCCGTAGAAGGTATCGGGGCGGTGCTGGGTATCGGTATCGGCACCGCTGTTGACCTCGGCCATGCCGACGGCGTGGATCGAGGAGGCATAGACCACGCGGCGGACGCCGTGGCGGTGGGCGGCTTCCCAGATGTTGTACGCGCCGATGTAGTTGGGGCCGAGCAGCTCCTCAAAAGGCTTTTCGTCAACGATAGCGCCGAAGTGGACGACGATTTCTGCGCCCTCCAGAAGTGGCGCGATCTGCTCCATCTGGGCGAGATCGGCGGTGACATAGGTTTCGTTCGGCAGGAGGTCTTCGGGGGCTTCGCGGATGTCGGTGGTGACAAGCTCGCGGCACATGGCGGAGAGCGGCGCGCGCAGCTCGTGGCCGAGATTGCCACGGGCGCCGGTGAGAACGATCTTGGACAGCATGGAAATTCCTTTAGATGACGGCCCGTTCGAGGAGCGGGCGGTTTTCGATGATACGCTCGACGCCGAGTGGCGAAAGGTCAAGGCTGCGGTAGCCGCCGTGGGTCACAAGCTCGGCGATACCGCGCCCCATTGCGGGCGATTGTTGCAGGCCGTGGCCGGAAAACCCGTTGCAGAACAGGAAGTTCGGCAGATCAGGGTGCGGGCCGACGATGGCGTTCTGGTCGAGCGTGTTGAAGGCGTAATGGCCGACCCAGTGGTTGATCACCTTGACCCGCTCGAAGGCGGGTACGCGGGTGGCGATGGCGGGCCAGACTTTGTCCTCCCAGATTTCATGATCCATCGTGAAATCGGTGAAATCGACCGCGGGGTCGAGATCAGGCGGGCAGCCGCAGAGGTAATAGCGCCCGTCGCTGCGCATATGCACGCCGGAGGGGTCGATGGTGAGGGGCAGATCCGCTGGCAGCGGCTCGGCGGCATCGAACACGAAGGTGAAGCGGCGGCGCGGCTCAACGGGAAGATCAAGCCCCGCCATGCGGGCGGTCAGCGCGGCGCGGGGGCCGGAGGCATTGACCAGCGTGCCGCACGCGATGCTGCCGCCATCGGCAAGGGTGACGCCAGTGACGCGGCCCCCTTCGCGGCTGATGCCTGTCACCTCGCCTGTGCGCCATTCGACGCCCAGCGCGCGGGACTGGCGGCGGAACCAGTCGAAGATGGTGCCTCCGTCGAAATAGCCCTCGTTCACCGGATTGTGGGAGCCGAGGATGATGCCGTCGAGGTTATAGAACGGCCACTGGGCGGCGATTTCGTCCGGTGTCAGAATGCGGGTGCCTGCGCCGAGCGATTGCTGGAGGGCGGCGCTGGCGCGGAGTGTTTCGGCAAAGGCGGGGGTATCGGCGAGGTAGAGGTAGCCGAAGCTTTGCAGGGTGATTTCGGGGGCGTCGGGCACGCCCATGAACTCTTTGAAGTTATGGATGAATTCCGCGCCGAACTGGCTAATGCGGATGTTAATCTCGCTGCCGAATTGCTGGCGGATGCTGGAATTGGTGTGCGAGGTGGAGGCGAATTCATAGGTCGGGTCGCGCTCGATCACGAGCACTTTTCCCTTGAAATCCGGGTCGCGGGCAAGCCACCAAGCGCAGGAGGCACCGATCATGCCGCCGCCGATAATCACCACATCATAGCTCATGCAAGGGCATCCCTGATTTGTGCGTCGCTCAGCCCGTAGGTGTCGCGGGCGGTGTCTTCGGAGATATAGCCCAGCCGCAGGTCGCGGGCTATGGCTTGTGGATCGCGGTTGCGGGGGTCGCCGTAGCCGCCGCCGCCGGGGAAGGCGAGTTGTACGGTCGCGCCTTCGGGGACGCGGGTGCGACCCTTGCCACCGAGCGCGGTGCCATCGGAGAGGCGCACCGAGGTTGCGCCGCCCTCTTGCCCGCCGTGCCGCCCGCGTGCGGGGTGATCGACGCGGTCGAACATGGCCGAGAAATCGAACGCATGGCCGGGGCGGGTGCCGACCTCCATATATTGCCCGAGGCCGCCGCGGCTTTCGCCCGCGCCGCCGCTATCAGGGCGTAGTTCCTTGCGCCAGATGATGACGGGGCCAGCATGCTCGGTCGCCTCGACCGGCATGGTCATCACGCCCGAGGGGAAGGCGGTGGCATTCAGCCCGTCGAGCGCGGGGCGCGCGCCGGAGCCGCCGGAATTGAAGGTCAGCACCTCGGCGCGGCTGCCTTCCGCTGTGGTGGGGCGGATCGACATTTGGAAATTGCAGAGCGCGCCTGCGCCCTCGGCCGGAACGGTGGCGGGGAGGAGCTGATCCAGCGCGCCGAACACCGTATCGGGGATCAGGTGGCCGATCACATGGCGGAGCGCTACCGGGGCGGGGCGCACGGCGTTGACGATGGTATCTTCAGGCGCTGTGATGCGGAAGGGCGCTAGGGAGGCGGCGTTATTGGGAATATCCGGCGCAATGGCGCATTTCAGTGCGTAGCAGGCATAGGCGCGGGTATAGACCATCGGCACGTTGATGCCTTTCGGGTCCGGCGCGGAGGTGCCGGTGAAATCGCAGGCGATGTGATCGGGATGCACCGTCACCGCGCAAGCCAGCGTGACAGGCATCGAATAGCCGTCGATCTGCATGGTGGCGCAGGCGCTGCCTGTGGGCAGGGCGGCGATGCGTTCGAGGGTCGCCTTTTCAGAAGCCGATAGGATGTAGGCGCTGATTTCAGAGAGGTCCGGCGTGGCGTATTCGGCGAGCATTTCCGACAGGCGGCGCTGGCCGATTTCGTTGCACGCAGCCAGGGCGTAGAGATCGCCGATGAGCTGGTCCGGCTCGCGGGTGTTGACGCGGATCATCCGCAGGAGGGTTTGGTCAACCGTGCCGCGATCGGCAAAGCGCATGATCGGGATTTGCAGGCCTTCCTCGTAGATCGAATTGGCATCCGCACCAAAGCCGCGCCCGCCAATATCGACCACATGGGCAGTGCAGCCGAAATAGCCCACATGCCGCCCCTGATGGAAGGCGGGCGATACGACGGTGATGTCATGCAGGTGGCCGGTTCCCATCCAAGGATCGTTGGTGATGTAGACATCGCCTTCGGCCATCGTATCGGTGCCGATCTCGCGCATGAAATGGGCGACTGCCTCGGCCATCGCATTGACGTGGCCCGGGGTGCCGGTGACAGCTTGGGCGAGCATCCGACCTTCGATATCGTAGACCCCGGCGGAGAGATCGCCTGCCTCGCGCACGGAGGTGGAAAAGGCGGTGCGGACAAGCGCTTGGGCCTGTTCCTCGACCACGGAAATCAGGCGGTTCCACATGATCTGGTGGGTGACGGAATGGGCGGTCATGCGGGCGCTCCTTTGCGGATGTCGATGCAGCCGTCGCTGCGGCCCGTCGCGTTGAAGCCTGCGGGGATGATGATTGTTGTCTCTGCCTCGGTGATGACGGCGGGGCCGGTGACTTCTGCGCCATCGGTGAGTGCGGCGCGGGCAACCTCGGGTGCTGTGACCATCGCCTGATCCACCGGCGAAAACAGCCTGCGGTCGCGGGTGATCGCGGCAGAGGTGCTGGCGGCGGGGGCGGGCGTTGTGGCGGGTGGATCGACGGGGGTTGCGGCGTTGACGGCCCAGACCGTGACCTCGACCGGCAGGCCCGTGACGGTGCGGCCAAAGAGGGTGGTATAGGCCTCCTCGAATAGCGCGAGCAGCGTTGTGGCGCTGGGCGCGGAGCCGTGGGGCAGAGGCACGGGGATTTCCCAGCCTTGGCCTTTGTAGCGCATGTAGAGCTTGGTTTCGGCATGGATGGGCGCGGTGGCGTCGCAGGCGCGGACGAAGGTTTCGGCCTCACCAGCCAGTTCGGTCAGGAGGGTGGCGGCGGCGGCCTCGTCAAACGCATCGAGCCGCATGTAGACAGAGCGCGTGGCCTCGAACGCATAAGGCGCGCGCAGGAAGCCGATGGCGGAGCCGACACCCGCGCCGGGCGGGACGATCAGCCGGTCGATGGCGAGTTTTTCGCAGAGTCTGCCCGCATGAAGCGGCGCGGCGCCGCCGAAGGCGATCATCGTGTAACCTGCGAGATCTTCGCCGTTTTCGACCGCATGAACGCGGGCGGCGTTGGCCATGTTTTCATCGACCACTTCCGACAGGCCAAAGGCTGCGGTGGCGGCATCGGTGCCGGTGTGCTGTGCGAGGTGCGTCTCAAGCGCGGTGGCAGAGGCATCGGGGTGCAGGGGGATCGTGCCATCGGCAAAATTATCGGGATCGAGGCGGCCAAGGAGGAGGTCCGCATCGGTTACGGCGGGGCGATCACCGCCGCGCCCGTAGCAGGCAGGGCCGGGTTCGGAACCGGCGCTTTCGGGGCCGACCTGAATTTGGCCCAGCGCGTTGACGGAGGCGAGGCTGCCGCCGCCGGCGCCGATTTCGACCATGTCGATCACCGGAATGGAGATCGGCATGCCGGAGCCTTTCTTGAAGCGGTAGGAGCGGGCGACCTCGAACACGCGGGCAGTTTTGGGCTGGCCTGCGCGGATCAGGCAGATTTTGGCGGTGGTGCCGCCCATATCGAAGCTGAGCACCCGATCCAGCCCGTAAAGGCGGGCGATGTCAGCGGCGAAGATCGCGCCACCGGCAGGGCCGCTCTCGACAAGGCGGACGGGGTATTGGGCAGCATCCTCAAGCGACATGATACCGCCGCCGGAATGCATCAGGAACACGGGGCAATCCGCGCCAGCCGCCGCCAGCCTATCGCGCAGGCGCGACAGGTAGGCGGCCATCATCGGCTTCACGTAGGCATTGGCGCAGGTGGTGTTGAAGCGCTCGTATTCGCGCATTTGGGGTGAGACATCGGAGGAGAGCGACACCGAGAGATGCGGCTGGCGGGCGGCGATCACATCGCGCACGAGGCGCTCATGCGCGGGGTTGAGGTAGCTGTGCAGGAAACCCAAGGCGACGGAATCGTAATTGCCCAGCGTATCGACCAGAGCCTCGACATCCGCACGATCCAACGGGCGCAGGACGGTGCCGGTGGCATCGACGCGCTCGGAGAGGGTGAGGCGATCATTGCGGGGGATCAGCGGATCGGGGAGGCGCAGGTTGAGGTCATATTGCTCGAACCGGCTTTCGGTGCGCATTTCGATCACGTCGCGGAAGCCTTCGGTGGTGATGAAGGCGGTGCGCGCGCCGCGCCGTTCGATCAGGGCGTTGGTGGCGAGGGTTGTGCCGTGGATGACCTGACCGATCTCCTCCATCGCGGTGCCGGATTGCTGGCAGACGCGGGCGAGGCCTTCGAGGATGGCATCCTCGGGCGCGGTGTAGGTGGTGAGCACCTTGGTAGAATGCCGGCCTTGCGGCGTTTCGAGAACGACATCGGTGAATGTGCCGCCGATATCGACACCGGCGCGGATCGCGGAATTGGGCATGGGGCCTCGTCAGGAAAGCGTGTTCGGGCGCAGTCTAGACGGGAGGGAAGATCAGGAAAAATCTTTTATTTTGATATATAGAATCACGATTTGTTATCGTCAGGTGGCGAGAGATCCTGCGCAATGGCGACCGCCTCCAGCACATAGGGCGGCGCGGGATCGAGGTCGTAGCGGGCAGCGAAGGTGAGCGGGTCGGGGTGCCAATCGGCGCTGAGGATGATCAGATTGCCCTGTGCAAGCGGGGCATCCAGCATGGCGCGGGGCAGGCAGGCGATGCCCAGCCTATCGAGGGTCATTTGCAAGCAGACGGCATTGTTGGTCGCTGGAACGAGGCGCGCGGGAAGGCGGGCGGTGGCGAAATGACGGGCAAGTTGGTCATGCGGGGCAGTGCCGCGCGGGTGGGTGAGGATTGGCGCGGCGTCGAGTGTCGCGGCATCGAGCTTTGGCGCGGGAAGGGCCAGCGTGGGGGCGGCGACCCAGACATAGGGTGAGCGGCCCAAGGAGGCGGAGATGCGCGCGGGCTGATCGAACGGGGCGCTTTGGAACGCGAGGTCAATATCGCGGGCGGCGAGGGCGCGGGTGATATTGGCGCTTAGATCAACGGTCAGCTCGACGTCGATATTGGGGAAGCGGTCTTTCATCGTGCGCAGAAAGGCGGGAAGCCATGTATGGGCGACAAGCTCGCTGACACCGAGGCGGAGCGCCCCGTGAAAGAGGCGGCGACCGCCTGCGGCAGAGAGGAAATCATCCGTGCTGGCGAGCACAGCGCGGGCATGGGGCAGAAGGGATTGCCCGCGCGAGGTGAGCCGCACGGAGCCTGCGTCGCGGGTCATCAGGGATGTGCCGAGGAGCTTTTCAAGCTGGGCAATGCGGGCCGAGATATTTGGCTGCGTGGTATTGAGCCGTTCGGCGGCACGGCGGAAGCTGCCGAGGTCGGCAACGGTCACGAAGGCGCGCAGGTGATCGAGTTTCAGCGTCATGCGGTGACGCTAGTGCGGTGCGGCGGGGAAGGGAAGCGGGCGTGTGCCGTGCAGGGACGGCGTGCGCCGGCGATGCGCGGCGGCCTGCGGCCTTGGCTCCGCGCATCTGGCAAAGGACAGTGGATTACCCCTTCACCGCGCCGTCTGACAGGCCGGAGACCAGATATTTCTGCGCGATGAGGAATACCACGGTGATCGGCAGGCCGGACAGGATCGCGGCGGCGGCGAAATCACCCCAGAGGTATTTGAACTCGTTCAGATACAGGCGGGAGCCAACGGCGAGGGTGAGGTTTTCCTCTGACCGCAGAAGGATCGAGGCCAACGGGTAGTCGTTGATCACCCCGATGAACACCAGCACGAACACGACCGACATGATCGGCACGGCGAGCGGTAGGAAGATCATGCGGAAGGTCTGCCACGGGCTGGCGCCATCGACGGCGGCGGCTTTGTCGAGCGCGGAGTCGATGGAGTCGAAATAGCCCTTGATCGTCCAGATGTGCATCATCACGCCGGAGAGATAGACCAGTACTAGCGACCAGTGGCTGTCGATGCCGATGACGGGGGAGATGTCGCCCATCGAGTCGAACACCGCATAGAGCGCGATCAGGGCCAGCGTGGTTGGGAACATCTGGATGATGAAGAGCGAATCCAAAAGTGCGGCGCGGCCAATGAAGCGGATGCGGCTGAAGGCATAGGCCGAGATCGTGGAAACAGCCAGCACGCCGGCGGCGGCGATCAGGGCGACCTTGATCGAGTTCCACATCCACAACAGCACCGGATAGGGCGGCGGGACGACGGTGCCATCGTCGCGCGTGTATTCAAGCCCGAAGGCCAGATACCAGTGTTCGAGAGTGGGATTGCGGGGGATCAGGTCGCCGGTGGTGAAGTTGCCTTCGCGGAAGGAGATCGAGATCACCACGAGGAAGGGGAACATCACCAGCGCCAGAAAGATCAGCATGAAGCCGTGGGCGGCGATTTTCTTGACCAAAAGTTCGCGCTTGTTTTCGACAATCATGGGTCAGGCCTTTCGTGCGGCGCGGCGCATGGCCACGAAATTGGCATAGGCGATGATCGACACGAGGACGAAGATCAGCAGTGTGATCGCCCCCGCCAGCCCGAACTGGGTGCCGGAGTCCATGAAGGCGATGCGGTAGGTGAAAGAGCCGAGGATATCGGTTTTGCCTGCCGGAATGATGGTGCCGGGGATGTCCGGCCCGCCACGGGTCAGCAGCAGCACCAGCACGATATTGTTGAAGTTGAACGCAAACGAGGCCAGCAGCAGCGGCAGGAACGGCGGGATGATCTGCGGGAGCGTGATCGTGAAAAACACGCGGATCATGCCCGCGCCTTCGAGGTAGGCGGCCTTTTTCTGCTCCTGCGGGATGGATTGCAGGAAGCCCATCGCGAGGAGCATCATGTAAGGATAGCCCAGCCATGTGTTGACGATCAGCAGCATGGAGCGGGCCAGTGTGCCGTTGGTCATCCAGTCGGGGCGGATGCCAAAGAGGGCCTCCAAGATCAGGTTGATCTCGCCAAAATTCTGATTGAACAGGCCTTTGAACACGAGGATCGAGATGAAGGCAGGCACCGCGTAAGGCAGGATCAGCAGGATCCGGTAAGCGGCTTTGAAGCGCAGGTGCTCCCATTGCAGGATACTGGCGAGGATCAGGCCGATAGCGAAAGTGAGCGCGACGGAAGCCACGGCGAAAACCACCGTCCAGAGGAAGATCGCGCCCATCGGGCCGCGAATGCCTTCGGATGTGAGGATACGCTCGAAGTTGCCGGTGCCGATATTGGTGCGCCAGCCGGGGGCGATTTCCTCGCCTGTTTCATCGACGTAGAAGCCGATTTCGTGGTCGGGTGTGAGCAAAGCGCCCGTTTCGACATTGCGGAGCGTGTCGCCGTCGAGCAGCTCGAATTTCGGAGTGATCGGGGCGAATTCACGCAGGCCTGCGTTGCGCAGGCTGGTGCCGTCAGGGAGGATTAGCTCGACCTCGGCCAGACCTGTGCGCAGCGCGATGGCGGCGCGGCGTTCGAGCAGCTCGGCGGGTGACGTGCTGACCGGCTCTGCATCGACGCTCGCGGGGGTGCCATCAAGCGCCAGCGGTGCGGAAAGGAAGCCGCCCGCATCATCGCCGAGATAGACGCGGTAGGCATCGCCCTCGGGCGCGACGGCAAAGGGGACGGCGGCTGATTTATCGACGACTTCGGCTTGTAGGATGACCTCTTGCGCGCGCTGGAAGGTCAGCAAGTTGAACGAGCCGTAATTCGTGAAGCCGAGGTAGATCGTGTAGAGGATCGGAAAGACCACGAAGAGGACCATCGTGGCGATGCCGGGGAAGATGAAGCGTGCGAAGTAGAAGCGCCGCAGCCCAAACACAAAGAAAAACACCAGCGCCACGATCATCACCAACAGGCCGAAAAGCGGCTGGCCCACCATGTAGACGGTGTAGGCGACGTAGATGAGCGTCAGGGTGCAAAGGGCGACGAGCGCCTTGCCTGCGATCAGGCCCAGTGGGCGGGATGCGGGCGGAAGGGCTTGGCTGAGTTCCGACATGGGCGGCCTCGAACTTCGACTTGGGGAAAGGATCGGACGGGGCGCATAAGCGCGCCCCGTCCGTATGGGGAGGATTACTCGCCCAAGATACGCGCTGCGGCGTCGTTCAGAGCATCAGCCGGAGCCTGTGCGCCGGTGGTGATGTTGGTCAAAGCCGGACCCATAGCGGACCAGAACGCGCCCATTTCAGGGTTCGATGGCATCGGGATACCGACGGCTGCGTTTTCGAGGGTCGCTGCGACTTTCGGGTCGTCCTGTGCGGAACCGGCGGAGATGTCAGCCAGTGCGCCGAGCGAACCTGCGGCGTTCCACTGCGCGAGGCCTTCGTCGGTAAGGACGTAGTTTTCCAGCAGTTCAACGGCCAGATCCTTGTTCGGGGATGCGGCGTTGATGGCGGCGGAGTAGACGCCGAGGAATGCAGGAGAAACAGAGCCGTCAACGGTCGGGATCGGGGCGACGCCCACGTTGATGCCAGCGCCTTCGTAGCCGCCCCAGCTCCACGGGCCGTTGATGACCATTGCGACTTCGCCGTTGGCCATTGCGCCGTCCATGACACCGTAGTCAACGCCCGGAGGCAGAACGCCATCGTCGAAGAGGGACTTCAGCACTTCGGCGCCTTTGATTGCGCCATCGTTGTTCACGCCGGTGTCGGAGCCGTCATAGGAGCCGTCGACCTTTTGGAAGGCGTAGCCGCCGTTGGCCATCAGCATCGGCATGGTGAAGTAGGTGTTGTTGTAGTCCCACAGGATCGGTGCGACGCCTTCGGGGGTTTCCAGCGATGCCAGCTCTTCGAACGTGGCAGGCGGGGTGGCGATGATGTCTTTGTTGTAGACGAGGCCGATGGCCTCAACCGACACCGGATAGCCCCAGATATCGCCGCCAGCTTTCACAGCGTCCCAAGCGGAATCGAGGATGCCGGACTGGAAGTCAGCGCTGGGGGTGACGGGGCTGATCAGGCCGCCGGCGGCCCATTCGCCAAAGCGGTCATGCGCCCAGAGAACGATGTCGGGGCCGTCGCCGGTGGCGGCTGCCTGCTGGAACTTGTCGGTCAGCGGGTCTGCGACTTCGACAGAGACTTCGATGCCGAGATCGGCGGTGAACTGATCTGCGACGACCTGAAGGTTTTCGTGGCCCTTGTCGCCACCCATCCAGATCACCAGCTTGCCCTCTTCGAGGGCGAATGCGGGTGCCGCGGTGGACATCAGAAGGGCTGCGAGGCCCAGTTTCTTGGTGAGTTTGGTCATAGGTATTCCTCCCTGAGTAACCATTTTGCCGCGCCGTGCTGATGCTTAGGCGTCGACGGTTTCATCCTCTTTCGCGAGGGACAGCGTCCCGTCTTCTTCGAGGTATGCAAAGCCGAAGGCGGGCAGTGAAATCTGTCCGTTCGACATGCTTGCTTGTGCCGGACCGGCGAGGGTCGCCGTGCCGGAAATATCGAGCACCTGCGGGGTATCCGATAAATTGAAAAGGCCCGTCAGCGCGCGGCCTGCGTGACTGCGGCGGATGCCGAGGAGCGGCTCGGGCAGATCGTGGAAGCTGGTGGTGCCGAGGCGCAGCTCTTCGCGGGCTTTGCGGAAGGCAATCGCGCTGCGGTAGGTGGCAAGGACGCTATCGTTCTTACCTTCCTGCGCGGAGACGGCGCGGGCGGCTTGTTCGGGCTTCACCGGCAGCCAAGGCGTGCCGGTGGAGAAGCCCGCATTTGGCGCGACGGCGTTCCAGACCATCGGCGTGCGGCAGCCATCGCGGCCTTTGTATTCGGGCCAGAAGTCGATGTTGGCGGTGTCTTGCAGCTCTTCAAAGAGGATATCTGTCTCGGTTTGACCAAGCTCCTCGCCTTGGAAGATGCCGAGCGTTCCGGGGAAGCTGGTGAGAAGGGCGATGGATTGTTTCGCGACGGCGTCGCTATCGCCGCCTTCTGGGGTCCAGCGGGTGACGTGGCGCTGCACGTCATGGTTGGAGAAAGACCAGCTGGGCCAGCCATCGGGCGCGCGTTTCTGGAAGGTTTCGATGCAGTTGCGGAAGTGACGGGCGGTGTGGTCGTGGCTGAGCATGGCGAAGGAATAAGCCATGTGCAGCTTGTCATCGCCTTCGGTGTATTCGCCCATCACCTCGACCTGACGGTTGCCCATCTCGCCCACTTCGCCAACCATCATGCGGGCGGCATATTGATCGGTCAGCGCACGCATCCGGCGCAGAACATCGAGGTTTTCCGGCTGGGTCTTGGAATAGATCTGGTCTTGCGCCTCGTAGGGGTTGTTGGGGAAGGCGGTCCATTCGCTGGGCGGGTTGTTGCGCAGCTTTTTGTCGTGGACGTAGAAGTTCACCGTATCGAGGCGGAAGCCGTCGACGCCGCGCTCTAGCCAGAAACGCATTGTATCGAGGAGCGCATCGACAACTTCGGTGTTATGGAAGTTGAGATCCGGCTGCTCGGTCAGGAAGTTGTGCATGTAATATTGCTTGCGGCGGGTATCGAACTGCCACGCGGAGCCACCGAAGATCGAGAGCCAGTTGTTGGGCGGGGTGCCGTCCTGCTGCGGATCGGCCCAGACATACCAGTCGGCTTTTTCATTTGTGCGGCTGGCGCGGCTTTCGGTGAACCAAGGGTGCTGGTCGGAGGTGTGGCTGAGCACCTGGTCGATGATGACCTTAAGCCCCAGCGCGTGGGCGCGGGCGACGAGGGCATCGAAATCGGCCAGATCGCCGTAGAGTTCGCTGACATTCGTATAGTCAGAGACGTCATAGCCCATGTCGCGGTCGGGCGAGGTGAAGAAGGGCGAGAGCCAGATCGCATCGACGCCAAGGGAGGCGACGTGATCAAGGCGGCGGGTAATCCCTTTCAGATCGCCGGTGCCGTTGCCGGTATCGTCCTGAAAAGAGCGTGGGTAGATCTGATAGATCACCGCGTCGCGCCACCATTCCCGCATTTGAAAACTCCCCGTAACAGAATCGAAACCCGCCCACCATTTGCGAGCGATTCGGCGGGAACGTAACAAACTTCGATAATTTTTCAAAACGATTTAAATTTGTGTATTTGCCCATTTTTAGCGATAAAATGGTTTTTATTGCTTTGATGGTGGCGAATCATTACTGTGCAATTTTGAAACGTTTTGAAAGTTTGGAATGGCGAAGCTTAAGGACATAAGCTCGGAGTTGGGGCTCTCGGTTGCCACCGTCAGCAGGGCGCTGAACGGTTTTCCCGAGGTCAATGCCAAGACCCGCGCCAAGGTCGAGGCGACCGCTATGCGGCTGGGATACCGGCCGAACCGCACGGCGCAGAGGCTGGTGACGGGCAAGTCCAACATGGTGGGCATGATTGCCAAGCTGAATGCGGATAACCTTGCCGATCGTACATTCCTCGAAATCCTCACCGGATTGACGGCCGCTTTGGCGGAGCGGGATGTGGATTTGGTTCTTTCCGTGGATCAGGGTGACAACCCTGTGCTGGCCTATGAGAAGATGCTCGAGCGCGGCATTCTGGACGGGTTTATCCTGAATGCGCCGATGGTCGATGACCCGCGGGTGGCTTTTTTGCAGAAGCGGGGTGTGCCGTTTGTGGTGCATGGGCAGACAGCGGATGATGTGGCCTATCCGTTTTATGGCATCGACAATAAGGCGGTGAGCCGTGATGCGGTGCAGCTCTTGGCGGCTTTGGGCCATCGGCGCATCGCACTTTTGAATGGTGTGCGGGATTTCGCCTTTGCGCAGGACCGCGAACGCGGCTTTCGGGAGGCGATCTCGGATGCTGGCATTAATGTGCCGGAGGCGTTTATCGGGGAGGAAACCCCGAGCGAGAGCTTTGGCTATACCAAGGCACTGGAGATGCTTTCGGGGCGCAGCGGGGCGCGGCCAACGGCGTTTGTTTGCGCATCGACGATGATCGCTGCGGGCGTTTTGAAGGCGGCAAACGATTTGGGGCTGAGCGTGCCTGCGGACCTGTCGATCATTGCGCATGATGATGCGCTTCCTTCGTTCCGCGCGGTGGAGTTCGACCCGACGTTGACCGTCACACGCTCGCCGCTGCGCGATGCCTGCGTGCCGCTGGCAAACCACTTGATAGATCACATTGACGGGGCGGAGGGGCGCGGATTGCAGACGCTCATTCGGGCGGAACTGATCGTCCGCAATTCAACCGGCCCCGTACCAAAGGGAGGAAAAGATCCATGGCGCTAGACACGGCAAACCAAAGCGGGCTGGCTTTGGAGATCAAGACATTGCGCAAGAGCTACGGCGAGGTGGATGTTCTCCACGATATCGACGTGCAGATGGCGGAGGGCGAGTTCCTTGTGCTGGTCGGGCCGTCGGGTTGCGGGAAATCCACGCTGCTGAACTGCATTGCGGGGCTGGAAGAAACGACCGGCGGGCGGCTGTTCATCGGCGGGCGGGATGTGACCGAGGAGCCACCGAAGGACCGTGACATCGCGATGGTGTTCCAGTCCTATGCGCTCTACCCAACGATGACAGTGGCCGAAAACATCGGCTTTGGCATGAAGATCCGCCGCGTGCCTAAGGAACAGGCCAAGGCAAAGGTCGATGAAGTCGCGAAGATGCTCCAGATCGAGCAGCTTTTGAACCGCCAGCCGAGCCAGCTTTCTGGTGGGCAGCGGCAGCGGGTGGCGATGGGGCGGGCGCTGGTGCGGGAGCCGAAGCTCTACCTCTTTGATGAGCCGCTTTCGAACCTTGATGCCAAGTTGCGGGTGGAGATGCGCGCCGAGATCAAGAAACTGCATCGGACCACGGGTGCCTCCATTGTTTATGTGACCCACGACCAGATCGAAGCGATGACGCTGGCGAGCAGGATCGTGGTGCTGAAAGACGGTTATGTGCAGCAGATCGGCACGCCGCAGGAGATTTATGAAGCGCCGGCCAATACGTTTGTTGCCGATTTCATGGGTTCGCCGCCGATGAACCTGATCCCTGCACAGGTCACTGATGCGGGTGTGATGCTGGACGGTACGCCGCTTCAGGTGTCGGTTCCGGGTAATCCGGCGGAAGTGATCGTGGGATTGCGGCCGGAGCATATCGTTATTGATCCAGAATCGCCGTTTTCGGTGACGCCGACATTGATCGAGAACACCGGCGCGGAGTGCTATGTGGGATTCGAACTGAACGGAAAGCCGGTAACGGCGCGCGTTCCGGGGCGGATGGACGAGTCGCGTGCCGAGCCGATTCCGGTACGGTTTGTGACAGAGAGCCTGAGCTTTTTTGACAGCGAGAGCGGTGTTTTGCTGCGGTGATCGCGCTGACCTTGCCGGTAAGGCGTTGAAAATAAAGGCCCGTGCTAGTTTGCGCGGGTCTTTTCTTTTGACGGTAGATTTTTTGGAATATGACGCTTTTTCATAAAACTGTTACATAAGTTTTACATAAGGGTCACTGAGCGGGCTTAGGCGTCGCCCTAACGGTCGCCCATGTGGGGGCCGGATGTTGGAAAACAGGAGTGACTATGTCCACCTTTAAACTGTCTGCTTCGGCGCTCGCAATTGCTGCCGTATCCGCCACCGCTGCTGCTGCTCGTGACAACGTGCAGGTTGCCGGTTCTTCGACCGTGCTGCCCTACGCATCGATCGTAGCCGAGCTGTTCGGCGAGAACACCGATTTCCCGACGCCGGTTGTTGAATCCGGTGGTTCCTCCGCTGGTCTGGCCCGCTTCTGTGAAGGCGTTGGCGAAAACACCATCGACGTTGCAAACGCTTCCCGCGGCATCCGCGAAAAAGAAATCGTTGCTTGTGCCGAGAACGGCGTGACCGACATCATCGAAGTCCGTATCGGCTATGACGGCATCGTGTTCGCAAGCCAGTTGAACGGCCCTGCCTATGACGCCTTCACCCCTGCCGACATCTATCAGGCGCTGGCCTCTGAGCTGCCGGTTGGCGGTGCAATGGTTGCCAACCCGAACACCACTTGGGCCGATGTGAACGGCGATCTGCCTGCTGAAGAAATCATCGCGTTCATCCCGGGCACCAAGCACGGCACCCGCGAAGTCTTTGAAGAAAAAGTTCTGCTTCAGGGCTGTGAAGACACCGGCGCATGGGATGCGATCCTCGAAATCAATGGCGGTGACGAAGATGCAGCTGAAGAAGCCTGCATGAACGTGGCTGACGATGGCCGCTCCGTGGACATCGACGGTGACTACACCGAGACGCTCGCTCGCATCGACGCGAACCCGAACGGCATCGGCGTGTTTGGCCTCGCATTCTACGAGAACAACACCGATAAGCTGAAGGTCGCTACGATGAACGGCGTGATGCCGACGACCGAGAGCATTGCCGCTGGTGACTATCCGGTTTCCCGCCCGCTCTACTTCTACATCAAGAAGGCACATATCGGCGTGATCCCGGGCCTGAAGGAATACGCTCAATTCTTCATGGTTGACGAAATCGCCGGCCCGTCCGGCCCGCTGGCCGCTTACGGCCTCGTTGCTGACCCCGAGCTGGCAGCAACTCAGGCGAAAATCGCCAACGAAGAAACGCTGAACTAAGACCAATCGACGGGGGGCGGAACCGCCCCCCGTCATTTACATCGGAGTGACAATGTCCGACCTGACAATCTTTGCGCTGACACTCGCCATTGCCGTGGCGGGTTTTGTTTTTGGGCGCAGGCGTGCCGTGGTTTCGGCTTCGGGTGATGTGCGCGCGTTGCATTCGCTGCCTGCCTATTACGGATACAACACGGCGCTTTGGGGGCTGGTCCCCGCATTGCTGGTGCTGGCAGTGTGGAGCGTCGTGCAACCGCTGATCCTGCAAGTTGTCGTGTCTGGGCAGTTGCCGGACGCGCTGATTGCCGAGGCGGGCGCTGTCTCCCTCGTTATGGCAGACGTGGCGCGTGTGGCGCACGGGCTTGATGCGGTGCAGGCCGCTGGTACGCTGGCTGTTGACGCGCTTTCCAACCTCGATGCCGGCAGCACGGATGTGCGGGCGCTGTTGGGCGATGTGGGCGTTGCGCTGGGCGCGGATGTGCGGCCCGAGGTGCTGGAAGCGGCGCAGAGTTATCGGGGGCTTGCGGGCAGCGCAACGACGGCGAAATGGCTGGTTGTTCTGATCCTCTCGCTCATCGGGACGGGCTGGGCCTATTCGAAAACGGATTTGAACCTGCGCGCGCGCAATATCGTGGAAAGCGGTGTTCTTGCGCTTCTGATCGGGGCGGCGAGTATCGCGATCTTGACGACGCTCGGGATTGTTTTGTCGTTGATTTTCAACACGGTTGAGTTTTTCCGCCTGTTTCCGGCGACGGATTTTTTCTTTGGGACAACATGGCAGCCGAGCTTTTCGGGGCGGGGCGGCGCATCACAGTTGGGGATCATCCCGCTGATTTGGGGGACGCTCTACATCTCCTTCATCGCGCTGGTCGTGGCGGTGCCGACGGGGTTGTTTGCGGCGATCTACCTTTCGGAATATGCAGCCAAGCCGGTGCGGACGGTTGCCAAGCCAATGCTGGAATTGCTGGCTGGTATCCCGACCATTGTTTACGGTCTTTTCGCGCTGCTCACGGTCGGGCCGCTTTTGGTTGATATCTTCGGTGAAGGTGGCTTCCTCGGTGTGGGCTGGATGAAGGGCGGCACGGCGGTGATGACGGCCGGTCTGGTCATGGGGATCATGCTGATCCCGTTTGTCAGCTCTCTGTCGGATGACATCATCAATGCGGTGCCGCAGGCGCTGCGCGACGGGTCGCTGGGGCTTGGCGCGACGAAATCTGAAACGATCCGGCAGGTGGTGCTGCCTGCCGCGCTGCCGGGGATCGTGGGTGCGATCCTTCTCGCGGCGAGCCGCGCGATAGGCGAGACGATGATCGTGGTGCTGGGCGCGGGTGCTGCGGCGCGGATGTCGGTCAACCCGTTCGAGGCGATGACCACCGTGACCGCGAAGATCGTGAGCCAGTTGACCGGCGACAGCGACTTTTCCTCGCCGGAGGCGCTGGTGGCCTTTGCGCTGGGGATCACGCTGTTTGTCCTGACACTGGGGCTGAATGTGCTGGCGCTCTACATCGTGCGCAAATACCGGGAGCAATACGAATGAGCGAGACGCGCAAATCCCTGTTCACCGAGGACGCCCAGACCAAGGCGCGGAACCGTGCGGAACGCCGATTCAAGGGCTATGGTGTCGCTGCGATTGCGGTGGGATTATTCTTCCTGCTGGCGCTGCTGACGACGATCGTAAGCAACGGTACGCGGGCATTTACCCAGACCTTCCTGACAGTCGATATCGCGCTAGAACAGACGGTGATCGATGAGGCGGAGGCCTCTTTCGTCAAGACCTCGAAATACAAGGCCATCGTTGGTGCTGCGATGGAGGCGGCGCTCGAAAAGGCGGCGATCCCGACCGATATGGATCAGGCAGCGCTTTTGAAGATCTTGTCAGAATCTGCGGGATCCAATCTGCGGGAATTTGTATTAGCGAACGAAAATGCGATTGGTGAGACTGTCAGTTTCAATTTCCTGACCTCAAGCCGTGTAGACGGGTATATGAAAGGTCGCGTCGTTCGGGCCGATCTGGAGCGGGACAAGAACCTCGATGCCGCGCATCTGGACCTTGTTGATCAGATGATCGACGCAGGGCTTGTCGAGCGGAAATTCAACTGGGATTTCATTCTTGGAGCCGATGCATCCGAGAGCCGGCCTGAGCAGGCGGGGATCGGCGTGTCGATGCTGGGCTCGTTTTTCATGATGCTGGTGGTGATCGGATTGTCGCTGCCGCTGGGGGTGGCCGCGTCGATTTACCTTGAAGAGTTCGCGCCAAAGAACCGGCTTGTTGACCTGATCGAGGTGAATATTGCGAACCTCGCGGCGGTGCCGTCGATTGTGTTCGGTATTCTGGGTCTGGCGGTGTTCATCCAATTTGCGCATCTGCCGCAATCCGCGCCCTTGGTGGGCGGCTTGGTGCTGACGTTGATGACCCTGCCGACGGTGATCATTTCGACCCGTGCATCGCTCAAATCGGTGCCGCCGTCGATCCGTGATGCGGCGCTTGGGATCGGTGCCTCGAAGATGCAAACGGTTTTCCATCATGTGCTGCCTTTGGCGATGCCGGGTATCCTCACCGGCGCGATCATTGGCGTGGCGCAAGCACTGGGCGAAACCGCGCCGCTGTTGCTGATCGGGATGGTGGGCTACATCGCCACCAACCCGCCGGATGGGATCGTAAGCGGTTTCATGGACCCGAACTCGGCCATGCCTGCGCAGATCTATGAATGGGCAAAGCGGGCGGATCCGGCTTATTATGAACGGGCATGGGGGGGTATTTTGATCCTTCTGGCCTTCCTCTTGGTGGTCAACCTTGCCGCCATCATCCTGCGTCGCCGGTTCGAGCGGCGGTGGTAAGGAGCGTGATGCCATGTTTGACCAGAGAATTGCAGAAAGAAAAACAGCCATGACCGAGACCAAGATTGCCGCCCGTAATGTGCAGGTGTTCTACGGCGAGACGCACGCGATCAAGGATGTGAACGTGGACATTGCCGACAAGACTGTCACGGCATTCATCGGGCCTTCGGGCTGCGGGAAATCCACCTTCTTGCGTTGCATCAACCGGATGAATGACACGATCGATATTTGCCGCGTCGAGGGGGATATCCACCTTGATGGCGAGGACATCTATGACGCGCGGGTCGATCCGGTGCAGTTGCGGGCCAAGGTGGGCATGGTGTTCCAGAAGCCGAACCCGTTCCCCAAGTCGATCTATGATAATGTGGCCTATGGGCCGCGCATTCACGGGCTGTCGCGCTCGAAAGCGGATCTGGACGAGATTGTGGAAAAGGCACTTCGCCGCGCCGCACTGTGGGGTGAGGTCAAGGACCGTTTGCAGGCCCCCGGGACGGGCTTGTCAGGCGGGCAGCAGCAGCGCCTGTGCATTGCGCGGGCTGTGGCGACCGAGCCTGAGGTCTTGTTGATGGATGAGCCGTGTTCGGCGCTTGACCCGATTGCCACGGCGCAGGTCGAAGAGCTGATCGACGAACTCCGCGCGCGGTATTCGGTGGTCATCGTCACCCACTCCATGCAGCAGGCAGCGCGGGTGAGCCAGAAGACGGCGTTCTTCCATTTGGGCAACCTGGTGGAGTTTGACGATACGGACAAGATTTTCACCAACCCGGAAGACCCGCGCACGGAGAGCTATATCTCTGGCCGGATCGGGTAAGGAGCAGAACAGATGAACGAACAGCATATTGCGTCGGCCTATGACCGCGATCTGGAGGAGATTCAGGCGCTCGTCACCAAGATGGGCGGGTTGGTCGAGGAAGGGATCCTGAAAGGTTCCGAGGCGCTGCAAAACAGAGATGTCGAGCTGGCCGAAAAAGTGCGTGCCGGCGACAAGGCGGTCGATGGGCTGGAAATGGCCATAAATGAAGCCTGCCAGCGGGTGATTGCGTTGCGGGCGCCGGTGTCTTCGGATTTGCGGACCATCCTGACGGTGTTGCGCCTTGCGGGTAGCCTTGAGCGGCTTGGTGACTACGCCAAGAACATCGCCAAGCGGACAGTTGTGCTGGCTGAAAGCGGCCGTCTTGACGAGCCGAACGGCGCGCTTCGGCGGATGTCGCGAGAAGTGCAGGAGATGCTGAACGACACGCTCAACGCCTTTGTGCGCAGGGATGCAGTGCTCGCGGAAGCCGTGCGGCAGCGCGATATGGACGTGGACCAGATGTACAATGCGCTGTTCCGCGAATTGCTGACCTTCATGATGGAGGATCCGCGCAAGATCACCATGTGCATGCATCTGCATTTTGTCGCGAAGAACACCGAACGGATGGGTGATCTGGTGACCAACATGGCGGAACAAGTGATCTATCAGGTTACGGGTGAAATGCCCGATGATGTGCGGCCAAAGGCCGACGATACTGCCTATGTCGGGAAGGTGGAGTAGCGCCCGTGTCACATTTGCAGCCACTTGTTCTGGTTGTCGAGGATGAGCCATCGCAGCGGGAAATCCTCATTTATAATCTGGAGTCGGAAGGCTACCGGACGTCGGCTGCCGCCAGTGGTGACGAAGCACTTGAGCTGATCGCCGAAGAACTGCCGGATTTGCTTGTTCTCGACTGGATGTTGCCAAACGGGTCCGGCTTGGAAGTGTGCCGACAGGTCAAAGCGCGCACGGAAACGCGGGAACTGCCCGTGATCATGCTTTCGGCGCGTGCGGAAGAGGCTGACCGCGTGCGGGGGCTGGATGTGGGTGCCGACGATTACGTTGTGAAACCCTATTCAGTTTCGGAGTTTCTGGCGCGGGTGAAGAGCCAGTTGCGCCGCGCGCGGCCCGCGAGCGTTGGGCAGGTTCTGACCTATGAAGATATCACGCTCGATGCGGAAACCTACAGGGTGTCGCGGGCGGGTAGCCAACTGAAGCTCGGGCCGACCGAATTCAGATTGTTGAGCACCTTCATGGAAAAGCCCGGCCGCGTGTGGTCGCGCGAGCAGCTGCTGGACCGTGTCTGGGGGCGCGACATCTATGTTGATACGCGCACTGTGGACGTCCATGTCGGGCGCTTGCGCAAGGCGCTGATGGCACACGGGGGAAGCGACCCTCTGCGCACGGTGCGCGGCGCGGGCTACGCGCTGGGTTAAGGGCGCACCGCCAACTGTATTGGCGGCGCGCGTGGTAGAGGGTGGCTAGGCCTTAGTCGTCGTCATGGTCGTCACGCTCGTCGTGATCATCATGATCGCGCTCGTATCGATCGTCATCCCGATCGTCGCGGTCATCGCGCTCGTCATGATCGCGCTCGTAGAGATCGTCATCCCGATCGTCACTCTCGTACCGATCATCATCCCGATCGTCACGGTCGTAGCTGTCATCGCTGTTACTGCTCAATGAGCGGCGGTTTTCGTAACGGTCGTCGTCGCGGTCATCACGGTCACGGTCGCTGCGGCGGGAGCGGCGTTCGTAGCGGTAATCATCGCCTTCGTCGTCGTTGTCATCCTCGAAGCCACGGAGCCCAGTGCTGGCGCGATCATCGTCGTTGTCTTCGGAATGGGTGCGCTCGATGCTGCGGATGCGGTCACTGGCGCGGCCATCGTCACTGCGTTCAACCGTTTCGGAAAGAACCGCGCCGGTAACGCTGTCGATGATAACCGTGACTTCGCGGCCATCGCTGGAATAGCCTTCGATCTCTGTCCGGCTGCTGCCACGGCTTACGCTGAAATGGGTGAAGCCGTCACCAAAGAGGCTGTTGATCCGCTCTTGCACGAGATCTTGCGCAGAGGCGGTTGTGGCAGCGATTGCGAGGGCTGCGGCTGCGGCAAAAGTGAATTTCATTGTCGTCTCCAATTTGTCTCGGCGCTGGGTGCGCTTGATGACAGACACATGATGAAAACCACGGAATTTGAAATATATCAGGGGTTAAGAAGGCCTTATTTGTCGCGCCTATAACCACGGTTTAGGCTGGCAAATGACCTGTTTCAGAGGCAGTATCGCGAGATTATGGCACGGAAAGATCATACAGGTATCAACGCCACCGTCGCGACGGTCGTGATGTGGGGCATGGGCCTTGCGGCGTTGTTTTTCCTTCAGGATGTGGTGCTGGATATCAGCAACCATCTCTCGGAGCGGGAGGGGTATGGCGTGGGCGATCTCTTGCACTTGGTGTTCGAGATTCTGTCGGTCGTGCTCTTGGCGAGCGGTATGACGCTGCTGTTCACCTATCTGCGGCAACTGCGTGTGCGGCACGAACGTCAGGCGCAAGTGCTGCGCAGTTTGCGCGAAGATTTTGACGAACATGTGCGATTCCGGTTCGAGGAATGGGGCCTGACGGGGGCTGAGGCCGATGTTGCGCTTTTGCTCTTGCGGGGGGCGAGTACGGCGGAGATCGCGCAATACCGCAAGTGCTCCGCGGGGACCGTGAAGGTGCATTCGCATAACCTGTTTCAAAAGGCTGGTGTTTCGTCGCGCGTAGAGCTGATGGGGGTCTTCCTCGACGAGTTCATCGAGGTGGGGATGCAGGCGGAGCCGGAAACCGCTGCACGCTGAACTGGCAATCCAATAGCAGGGGCGCGGGGTGACGCGGGCCGGTGATGGCCCGCGCCGGTGATTGGGCTTTAGGCGGCGACCTGAAGGGCCGCGATCTGCTCTTTGGCTTTCTTCATTGCCGTTTCTGCATCAACCGCCATGCGATCTGCCGAGACGAACTCGACATCGGTAATCCCGATGAACGACAGGATGTGGCGCAAGTAGCCGCTGGCGAAGTCGATCGAGGAGCCGGTTTCTGTGCCGCCAGAAGCGAAGGCGATGATGGCACGCTTGCCGCTTAGCAGACCTTCGGGGCCGTTTTCGGTGTAGCGAAAGGTGACACCGGCACGGGCGACGAGGTCGATCCATGCTTTCAGGTTTGCGGGAACGCCGAAGTTGTAGATCGGCAAGCCGATTACCAGAGTATCAGCGGCCTTCAGTTCCGCGATCAATGCGTCGGAGAGGCTGAGCGCCTCTTTTTGGGCATCGCTGCGTTCGTCGGGGGCGGTGAAGTTCGCGCCAACCCATGCCTCATCGATCAGCGGCAGGCCACCGGCAAGGTCACGCACGGTGATCTCTGCATCCGGGAAACGGCCGACGATCTGGTCTGTCAGGTCGCGGCTGACGGAGTTGCTACGGCGAACGGAAGCGTCAAGGCGGAGGATATGCTTGGTCATTTTTTGATTTTCTCGCTGAGAGTACGTTAATGACCGATAGATGGCGCTGCGCGACTGTGCCGAAAAGGGCCGAAACTGCGGGAGAAATGCGCGAAAATGCACAGTCTTTTCGCTTGAAAATACTGCCGGTAGAGCCGGTTTTTGCGCTGCATCTCTGGGTGGTGGGCGCGCATATAAACGTGCTATTTCAGAGCACTACAGTGCGCAAAGCGCGGCTGCATCTGGTCGGATCACAAGGAAGTTTTTTGAGAGGTTTTGGTGGAGCCTAGGGGAGTCGAACCCCTGACCTCTTGCATGCCATGCAAGCGCTCTCCCAACTGAGCTAAGGCCCCATCCGGGTGCAGAACACCGTCTGCGTGCCGCTCTCTAAGCGGCGCTCTGGGCGAGATCAAGTGGAAAATCCCGCCCCAAAGCGAAAAAATCAGGTGTCGTCGTCGTTGCTCGCAACGTCGCCGATCTCGTCGAATGAGACGGTGTCGTCATCGTCGTCGTCGAGCACATCATCGCCCAGATCAACATCCGCATCGTCATCATCTTCAAGGATCAGATCGTCCTCGTCCGCCGTTTCCGGCTTCGCTTTGGTTGTCTGCGCATCCGCGGCATCCGCGATCATGGTGCGGGACTTGCCGTTTTCGATGGTGACCACTTCGCCCGTATAGGGAGAAACGATCGGATTGGCGTTCAGGTCGTAGAAGCGCTTTCCCGTGGTCGGGCAGACGCGCTTTGTACCCCATTCTTCTTTGGGCATGGTTATCCCTTCACTTTATGTCATGCACTTGCAGTGGATCGCCGCCAACTGCCATAAGCCGAAGGAGGTGTCAAAGGCTTTGACGCCGGTTTTCGGTAGAAGGCGCATATGGGCCGATATGTTTTGCATGGCAACCCCCCATTGGAGGTGAATCTGCGCCATTCGGCGCGGGCGCGGCGGCTTTCGCTGCGGGTTTCGCGGCTGGATGGGGCGGTGACGCTGACATTGCCGCGTGGCGTTCTTGCCGCGCAGGGAATCGCTTTTACCGAGGAAAGGGCCGATTGGGTGCGGGCGCAGGTGGCGCAGATCGGGCCGGTGGAGCGGGTCGGGATTGGCGGTGCGCTGCCGTTTGGCGGGGTGCGACACGAGATCGGTCAGTGGAGCGGACGGGGCGTTCGCCATCACGCGGGGCGGATCGAGATCGGCGCGGGGGTACGCGCACCGGCAAAGGCGGTGCAGGGGTTCTTGAAGGCGCGGGCGCGTGATGCATTGGCGGCGGCAAGTGACCGTTACGCGGCGGAACTGGGTGTCCGCTACAGTGTGCTTAGCCTGCGCGACACCCGCAGCCGCTGGGGCTCGTGCTCCTCCGATGGACGGCTGATGTATAGCTGGCGGTTGGTCATGGCCCCGCCAGAGGTGCTGGATTATGTGGCGGCGCATGAGGTGTGCCACTTGCTGGAAATGCACCACGGCGCGGCCTTCTGGCGGCGGGTGGAAAGCGTGATGCCGGATTATGCGACCCATCGCGCATGGTTGCGGAGGGAAGGGGATGCGCTGTTGCGCATTCGGTTTGACGATTGACCCGAGGCGCATTCCCCCGCAGAGATAGGGCATGCTAGTTCAGACCAAACAGAGCGATCAGACGGGCGTGGCGCATGAGCGGGTGTATCGGGCGCTGCGCACGCGGATCATGCATGGAGAGCTGGAGCCGGGGCAGAGCCTGACCCTGCGCGGCTTGGGGAAGCAATTCGATGTGTCGATGACCCCTGCGCGCGAGGCGGTGCGGCGCCTGGTGGCAGAGGGGGCGTTGTTCCTATCCTCATCGGGGCGGGTATCGACGCCAGAACTGACCAATGAGCGGATCGAAGAGCTGGCGACCGTGCGCGCGCTACTGGAGCCGGAGCTGGCGATGCGGGCGCTGCCGCGGGCGCATTTCGCGCTGATCGAGCGGTTGGAGACGATCAATAACGGTGTCAGCCAGATGGTCGCGCGGCAGGATGCGTCGGGTTACATCCGGATGAACCTCGAATTTCATCGCACGCTTTACCTGCGGGCTCAGGCGCCGGCGATCCTTGCGATGACGGAAACCGTCTGGCTGCAACTGGGGCCGACGATGCGGGCGCTCTACGGGCGGCTGAAGCGTACTGAGCCGCCTTATCACCACAAGCTGATTATCGCGGCGCTGAAGGCGGGTGACGAACCGGGGCTGCGGTTGGCGGTGCGGACGGATGTAACGCAGGGCTTGCGGATGCTGAAAACCTGAGGGCTAGTTGGCGCCGAAATTGCGGAGCCGATTTACGTTGGCCGCGATTTCGCCAAGGTGGCGTTCGTCGGTGCCGCAGCAGCCGCCCATGATATCGACATTGGGAAGCTGGCGGGCCACCTCGCCCATTTGGTGACCAAGCTCGACCGGATCGCCGTCTGCCAGATGGCCGAGCTTGCACAGAGTGACCTTTTCGATGCGGACGGCATTCGGGCGGATGTAGCGGAGGCGGTTGCGCCATGCGCCCTGATCGGCGAGGGCGTCCGCAAATTCGAGTGGATGGGCGCAATTGGTGCCGAACCATGCCGCAGCGCCATTGGTGGGTTCGTCGATCACCTCAATGGCCTCGCGCAAGCTGGGACCGGAGCGCAAGCGGCCCTCGGATGTGAGCGTCAGGCTGACGCCAATCGGAATGTCGCAGCTTTCGGCGGCGCGGATAACGCCCACGGACTCAGCGATGTTGTTGAAGGTGACAGCGATTGCCATGTCTGCGGGGGTTTCCTTGAGATTGGAGAGCTGGATTGAATGGTATTCAAGCGCCGATTGCTCGGTGATGTTCGCACCCGTGCCGTAGGCATCCCCGCGCGGGCCGATACAACCCGCGATGTAGACATCGGACACCCGACCGGCATAGGTGCGCCGCATGTCATCAAGGAAGGCAATGGTGCGGCGCTCCATTTCTGCCAGTTTTTCAGCGGAATAGCCCAGTTTTGCGCCCCAATCGGGGCTGGCGCGGTAATCGTGGCCTAGGATCAGCATTCCGGTGCCATGTTTTTCGGCGGCATCGAAATAACGACAATACATCGCGCGGACGATCTCAGATGCATGCGGATCATCGAGCAGCGGTAACATTGAGAATTCGGGTAACTCCAAGCCCCATTTGTAGAGGAGTTCCGTCTCGCTGCCGCCTTCGGTCAGGTAGAACTTGTGCTTCAGTCTTGGGGGGAATTCGCGCGGCATACAGCCATTTTAGCAGATTTGCGGGCTTATCGCGAGTATTCGGGGTTTACTACCTCCGAAAAGCAAACGGGCCGCCATACGGCGGCCCGAGCAATACAGTCTGCAAGCGCGATTAGGAGTGGATCGGGCCGTCGCCGCAGGCCAGCGCTGCTTCGCGCACCGCTTCGGAGAAGGTCGGGTGGGCGTGGCAGGTGCGGGCGATGTCTTCGGCGGCGGCGCCGAACTCCATGCCGACGCAGATCTCGTGGATCAGGTCGCCGGCTGCGGGGCCGATGATGTGAGCGCCGAGCACGCGGTCGGTTTCCTTATCCGCGAGGATTTTGACGAAACCGTCACCGGCATGCACCGCCTTGGCGCGGCCATTGCCCATGAAGTTGAACTTGCCGACCTTGTAGGCGCGGCCTTCGTCCTTCAGCTGGTCTTCGGTCTTGCCAACGGAGGCGACCTCGGGGTGGGTGTAGATCACGCCGGGGATGACATCGTAGTTCACATGGCCTGCCTGACCCGCGAGTAGCTCGGCGATGGCCATGCCTTCGTCTTCGGCCTTGTGCGCGAGCATGGGGCCTTCGATGGCGTCGCCGATGGCGTAGATGCCTTTGACGGAGGTGGCATAGTGGCTGTCGGTCTTGATCTGGCCGCGTTCGGTCATCTCGATGCCGAGCGCATCAAGGCCAAGCCCCGTGGTGAATGGGCGGCGGCCGGTGGCGACGAGGACGACTTCGGCATCAATGGTGTGCTCGCTGTCATCCTTGCGGAGTTTGTAGGTGACGGTGTTTTTCGTCTTGGTGGATTTGACGCCCTGAACGGCGGCACCCATGACGAAGTTCAGACCTTGCTTCTTGAGCAGACGCTGGAACACTTTCTGCACTTCGCTGTCCATGCCGGGGGTAATGACATCGAGAAATTCGACCACGGTCACATCAGTGCCCAGCCGCTTGTAGACGGAGCCAAGTTCCAGCCCGATCACACCTGCGCCGATGACGACCATCGATTTCGGGATCTTGGGCAATTCGAGCGCGCCGGTGGAGGTGACAACGGTTTTCTCGTCGATCTCGATACCGGGGAGGGAGGATGGCTCGGAGCCGGACGCAATGATGATGTGCTTGGCGTCATGCACCTCATCGCCGACCTTGACCTTACCGGCCTCGGGGATGGAGCCCCAGCCCTTGAGCCAGTCGACCTTGTTCTTTTTGAACAGGAATTCGATGCCTTTGGTGTTCCCGTCGATGACCTCGTTCTTGTAGGTCAGCATTTGCTCCCAATCGACCTTAGGCGCGGCGGCCTTCAGGCCCATCTTGGCGAAGTTATGTTCGGCTTCGTGCAGCTGGTGGGAGGCGTGCAGCAGGGCTTTGGATGGAATACAGCCGACGTTGAGGCAGGTGCCGCCCAGCGTTTCGCGGCCTTCGACCACGGCCGTTTTCAGGCCGAGTTGGGCGCAGCGGATTGCGCAGACATAGCCGCCGGGGCCGGAGCCTATAATGATCACGTCATAGCTGGACATATGGTCCTCCTGGATGTTGCGTGCCCACGGCCCCCTGCCATGAAATCGGGGCGGTGTCTCGGGCATTTTTGTTCGTATCGGACATCTCGGCGTTCCTAGAGTATCAGGGCCGAGGCTATAATTACCATCGTGGCGGTCCAACCCGTTAGCCAGATCAGGCTGCGCCATGGCGAGAGGCCGAAATAGTAAGCCGGCACATAGAGCACCCGCGCCACCAGATAGACCCATGCGCAGGCAGCACTGAGGGCGCTGGTTTTGTCACCGACCACCACCAGTACAGTGGCGAGGGTGAACAGGATCAGCCCTTCGAAATGGTTATTCAAGGCGCGGTAGAGCCGGCCTGTTCCGACGCTGAGCAGCGCATCGACGGGGCCACCCAGACGGTGCGGATCGCGGGGGGATGCGGTCTTGCCCATGCCCAGCTCGATATTGGCTGGCACGGACATCAGCACATATTGAACGCCTTGCAGGAGGCCTGCGAGGGCAAGCACCTGAAGCTCGGTTGGCAGGCTCATGAGTCTGCCTCGCGTTCGGCTTCGGCGGCGCGGAGCATCGTTTCAAGCCGCGTGACCTCGGCGCGTGTGCTCTCGGTTTTGCGACGCAGTGCGAGCTTGGTGCCAAGCATGGCCGCAAGAGTGGAGCCAGCGACCAGCGCGCCGGCCCACCAGAGCCAGAAATACTGGCCGGTGGAGAACGTGACGGCGGCAATCACACCGAAGGCGACGATCCAGCGGATTGCCCAGAAGCGCAGATTGCCGCGCATGGCTTGGGCCTGCCGCTCTGATAGCTCCTCGAGCCGCGCAAGCCGTTGACGGGCTTGCGCGAGGGGGCTGTCTGGCGTTTCCTGATCCGACATTGGGCTGTCCTTTGGACGCTGTTAGAGATCCATCAACAGGCGGCGCGGGTCTTCCAGCGCTTCCTTGACGCGGACGAGGAAGGTCACGGCGCCTTTGCCATCGACGATGCGGTGATCGTAGGAGAGAGCCAGATACATCATCGGGCGGATGACGATCTCGCCGCCGACGACCATCGGTCGCTCCTGAATCTTGTGCATGCCGAGAATGCCCGACTGCGGCGGGTTGAGGATCGGCGAGGACATCAGCGAGCCATAAACGCCACCGTTGGAGATGGTGAAGCTGCCGCCCTGCATGTCGGCCATGGAAAGCTTGCCATCGCGGGCGCGGACGCCAAGCTCTGCGATCTCTTTCTCGATGGCGGCGAAGCCCTTTTGATCTGCATCGCGCACGACCGGAACAACGAGGCCGGAGGGGGTGCCAACAGCGACGCCCATATGAACGTAGTTCTTATACACCACGTCGGTGCCGTCGATCTCGGCGTTTACATCGGGCACTTCCTTCAGCGCGTGGCAGCAGGCCTTCACGAAGAAGGACATGAAGCCGAGTTTGACGCCGTGCTTTTTGAGGAAGAGGTCTTTGTATTCGTTGCGCAGCTCCATGATGCCGGACATGTCCACCTCGTTATAGGTGGTGAGCATCGCGGCGGTATTCTGTGCCTCTTTGAGGCGGCGCGCGATGGTCTGGCGCAGGCGGGTCATCTTGACCCGTTCTTCGCGGCTGGCGTCATCCGCGGGGCGCGGAGCTGACGGAGCCGGTGCCGATGCAGGCGCGGCGGCGGGCTTGGGGGCGTTGAGCGCGTTCAGAACGTCCGCCTTCATGACGCGGCCGTCCTTGCCGCTGGCCTGAACCTGATCGGCGGAGAGGTTATTCTCGGCCATCAGCTTCTTGGCGGAGGGGGCATCCTCGACATCCTTGCCGCTTGCAGCAGGCGCTTCGGCGGCCGGCGCGGGTGCCGCTTCGGGCGCTGCGGCGGGGGCCTCGGGCGCAGCGGGTTTCGCTGCGGGAGCGTCGCCTGCGGAGATTTGCGCGAGGAGCGCATCAACGCCGACAGTTTCGCCTTCCTTGGCGACGATTTCGGCGAGGGTGCCGGCGGCGGGAGAGGGGACTTCAACCGTGACTTTGTCGGTTTCCAGCTCGCAGAGCATTTCATCGACGGCAACAGCATCGCCGGGTTTTTTGAACCATGTGGCCACCGTTGCTTCGGTGACGCTTTCGCCGAGGGTCGGGACGCGGACTTCGGTGCTCATGACTTACTTTCCTTCGATCGTCAGCGCGTCATTCACGAGCGCTTGTTGTTGGGCTTTGTGCTGCGAGGCAAGGCCGGTCGCAGGGGAGGCGGAGGCCGGACGGCCGACATAGGCGGGCCGTTTGTGCTTGGCGTTGATGCGGGTGAGAACCCATTCGATATTCGGCTCGATGAAGGTCCAAGCGCCTTGGTTCTTGGGTTCTTCCTGACACCAGACAACCTCGGCCTGTTTGAAGCGTTCGAGCTCCTTGACCAGCGAGAGCGCCGGGAAGGGGTAGAACTGCTCGATCCGCAACAGGTAAATGTCGTCGATGCCGCGTGCATCGCGCTCTTCGAGGAGGTCGTAGTAGACCTTGCCCGAGCAGATGACGACGCGCTTGATCTTCTTGTCGGCCTGAAGCTGGGTATCGGAGTGGCCCTTTTCGGCATCGTCCCACAGCACGCGGTGGAAGGACGAGCCGGTGGTGAAATCCTCGGCATCAGATATTGCCATCTTGTGACGCAGAAGCGATTTCGGCGTCATCAACACCAGCGGCTTGCGGTAGTTGCGGTGCAACTGGCGGCGCAGGATGTGGAAGTAGTTCGCAGGTGTCGTGCAGTTGGCCACGATCCAGTTGTCGCCACCACACATTTGCAGGAAGCGCTCGAGGCGGGCGGAGGAGTGCTCTGGACCCTGACCTTCGAAGCCGTGCGGTAGGAGCATCACCAGACCGGACATGCGCAGCCATTTTGACTCGCCCGAGGAGATGAACTGGTCAAACATGATCTGGGCGCCGTTGGCGAAATCGCCAAACTGGGCTTCCCACATCACCAGAGCGTTCGGCTCGGCCAGTGAGTAGCCATACTCAAAACCCAACACGGCATATTCGGAGAGCATCGAGTCGATGACTTCGTATTGCGCCTGTCCTTCGCGGATATTGTTGAGGGGGTGATAACGCTCCTCAGACACCTGATCGATGAAGGCCGAGTGCCGCTGCGAGAAGGTGCCGCGGGTGGCATCCTGCCCCGCCAGACGGACAGGGTAGCCTTCGAGCATCAGCGAGCCGAATGCCAGCGCTTCACCGGTTGCCCAGTCGAAGCCTTGGCCTGTGTCGAACATCTGCCTTTTGGTTTCAAGCAGGCGTTCAACGGTGCGGTGCATGTTGAAGCCTTCCGGCGAGGTGGTGAGCGCGGTGCCGATGTCCTTTAGTGTTGATTTCTTGATCGCGGTTTTGCCGCGCTGGTATTTGCCCTGAACCTGACGATCCATGTGTGACCAGCGGCCATCCAGCCAGTCGGCCTTGTTGGGCTTGTAGGATTTGCCGGCTTCGAACTCTTCGTTCAGGTGCGCTTGGAACGCGGCCTTCATATCCTCGATCTCGCCCTCGGGGATCAGGCCATCCTTGACCAGCCGTTCGGTGTAGAGGGTCAGGGTCGTTTTGTGGGTCTTGATCCGCTTGTACATCACCGGATTGGTGAACATCGGCTCGTCGCCTTCGTTGTGACCGAAGCGGCGGTAACAGAAGATGTCGATCACCACGTCCTTGCCGAATTTCTGGCGGAACTCGGTGGCGACTTTCGCGGCGTGGACGACGGCCTCCGGATCATCGCCGTTGACGTGGAAGATCGGGGCTTCGACCATCAGCGCGATATCGGTCGGGTACGGCGAAGAGCGCGAGAAGTGAGGCGCTGTGGTAAAGCCGATCTGGTTGTTCACCACGATATGGATGGTGCCGCCGGTCTTGTGGCCCTTCAGGCCGGACAGGCCGAAGCCTTCGGCCACGACGCCCTGACCTGCGAAGGCGGCATCGCCGTGCAGGAGGATGGACAGCACCTTGCGGCGCTCGGCGTCGTTCTTCTGGTCCTGCTTGGCGCGGGCCTTGCCGAGAACGACGGGATTGACTGCTTCGAGGTGGGAGGGGTTGGCCGTGAGCGAGAGGTGAACGACATTGCCGTCGAACTCACGGTCGGACGAGGCGCCGAGGTGGTATTTCACGTCGCCTGAGCCGTCGACATCTTCGGGCTTGAAACTGCCGCCCTGAAATTCGTTGAAGATAGCCTTGTAGGGTTTGTTCATCACATTTGCGAGGACCGAGAGGCGGCCCCGGTGTGGCATGCCAATGATGATTTCCTCAAGCCCCAATGCGCCGCCGCGCTTGATGATCTGTTCCATCGCGGGGATCAGGCTTTCACCACCATCGAGGCCGAAGCGCTTGGTGCCCATGTATTTGACATGGAGGAATTTCTCGAAGCCCTCAGCCTCGACCAGCTTGTTCAAGATGGCTTTGCGGCCTTCGCGGGTGAACTGGATTTCCTTGCCAAAGCCTTCGATCCGCTCTTTCAGCCACGCGGCCTGCTCGGGGTCGGAGATGTGCATGTATTGCAGCGCGAAGGTGCCGCAATAGGTGCGGCGCACCAGCGATACGATCTCGTTCATCGTGGCGACTTCGAGGCCCAGAACATTGTCGATGAAGATCGGGCGATCCATATCGGCAGGGGTGAAGCCGTAGGATTTCGGGTCCAGCTCCGGGTGGGGGGTGTTGTCGCGCATGCCGAGCGGGTCAAGATCTGCGATCAGGTGGCCACGGATACGGTAGGCACGGATCAGCATCAGCGCACGGATGGAATCGAGCACCGCTGCGCGAACCTGCTCTTCGCTGAGGGAGACGCCCTTCTCGGCGGCTTTCGCCTTGATCTTGTCGCCGGCGGCATTGGCATCGGCGGGCCACTGGCCATCGAGCGCGGCGGTCAGATCGTCATTTGCCTGTGGGGGCCAATCCATGCGGGCCCATGAGGGGCCGGCTGCCTCGGCGCGGGCATCGGCGGAAGGGTCGCCAAGGGAGGCGAAGAAATCCTGCCATGATTGGTCTACCGCGTTCGGATTGTCGGCATACCGCGCGTAAAGCTGCTCGATATAATCGGCGTTGTGCCCCTGCAGGAAGGAGGAGGCGTGAAAGACGTCGTTTGGGGATTGGTCGGTCATGGCGATCTCTGTGGGCGTGTGCCCATGCTCCCTAGCGTTGACTTATGCCGCTGGTCTGCGGCGTGTGGGGGCGGCCCCCCGAAACAGCGGCGTGGGCCGAAGCGGCCCACGCGATAAAACCAAGTACGGCGATCAGCGCCAAGAACAGTGGCGCGGCGAAGCGGTCCGCCGCGCGCTGTGGTCCGGGCTGATGTGGCCGCGGCAACCCCATAGGATCAGCCGATTGCCTTGAGCACAGCCTCGCCAAGGGTGGCGGGGCTGTCGGCGACGACGATACCTGCGGAGCGCATGGCTTCGATCTTGTCTTCGGCACCGCCCTTGCCACCGGCAACGATCGCGCCCGCGTGGCCCATGCGACGGCCCGGAGGGGCGGTGCGGCCTGCGATGAAGCCTGCAACCGGCTTCCAGCGGCCTTTCTTCTTTTGCTCGGCGAGGAATTCGGCTGCTTCCTCCTCGGCGGAGCCGCCGATCTCACCAATCATGATGATGGACTGTGTTTCGTCGTCATCAAGGAACATGTCGAGCACGTCGATGTGTTCGGTGCCTTTGATCGGGTCGCCGCCGATGCCAACAGCGGTGGATTGGCCGAGGCCGATATCGGAGGTCTGCTTCACGGCCTCATAGGTGAGCGTGCCGGAACGCGACACAACACCCACGGAGCCACGCTTGTGGATATGGCCGGGCATGATGCCGATTTTGCAGGCGTCGGGGGTGATGACGCCGGGGCAGTTGGGGCCGATGAGCCGCGACGTGGACGTTTCCAGAGCGCGCTTGACCTTCATCATGTCGAGCACCGGAATGCCCTCAGTGATGCAGACGATCAGCTCCATCTCGGCATCCAGCGCTTCGAGGATCGAGTCGGCGGCGAAGGGCGGCGGCACATAGATGACCGAGGCGTTCGCGCCGGTGACATGCTTGGCCTCGTGCACAGAGTTGAACACGGGCAGGCCGAGGTGTTCCATGCCGCCTTTGCCGGGGGTCACGCCGCCGACCATTTTGGTGCCGTAGGCGATGGCCTGTTCGGAGTGGAATGTACCCTGAGAGCCGGTGAAGCCCTGACAGATGACTTTGGTATTTTCGTCGATGAGAACTGCCATTGTCTTAACCCTTCACCGCTTTCACGATTTTTTCTGCACCGTCGCTGAGGTTATCCGCGGCGATTACGTTGAGGCCGGAGGTGTTGATGATCTCCTTGCCTTTTTCGACGTTCGTGCCTTCGAGGCGAACGACGAGCGGCACTTGCAGACCAACCTCTTTGACTGCGGCAACAACGCCTTCGGCGATCACGTCGCAGCGCATGATGCCGCCGAAGATGTTGACCAAGATGCCTTTGACGTTGTCATCGGAGGTGATGATCTTGAAGGCCTCGGTGACTTTCTCCTTGGTCGCGCCGCCACCAACATCGAGGAAGTTTGCCGGTTCCGCGCCGTAGAGCTTGATGATGTCCATGGTCGCCATAGCGAGGCCTGCGCCGTTAACCATGCAGCCGATCTCGCCATCCAGCGCGATGTAGTTGAGGTCGTACTTGGACGCGGCGAGTTCCTTTGGGTCTTCTTCCGTTTCGTCGCGCAGGGCGGCGATGTCGGCGTGGCGGTAGATGGCATTGGAGTCAAAGCCCAGCTTCGCGTCGAGAAGCTTAAGGGAGCCATTGTCGGTCACGATCAGCGGGTTGATCTCCAGCATCTCCATGTCTTTCTCGACGAAGGCTTTGTAGAGGATGCCCATGAGGTTGACGCATTCCTTGACCTGCTTGCCCTCAAGCCCGAGGGCGAAGGCGATCCGGCGACCGTGGAAGGCCTGATAGCCGGTGGCGGGATCAACGGTGAAGGTCAGGATCTTTTCGGGCGTCGATGCGGCGACCTCTTCGATGTCCATGCCGCCTTCGGTGGAGGCCACGAAAGAGATGCGCGAGGAAGCGCGATCCACGAGGAGGGCGAGGTACAGCTCACGCTCGATGCCGGAGCCATCTTCGATATAGATGCGGTTGACCTGCTTGCCTGCGGGTCCGGTTTGATGCGTGACGAGCGTGCGACCGAGCATCTTCTTGGCTTCTTCGGCGGCTTCTTCAACCGATTTGGCAAGGCGGACGCCGCCCTTTTCGCCAGCGTCGGCCTCTTTGAAGTGGCCTTTGCCGCGACCGCCCGCATGGATCTGGGCTTTCACAACCCAGAGCGGGCCGTCCAGCTCACCAGCGGCGGTTTTCGCCTCTTCGGCGCGGGTCACAGCGCGCCCTTCGGAGACCGGCGCACCGTAAGAACGGAGCAGCGCCTTGGCCTGATATTCGTGGATGTTCATTCGAGATGTCCTCGCTTTGGCTCGGTTTCCACTGTCTAAACATGGAAAACGGCAGGCAAGAACGGTTTTTTCGGGTTGATGGTTAAAAAACCGACATTTGTGATCACAGCCCTAAAATGTGTGATCACAAAATGAGTGTTTTGGATGGGAACGCGGTTCGAGACAGATGCAGAATCGCGCCCCAAACGCAAAACGGGCACCCGAATGGGCGCCCGCTTCGTGTTGGAATCCTGCAGAACGATTAGGCGAGCGAGCTGTCGATGCCCTTGCAGGCTTCGACAAGGCCTTTCACGGCGTCGACGGATTTGTCGAACATCGCCTGTTCGTCTTTGGTCATCTTGATGTCGACAACGCGCTCGATGCCGCCTGCGCCGATGATTGTCGGAACACCTACATACATGCCCTTGAGGCCCAGTGCGCCGTCAACATAGGCCGCGCAGGGCAACAGGCGCTTCTGGTCCTTGAGGTAAGCTTCGGCCATTTCGATGGCAGATGTGGCGGGTGCGTAGAATGCGGAGCCGGTTTTCAGCAGGCCGACGATTTCGGCGCCGCCGTCGCGGGTACGCTGAACGATGGCGTCGAGCTTTTCCTTGGTAGTCCAGCCCATTTCGACGAGATCGAGGAGCGGGATGCCAGCAACGGTGGAGTAGCGCACCAGCGGCACCATCGTATCGCCATGCCCACCCAGAACGAAAGCGGTCACGTCACGCATGGAGACGTTGAACTCCTCGGCAAGGAAGTGGCGGAAGCGGGCGCTATCGAGAACGCCAGCCATGCCGCAGACCTTTTCATGGGGCAGGCCGGAGAACTCACGCAACGCCCAAACCATCGCATCGAGCGGGTTGGTGATGCAGATAACAAAAGCGTTCGGTGCGTGTTTGCCGATGCCTTCGCCAACGGATTTCATGACCTTGAGGTTGATGCCAAGGAGGTCGTCGCGGCTCATGCCGGGCTTACGCGGGACACCAGCGGTGACGATGCAGACGTCAGCATCAGCGATATCGGCGTAATCTTGCGTGCCTTTGAGCTTGGCGTCGAAGCCTTCGGACGGTCCGGATTCGGCGATGTCGAGCGCCTTTCCTTCAGGGGTGCCTTCCGCGATGTCGAACAGGACGACATCCCCGAGTTCCTTGATAGCGGCGAGATGGGCAAGTGTGCCACCAATCTGTCCGGCGCCGATGAGCGCGATCTTAGGTCTGGCCATGAAAACGGTCCTCATAGGGTTAATTTCGCTGCATTGGGTAGTCGTTTGTGAGCTTTCGCGCAAGTCCGCTGCGTTGCGGCATGATTGGGTGCCTGTTGTTATGAGGTTTTATCGATTAGAGACGCTTCGGGCGGCAGGGTGCACGCATGGCTATGCCTGCTGCTGCGAATATTCAACGAGCGGGTGATTCCCGCAGGAGCACGGGCGTGGAAACAGATCCGGGTTTTTTTATTGCGGCGGTGATTGCTGCCTCTTGTGTCGGGTTGGGGAAAGGTGGCCTGCCGGTGATCGCGATGATCTCGGTGCCGATTCTTGCGCTGTTTATCTCTCCCATCGCGGCGGCGGGACTGTTGCTGCCTGTCTACCTCGTTTCGGATGTGTTCGGGCTTTGGGCCTATCGGCGTGAATTTGATCGCACTGTTCTTAAGATATTGCTCGTGGCCCTGCCCATCGGCGTGGGCGTTGGTTGGGCCACTGCGCGGATTGTGGACGAGCACATCGTGACGCTGCTGATCGGCATTGTCGGTGCGGTCTTTGCGCTGAACCTTTTGCTGCGCCCAAATGAAACCGGCCCGAAGAAGGAACCGCGCTGGCTCGGGGGGCTATTTTGGGGCGCGATGTCGGGTTTCACCAGCTTTGTAAGCCATTCGGGCGGGCCGCCCTATCAGGTCTGGACGTTGCCGTTAGGCCTGCCAAAAGGGGTGTACGTTGGCACGCAGGTGATCGCCTTTGCTTATGTGAATGCGCTGAAGCTGGTCCCTTATGCGGCGCTGGGGACGCTATCGGTCGACAACCTGAAGCTGGCGGCTTTTCTGGCGATACCGGCGTCGCTCTCTGTTTTTGCGGGGGTTTATCTGGTGCGGATCATACCTGAGAAAGCCTTTTTCAAGGTGATCACATGGGCGTTGCTGCTGGTGTCGCTGAAGCTGATTTATGACGGGGCAACCGGCTAGTTTCTGCGCTGCGGCAAAATTGCCCTTGAACTAAACGAACATTTCTGAGCACGTTCTCGCAAGAAAATTGCGAGGATGCCACTATGCTGTCGAGACCCTTCCGTTCCGTTCTTTATATCCCGGGCTCCAAGGAGCGCGCGTTGGAAAAGGCGCGGGGGTTGGCTGTGGATGCGATCCTGTTCGATCTGGAGGATGCGGTGACACCGGATGCCAAGGTGGCTGCGCGGGCAACGCTGGCAGCGGCATTGGCAGAAGGCGGTTATGGTCAGCGCTACAGGATCGTGCGGATCAATGCGCTGGACACGGAATGGGGCGCGGATGATGCCGCGGCCGCCGCGGAAATGGACTGCGATGCGGTTCTGTTGCCCAAGGTGCGAGGCGCAGCTGACATAGACGCTTTGGCAAAGCTGGTAGGCAGCAAGCCGATCTGGTGCATGATGGAGTCGCCCCTCGGCGTGCTGCATGCGGAGGAGATCGCCGCGCATCCGCAGGTGGAAGGGTTTGTACTGGGAACCAACGATCTGGCGAAGGATTTGGGGACACGCAAAGCAGCAGACCGCGCGCCGCTGCAATATGCGCTCCAGAAATGCCTGCTCGCCGCGCGGGCCTATGGGGTGATCGCGGTGGACGGTGTTTATAATGCGTTTAAGGATGATGAGGGTTTGACCGCCGAATGCGCGCAGGGGCGGGACATGGGCTATGATGGGAAGAGCCTGATCCACCCCGCGCAGATTGATATTGCCAATCGAATTTTCGCGCCGACAGAGGCGGAGATTGATCTCGCCCAGCGGCAGATTGCTGCGTTCGAGGCGGCAGAGGCAGAGGGGCAGGGCGTGGCGGTTGTCGATGGGCAGATCGTGGAAAACCTGCACGTTGCGACGGCGCGGGCGATGCTGGCGAAGGCGGAAGCGATCCGCGCAGTCACCGCGCAAGAGAGCTGAAGGGCCGGAACATGAGCAAGACCAACGCAGGCAGATTTTTCGAAGATTACCGGCTGGGTGAGGTGATCCGCCATGCGGTGCCGCGCACGGTTTCGGGCGGTGAGCGGGCGCTTTATCATGCGCTTTATCCGGCGCGGCATGCGCTGGCGTCATCAGATGCATTTGCGCAGGCCTGTGGATTGCCTGCGGCACCTATGGACGATCTGATCACGTTCCATACAGTTTTTGGCAAAACGGTGCCTGATATCTCGCTCAATGCGGTGGCCAATCTGGGCTATGCTGAGGGACGTTGGCTGAAGCCTGTTTACGCTGGTGATACGCTGCGCTCAGAGAGTGAAGTGATCGGCCTCAAGCAGAATTCCAACGGGAAATCCGGCGTCGTTTATGTGCGCACGACGGGTTTTAACCAGCGGGATGAAGCGGTTTTGAGCTATGTGCGCTGGGTGATGGTGCGCAAGGGTGATCTGGATGCGGCAGCACCCGAAACGGTGATCCCCGATTTGCAGGCGGCTTTGTCGCCAGATGCGCTGGTACTGCCGGAGGGGCTGACTTTTGAGGGCTACGACTTTGCCCTCGCGGGTGAGGCGCATCGGCTGAGTGATTATCGCATCGGTGAGGTTATCGATCATGTGGATGGAGTCACTATCGAGGAAGCCGAGCATATGATGGCGACGCGGCTGTGGCAGAACACCGCCAAGGTGCATTTTGATGCGACATTCCGTGAAGATGGGCGGCGGCTGATCTATGGCGGGCATGTGATCAGCATGGCGCGGGCGCTGTCGTTCAACGGTCTGGCAAATGCGCAGGTGATCGTGGGGTTAAATGGGGGCGCTCATGCAAACCCGTGTTTTGCAGGCGATACCGTACGGGCGTGGAGCGAGGTGCTGGACATCGCGGAGACGGATGTTCCGGGTGCGGGCGCGATCAGGCTGCGGCTGGTGGCAACGACGGGCCAAGCAGGCGCTTTGCGCGGCGCGGATGGGAAATATTTGCCGGAGGTCTTGCTGGACCTCGATTATTGGGCATTGATGCCGGCATGATGGATTTGTGATCACGCTTATGAATTGTGTGATCACATATATACGTTATAGCGCAAACATTTCTCAAATTTCCGCAAATGACCCCTTGCCCGCGCGTGACTCAGCGCGAATTATCAGGCAGAAGGACAACGATGGCGGTGTGCAATGGTATGCCGTTCGGAATCGGAAGGGGATGATATGGCTGATGTGAACCGTGGCAACCGCCCGCTCTCACCGCATCTGACGATTTACCGTCCGCAGCTGACGTCGATGACGTCGATCTTTGTGCGGATCACAGGAAATGCTTTGCTGGTGGCCGCATTGATGATCGTCTGGTGGTTCATCGCGGCGTCGATCGGACCGGATCAGTTCGCGGTGGCAGATGCCGTGTTGCGGAGCTGGTTTGGCGATCTGGTGCTGTTCGGCTCTCTTTGGGCGCTGTGCTACCATACGCTTGGCGGTATCCGGCACCTGATCTGGGATAGTGGCCGGATGCTCGACGTGAAGGCGTCTGAGCGGTTCGGGCTATTCATGATTGGCGGGTCGCTTGTGCTGACCCTGTTTATCGTCGCAGTGATATAGGAGGCGGGACATGGCTTTTCTGACAGATAGAAAACGTGCGTCGGGTCTTGGCTCTGCGAAAACCGGCACCGAGCATCACTGGCATATGATGGTGACATCGGTTGCCCTTTGCGGCCTTGTGCCGCTTTTTGTCTTTACCTTCGGCAGTGCGCTAGGCGGCAGCTATGACGAGGTTGTGGCCTATTACAGCCAACCCTTCCCAGCGATCATTGCGATCCTGACCTTCCTGACGGGGTTCATCCATTTCAAGAGCGGGGTTCAGGTGTTGATCGAAGATTATGTCCACGGGTTTTGGCGTAAGGCGCTGATCATGATGATGATCTGCCTGAGCTACACGGCGGCAGCCGTCGGCATCTTTGCCGTTGCCCGTCTGGCCCTTTAATGCGGAGCGAATGAGCTTATGACAGCTTACGAATACGAAACGCACGAATATGACGTTGTGGTGGTCGGTGCCGGTGGTGCCGGATTGCGCGCGACGCTCGGTATGGCTGAGCAAGGGCTGAGAACGGCCTGTATCTCCAAAGTGTTCCCGACCCGCTCGCACACTGTCGCGGCGCAGGGTGGCATTGCTGCTTCGCTGGGCAACATGGGCCCTGATAGCTGGCAGTGGCATATGTATGACACCGTCAAAGGCTCAGACTGGTTGGGCGATACCGATGCGATGGAATACCTCGCACGAGAAGCGCCGAAAGCGGTTTACGAGCTGGAGCATTACGGCGTTCCGTTCAGCCGGACAGAAGAGGGCAAGATCTACCAGCGCCCGTTCGGCGGCCATACGACCGAATTTGGCGAAGGCCCGCCTGTGCAGCGCACTTGCGCCGCGGCAGACCGGACCGGCCATGCGATTTTGCACACGCTTTATGGCCAGTCGCTGAAGCAGAAGGCCGAGTTTTATATCGAGTATTTCGCGGTTGATCTGGTCATGTCCGAGGACGGGCAGTGTCAGGGTGTGGTTGCGTGGAAGCTCGACGATGGCACCATGCACGTTTTCAGCGCCAAGATGGTGGTGCTGGCAACGGGTGGTTATGGCCGTGCCTATTTCAGCGCGACTTCGGCGCATACATGCACCGGCGACGGTGGCGGTATGGTGGCGCGTGCGGGGCTGCCGCTTCAGGATATGGAGTTTGTGCAGTTCCACCCGACCGGCATTTACGGCGCGGGCTGCCTGATTACCGAAGGCGCGCGCGGTGAGGGCGGCTATCTGACGAACTCCGAAGGCGAGCGGTTCATGGAGCGCTATGCGCCAAACTACAAAGACCTCGCGCCGCGTGACTATGTCAGCCGCTGTATGACGATGGAAATCCGTGAAGGCCGCGGTGTTGGCGCGAATGGTGATCACATCCACCTGAACCTCAACCACCTGCCCGCCGAGGCGCTGGCGGAGCGGTTGCCGGGTATTTCTGAGAGCGCGAAAATCTTCGCCGGTGTCGATGTGACGAAGGAGCCGATCCCTGTACTGCCGACGGTGCATTACAATATGGGCGGTATCCCGACGAACTATTACGGTGAGGTGTTGAACCCCTCGAAGAAAGACCCGAACGCTGTCGTTCCCGGCCTGATGGCCGTGGGTGAGGCGGGCTGTGCCAGTGTGCATGGGGCGAACCGCTTGGGCTCTAACAGCTTGATTGACCTCGTGGTGTTTGGCCGTGCTGCGGCGATCCGCGCTGGGCAGATCGTTGATGCTAGCAAGGCGAATGCGCCGCTCAATCAGGGCTCTGTCGATAAGGCTTTCGACCGGTTCGACGGGCTGCGCTACGCCAATGGTAATGTGCCGACTGCCGAGCTGCGGCTCGAAATGCAGAAGACCATGCAGGCCGATGCTGCGGTGTTCCGCACCGACACGACGCTGAAAGACGGCGCCGAGAAGATGACCGCCGTTGCGGCCAAGCTCGATGATCTGAAGGTCACGGACCGGAGCCTTGTCTGGAACAGCGACCTGATGGAGACATTGGAGCTGACCAACCTGATGCCGAACGCGCTTGCCACGATCGTAGGTGCAGAGGCACGGAAGGAAAGCCGTGGCGCCCACGCGCATGAGGATTACCCCGAGCGCGACGATGCGAACTGGCGTGTGCATACGATCAGCCGTGTCGAAGGCAATCAGGTTGATCTGAGCTACCGCCCCGTCATCGTCGATCCGCTGACCTCCGAGAAGGATGGCGGCATCAGCGAAGCCAAGATCGCCCCGAAAGTGCGGACTTTCTGATGCGTTTGCGGGCTGCATCCACCGTTGCGGGGCTGATGCTCCTCGCGGCATGCGCGACCACCGTTGACCCAGAGCGGGCGGCGCAGGCGTGTGAGGAGCGTGCCCGTGCCGCACAGGGGCCGACCGGCGAAGTGACCTTGGGGTTCAACTCGCAAAGCGGCAGCTTTGCGGGCGCTACGGTCGGGCTGAGCAGCGACTTCCTCACCGGAAAGGATCCGGTCGAGGTTTATGAAAATTGTGTTTTCCAGCGCACGGGAATGGCGCCGATCCGCCCACCCGTCTTGCGCCAGATGTGACCCTTCAGGAGGCCGATAGATGGTTCAACTGACACTGCCAAAAAACAGCCGGATGACGGTCGGAAAAACATGGCCGAAGCCGGAAGGCGCGACCAATATCCGCACGTTCAAGATCTACCGCTGGAACCCCGATGACGGGAAGAACCCGCGGCTCGACACCTATTTCGTCGATATGGATGATTGCGGGCCGATGATCCTTGATGCGTTGATCAAGATCAAAAACGAGATTGACCCGACGCTGACCTTCCGCCGCTCCTGCCGCGAGGGGATTTGCGGCTCCTGCGCAATGAATATCGACGGGATCAACACGCTGGCCTGTATCTATGGCATGGACGAGATCAAGGGTGACGTGAAGATCTACCCGCTGCCGCATATGCCGGTGGTGAAAGACCTGATCCCTGACCTGACGCATTTCTACGCGCAGCACGCATCCATTATGCCGTGGCTTGAGACAAAGACAAACCGCCCCGCGAAGGAGTGGAAACAGTCGATCGAGGACCGAAAGAAGCTCGACGGGCTGTATGAGTGCGTGATGTGCGCGTCCTGCTCGACGTCCTGCCCGAGCTACTGGTGGAATGGTGATCGCTACCTTGGGCCGGCAGCGCTGCTGCATGCCTATCGCTGGATCATCGACAGCCGCGATGAGGCGACGGGCGAGCGGCTGGATCAGCTGGAAGACCCCTTCAAGCTCTACCGCTGTCATACGATCATGAACTGCGCCAAGACTTGCCCGAAGGGGCTGAACCCCGCGAAGGCGATTGCGCATATCAAGAAGATGATGGTCGAACGCGCGGTTTAACCGCCAGTCAAAAGAATTGGTGGCGGCCCCTACGGGGGCCGTTTCTATTTAGAGGGGTTTTCGATCCGCTTACGCAGCGCAGTGGGCGGCGCGCCGTATTGCTGGCGAAAGGCGCGGGTCATGGCGGCGGCGTTCTCATAGCCGCAGCGCTGCGAAATCTCCCCGATGCTGAGGCGGGTCTGTTCGATCTGTCGCCTTGCCTCGGATAAGCGGATCTTTCGGTACAGGGCGGCGGGAGTGAGGCCCATGAGCCGTTGAACGTGGGTTTCCAGCGTGCGCTGCGAATAACCAAGTTGCTTGGCGAGTTGCGGGATCGGGATCGGAGCTTCGACGTGCCGGCGCATCAGTGCGGCGGCAGCGCGCACGATCCTGTCTGGCGGTAAGCGGAATAGTGGCTCGCGGCGGGGATCGCGCTCGCCATACATGAAGAGGGCTGCCACTTCGAGCGCAAGGGCGGCGCTGTGGCGGGTTTCGATCAGGTGGAGCATCAATTCGAGCGTGGTAGTGGCGCCGCCGCAGCTGGCGCGGGCGCCGTCAATGACGAAACGGTCCTCGACAACGTCAACCTCGGGGAAGGCCTCGGCCAGCTCTCCAAGAATATCCCAGTGAGAGGTCGCGCGATGACCGTCAAGTAGGCCCGCCTGAGCGAGGAGCCAACTACCGGTATCGAGGCCGACGAGCAGATCGAAGCGCCGCGCGGCGGCGCGCAGGGCGCGGGCCGTGGCTGGGGTTGCATGGGCGTGGTGGTGGTAGCTCGGCATCACGAAAAGGTAGGCGCCTGCGGCTAGTTCGGAGAGCCGTGCTGTCTGAACGGGAAGGCCGCTGGAGGATGTGACCTGACCGCCGGAAAGGCTGCAATACTCCCAGTGATAAAGGTTTTGCCCCGCGAGCATGTTCGCCGCGCGCAGCGGCTCGACCGCGTTGGCGAGGCAAAGATTGGAGAAACCGTCAAACAGAAGGAGCGAGAGCGTTTGTGGCGATGATTTTTGCGGTTTGAGCATGATCATGACTAATACTGCATGATTGTGCCCCAGTTCTAGCCCTAGCGTTTGTTGCAAGACATTGGAGGGCGCTATGGAATTCGGTCTGAGTGACGAGCAGGAGATGATTGTCTCCACGGTGCGGAGCTTCGTGGAGAAGGAAATTTATCCACACGAAGAGATGGTTGAGAGGACCGGCAGCGTCCCACGCGAGCTGGGTGAAGAGATCAAGCGCAAGGTCATTGATCTGGGCTTCTATGCCTGCAACTTCCCCGAGGAGGTGGGTGGTGCGGGGCTGGGACATCTCGACTTTACTCTGGTGGAGCGGGAGCTGGGGCGCGGATCGATGGCGCTGACGCATTTTTTCGGTCGCCCGCAGAATATCCTGATGGCGTGCGAAGGGGAGCAACGCGAGCGCTACCTGCTGCCAGCGGTGCGCGGTGAGCGGATGGATGCCCTGGCGATGACCGAGCCGGATGCGGGATCGGATGTGCGGGGGATGAAATGTACCGCTGTGCGGAATGGCGGTGATTGGGTGATCAACGGCTCGAAGCATTTTATCTCAGGTGCGGAGCATGCGGACTTCTTCATCGTCTTTGTGGCGACGGGCGTGGACGAGACGCCCAAGGGACCGAAAAAGCGGATCACCTGTTTCATCGTGGATCGGGGGCATCCGGGGTTTGAGGTGCGGGAGGGGTATCAATCGGTCAGCCATCGGGGCTACAAAAATTGTATTCTCGATTTCGACAATTGCCGCTTGCCGGATGCGCAAGTGTTGGGTGAAGTCGATGGCGGCTTCGAGGTGATGAACACATGGCTTTATGCGACGCGGATCACTGTTGCGGCATTTTGCGTTGGGCGGGCGCGGCGGTGTTTTGACCTTGCGCTACAATATGCTGCTGAACGGAAGCAGTTTGGCCAACAAATTGCGAAGTTTCAGGGCATTGGCTTTCAAATAGCTGACATAATCACCGAAATTGATGCGGCGGACTGGCTGACGCTTGCAGCGGCGTGGCGGCTGGATGCGGGCAAGCCGGCCAACCGCGAGATTGCCAGCGCGAAGCTCTATGCATCCGAGATGCTGGCGCGGGTCACGGACGCAAGTTTGCAGGTCTATGGCGGGATGGGACTGATGGCGGACTTCCCGTTGGAGCGGTTCTGGCGGGATGCGCGGGTGGAGCGCATCTGGGACGGCACATCGGAGATCCAGCGCCACATCATCAGCCGTGATCTGTTCCGCCCATTGGGAGCCTGACCATGCACCGCTATGAACGGCTGTTCAGGCCGCGCACTATCGCTGTGATCGGTGGTGGGGCGTGGTGCGCCAACGTGGTCGAGCAGTGCGAGAAGCTGGGCTTTAAAGGTGATGTGTATCCGGTCCACCCAAGTAAGAGCGAGATCAGGGGGGTGACGGCCTATCCCTCACTTGAGGCGTTGCCGGACGTGCCGGATGCGGCATTCATCGGGGTGAATCGCGTGGCGACGGTAGAGATCGTGCGGGCGCTCGCGGAACGTGGCGCGGGCGGCGCTGTTTGCTTCGCGTCAGGATTTCGCGAGGCTATGAGCGAGATGGCTGACGGGGGTGACCTGCAGGAGGCTCTGCTCGCTGCGGCGGGTGAGATGCCGATCCTTGGCCCGAATTGCTATGGGCTGTTGAACCTGCTGGATGGTGCCGCGCTTTGGCCGGACCAGCATGGCGGGGTGCCATGTGAGCGCGGTGTCGCGATTGTGACCCAGTCTTCCAACATGGCGATCAATCTGACGATGCAGAAGCGCGGCTTGCCGATTGCATATGTGGTGACGGCGGGCAATCAGGCGCAGATGGGGCTGTCGGACATTGGCATGGCGCTCTTGGATGACCCGCGGGTCACGGCGCTGGGGCTGCATATCGAGGGAATCGGCGACTTAGCTGCATTCGAGCGGCTCGCCCATAAGGCGCGGGCGCTGGGGAAGCCGATTGTGGCGCTGAAAATTGGTGCCTCAGATCAGGCGCAAGCGGCGACGATTTCGCATACGGCATCTCTTGCGGGAAGCGACGCGGGGGCGCGGGCGCTCTTGCGGCGCCTCGGGGTGGCACAGGTATCGGGGCTTGGGGCGCTTCTTGAGACGCTCAAGATTTTTCATGTGAACGGACCGTTGGCGAGCAACCGGATTGGCTCGATGTCCTGTTCGGGGGGCGAGGCGAGCCTGATGGCGGACCTCGGACTGCACCATGATGTGGCGTATCCGCCATTGAACGAGGGGCAAGCTGTGGCATTGCGGGAGGCGCTCGGACCGAAGGTCGCGCTCTCTAACCCATTGGACTACCACACCTATATCTGGGCGGATCGCGATGCGATGACCGCCTGTTTTGCGGCGATGATGACGGGTGATCTGGCGATTGGCTGTGTGGTGCTGGATTTTCCCCGCGCGGACCGCTGCGATGGCGCGGCATGGATGCTGGTGATCGACGCGGTCGAGGCGGCGAGCGCAGCATCAGGCCGGCCGATTGCGATCCTGTCGAGCCTTGCGGAAACCATGCCGGAAGAGATTGCGGTGGTCTGCACAGAGCGTGGGGTGTTGACCCTTTCGGGACTGGAGGATGGTCTGGCTGCGATTGCAGCGGCAGCGTCGGTAGGGGCGGCGTGGGTGCGGCCAGTTCCACCGCCGCTGATGATGCCGGAACAGTGTGTAACTGATCCAGAGTTAGTGGGCGAAGCGGCGGCAAAGCAACAGCTTGCAGCATCTGGCGTCGTGATCCCGCAGCAGGTGAGGGCGGCATCGCCCGATCGGGTCGAAGAAGCGGCGCGGACGCTGGGCGGGAGGGTCGTCGTCAAGGGTGAAGGCTTGGCACATAAGAGCGAGGCGGGCGCCGTGGTGTTGGGTTTGACGTCCCCTGACGCGGCCCGCGCTGTGGCTGAGAGGATGGCGGCGGACAGCTATCTTGTTGAGCAAATGATCTCTGGTGCCGTGGCCGAACTGCTGATCGGGGTGGTGCGTGATCCGGCGCATGGTTTCGTGCTGACGCTCGGCGCGGGGGGGACGCTGACGGAGATCTTGAAGGATACCACCTCCCGCCTCTTGCCCGTTGTGGAAGAAGACCTGCGCGAGATGTTGGATGAGCTGAAGATTGCGCCGATACTCGCGGGATATCGTGGCGGGGCGGCGGCTGATACAAAGGCTGTGATTGAGTGTGTAATGGCTGTGCAGGCCTATGCGATGGCGAATGCGAAGCGGCTGGAAGAGGTGGAGATCAATCCGTTGATCTGCTTGCCCGATGGGGCGATGGCGGTTGATGCGTTGATCCGAATAGGAGCGAATGATGAGTGATAACCCGATCAAGACCCAGCGGCGTGGCGCGGTGCTAGAGGTCACGTTGGACCGCCCCAAGGCCAACGCGATTGACCTCGTGACGAGCCGGATCATGGGCGACGTTTTTACCGAGTTTCGCGATGACCCAGAGCTGCGTGTGGCGATCATCACGGGAGGTGGAGAGAAGTTCTTTTGCCCCGGTTGGGATTTGAAGGCGGCGGCGGATGGGGATGCCGTCGACGGTGACTACGGAAAAGGCGGCTTTGGCGGCTTGCAGGAATTGCGCGGGCTGAACAAGCCGGTGATTGCGGCGGTGAACGGGATCGCCTGTGGCGGTGGGCTGGAATTGGCACTGTCGGCGGATATCATCCTCGCGGCGGATCATGCGCAGTTTGCCCTGCCGGAGATCCGTTCTGGTACGGTGGCGGATGCGGCAAGTGTGAAGCTGCCCAAGCGCATTCCGTATCATATCGCGATGGAGTTGTTGCTGACAGGCCGTTGGTTTGACGCTGAAGAAGCGCATCGCTGGGGGTTGGTAAACCGGATCGTGACCGCCGATGCACTGATGGAAGAAGCGCGGAAGATGGCGGATGATCTGGCGTCTGGGCCGCCGTTGGTCTTTGCCGCGATCAAGGAGATCGTGCGTGAGGCGGAGGATATGAAGTTCCAAGATGCGATGAACCGGATCACGCGCAGCCAGTTTGAAACCGTCGAGCGGCTCTACCGCTCGGAGGATCAGCTGGAAGGGGCGCGCGCCTTTGCGGAGAAGCGCGACCCTGTTTGGAAAGGGCGCTAGGCGCGCCCCGCGTCGCGACGGCCATAGTAGAGGCCCACAACATGCTCTGCCTCTGCGAAGAACAGCCAGCGTAGGGCCAGCAAACCCGCAACATGCGATAGCACAGCCAGCAGTGCCCAGATGTGGCTGAACGGCAGGCTCAACAGCACGATGGGCAAGCCGAAACCGAAGACCAGCGCGATGAGGCGCAGGCGGGTGGCGTGCTTTCGGGCGACGACATAGACCATTTCACGCAGCAGGTAGTTGGTGCCGGTGTGGGGCGGCTCGAAGGCGCGGACGGTGCCGAGATTTCCGAGGCCGGTGGCCGTGGCGATGTTGGAGCCGGACTGGATCAGGCGCTTGTCTCCGCCGATCCATGCGAGCAGTTGCAGCGTACCTGCGATAGCCAACAGAGGAAGGGCGAAGCGCACCTGCCCTGCGAGCAGCGCGCCGCCGCCCAGCGAAAGGGTGAGGAAGAGCGCAGGGGTCGTCCAGTGCCGCCAGCGGGGGACGGTTTTCATTTGGGTGTAGATCATCGCCGTGGTGAACACGGTCAGCATGCTCAGCGCCGCGCCGATGACGCCCAAAAGGGCGTAGCGGGTGCCGAGGAACACCAGACCCGCACCATAGGCTGCCATCAAAAATAGCGTGACAACGCTCGTCCATGCTTCGCGGCTGAGCCAGCTGGTGCGCCACTGGGTGAACGCGCGGAAGAAACGCTCGGGGTGGCCGAGGTGGAAGGTCGAGGCGAGAAGGCCGCCGACAGCGAGAAGATAGGCGACCGTGAAGAACACGAAAGCCGTGAAGCCGGTCGATCCGGGCATGCCGAGGCCGAGCCAGAACAACATGCCGAAGCCTAGCCCAGAAAAGCTTGTGAAAATGATAACGGACGGTGCGGGATGCATTAGCGGTCTCCTCCGGGCAGGGCCGAGAGTGTTTTATCGAGCCAGCCGAGCCAGCCTTTGGGGTCATCTGCGACCGGTTCGAGGTAGGGGGCGAGGATGTCGAACTCGGGCTCGACGTCCTTTGGGCGCGGCGGCAGATACTTGTTCACCGGCCGCGTGCCCTGCTCGGGCATCAGGTCGAATCCGCCACGTTTTTCAACGAGTTGGCTCACCTCACTGTTCGGATCGCCGAGATCACCGAAGTGCCGCGCGCCTGACGGGCATGTGCGGACGCAGGCGGGCTGGCGGTCCTCTTCGGGGAGGTTTTCGTTGTAGATGCGGTCAACGCAGAGGGTGCATTTTTTCATCACGCCTTCGGTGGCGTCCAGCTCGCGCGCGCCGTAGGGGCAGGCCCATGCGCAGAGGCCGCAGCCGATGCAGGCGTCTTCGTTGACGAGCACGATCCCGTCTTCGCTGCGCTTGTAGCTCGCGCCTGTCGGGCAGACCGTCACACAGGGCGCGTCCTCGCAATGGAGGCAGGATTTGGGGAAGTGCACAAGCTTGGCAACCCCTTGATCCGGCTTAATTTCATACGAATGAACGCGGTTAAGGAAGGTGCCTGTCGGGTTGCTGCCATAGGCATCCTGATCGGACAGCGGCGCGCCGTAATTCTCGGTGTTCCAGCCTTTACAGGACACGACGCAGGCGTGGCAGCCGACGCAGGTATCAAGGTCAATCACAAGGCCGAGCTTGCGCTCGGTGCTGGTGGGAAGTTCGGTCATTTTTGGCCTCCCATCGGGCATGCACAATCCATGCACAACTGATGCACATCCGATGCATATCGCAGGTGCAGAAACTCTAACAGCGGGTTAACGGGTAGGGTGGATTGAGTGCTCATGATTCCTCTCCAACCTTCCACGCGAGATTGGCCGGACCCTGCCCCACGGGGGACTGGATCGGCGGATAGGCGGGCTGTGCCTCGGCGGGCGCGGCGGCGCGCTCGATTTTGACCCGCAGATCGAACCACGCGGCCTGACCTGTGATCGGATCGGAGTTCGCCCAACGCAGGCCGTCGCCTTTTGGCGGCAGAAGCTCGTGGATCAGGTGGTTGAGCAGGAAGCCCTTGGTCGCCTCGGGCGCATCGTTTTGCAGCGCCCAAGCGCCCTTGCGCTTTCCGATGGCGTTCCATGTCCAGACGGTGTTGTCATTGAGCGCCTGCATCTCCATCACCGGCACGGTGATCTCACCATGCGCGGAGGTGACGCGCGCCCAATCGCCGGGGCGGAAGCCTTTATCCTTCCAGATCTTGGTGGGGACGTAGAGCGGATTGCGACCGTGGATCTGGCGAAGCCATGCGTTTTGCGTGCCCCATGAGTGATACATCGCCATCGGGCGCTGGGTCAGGGCGTGAACGTCATACTCTTCTGGATCGACATGGCCGTCCTCGAAGGGCGGATACCAGACGGGGAGCGGGTCCATCGTGGCGATGATCCGGCCGCGCAGGTGATCGGGAGGCTGGACGCGGCCTTCGCCTTCGGCGGCGAGTTGGAAGCGGCGCATCGGCTCGACATAAAGCTGGAAGATGTAGGGCTGCGGGCTGTCGTAGAAGCCCATCTGCACCGCCCAATCCTGATAGGCGCGATTGAACGGCTTATAGTAAGCGGCCTCATCCGGCACATGGGACATCCAGAAGCCGCCATTGTCGATATAGGCCTGAAGCTGATCGGGGTTGGCGGTGCCGCGACCATTAGACAGACCATCTTCGCCAGTGCGCCAGCCAGCGAGCGGGCCGATGCCGGGGCGGCGGATGTGGTTGGTGATGTAGTCGGCGTAGTCCTGATACTTCTGGCTGCCGTCCTCGTTGACGAAACCGGGCAGGCCAAGGCGCGCGCCGAGGTCACAGAGCACGGACTGGAAGCCGCGCACGTCGCGGTCCGGCTCGATCACCGGCCAGCGGATGGCATCGGCGACGGCGTCGGCCTCGCAGATCGGGCGGTCGAGGAGGGAGATACAGTCGTGCCGCTCCAGATAGGTGGTATCAGGCAGGACGAGATCGGCATAGGCGACCATCTCGGAGGAATAGGCATCGGAGTAGATGATGCGCGGGATGACGTAATCGCCGTTTTCGTCAGTGTCCGTCAGCATCTTCATGGTGCCGGAGGTGTTCATCGACGAGTTCCACGACATGTTCGCCATGTACATGAAGAGCGTGTCGATCTTGTACGGGTCACCTGCATGGGCGTTGGAGATGACCATATGCATCAGCCCGTGCGAGGACATGGGGTTCTCCCAAGAGAACGCTTTGTCGATGCGCTTGGGCGTGCCGTCTTCATCAATGCAGAGGTCGTCGGGGCCGTGGACGAAGCCAAGGTGCGGGCCGTCGAGCGGCTGGCCGGGGGTGACTTTGCAATGCGGCTTGGGGTGCGCGGTGGCGGGCTTGGGGTAGGGCGGTTTGAACCGCATACCGCCCGGTGTTTCGACCGCGCCGATCAGGATTTGCAGGAGGTGCAGCGAACGGCAGGTCTGGAAACCGTTGGAGTGGGCGGAGATGCCGCGCATCGCGTGGAAGCTGACGGGGCGTCCGACCATGGTTTTGTGCGTCACGCCACGGAAATCGGTCCATTCGCGGTCGAGGACGATTTCCTCCTCAAAGGCGGTGCGGGCGATTTCGGCGGCCAGAGCGCGGATGCGCTGGGCGGAAATGCCGGTGCGTTCGGCCACGGCTTCGGGCGCGTAGTCATCGGCCAGATAACGCTCCGCGATGTGGTGGAACACGGGGCGGTGCGTGACATCGCCAACGGTGTGGGTGGCTGACAGATCAGGCTCGACGCCTGCGCCATCCCAAGGGGCCAGTTTGCCGGTGTTGCGGTCGATCACCTGCGGCTTGCCGTCTTCGTCGCGCAGGAGAAGGCCGTTCTGCGGGGAGTTCGGATCTTCGTTTACCAAGCACGACGCGTTGGTGAAGCGGGCGAGGTAGGTGAGATCGACGCGGCCTGCCTTGAGCAAGCAATGCACCAGCGCGAGGATCAGCAGGCCATCGGTGCCGGGTGTGATGCCGAACCAGTCATCGGCCACAGCGTTGTAGCCGGTGCGGATCGGGTTGACGCCGATCACTTTGTCGCCACGGCCTTTGACCTTGCCGATGCCCATTTTGATCGGGTTGGAATCGTGGTCCTCGGCGACGCCGAAGAGGACGAACAGCTTGGTGAGATCCCAATCGGGCTGGCCGAATTCCCAAAACGCACCGCCCATAGTGTAGATGCCTGCGGCGGCCATGTTGACCGAGCAGAAGCCGCCGTGGGCGGCGTAGTTCGGGGTGCCGAAGCCCTGCGCCCAGAAGCTGGTGAAGCTTTGCGACTGGTCGCGGCCGGTGAAGAAGGCGAGCTTTTCAGGGGCGGTTTCGCGCACGGGTTTGAGCCAGCTGGTGGCAATGTCGAGCGCTTCATCCCATGTGATCTCTTCAAACTCGCCGGAGCCGCGCGGGCCGACGCGCTTGAGCGGTGCGCGGAGGCGGGAGGGGGCGTTCACCTGCATGATGCCAGCCGAGCCTTTGGCGCAGAGAACGCCACGGTTCACCGGATGGTCGCGGTTGCCCTCGATATAGGCGACCTTGCCATCCTTCATGTGGACGTTGATGCCGCAGCGGCAGGCGCACATGTAGCATGTGGTCTTGCGCACTTCGTCGGAGACTTTCGGCGAGAGATCCAGCTTCGGAGTCGGGGCTGTCATGCGGCGTTCCTCTTTGCGAATGCGGATGGGGGGCTGGAGATACAGCCGGTCGGGGCGGGAGCCGTCATGCGCGGGCCTCAAAGGATTGCAGCGCGGTGACGGCGATAATTTCGGTGACGTCGCTGGCAGAGCAGCCGCGCGAGAGGTCGTTGGCAGGCTTGGCGAGGCCTTGCAGCACGGGGCCTATGGCGGTGTAGCCGCCGAGGCGCTGGGTGATCTTATAGGCGATGTTGCCTGCATCCAAATTCGGGAAGATCATCACGTTGGCGGTGCCTGCGACATCGGAGCCGGGGGCTTTAGATGCGCCAACGGCGGGGACGAACGCGGCATCGAATTGCAGCTCGCCATCGACGGAGAGGTCAGGGTGGGCGGTGCGGAGGAGCGCGGTGGCTGTTGTGACCTTATCAACGGCAGGATGGCGGGCGGAGCCTTTGGTCGAGAAGGAGAGCATTGCGATGCGGGGTGTATCCTGCATCAAGGCGCGGAAGGAGGTGGCGGAAGTGGCGGCGATGGAGGCGAGCTCCTCGGCGCTGGGATCAATCACCAAGCCACTATCGGAATAAAGCATCGCGCGCGCGCTTTCGGAGGCGGCGGCGGGTGGGTACATGAGAAAGAAGCTCGACACCAGCGCGGCATCGGGCGCTTTTCCGATCATCTGTAGCGCGGCGCGCACGATATCGGAGGTGGTGGCAACAGCGCCGCCGACGGTGCCGTCGGCATGGCCCTCGCGCACCAAAAGAGCGGCGTAAACGAGCGGATCGCGGACGGCGGCATCGGCTTTGGCCCGATCAGCGCCTTTGCGGGCGCGGAGCGCAAGGTAGGCGGCAGAGAGATCAGCGGAAAGCGGGCTGTCGGCGGGGTCGTGGATGGCGAGGCGGTCGCCCTCAACCGCGCCGTGCGGCGCGAGAGCGGCGAGGATATCAGCGCGGGGACCGACGAGAATGATGTCAGCAAGACCGAGATCGCGGGCGGCGAGCGCCCCCTCGACGATACGGGGATCGCTGCCCTCACTCATAGCGATGACCGCGCGTCGGGAACGCGCGGTCTGTTGGAGGAGTTCTGTCGGCGTCAGGGTCATCAGGCGCTTCAGGCCTGAGGAACCATGTCGTCTGCCGAGATCCCTGCAACGGCGACAGGCTTTTTCATGGCGTCGCGGCGGAAAGGTTCGCCCAGTTCCTGGTTGATCAGGGCTTCGATGAGCGTGGTCTTGCCGTGCTTCATCTGATCCTCGATCGCCTTGTTCAGGGCGGCGGTCAGCTCTTCCATCGTGCGGGCAACGACACCCTTCAAGCCACAGGCCTGAGCGATGCCGGCGTAGCTGACCTGCGTGTCCAGCTCGGTGCCGACGAAGTTATCGTCGAACCACAGGGTGGAGTTACGCTTTTCAGCGCCCCACTGGTAGTTGCGGAACACGATCTGGGTGATCGGTGGCCACTCGCCACGGCCGATGGCGGTCAGTTCGTTGACCGCGATGCCGAAGGCACCGTCACCGGCGAAGCCGACGACCGGCACATCAGGGCAGCCGATCTTCGCGCCGACGATGGCGGGCAGGCCGTAACCACAGGGGCCGAACAGACCCGGCGCCAGATACTTGCGGCCAGCTTCGAACGACGGATAGGCGTTACCGATGGCGCAGTTGTTGCCGATGTCGGAGGAGATGATCGCCTCTTTCGGCAGGGCGCTCTGGATCGCGCGCCATGCCATGCGGGGGCTCATCCAATCGGGCTTGTCGGCGCGGGCGCGCTGGTTCCAAGAGGTGCCTGGATCGTCATCTTCGTGATCCATCGAGGAGAGCTGCTGTGCCCAAGCGGATTTGGTTTGGGCGATGCGGGCTTTGCGCGCGTCGCGGCCCGCGTCGCCTGCGGTGTCAGACAGCTGGCCGAGGATGCCGCGTGCCACTTTAGCGGCGTCACCCACGATGCCGACAGAGACTTTCTTGGTTAGGCCGATACGGTCGGGGTTGATGTCGACCTGAATGATTTTCGCGTCAGCGGGCCAGTATTCCATGCCGTAGCCGGGCAGGGTGGAGAACGGGTTCAGGCGGGTACCGAGGCAGAGAACGACGTCGGCTTCCTTGATCAGCTCCATGCCAGCTTTCGAGCCGTTGTAGCCCAGCGGACCAGCGAAGAGCGGGTGCGAACCGGGGAAGGCATCGTTGTGCTGGTAGCCAACGCAGACGGGTGCGTCGAGACGCTCGGCCAGAGCCATAGAGGCGTCGATGCCGCCAGCGGAGAGGACAACGCCTGCACCGTTGAGGATGACGGGGTTCTTTGCGTCGGAGAGCAGCGCTGCGGCCTGAGCGATGGAGTTTTCGCCGCCCGGAGACATTTCAAAATTGATCGGGTCGGGGATCTCAATGTCGACGACCTGAGTCCAGAAGTCACGCGGGATGTTCAGCTGAGCCGGACCGGAGAGGCGCTTGGCTTGGCTGATAACGCGGGTCAGAACCTCGGCCACGCGGGACGGATCGCGCACCTCTTCCTGATAGGCGACCATATCTTCGAACAGCTTCATCTGCTCGACTTCCTGGAAGCCGCCCTGACCGATGGTCTTGTTGGCAGCCTGCGGGGTAACGAGCAGGAGAGGTGTGTGGTTCCAGTAAGCGGTTTTAACGGCGGTCACGAAGTTGGTGATGCCAGGGCCGTTTTGCGCAATCATCATCGACATTTTGCCGGTGGCGCGGGTGTAGCCATCGGCCATCATGCCGGCGGAGCCTTCGTGGGCGCAGTCCCAGAAGGTGATGCCGGCTTTCGGGAAGAGGTCCGAGATCGGCATCATTGCCGAACCGATAATGCCAAAGGCATGCTGGATGCCGTGGCGCTGGAGGACTTTTACGAAGGCTTCTTCGGTGGTCATTTTCATGAGCGCAACTTTCCCTAAAAATAACGCCCGCGAGCGGGCAGATCATATACTTAACTACTGTCGAGGACCTTTTGGAAATAGGGCCACATGCCCTGTCGGAATAGGTCCAGTTTGGTTTTTGAGACTGCTTTCAGCCTTTACTATGCCCGTTTCTTGATGGCTTGCGCGATGAGCGCAACGCCCTCGCGAATGCGGTTGGTTGGAATCGAGGAATAGGCGAGTCGGAAATGGTTCTTCGGGCCATCGGGTGAGAAGAAAAACGGCGCGCCCGGTTCGATCAGTACGCTTTTGGCGGCCAGTGTCTGGGCGAGAATGGTGGTGTCGACGTTATCCGGCGCGCGCATCCAGACGGAAGAGCCGCCAAAGCTGCCTTGGCCCGCGACCGTCAGGCCGTTTTCGGCGATGGCGGCATCCAGAACGGTGCGGCGCTCGTGCAAGGCACGCGAGGTGCGGCGGACGAGGGCATCGTAATGGCCGAGCGACAGGAAATAGGCGACGGTGCGCTGGATATGCCCCGGTGGGTGGCGCAGGACAGAGGCGCGCAGGGCGCGTGCCTCGCGGATGAAGGGGGCAGGGCCGACGAGATAGCCCAGACGCAAGCCGGGGAAGAGCGATTTGGAGAAAGAGCCGACGTAAATCACCCGCCCGTTGCGATCGAGCGACTTGAGCGCGGGAGAGGTCGGTGCGTGGTAGGAGTTCTCGAATTCGTAGTCATCTTCGACGATCAGAAAATCTTCGGCCTCGGCCTTGGCGAGCAGTTTGCGGCGGCGGTCCACGGGCATGGTGGCGGTGGTCGGGCATTGGTGTGACGGCGTGGTGAACACCACATCGGTATCATCAGGGATCGACTCTGGTACGAGGCCGGATTTGTCGATCCGGATGGTGTCCAAGCGGCAGCGCGACAGTTTCAGGAGGGAATGCAGCGCGGGATAACCAGGATCTTCGAAGGACGCATGGCGGCGCGGGTTGAGCAGCACTTGCGCGGTGAGCCAGAGCGCGTTTTGTGCGCCAAGGGTTACGAGGATTTCGTCATGGCTGGCGAGAATGCCGCGGCGGGGCAGGGTTTGGCGGGCGATGAATTCGACCAACTGTGGGTCGTCATCCTCGAAATAATCGGTGGTCAGCGCGGTGAAATCACGCCGCCCGAGGGCCTGCAACGCGCAGAGCCGCCAGTTGGCGGAATCAAAAAGCGTCGGGTCTGCTTGCCCGTAGATGAACGGGTAGCGAAAGCGGGTCCAGTCGCGGGGCTTGGACAGGCCGAGCGGGTTATCTCCGTAGCGGCCGGACAGAATGCGCGACCAATCCACCGAGCCGCTATCGGAGCGGCGGGCGGGGAAGGCGGGTGGCTCGGGGGCATTTTCGGAGACGAAGTAACCGGAGCGCCCGCGGGCCGTCACATAATCATCCGCGACGAGTTCAGTATAGGCGAGGGTGACAGTGATCCGGCTGACGCCGAGATACTGTGCAAGGCGGCGCGAGGATGGAAGCTTTTCGCCCGCGCGAAAGCGGCCTTCGAGTATGCCTTGCGCGACCATCTGTTGAATCTGCCTTTGGAGCGTGCCTTCGGCAGCGGGATCAAGGAAGAAGGATTCGACGGATATGCCCATGGCGTATCCTAGACTGGTCTTAGGGCGCGCGCAATCTGGACTTAGCGCCGCGCGGCGGCTCGCAGGGGGCTTTTCTGCTGACCCTCGGCATTGAAATTGCTGGGGGCGAGCCAGTTTTGAAAGGCAGCGCGGGCATGGGGCCAATCGCTGTCGATCATCGCGAACCAAGCGGTATCCCGATTGCGACCTTTATAGGAGGTCGCTTGGCGGAAGGTGCCTTCGTATTGGAAGCCGAGGCGCTGGGCGGCGGCGCGGGAAGGGGCGTTAAGCGCGTCGCATTTCCATTCGTAGCGGCGATAGCCCAGTGCATCGAACACGCGGGCCATCATCAGGTACATCGCCTCGGTCGCGATGGCGCTGCGCTGGATCAGTGGCGAGAAATGGATGTGACCCACCTCGGCCACGCCGTTGGCCGGATCAATCCGCAGATAAGAGGCGAGGCCCAAGGGGCGGCCAGCACGATCGAGGATGGTGTTAAAGAGGGGATCGTTTCCTGCGCTGGTTGGGACGAGCCAGTCCATGAAGCCGGTGAGGCTGTCGAAGGGGCCATAGGGGAGATAGGTCCAGTTGCGACCGTCCGTATCGTGGGCGAATGCGTCAAAGAGAGCGGGACCGTGCGCTGCCGGATCAGTTGGCACAACCTGCGCCCAGCGGCCTGTCATCGCGGCGTGAGGGATCGGTGGTCGGGGCAGAGTGACCGTGAGCGGCGCGCCGATCGGCTGGCCGAGAGAATTATGATGCGCCATAAAATAAAGCGCTCCACCCCAGAGTGGGCAGGGTGGAGCGCAGCTTTCTTAGCTGAATACTTTGGTCAGCGCTTTGTCGACGGCATTGGTGATGGCGTCGATGTCGTCTGCCGTGGCGATCAGAGCTGGCGCGAACAGCAGGGTGTTGTTGAACCCTGGCAGCGAGCGGTTGGTGGCGCCGATAATGACGCCTTGCGCCATGCAATCCGCGACAACAGCCATGACGCGCTTTTCCTCGACCGGCTCCTTGGTGTCGCGGTCGACGACAAGCTCGGCACCAGCAAAGAGGCCCATGCCGCGCACGTCACCGATGACGCGATGCTTTGCCATCAGGGCTTCGAGGTTGGCCTTGAGGCGCGCGCCCATGACCTTCGAGTTTTCGAGGAGGTTTTCCTCTTCGATAATGCGGAGGTTCTCCAGCGCGGCGGTCGGGCCTGCGGTGCAGCCGCCGAAGGTAGAGATGTCGCGGAAGTAGCCCATTGGATCTTCTGCATCTTTGAACAACTCGAACACGCGCTCGGAGGTCACACAGCAGGAGATCGCCGCGTAGCCGGAGGCCACGCCTTTTGCCATCGTCACGATGTCCGGTTGAATGCCGAACTGCTGGTAGCCGAACCAAGTGCCGGTGCGGCCAAGGCCACAGACGACCTCGTCGATGTGCAAGAGAACGTCATACTTGCGGCAAATCTCTTGCACGCGATCCCAATACCCCTTTGGCGGGACGATGATGCCGCCACCAGCGGTGATCGGCTCAAGGCAGAGTGCGCCGACGGTATCGGGGCCTTCGCGGAGGATGGCGTCTTCGATGGCCTGAGCCGCCTTCTCACCATAGGCTTCACCTTCCCAGCCCTCTTGTGCGCGGTATTCGAGGCAGTGCGGCACTTCCACGAAACCGGGAGTGAAGGGGCCGTATTGTGCGTTGCGCTCCTGCTGGCCACCGGCGGAGAGGGTGGCGATGGTGGTGCCGTGATAGTCGCGCTCGCGGTAGAGAATTTTGTGCTTTTTGCCGCCATGATGCTTATGCGAGATCTGGCGCACCATCTTGAAGGCTTTCTCGTTCGCCTCGGAACCGGAGTTCGCATAGTAGACGCGGCTGAGGCCGGGCATCTTTTCGATCAGGCGCTCGGCAAACTCAGCGCCGGGGATGGTGCCTTTGGCGCCCGCGAAATAGCACATCTTGACGAGTTGGTCGCGCACGGCATCGGCAATCTCGGTGCGGCCATAGCCGACGTTCACGGTCCAAACACCACCGGAGACAGCATCGATATGCTCTTTGCCGGTGATATCCCATACGCGCAGGCCGCGGCCTTCGACGATGATCTGGGGGTCGATAGTCTCAAACGGCTTATGCTGCACCAGATGGTGCCAGACGTGTGCGCGGTCTGCTTCGATTACCTTGCCAGGGTCGTTGGGTAGAGCGAGGGATTCCATGGTGTTCTCCAATAACCAAAGAGGGGCGGTCGAATCCGCTTTGATCGACCGCCTTTGATGTAACCATCTGTGCCTGCAAAATGCACATTCGATAGGGCCAGTATGCGACCATATTTATATCCAAATTGATGGGAATTGCGGCCAAAACTGGAGCGTCCAATCTGCTAAATAGATGAATTTTATGAGTTATTAGGGAAGTCATAGAAGCGTGCGTAAAGATCTGGCCTTAGATTGTTTGGCAAAGGAAACGTTGACGCAGGGCTGCGAATTTCCTTGGCTCTATGTGCGGAACATCTCGGTGATTTCCCTCAAGGAAGCCCGTTTTCGCAGAAATGGCTCGCAGTAATGGGGTGACAGGTGCTCCTTATACTGTGCAGAATAGGGGCTTACGGATCGTTCGATCCAGAGCTCCGTACTAATACGAGGCGGCATAACCCGCCCGATGACCCGCCCGAAAGGGCATAAACATGGGAGAACGACTAAATGAAAATCAAAACGACTCTGATGGGAGCCGTGGCTGCAACTGCAATGCTTGCGGGTGCGCAAGCTGCAACAGCGGCTGGTCATGGTGAAATCACCGTCGCCTACTTCCTCGAATGGCCGATGCCGTTCCAGTACGGCAAAGTCACCGGCGCCTACGAAGAAGCTATGGGCGTGGACATCAACTGGGTCAGCTTCGACACTGGTACCGCGATGAGCGCCGCGATGGCATCTGGCGATGTGCAGCTGGCTGTGAGCCAAGGTGTGCCGCCGTTCGTTGTTGCAACCTCTGCCGGTCAAGACCTCCAGACGCTGGATGTTGCTGTTTCCTATGCTGACAACGACAACTGCGTCGTTCAGGCTGCGCTGGAAATCGACGCATCGAACGCAAGCGAACTGGCCGGTGTGAAGGCCGCTGTTCCGCTCGGTACTGCTGCGCATTACGGCTTCCTGAAGCAGATGGACCACTTCGGCGTGGACGTCTCCTCGATCGAGATCGTTGACATGGCACCGCCGGATGGCGCTGCTGCTTTCGCTCAAGGTTCCGTTGACATGTTCTGCGGCTGGGGCGGCTCGCTGCGCCGTGCGCTTGAGCATGGTAACGTGCTGCTGACCGGCGCCGAGAAAGAAGAGCTGGGCATTCTGGTGTTTGACGTGACCTCCGGCCCTGCTGGCTGGGTTGCAGAGAACCCTGATCTGGTGGCTTCCTTCCTCGCGGTAACGGCTGAGATGAACGAAGGCTGGAACTCCGGCGCGATGGCAGATGAAATGCTGCCGGTTATCGCGCAAGACGCTGGTATGTCCGAAGAGGCAACTGCTGAAACTATGGCAACCTTCGTCTTCCCGGGCGTTGAAGCACAGCTGTCGGGCAAGTGGCTCGGTGGTGCGGCTCAGGAATTCATGAAGGGTGTTGCTGGCGTCTTTGTTGAAGCAGGCTCCATCCCGTCTGCGAAAGACAGCTACGAGTCCAACGTGAATGTTGGTCCGCTGATGGCTGCCAGCGAAATGTAATCAGACACGGGGCAGGCGCGAGGTATCGCGCCTGCCACACCGCCCGCCACATGTTTTCCGGGAGATCGCACGCATAAAGCGGTGCTCCTTGACAACCTGTGGGAGTTGGTATGTCTGAATTATCCATTGAAAACCTATCGATGCGCTTCGATCTGCCGAATGGCAGCTCGGTGCAGGCGCTCAAAGACGTGACACTGAAACTTGAGAGCGGCGAGTTGCTTGCGGTGTTGGGGCCTTCGGGCTGCGGCAAGACAACCTTGCTGAATATCGTGGCTGGTTTCCTCGCCCCGACCGAGGGGCGCATTGTCCTCAATGACAAGGTGGTCAAGGGGCCGGGGCTGGAACGGGGTATGGTGTTCCAGCAAGGCGCTTTGTTCGAGTGGATGAGCGTGCGCGACAATGTGAGCTTTGGCCCGCGCATGAAGGGGCAGAAGCCGAGCGAGTACATGGAGAACGTGGATCACCTGCTCGATATCGTGGGCCTTCGCGACTTCAAGGAAAAAGCGATTTACGAACTTTCGGGCGGCATGCAGCAACGTGTGGCGCTGGCGCGGTGTCTGGCCAATGATCCTGATGTGATCCTGATGGACGAGCCGCTGGGCGCGCTCGATGCGCTGACCCGTGAAAAGATGCAGGGGCTCGTGCTGAAGCTGTGGAAAGAGACAGGCAAGACGATCATCCTGATCACGCACTCGGTGGAGGAAGCGCTGCTCTTGGGTGAGCGGCTCTTGGTGATGGCGCCACGTCCGGGACGGATCCACAAGGAATACCGCCTGCCATTTGCTGATCTTGGCGTTGGACAGGATTTGCGCGAGGTGAAGAAGCACCCCGATTTTGGCACAACCCGCGAAGAAATCCTGGGCATGATCTGGGATATGGAAGAAGAAATCATGGGCCGGGTCGAGGAGGCGTAAGATGGGTGTTTTCGGAACTCTTCTAGAAGAACTGGGCACGGTCCTGCTGACCATTTGGGGCGCGATCCCATATGTCATCGGCTATGTCGTGCTGATCCTTGCCACCTATGTTGCGTGGAGTTTTGTGAAGCGGCTGATGACGCCGAAGCACGATTACTCCTCGCTGAAAACGGTGACTTTCGGGGATGAGAGCGCGGTGTCGTCGAACTTTGCCGCATCGGTGATTTCGGTCGTGCTGATCGTGGTGCTTTGGGCGTCGTTCACGGGGTCGGTCCTGTTGCCGAAGTTCCTCCATGCGCCAGGTCCCTACACGGGAACGGACAGCTTTGAATATACGCTGGAAGCGCCGGACGGGACGACGGATACCGCAACGGTGACTGTGGTTGCCCATGCCGAGGGCGACGAACCCGTCCTGCCAGAGATCGAGGCAGGGGATGGCATCGCCAAGAATGACGTGATTGCGGTGCAGACCTACCGTTCCGGATTGTTGCGCGTTGAGGACAATGATGAGGTCAGCCGTGACGATGGTGCCGTGGTTGTTGCAATCGACGGCAAGGAAATCGCGCCGAATGAAGAGGTGAAAGTCTCCTTCGGGACGGTTGCGATGACGCGGCGCGGGACGTTGAGCATCTCACCCGGTACCGGCTGGCAAATGGAGCCGATCTGGCTGCCCGCGCCGGAGGCTGTCTGGGCGCGTTTGGGCGAGATCGCCAGCACGGGCTACCGCAACTCGACACTGGCGGAGCATCTGGGCTTCTCGCTATTCCGTGTGATCGTGGGCTTCCTGCTGGGTGCGGCGGTCGGTATTCCGCTGGGCTATGCGATGGGGCTTTCCAACTGGTTCCGCGGATGGTTTGACCCGATCGTTGAATTCATGCGCCCTGTGCCGCCGCTGGCATTGATCCCGCTGGTGATCATCTGGGCGGGGATTGGGGAGGTCGGTAAGATTATCCTGCTGTTCCTTGCGGCCCTATGGATCATGGCGATTGCGGCGCGATCCGGTGTGTCTGGTGTGCGGATATCCAAGGTTCATGCGGCTTATTCGCTGGGTGCGTCCAAGGTGCAGATCATGCGCCATGTGATCATCCCGAACTCGTTGCCGGATATCTTTACCGGCGCGCGCGTGGCGATGGGCGTGTGTTGGGGCACCGTGGTTGCCGCCGAACTCGTCGCCGCCGAGAAGGGCGCGGGTATGATGATCATGGTCGCATCGAAGTTCCAGAGCACGGATATCGTGATCATGGGGATTATCCTGATCGGGATCATCGGCTTTGGCATCGACATGCTGATGCGTTGGGCCGAGCGCTGGCTCGTGCCGTGGAAAGGCAAGGGTTGATCCTGCGCCACAGGGCCTGACCCCGCAATAGCACGTGGGAGAGGGCTGCACACCAGGATAAGCTTAAAGTGGCGCGGGGAACCCCCGCGCCACTTTCTTTTTGTACCATTTAGCAAGGGATGGAGCGGTTACTGCGATGACTGGGCGCAGGGGCAGGTGAATCGCAACGCGGTGTTGTGGTGTCGTTCAATGACGGGTCCACATCTGCTTGGTGTGGACGGCAGTTAGCATCAGGCGGAAGGGGCGACGGGCAAGGGGCCGTGAGGGAGCCCCTTGCCCGCCATTGGGGGCGATCTCTTAGCTTTCGATCAGCTCTGGCACTTCGTTGCGGAGGGCGACGAGGGTTTCCTCCCAGATGCGGCGCGGTTCGCTGCGCAGGGCGCGCATGCCGTCTATATCACCGGATTTGCCGAGGCCTTCCATCGAGCGCAGGGTGTTGCACAGGTGGTCCGTGCCGAACATTGCGGTCGAGCCGGCAAGTTTGTGCGCGGTGGCGATCAGCGCCTGATCGTCAAGGCTTTGATCGTCTGCCAGCTGTACGACGATTTCGGAGGTTTCCTTGATGAAAGAACTCATCAGGGTGGCGACTGTCTCTTCGCCAAGGTCGTTGGTCAGTGTTGAAAGGTTCTCGTGATTAATCAGCATATGCTCCACCGGCGCCTCTTCCGTTTGAGGTTCCGTCCTTTCTCCAGATTGAACTGTCTCAATGTTCTGCTCGAGTGTACGAGCCAGCGTTGCGCGGGTGATCGGCTTGATGAGTGCATCATTCATGCCGGCTTCGCGGTAGCTGCGAATATCCGAGGGCAGGGCGTGTGCCGTCAAGGCGATGATTGGCACGTCCTTGCTCGGGCCGGTGCCACTACGAATGTTCCGTGCGGCCTGTACGCCGTCCATGACTGGCATCGAGATATCCATGAAGATGATATCGAAGCGATCTTCTTCTGCGGCTTCGACCCCTTTTTGGCCATCTGTCGCAAGCGTGACCTTGTGGCCTTCTTTCTTGAGCATTTCTTCGACAACGATGCGGTTGATCTGGTTGTCCTCGACCACGAGGACATTCAGCGATGAGGAGTCTTGCGCGGGGCTTTCGGCGGGGGTGGACTCTTCGCTGGAGGAAGCGCCGCTCGAAAGCGTCGGCATGGGGAGGCGCAACCAGAACATCGAGCCTTCGCCTTCCTCGCTTTCGACGCCCACTTCGCCGCCAAGGGCCGTTGTCAGGCGCTTGACGATTCCTAGCCCAAGGCCGGTGCCGCCGGAATTGCGGGAATAAGAGGCGTCCACGGTGACGAAATCCTCGAAGATGCGGTTCAGGTTCTCGGGTGCGATGCCGATTCCGGTGTCAAAGACACGGATTTCGTACTGTTGGCCGCGCTCGACGCTTTCGACCTCGACCCGCACTTCACCATCTTGGGTGAACTTGATCGCGTTCGAGATCAGGTTGATCAGGATTTGTTGCAAGCGCTGCGGATCACCAAGCACCATCGGCGCTTTGATATTGACCATCTCGGTCAGTAACTTGCTGCGCTGGGCCACAGCCGCACCGCGCTGGTTTTCTATGACCTGCTCAATGACACTTTCGAGGTTGAACGGGCGCATTTCAACTTCGAGCTTGCCTGAGTCGATGCGCGAGATGTCGAGAACGTCGTTCACATGGTGCAACAAGAGATTGCCGGACGTCTCCATGATGCGGAGGAATTCCTTCTGGCGCGCGTTGAGGGACGTGTCGCCAAGCAGTTCGAGCGTTCCGAGCATCCCGTTGAGAGGGGTGCGCATCTCATGGCTCATCACGGCGAGGAATTCTGCCTTGGCGCGTTCGCTGGCAAGGGCTTCGTCGCGGGCTTTGAGGAGCTCTTTCTCCGCGTCCACTTGACTTGATATGTCACGAAGGAAGGACACGAACATTTCGTTTGGCCCTGTGCCGGTGGAGGAGATCGAAAATTCACACGGGAATTCGCTACCATCCTTGCGCAGCGCTTCGAGCTGGACGCGCCCTTTGTTGACGACCCTGCGGCGGCCCGTCGATTTAAAGCGCATCATCCCGTCTTCGTGCGCGCGGCGGTAGCGCGGGGGGATGATCAGGTCGGAAATCGGAGAGCCGACGGCCTCTTCTGCGGTATGGCCGAAGATATCCTCCGCTGCGCCGTTGAATTCGACAATGATACCGTCCCGATCCGCGACGATCACAGCGTCGAGCGTGGAAGATACCATAGCGGACAGGCGGGCGTTGGTTTCGGCTTTCTCTCCGGCGACTTGGGTTGCGATCCGGTAGAGGCGGAAAATCGCGTAAGACACGCTCAGCAGGGATACCACCAGAGCAACCGTCACCACTGCGAGGCGGATCAGGGTCATCTTGATTTCATTGCGCTTGTCCGCGGCGATAGCCCCAAAGTGGTCAACCCCGATCAATGACATATCGCGCACCTCGGGGAGCGTCGCATCAAGGGAAAGGCGCAGATCGGAAAGCCCCTCGGACAATTGCGCGTTGTTGCCGTCGATCAAAGGGATGTGGTCATCGAGCGTGTTGCGGATCAAGCGGGCGTGATCAACGAAATTCGGCTGTTCAGAGCGCAAATCCGCATAAATTTCGCCGTTCCAAAAGATCATCATGCGGCTGTAGAAGACGTCGAACCTGCGCCGGAGTTCGTCGAGGGTCGGACCGTCGTTAGGTTGCGCTGCGTCCGCTGCTTGTTGCAGGCGCAGGAACTCCACTTCCAGCTGCGAGAGGTTCCACTGCACGTTATCGGATGTTGCGGTGGAATGTTCCTCGATCTTGCTTTGAACGTCAAAACCCAGAAACCCGATCGTCCCGATGCAGAGAGACAAGACGACACCAAGGGCGGCCAGCTTAAGCCAGCTGCCGCTCTCGACTGAAAGAAATTGGCTCTCTAGGCGGTTCACTTTGGTACTCAATCTATCGTCTTCGGTTCGTCGGTATCTGTCGCGCTGCGCACCTGCGCAGGGCGTATTGGGTTATTCTACGATCTCGATCCGGTCCAACTGCCAGATGCTGCGCGAATAATATTCCTCGTTCTGGAATTTGGGCTCATCGTCGAAGGGGAAGATAAGCCAGACCGGGCCTTTGTCACGAACGGACATGGTTTCTCCGTTACGGAGATAGGCCAGTAGGGGGCCGTCTTCCAATCCGTCTGCGACGGGAAATTCGATTGCGTAATCGTTGATAGCAGTCGCGCGAAGCGTGCCGTCCTCGACCCCGAGAAACGCGAGAAAATCTTTTAGAGCGACGCCTGTGTATTCATTGATACCTTCGGTCCAGATCGTCGTCGTAGAGATGGTGAGATTCGGGAGAGCGGCAAGCATTTCCTGATCGAACGCTGCTGTGGCGCCGATGTTTGTCATCTCGATATCGCCAGACACCGTGAGCATGACGTCGCCAGCAGGTGCGGCAAGGCCTTCAGCTTGCGCGGAAAAGGGAAGTGCAACGGCGGCACTCATCACGAGACTAGCAACTACAGTGCGGACTTTGAGAAATGCCAATTGCAACATTTGTCTCCTTTATTAGGTATACTGTCATGCATAGTTGCATGCTGGGATTGTTAATCGGCTAATGTATTGCATCTTTTGGAATAGCGTTCATGAACTCATGAGGATGTAGAGCAATACTTTAGTATAGTATTTATAGCTAAAAGGGTTTCAAATTATGCCTCAGGTTGTCTGTTTTAGAGGTGTAATCACGTTTAACCCTTCTTCCGGTCCGAAAGATTCAACTTTTGTGATAGGCGAGTCGCTGGAGGGTGTCCGGGCCGCGAAAATTGATGCAAACTAGTCGCAATAGTGTGTAGGCTATATATACGAAATAGGGGTGATTACCGCATGAGAGTTCTAATCGCAGACGACCACGACCTGGTTAGGGAAACGATTGGCGCGTTTTTGTTGGCTGAAGGGATTTCAGAAGTAAAAACAGCAGCCTCGCTTGATGAGGCGCTGGTGATTGCGGACGAAACGGGGAGCTTTGACGTTGTATTGCTCGACTACAACATGCCGGGCATGAACGGGCTAGAGGGGCTCAAGCGCATGCGCGAAGCGAATGATGACCGCCCTGTTGCGATTATCTCCGGTACAGCGACCCGTGACGTGGCCGATGCGGCGTTGAGCGGTGGTGCGTCCGGCTTTGTACCCAAGACACTGGCATCCAAGTCGATGGTAACGGCGATCCGCTTCATGGCGGCGGGTGAAATTTATGCGCCGTTCGGCTTTATGCAGGAAACACCCGCAGCGGGTGACGGGCTGCTGACCAAGCGGGAAGTGGATGTGTTGCGCGGAATTTGCGAAGGGAAGTCCAACAAAGAGATCGCGCGCGATCTGGATTTGCAGGAAGTGACTGTTAAGCTGCATGTGAAGACGCTCAGCCGCAAGCTTGATGCACGCAACCGCACACATGCTGCGATGATCGCACGGGACCGCAACCTCGTCTAGCGACCAAATAACAGACTGATTTGAAAAGCGCGTTTCACGCGCTTTTTTTACGTCTCATGATTGGTTGTCGTCGTCTTCTTCGGCGGGTTGGGGTGTGCCAAGTTCGCCCAGAGCCGCGAATGCGCTTTCTAGTGAGGCATCTGGTTCGCTGGGTTCTGCCACCGTTGGATTTTCTTCCGACGAATTATCTAGCGTATCGAGTGCCGCATAGGCATCGGTGAGGGCGTTTTCGTTCTCACCTTGAGGCGTATCGGCTGAAGTGGAAGGTTCGCCTGCGCCTGCGCCTGCGCCTGCGTCTGCGTTAAGCGCGGTCAATTCCGCGAAGGCATCATCTAGCGCGTTCGCTGCGTTTTTGCCTTCTGGCTCTGGCAGGGTGTCCAACGTGGCAAATGCGTCAGATAGAGCCTCCTCGACGGCTGTATTCTCCGCTTCGGCACCCTCTGTAGCGGTGTCGTCGTCTGCGTCCGAGGCCGCGAATGCGGTGGACAGAGCGTCATCTTCCGGTTTGTCGGTGGGGGAAATCTCTGACGGCGCCGTCTCTTCGGGTTCTGCGTCGGGGAGGCTTTCAAGCTCCGCGAATGCGTTGGTCAGCGCTGCGGAACTGTCCTCCGCAGCCGTGGTTTCCTCTTCAGGCGTTTCGTCAGGGTCGCTGGAGGCGAACTGGAGCATCATCGCCGCATCGGACAGGTCCAACATGCGGGTGCGGGCTTCACGGGCCGGTTTTTTGGGTGGCGGCGGTGCTTCCTCGACGATCGGATCAGGCTCTGGTGGTGGGGTCGGATCGACTTTGCGGAAGGTTTTGGGCTTCTTGGTTTGGCCTTTCTCGGCGATCACTTGCAGCAATGTGGCGCGAATGGCGCGGCGTTCCAGCGGGGTGTTTGCGGCCTCGTAGCGAGAAAAAAGATGATCTTCGGGGTCGCCCTTTTTTGCGCGCCGAAATGCCGAGAACATGGCTTTCGACGCGGATGAGAGGCGCGTATCGCGCGGTTTGAGGCGCTGTTTTGAAGATGTTTTCGCCATTTTTGACCCACCGTTTGCAGTTGGCATCCAACTTGCAGAACTCAATTCCGCAAATGGAAGAACGGCGAAAAAACGGGAGCGTATAGTCGTGGCTGGCAATTTCATGGATAGCATAGGCGTACATGCCGAGGCTCTGAAACTTCGTGAGCAGCGCAACAACCTCCTATTGTCCAACATCGCGAATGCGGCGACGCCGAACTACAAGGCGCGGGATCTCGATTTTGAAACGGCGCTGAAATCTGCAACCGGAGGTGGCGCGATGCGGGTGTCGGACAGCAGGCACATTGCAACCGCTGCAACCGCTGGCGCGAGCGGGCCGGGCTATCGGGTGCCGGTGATGCCGTCGGCTGATGGCAATACGGTGGATATGGCAGTCGAGCAGATGGCCTTTGCGGAAAACAGCGTCCGTTATCAGGCCAGCTTGGACCTGATTAACCGGCGGATTTCTGGCCTGATGTCCGCAATCAAGGGTGAATAGGGATGAGTGACGTCAACAATATCTTCGATGTCGGGATGCGGGCGATGTCTGCGCAGATGGTGCGGATGAACACCGTCGCCAGTAACCTCGCCAATGTAGGGACTGTCTCCAGCTCGGCTGAGACGGCCTATCGGGCGATCCGTCCGGTATTCGAGACGGTCTATTCCAGCGAAGTCGATAGCCTTTCAACTGCGGCTGCGACGTCCATCCAGCAGCTCGACCGGGAGCCGGAAAAGATGTTCCGTCCTGATCACCCTGCCGCCGATGCGGAGGGGTTTGTCTATAAATCGACTGTCAATCCCGAAGAGGAGATGGTCGAGATGATGGAAGCCAGCCGACAGTATCAGAACACGCTCGAAGCGCTCTCGACCATGCGGGAGCTGATGGCGCGGACGATGAGCATGGGTAAATAGGGGCGATATGAATGACTGAGATCAGCACGGACTTTTCCCGCTTTGCGCCCGCGAGCACCGCGACGGATACCGGCAGTGCGGGCCGCGAGGGCGGGGTTCTGGCGCAGCAGGACTTTCTTGCGCTTCTGACGGCGCAGCTAAAGAACCAAGACCCATTGAAGCCGATGGATAACGGGCAGTTCCTTGCGCAGATGGCGCAGTTCTCGACCGTTGAAGGCATTGGCGAGATGAACGACACGCTGAAAGCCGTTGGTGAGGGCTTTTGGGCGAACCGCGTTTCCGCCGCCGCGAACCTGCTGGGGCATTCGGTACTGGTGCCGGGTGGCCTTGCGCGGCCTGATGCAGAAGGTGCGGTGCATGGCGCGATCGATCTGCCCGAGGGCGCGAAATCGGTGACAGTCTCTTATCTCGACCCGATGACTGACACGGTGCTGCATACCGAACGCTATGGCGCGCAGACAGCGGGCCAGATGACATTTAGCTGGACCGAAGTGCCTGAGAGCCTCGTCTCCGCGCGCGGACAAGTGCGGCTCTCGGTTCAGGCCGAGACCCTGGACGGCACCCAGATCATTCCCACATCCGTTTATGGCAAGGTGACATCCGCTCAAGGCGGGCCGACCAGCGACGGAATTACCCTAGAAATCGAAGATTACGGCACGATCGACAGTATCGAAGTGACGGCCTTCCGCTAATCCCTGCTTTGAAAGGAAAAACCCATGTCGATGAGCATCTCTCTTGGTGGCTTGAACGCGGCGCAGACCGATATTTCCACCACATCGAACAACATCGCCAACGTTGGTTCGACCGGCTTTCGTAAGAGCCGGACCGAATTTTCGGACGAATTTTACGCTGACCCGATGAAGGACACGAAAAAGACGGTCGGCGCCGGTGTGACCATTCAGCGGGTGGCCGCGCAGTTTTCGCAAGGCAACCTGCAGACGACCGGGAACCTGCTTGATCTGGCGATCGGTGGTCAGGGATTTTTCGCGGTAGCCCCTGCAGAAGGCTTCGAGACCGGCAATAGCGAAGTTACCTATACACGTGCAGGTGCATTCGGCCTCAACAAGGACGGGCGCGTAGTAAACGGGGCTGGGCAGGCGCTGATGTCATTCCCGGTTGCGGCCGATGGCTCAACCCGTAGCGGCACAACTGAAAGCCTGCAGCCGGTGGATGTGCCACAGGTTATGGGTCAACCCAGGGCGACGGAGACGGTGGAGCTTGATCTGCGGTTGCCGTCCGACTCTGCAATGTTGAACCAGCAGGACGCTGTCCCGCCAACCAATCCTTTCGATGCCGCCGATCCGACGACCTGGGCAACCCGGACGCCGGTTCCGCTGACGGATGAAAACGGCGCGCCGGTGGAAGGCGAAGCGTATTTCATCAAGACTGTCGAGCCGTCGGCAGGGTCGACGACGACCGTTTACGATATGCGTATTCTTGTTGATGGTGTGGAAGTTCCGGCAAACGGCGGCTTTGGCACCGCGACATTGAGCTTTGACGAACTTGGTCAGTTCATCCCCGGATCGGGGCCGTTGAACTTCCAGGACAACAGCACAAACCTGAATTTCGACGTCTCCGGCTCGGTCATGCGTGACGACACGTTCCAGGTGCTGCGCAGTGAGCACGACGGGCAGGTCCCCGCCGGCCTGAACAGTCTGCAAGTCGACTCATCTGGCACGATCTGGGCTGCCTATGGTGGCGATGATCCAATCGCATTGGGGCGCGTGGCTGTTGCCAATTTCACGAACCCGCAAGGGCTTCGTCCACTTGGCGGCGCAACATATGGCTATGCCAATGACGCAGGTGAAACCAATCTCGGCGTTGCCGGTATGGGCGGGATGGGTCTGATCCGCTCCGGTTCCCTTGAGCGGTCGAACGTGGACCTGACCGAAGAGCTGGTGAATCTGATCACCGCGCAGCGGAACTATCAGGCAAACGCCAAGGCGCTGGAGACTTCTGCGTCGCTGATGCAGACGGTGATGAACATTCGCGGCTAAACGTTAGGCTGACGGAGGGCAGAATATGGACCGTATGATCCACACGGTGATGAATTCCATCGCCAGTATGCAGGAGAAGCGCACGATTTCGGCGCAGAACCTTGCGAACCAGAACGTGCCGGGATTCCGGCGCGACCTGCCCACCGATGGCGAAGCGCGGTTTGTTACCGAGTTTGAATCGCTGGACGCGCGGGCCTTTCAGACCGTGCGTGCGGCGGCGCAGTTTTCTGATGCGCAGGGATTTCTTGATGCGACCGGCAATCCGTTCGATCTGGCGATTGCGGAAGAGGGCTATTTTTACGCGCAACGCGAAGGCGGCGCGCCGGGATTGAGTCGCCGTGGTGATATGCGCGTTGGGTCAGATGGCACGCTGCGCGATGGCGCGGGGCAGATGATGCTGGATGCCGATCTGCAACCGATCGTCCTGCCGCCAAACCAAGGGTTTCAGGTATCTGAAGTGGGGCAGATCTTTATCGAGCCGCTTGGCGCGCAGCCCGGTGAGCGGTTGGAGGTCGCTCTGCTCGCCACGATGGTGCCTGCCGACGGGCTGCGGCTCGAAAAGGGCTTGGACGGTTTGATCCGCCCCGTGGATGCAGAGATGCCGCCACCCGATCAGGGGGCCAAGATCCTGCAAGGCTCTCTTGAAGGCAGCAATGTGAATGCCACCGAGGAATTGATTACCTCTATCGAGATGCAGCGCGAGTTCGAGCTGAACATCCGGTTGATCGCGCAGGCGAAGGAACTGGACGAGGCGGGCGCGTCTTTGATGCGGTTGCCGACCTAAAACCGCCCCCGTCCCAAAAGTTGGCATGGGGGTTGCAGGTGAATTGCGAACGGAAATTCCGAGGAGCAATCCGCCATGTCGACCAACTCAATGCATGTGGCAAAGACCGGCCTGAACGCGCAGCAAACGCGGATGCAGGTGATCGCCAACAACCTTGCCAACGTGAACACCACCGGTTTCAAGCGGGATCGGGCGAATTTCGAAACGCTGCTGTATCAGGTTTCACGCCCCGGCGGAGAACAGACATCCGAAGGCACGACGCTGACCTCTCCGCTGGCGGTGGGCACGGGCGTGCGGGTGGTGAGCACCGACAAGATGCACACCCAAGGCACGTTGGCCGAGACGGGCAATCCGCTTGACGTGGGTATCAATGGGCAGGGCTTTTTCCAAGTGCTGCTGCCGGACGGACGGATTGGCTACACCCGCGACGGGACGTTCTCGATGGCGCCGGATGGGACGCTGACGACGACCTCGGGTTATGTATTGCAGCCGCAGATCACGGTGCCGCAGGGCGCGAGCAGCGTTGGGATTTCGGCGGATGGGATCGTTTCGGTGATGATGCCGGGGCAGACCGATCCGCAGGAAATCGGGCAGATCACATTGGCCAATTTCTCCAATCCGCGCGGGCTTCAGCCGATTGGGGAGAACTTCCTCGTCGAAACACCGGCGAGCGGCGAGGCGATTGTATCGGCGCCGCAGAACAATGGTGCGGGGCAGTTGGCGCAAGGGACGTTGGAAGGCTCTAACGTCAACGTGGTGCAGGAACTGGTCGATATGATCGAGACGCAGCGCGCCTATGAAATCAATTCGAAGTCGATCTCGGCCTCTGACGAGATGCTGCGCTTCCTCTCCAACAAGCTGTAAAGGGGTCTGCAAATGAAACGTATGATCGCAAGTGCTGCGTTGTTGGCCGGATTGTCGGCCTGTTCGTCTTATGTGCAGAATCAGGCATCGCGCGCATACGATCCGGTTTATCCGGTCGCCTCGGAGTTTACGGTAGAGGCGCCGAACAACGGTGGAATTTATTCGACCTCGAACCGTGGGCTGTTCGTCAGTGATCGCCGTGCGGCGCAGGTGGGTGATGTGCTGACCGTGGAGCTGGACGAGCAGTTTTCGGCCTCCAAATCGCAATCGGCAAGTGGGTCGCGCTCCAATGCGTTTGACGTGGATCTGCCGCTGGTCATGACCTCGCGGATGACGGATGCCGGATTTGACGATGCGCGGCTGGGCAGCGGCACGGACCAGTCCTTTAACGGGCAAGGCGCGGCGCAGCAGTCCAACACGCTGAGCGGACGGATGACGGTGACGGTCGTACGGGTGCTGCCCGGTGGCAACCTCGAAATCATGGGCCAGAAGCGGCTGCGGCTGAACAATGGCGACGAATATGTGCGGCTGACGGGCGTTGTGCGCTCCGAGGACATCAGCGCGGATAATGTGGTGACATCGGACCGGATTGCCAATGCGGATATCCATTATATCGGCGCGGGTGACGTGGCCGATACCGCGCGGCCCGGCTGGTGGTTCCGCGCGCTCAGCTCGGTGTCGCCGCTATGATTGGACGGGTGTTCATCTCGCTGCTTGTCGGCCTCGTGATGGCGGGGAGTGCGCAGGCGGACAGGTTGAAGGATCTGGCCTCTGTCGCCGGTGTGCGTTCGAACCCTTTGGTGGGCTATGGCGTGGTGGTCGGGCTTTCGGGCACGGGCGATGGCAATTCGGGGCTGACGCTGCAATCCATGCAGTCGCTCCTGTCGCGGATGGGATTGTCGGTCGATACGGGCGACATCAACGCGCGTAACGCTGCGGCGGTCATGGTGACGGCGGAGCTGTCGCCGTTCATGAAAACGGGCCAGGAATTCGATGTCACGGTTTCGACCGTTGGGCAGGCGAAATCGCTTCAGGGCGGGACGCTATTGATGACGCCCTTAATGGGTGCCGATGGCGAGATTTATGCAATTGCGCAAGGTAATCTGGTTGTTGGCGGTATGGGTGTCGAGGGGGCGGATGGTTCCTCGATCACGATCAACCTACCGACCGTTGGGCGGGTGCCGAATGGCGCCACGGTTGAGCGGATGGTGGATTCGCCCTTCCTTGATACCGAATACATGGTGGTCAACCTCAATCGCGCGGATTTTTCAACGGCCGCGCGGACGGCCGAAGCGATCAACGAGGTGTTCGGCCCCGATGTGGCTGTTCCTATTGACGGTGCGTCGGTGCGGGTCCGAGGGCCGGCCGACCCTGCGCAGCGCGTCGCATTCATGGGGCTTTTGGAAAACGTGGAAGTGACCCCTGACCGCCCTGCGGCGAAGGTCGTGGTGAACTCGCGCACCGGCACGGTGGTGATCGGTGGTGACGTGAAAGTGACGCCAGCGGCGGTGACGCATGGGCGGCTGACGGTGCGGGTGAATGAGGATTTCAACGTCGACCAGGGCGCAACGGTGGTGAATGGCGCGGATGGTGCCGTTGTCGTGCCGGGTGAAGCGACCGTGACGCCGGACAGTGGTATCTCGGTCGAGGAACAGAACGCGCGGGCGTTCCTGTTTGACCCGGGCGTGTCTTTGTCGTCGCTTGTAGATGCGATCAACGGTGTGGGCGCAAGCCCCGGCGATCTGGTGGCGATCCTTGAGGCGCTGCGCGAAGCGGGCGCCCTGCGCGCTGATCTCGTGATCATCTAGGAGAGCGTGATGGATTCTGCGGGCCTGAGCCAAACTGCAATGTTAAACCTGATGCCCGGCCAGACGCGGCTGCGCGAGGGGGCGGCGACAGAAACAGCTTCCGCCAATGATGACGCCGCGAAGCTGCGGCAGGCGGCGGAAGGGTTCGAGGCGTTGTTCCTCAACACCATGCTCAAGACAGCGCGGCAGACTAAGCTGGGCGAGGATATTCTGGGCGGTAAGGGCGTTGAGTCGATGCAGGCGATGCTCGACACCGAGCTGGCGCAGATGTCCGCCGCGCGGTCGCGGCTGGGGATCGCGGACGCTATCGAACGGCAATTCAGCGGATTTGTCCGCAATGACGGGAGTGAGTGATGTCGAATATTCTGGATATCGCCTCCTCAGCCCTGTTGACCTACCGCGCGGGGTTGGCCGCGACGGGTGAGAATATTGCCAATGTGGATACCGAAGGCTACCGCCGCCGTGATCTGACGACCTCGACCTTGGGTGGCGCGCAGATGACGCCCACTTCGCTGCCGACCGGCGCGCAGGGGGTGCAGATCGACGAAGTCAGACGGTCGTTTGACAGCTTTCTGGCGCAGAAGGTGTCAACCACCACATCGGACAAGACATCGGCAGAGACATTTGCGCAGGCAGTGAGCCGGATGGAGGATCTCTTCGTTCCTGAATCCGGCGGGATCGCCGCGAATATGGATGATTTCTTTGCGTCAGCTGGCCGTTTGGCGACGAACCCGACCGATATTGCGCTGCGGCGGGTGATGATGGAGTCGGGCAAGGCGCTCGCTGCAGGGGTTGCGGATACGGCGCTTTCTCTACAATCGCTTGGCAACGACCTTCAGGCGCAGGCCACGACCGCGACGCGTCAGGTTACGAATTGGCTGAGTGATCTGGCGACGCTCAACGAGCGGATCATTGATACGCCAAACCTGCTCGGCACCCAGCATGCGCTGCTGGATGAGCGCGACAGGCTGATCAATAAGATTGGTGAAATGGTCGCCATTCGGGCCAATTACGATGAACGCGGCACCGCGAAGGTGACGCTGGGTGATCTGGAAGGTGGGCCGGTCCTTGTTGATCGTGGGCGGTTTGCGCAAGTCGAGGTGAATACCGACGGCGCGATGCAGTTGCGGCTCAGTCGCGACGGGGCGACCTCCACCAGCACCCAGATCACCGGAGGGGTAATGGAAGGGCTTGCCCGCGCCATTGATGCGGTGCGGGACACCACTGCGCAGTTCGATGCGCTGGCGCGCCGTTTGGTCACTGACATGAACTTCGTGCATGCGCAGGGGCTGGATATGAACGGCGAGCAAGGGGGCGACATGTTCTCGCTCGACGGTTGGCGCGCGGTGCCGTTGATGACCAATCGCGGCAGCGCACAGGTATTGGCCGAGACGATTGACCCAGCGCAGGCGGACTCGCTCGGCGATGTGACGCTGGTACACGATCAGGTGCGCGGCGTTTGGATGGCGCAAGATGCGGACGGCGTGACGCTCGATGAAGGGGCATCCGTTCTTGAGTTCAACGGCGTGCGCATGACGCTTACCGGCGCGGCAGCAAATGGCGACCGCATCGTCATGCGGCAGACCGATACCGAGGCGCGGCACATGCGCTTTGTCCTTGATACTCCGCAGGATATCGCGGCGGCGGCTGCGAGCCTTGTTACAGCGAGCGCCAGCAACGCGGGCAGCGGCGCGGCGCAGATGAACGCGCTGCCCTACGCGCCGCCCGCATTGACCCCAATTGGCGATTTCATCGGCACCGGCGATGGCGCGGCGGATGCCGTGGACCTGCTGAAAAGCGGCGTGGTTGGCTACATTCCGGCTGGCACCGAGGAGGCCAGCTTTGCGGCGCTTGGGCGGCAGGCGACATTGCGTTTTGCGCAAGCCGATACGACAGCCGGTGCGCGCGCGACCGCGCTTGACTTTCAGATCGGGACCGAGGCGCATCGGTTCGATCTGAGCGCAAGCGGTGCGGCGACATTGAGTGAACTGGCGGATGCGCTGAATTCAGGAGCGCTGCTGTCGGCTGAGGGTGACAGTCTTGCTGCCTTGGGCGTGTCTGCCGTGGCCGATGGCGACGGGCTTACCCTCGCGCTGGGGCAGGGGGATTTTGCCACGAGCGGGAGCTTTGCCGGAACGGATTTCAGCGTTGCGGGGGTGCCAACCGCATCGCAACCCGCAGGCGGGGCAATCCAGATATTCACCCGAGAAGGGGTGCAGATTTCAGGCCCGATGTTCGATGCGGCTTCGGCGGCAGCTTTGCTGACCGAGGAAAACGGGTTCTGGCAAGGGGCGACCTATGACCCGAGCCAGCTATCGCTTAGCGGAACAGACGGTTATCGCGGCTTAAACATTGACCGTACAATTGCGGCGGGGCCGGAGGTGATCCGCTTCGGCGCAATCGATCCGATTAAATGGACGGGTACTGGTCCGGCACCGGCGGCAGATGCCTATTCGGTCGTCGTCAGTGATGCGTTCGGTCTGGCGACGGAAGTGACCGTGCCGGAAGGGGGATCGGCACGTCAAGCGGCCGCGCTGATGACGGATGCGCTGGACGGGAGCGACGTGACGGCGCGAACTGATCTCATGCTTTCCAACGTCGCGGATGGGGGGGTGTCTTTCCGCATCGTTGGGCAAAATGCGGAGCCGGTGCTGATCAATGCGCAGGTTGTGGGTGGACGGCTTGATGCGCTGGCGCAGGCGGTGAATGCGAAATCCGCAGCAACTGGTGTGACGGCGGGCCTGTCCGGTGATGGCAAGCGGGTGATGCTGACCCATGCGACGGGTGAAACGATAGAGTTGCGCGATCTGGTGCATGTTGCAGGCGGCACCATTGATGCGCAAGCGGTCGATCGCAACGGAACGGCGCTTGGTGCCGTGAACAGCCTGAGCACCGGAGAGAATTTGCGGGTAACAGGGCAGGTACAACTTGCGTCGGAAACCAGCTTTGGCGTGATCTCCGACGGGGTATCTTATATTTCTGCCAATGAACCGGAGTTGGGAGGGTTGTTTACGCGCACTCCCAGCGCTGCGGGCAGTGCTCAAACGGTACGCTTTTCACTAGATGCCGCGTTGGATGGCGCCGATCTGAGCGCGGACGGCACCGAAGCTGCTGGACCGGGCGCAGTGGTGTCGCTCCAGTTCGAGGGGGAGACTTTCACGGCGCCGCTGTCGCGGACCGGCGCAGCAGATGCCGCGATTGCCGCGGCGGCTGCTTTGCGTGACGGGCTTGTTCAGCCTGCGATGAGCGGTACGGCTTTGGGCAGTATCCCACCGGACGGTGCCTCAACGAGCGTGATGCTGGGTGATGAAACTTATGTGCTGACCATGGTAAGTGGCGCGGTGCAGGTAAGCGGCCCCGAGACGGGACGCCTGAGCGCCAGCTTTGACGCCAGCAACCAGCTTCAGGTCACGGTGAATGGCGGCGGCACTGGCGACGGTGCGGCGTTGAGAATCCCCGCAGGAACAGCAGGCCGCGAGCTTTTTGGTTTGGGCGCAGGCGCGACGACGACCCTTACCGGCCAGGAGTTTGATCCGGCTGATCTGCCCGCGAGCTTCAACGTTTCGGTGGGCGGGACAGACCACTCAGTGACCCTAACCAGCGGGGGCGTGACGACGGCAACGGGCTTTCCGGGCGATGCGCGGGTCATCGACGGCAAGTTGGAGCTGTCTTTTGCCAGTGACACTGGGCCCGTTACCGTTGCGGCGCAAGAGGGTGCCGCGCAGGCAGGAATGGTGACGCGCGATGCCACGATCAGCGCGGCGACCGGCGCCCTGACGCTGCGTGCAGCAGACGGCCGCGTGTTGGATCTGACGGTAGAGGTGGCGGCCCATGCGGCGGACCGCGTGACGCTCAGCAACTTGCCAAACGAGGATCTGATCATCGTCATGCAGGGTGAAGGGGCGTTGCGGCTGACAGGGCAAACGGTCGAAGGGGCGCGCGATCTTGCGGTTCCTGCAGTGGAAGCGCGTGTTGAAAATGCCGAATCCGGCGAAGTGGCGCTCTATGACACGCTGAGTGGCGACCGCATTGGCAGCAGCATTCTGGACGCCCAAGGGCGCGCGACGATCGGGGGGGTGCAGTTTTCGATCACCGGCCAGTTTGTCACTGGCGATGCTTTCCGACTGTCGCCGAACAGCGCAGGTCGTGGTGACAGCCGCAACCTTGATGCGCTGACGGCCTTGCGCGTGGCTGACACCTCAACCGGCAAGGGCGGGTTCGCGGAAATATTCGCGGCGCTCCAAAGCGAAAAGGGCGCACAGGTCGCGGCGGCGAAATCCCGTGTCAATGTGGCCGATGCGGCGCAGGAAGCGGCGATGCGGGTATGGTCGGAGCAGGGGGAGGTCGATCTGGACCGTGAAGCTGCCCGACTGTTGGAACAACAGCAAGCCTATCAAGCCAACGCGCAGGTTCTCTCAACCGCGTCGCGCTTGTTTGATACGCTTCTAAATTCATTGTGAGGCTGATATGACTATTGGAACATCCTACTTTGGTGATCTTGCGATCCGCTCATTCAGCCGGTTGCAAGGCGATGTGGCGGATATTCAAGGACAGATTTCATCTGGTAAGAATGATCCGCGCCCGTCGGCCGACCCGCTCCGCGCGGCGCAGCTTTCGGCGCTGGCCGAGCAGCGCGGATCATTGAAAATGTTCCAAGCCAATGCGGAAGAAGCGGCAAATAAGCTGGCGCTGACCGATCAGGCGCTGGGCGCGGCGAATGATATCATGCAGCAGATGCAAGAGATCGCCCTACAAGCGGCCAACGATATCTTGCCCGCCGAAGGTTATGCGGGTTTGCGCGCCAAGGCAGTAGCGCTGCGCGACGCGATGATCGAAACGGCGAACCGCCGCGACTCGCTCGGGCAGCCGCTGTTTTCGGGCTATGGCGACGAGGCGTTCCGCACCATTGACGGCAAGACGACCTATGTGGGCGATGAAGGTCATAATGTGCTGAAGCTTTCGGAGACGCTGAACCAGCAGGTCAGCCTGAACGGGGCAGAAGTGTTTGGCGTTGTGAAAACCCCGAAAGGCCCGATCTCGGCATTCGAGGCTATCGATAACCTGATCGCCTCTTTGCAGCCGGCGCTTGCGGGGGCGAATGAGGCATGGGCGTCGGAGGGTGGGATGGAGCTGACCCTAAACACCACGCGGCAGGCGCAGCCGTTTTCGATGCAGCTAAAGGGGCCGTTGGGCGTGGCGGAGATCAGCGCCGATGTTGTGCGCGACGTGCCGGGGCCGTTGGTTGACGCTGTGAATGCCGTATCTGAGCGAACCGGCGTTACGGCGCGAATTGCGGACGACGGTGTTGGTGTGATCCTTGAAACCATTCGTGGCAGCGATGTGGTTGTCTCTGATCTGAAGCTGGATGTGCAGCCGGGGCAATTGGCAGGGTATGCGCGTGATCTCGATGAATCGGGCGCGCCGAAAAGTGATATTCATACGTTGCTGCCGGTCGCTTACAGCAATGCAAATGTGTTGGAAGGTATTCAAGCCACGACGGGCCATATGGCGGTGCAACGAGCAACCGCCGGTTCGCTGGCGGCGGCTGTTGACAGTCAGGCGGAAGCGCTGGAGTTCCGTTCGATCCAGATTGAGAAGGCGGTTGCCGGATTGGAGGATTTGGACATAGCCGCGGCGGTGACGCGCTTGCAGGAACTGCTGTTGTCCCAAGAGGCAAGCCAGCAAACATTCGTGCGGATCACCCAGACAAGTCTCTTCGATTATATCCGGTAACTGGCGCGATGCTTGCAGAACTGCGGCATGGGATTTTGGAAGAACATAGTCTTGACGGCCGCGCTATGCAGCGGCGCGACGATGGTTGCGGCAAGCACCGTTGATTGTGAGGCCTTGGCCGAGGCGGCTGCCGCCGAAGTGGGTGTGCCGGCAGGTGTACTTTCGGCAATTGCGCGGATGGAATCGGGGCATGCGCCAAATGGCGGTGCACGGCGGGCTTGGCCCTGGACGATCAACCTTGCGGGCGATGGCAGTTACCATGAAACGCCTGAAGATGCGCTCCGGCGTGCCCGTACGGCGATTGCCGACGGGCGCAGTAATATCGATCTTGGATGTATGCAGATCAATTACCGTTGGCACGGAGATGCGTTTGCCTCGCTAGAGGCGATCATCGAGCCGCGCGCCAATACGCGCTATGCGGCCCGTTTTTTGCGTGACCTATACCAGCGTCACGGAAGCTGGGCCGAGGCAGTGGCGCATTATCATTCGGCAGACCCCGAGCGCGGGGCGTGGTATCTTGCAAAAGTGCGGGAGACAATGGCGCAAGTCGCGGCTGGTGCGCCATCGGAGAGCGTGGCATCCGCTGCCGATAATGCAGCCTCAGAGCCACAAGCCAACCCAGATCAGAGAATAGACGGACTATTGGCGGGAGCGGCGAGGCCGTTGATCGCGGCGACGGGGGCGGCCCCACAGGCAACCGGCGATGCCGAATTTACCGCGCGCATTGCCCGCTTGCCCGAAGGACGGATGCCTGATTTGGAACGCGCGCGGGCGCGGTCGCAACCGCGCCGACGCTAGGGCGAGAGCTTAGTGATTTGTGAAAACCGGCTCTTCCTGTGTGATCGCTTCCTGATCGTCGTCACCGAGGTAAGACCCGACGATAACCTGCAAGAGCCGCGCTGGAACCTTGCCGGGGTTTTCGAGGGTATGGGCCTCGCCGGGGCGGACGAAACCGGATTCCCCTTCTGTCAGGTAAATAAGCTCGCCGCCCGTGACCAGGCGCGCGGTGCCTTCGAGCACCTGATAGCTTTCGGTCCGGTTGGCGTGCCGCTCCAGGGGGATGCTCTTGCCGGGTTTCAGCTCGATCATGCGCAGTTTGTGCCGCTTGCCGCGATCAATGGTTTCGTGCCGGCCCCAAGAATGGGTCTGGGTTGGCATCTCAGTTACTTGGCTGAGATTCAGACCTGCCAGCTGGTCAACAGTGGCGGGTAAATCGTCAACCGCGTTCATATCAGCGATCAGAACAGCATCGGGCGTGACGACGCCGACGATGTTCTCTAGCCCGAGGCCAACGAGCTGAATGCCGGGGGCCGTGTTGTGCAGAAGGCTGTTTCGGCTGCTGTTGGCAACCGCTGCGCCCTTGATCGCGACACCTGAATCGTCTTGCTCGGCTTCGCGCCAGAAATCCCGCCACGAATTCATGTTGCGGGAGGTTTGCTCGATCGGTACGACCATGCCTTCTTCGTGCTGCAGAACTGCTTGGGTGAAGGAAGACGCATCGCAGCCGGTGAAGCTGTTGCCGAGGCTGTAGATACCGCGATCGCTGTTCCCTTCGCGCAGGGAACGACGCACCGCGGCGCGGGTGCTGCCCGCGTGGCGGCCAAATGCGGCGCGGAGTGTCTTGGCCGAAGCCAGCACCAGATCCGCGCTCCACAGGTAGCGGTTGGTTTCGTGCATGGCCGCGAGCGCTTGCGGGTCGGGCTGCTGGATGAAGTGTGTGAAGGCTTGGGCAACTGGTGTATCAGCCGCGCCGTGCAGAAGCTCGATATAGTCGCGGCTTGCGTCTTCTTCGATTGGATGCTGGCCGAAGAGGACCAACTGACCTTCAAGCGCGGGTCCGCGCGCGATGGAGAGGGCGCTGCGGAAGCTTTCCTGATCAAATCTGAGGTTTTCTGAAAGGATGATCAGCAACAGCGCATCAGGTTCTTTCTGGGCGACCAGCTCTGTCGCGGCACAAATGGATGCAGCCCCTCCACGATGGAGCGGCTCCAGAATGGTTGCACGCGAGGGCATCGCGATTTCGCGCAGTTGTTCTTCGATCAGGAAGAGGCTCTCGTTCTCGGCCACCAAGACAGGTTCTGCCATCCGCAGGTCACGCGATCCTTGGAGGAAGATCTGAAACGGGCTGCGGCCATTGCTCAAGCGAGACAGCTGACGAGGGAACGCTTTGCGTGAAACGGGCCAGAACGAACGCCCTTGTCCTGACAGGCAAATGACGGGGTAAACATCCCTGAGTTGCATAACGGCTCCAGCTTTGTACGGATTACCCGAAATACATTGCCAAAAAAGAAGGAAAAGTCAGACCGCACCGACGCATAGCGCAGAAGGATTTCGCCTATAAGTTTATACGAAAGGATATTTTTGGAGTAAAAATAATACTTTATATGTAAATCAATATCCCTTTGGCGGCGAGGGTGTGGCTGCGGCACAGAGGCAACGCGGAGCAGTCGATTGATCCTGGGCGACGCTGCAATCTGGCCAAAGAAAAAACCCCCGAAACGGGTTCGGGGGTTTTGATTTACTGGTGCCGCAAAACTCAGTTTGCGTCGGTGTAGCGAATCTCTTTCGTATCCTCCCCCGGCGCGGAACGTTCGCGGCGAATGATGAGACGGTTGAGCGCGTTCAGGTAGGCTTTGACGCTGGCCACAACGGTGTCAGTGTCAGCCGACTGGCCCGTCGCAATGCGGCCGTCCTCTTCGAGCCGGACGGACACGGTGGCCTGAGCATCGGTGCCTTCGGTGACGGCATGCACTTGGTAGAGCTGCAAGCGTGCCTGATGGGCGAAAAGCGCTTTCACGGCGTTGAAGGCCGAGTCCACTGGGCCGTCACCTGTGGCGGTGATGTTCGCCTCGGTGCCATCGATGATCAAGGTCATGTCCGCCGTGGCGGGGCCGCCGGTACCGCAGACGACTTTCAGCTCTTGCAAGCGGAGGTGATCTTCGATCGTATCGGACTGACGGACCAACGCCAGAACGTCCTCGTCGAAGACTTCCTTTTTGCGATCAGCCAGATCTTTAAAGCGGACGAAGATGTCATTGAGCTGGTTGTCGGCCAGTTCATATCCCAAGTCTTTCAGCTTTGCCCGCAGCGCTGCGCGGCCGGAGTGCTTGCCTAAGGGCAGGCTGGAGGCCGAGAGGCCGATGTCTGCTGGGCGCATGATCTCGAAGGTTTCGGCGTTCTTCAGCATGCCGTCCTGATGGATGCCGCTTTCGTGGGCAAAAGCATTCTTGCCGACAATCGCCTTGTTAAACTGGACGGGGAAGCCCGAAACAGTAGCGACGCGACGGGAGATGTGCATGATCTTCGTGGTGTCGATCTGCGTCTCGAAAGGCATGATGTCGCCGCGCACCTTGAGGGCCATGACGACCTCTTCCAGAGCGGTGTTGCCGGCACGCTCGCCGAGGCCGTTGATAGTACATTCGATCTGGCGTGCGCCACCTTCAACAGCGGCCAGAGCATTGGCCGTGGCCATGCCGAGATCGTTGTGGCAGTGGGTGGCGAAGATCACGTCATCGGCACCCGGAACCTCGGCAATCAGGCGCTCGATCAGCCTCGCGCTTTCGCGCGGCGCTGTGTAGCCAACCGTGTCAGGGATATTGATCGTGGTAGCACCTGCCTTAATCGCAATCTCGACGACGCGGGCGAGGTAATCCCATTCGGTGCGGGTGGCATCCATTGGCGACCACTGGACGTTATCACAGAGGTTACGCGCGTGGGTGACGGTGTCGTGAATGCGCTCGGCCATCTCATCCATCGTCATGTTCGGGATTGCGCGGTGCAGTGGCGACGTGCCGATAAACGTATGAATTCGTGGCGATTTCGCGTTTTTTACAGCCTCCCAGCAGCGGTCGATGTCCTTGTAGTTTGCGCGAGCGAGGCCACAGATCGTTGAGGTCTTTGCCAGCTTCGCAATCTCGGACACGGCGCGGAAGTCGCCCTCGGAGGCGATGGGGAAACCGGCTTCAATAATATCGACGCCCATTTCATCGAGCAGCTGGGCGATTTCCAGCTTTTCTTCGTGGGTCATCGTGGCGCCGGGGGATTGCTCACCGTCGCGCAGGGTTGTGTCGAAGATCAACACGCGGTCTTTGGTCATGGGTCTGTTCCTTGTCTGTCCTTAGCTTTGAAAATCCGGCGCTGGTTCCCCCTGAGCGGTCGCGCCGAATGGCACGCTCAGAGGCGGCTAAGGAGTAGGCTAAGGCCGAGCAGGCGCAGGCCGTTGCCGGCGCGGGAAATGATATGTGCCTGTCTCGTCATGGGAGCGGACTATATCGGCGTTTTCGGCCGTGAAAAGAGGAAATTAGCCGATTTATGCAATAAAATTCAGTCGCTGTGTGGGGTGGTCAGCAGTGGGAGGTGGATTAGATCGGGGCTTATGGAACATGCATTGATCATTGGGGCATCCGGCGGGATCGGCGCGGCAGTGGCTGCGGCGTTGGAGGACGAGGGCGTGAATGTGCGGCGCGTGTCGCGGCGGGATGATGGGCTGGAGGTCACTGATCCGGCATCTGTGGCGCAGGTGATGGGCGCAATAGAAGGGGAATTTGACCTTATTTTTATAGCGATTGGTGTTTTGAGCGCTGATGGAGGTGCGCCGGAAAAGATGCTCTCCGCGATAACGGCGGATGCGATGGCGGGGGCGATGGCGGTGAACGCGATTGGGCCTGCGCTGATCCTCCAGCATGTGCCGCGCCTGTTGCGGCGGCGGGGGCCATCCGTTTGCGCGGTGCTGTCGGCGCGAGTGGGGTCGATCGGCGATAACCGTTTGGGAGGTTGGTATTCCTATCGGGCCAGCAAGGCGGCGCTGAACCAGATCGTGCATGGCGCGGCGATCGAGATCGGTCGCAAACGGAAGGAAGCGGCGGTCGTGGCGCTGCATCCGGGAACGGTGGCGACGCCGTTTACAGAGGACTATGCCGCGCGGCACAAGACCGTGCCACCGGAGGAGGCGGCGCGGAATTTGATCACTGTTATCAAGGGGCTAACCCCTGAGCAGAACGGCGGATTTTACGATTATGCCGGACGGGAGATCGTCTGGTGACGCGGCTTGTCCTGATCCTTGGCGATCAGCTTTCACCAAATATTAACGCTTTGCAGACCGCCGATCGCGCGGGGGATGTGATCGTGATGGCGGAGGTGATGGATGAGGCGGGGTATGTGCATCATCATCCGAAAAAGATCGCGTTCCTCTTTGCTGCGATGCGGAAATTTGCCACGCGGTTGGAAGCTGACGGGTGGCGCGTGGCCTATAGCCGGCTTGATGATGAGGATAACCCGCAAGCGATTGACAAAATCCTACTGCAAAGGGCCGCCGAACACGGTGCGGACGCGGTTATCGTCACCGAACCGGGGGAGTGGCGGCTGATCCGGTTGTTGCAGGAGGTGCCGCTCACGGTGCGGATGCTGCCGGATACCCGCTTCATTGCCTCACATCAGGAATTTGAAAGTTGGGCCAAGGGGCGCAAGCAGTTGCGGATGGAGTATTTCTACCGTGACATGCGCCGCAAGACTGAGTTGCTGATGGAGGGAGATGCCCCTGCTGGCGGGCAGTGGAACTACGACCATGAGAACCGTAAACCGGCACCGGATACGGTGACATTCGCGGGGCCGCGCCATTTTGTGCCAGATGCGGAAACGGAGGCCGTTCTGGCGCTGGTGGAGGCGCGGTTCGGGCAGCATTTTGGGGACGTGCGCCCGTTCTGGTTTGCCACAGATGCGGAGCAAGCGCAGGCGCATCTGGAAGCATGGATTGCGGAAGGGTTGCCGCTCTTTGGGGATTATCAGGACGCGATGCTGGAGGGGCAGAAGTTCCTCTATCATGCGGTGATCGGGCTATACCTCAATGCGGGGTTGTTGGACCCGTTGGAGACTTGCAAAGCCGTTGAAACCGCATGGAAAAACGGCCATGCGCCGCTCAATGCGGTGGAAGGGTTCATCCGGCAGATCATCGGTTGGCGGGAATATGTGCGGGGGATTTATTTCCGCGAAGGGCCGGAATACACGCAGCGCAATGTGCTCGGCCATCATCGCCCGCTGCCAGCACTGTATTGGGGCGCAGACACCAAGATGAATTGCATGCAGGCGACGGTGGAACAGACCCGCACCGAAGCCTATGCGCATCACATCCAACGGCTGATGGTGACGGGCAATTTCGCGCTGTTGGCGGGCATTGACCCCGCGCAGGTGCATGAATGGTATCTGGCGGTTTATGCGGACGCCTATGAGTGGGTCGAAGCGCCGAATGTGATTGGCATGAGCCAGTTCGCGGATGGCGGGATCGTGGCCTCAAAGCCCTATGTTTCGAGCGGCAACTACATCGACCGGATGTCGGATTATTGCAAGAACTGCGCCTACAAGGTGAAAGAGAAAACTGGCGAAAAAGCCTGCCCGTTTAACCTGCTTTACTGGCATTTCCTAATCCGGCACCGTGAGCGCTTTGCTGGCAATCCGCGCATGGCGCAGATGTACCGGACATGGGATAGAATGGCCGAGGAACGGCGCGAAACCGTGCTGAACGATGCGGAAAAATGGCTCGAAAAGCTGGATGAAGGCGCGGTGGTTTAGGTGGTTTGTAGGTGCAGAAAAACGCGCTGAAATCGCCAAAAAGCGCGATGCACAATCCATGCACAACTGATGCACATCTTATGCATATCGCACCTGCAGCAAAGTTAACGGAACGTTACCAAAACCGAGAGAAGGCTCACTGGCTCTCGCTGTTTGCGTCTCCGCCGACATAGGTGCCGTCTTCCCACGCGCCATCTTCGACCGCGCCGTCGGCGTAGCGCATGGTGCCTTCGCCCTGACGCTGGCCGTTGCGGAAGGTGCCTTCGTAGACGTCACCATTGGCGTAAGTGGCGGTGCCGCGACCGGAGATTTCGCCGCTGTCCCATTCGCCATCGTAGCTGAAACCGCCGGGCATGGTGATTTTGCCGGTGCCGTGGCGCTGGCCGTTGCGGAAGCCGCCGACATAGATGGTCCCGTCGGCATAGGTGGCGGTGCCTTGGCCGTTGCGCTGGCCGTCGGACCAATCGCCTTCGTAGCTGTAGCCGTCGGCATAGGTCATTTTGCCGGTGCCGTGGTTCTTGTTGTTCTTGAACTCGCCCTCATAGACGAGGCCGTTGGAATAACGCGCGATGCCGCTGCCCTCGATCACGCCATCGACCCAGTCGCCCTCGTAAGTGGAGCCGTCTGTATAGGTGATCTTGCCGGTGCCATGTGCCAAATCGTTACGGAAGCTGCCCGCGTAGACGGAGCCATCGGCATAGGTGACGCGGCCTTCGCCCTCGATCTTGCCCTCGACCCATTCACCGACATAAGTGTAGCCGTTGGCGGCGCGGAAGGTGCCTTGGCCGTGGCGGAGATCATTGGCGAAGCTGCCCTGATAGACATCGCCATTGGCGTAGGTAACGGTGCCTTCGCCCTGTCGCTTGCCGGCGATGAGCGTGCCCTCGTAGATGTCGCCATTGGCCTGCACGAGACGGCCTTCGCCTTCGATCTTACCGTTGACCCATGTGCCCTCGTAGGTGAGGCCATCGGGCATGGTGAGCGTGCCTTCGCCATCGCGCTCGCCATTGACAAGCATCCCGTCGTAAACGGCGCCATCGGGGTAGGTAACGCGGCCCTGACCTTCTTTCACGCCATTGATCCACGGGCCTTCGTAGATATAGCCGGAGGGGGCTGTCATCGTGCCTTGACCGTGGTGCATGGCGTTGCGGAATTCGCCTTCGTAAACGATGCCGTTGGCGTAGCGGGCGATGCCGGAGCCGGTGATCTGCCCATCGACCCAAGTACCCTCATAGGTGCCGCCATCGGCAAAGGTGATCTTGCCGGTGCCGTTAGGCTTGCCAGCGGCAAACGCGCCCTCATAGACGGAGCCATTGGGGAAGCGGGCGCGACCCTCGCCGCGAATCTCGCCTTCGAACCATTCGCCGGTGTATTCGTAACCATTGGGCAGGCGGTAGGTGCCGATGCCGTGCTGCTTGCCATTGAGGAAGCTGCCCTCGTAGACGCCGCCATCTTCGTATTGCTTTGTCTGCACCGATTGCGCGGCGGCTGGAAGCGCCATTGCAGCGGCCAGAGCGGTGGCCAATGCGGTGGACAGGAGGAGACTGCTCTGCGGTGCCCGTTTCCGAGTCATGTTGTGAATACCCTTCTATCAGCGAGGGCGAGACTAGTTGCTGGGGGCCGACCTGACAACGGCTTTGCAGGGGCAGGGGCAGGGTTTTGGCCGATTTCCACCCATGCGGAGGGCTGCAAGACGGCTTCCCCTTGCCGGTTGATCTGGTAAACGGGGCTGAACCGCCTATTTGGGGACATCATGACAGATCGTTTTCGCCTCAGCCTCGCACAACTGAACCCGACGGTGGGTGACCTTGAAGGCAATGCCGCCCGCGCCTATGCGGCTTGGGCCACGGCCAAGGATGCCGGTGCCGATATGGTGGCGCTGCCGGAGATGTTTATCACCGGCTATCAGGCGCAAGACCTGATCGTGAAGCCTGCCTTTTATCGTGAGGCGATGGCGGCGGTCGAGACGCTGGCGCGGGACTGCGCGGATGGGCCGGTGCTGGCGATTGGTGGGCCGTATGCCGAGGACGGCAAGCTGTACAACGCCTATTTCATTTGCAAGGGTGGCGCTGTGGTGGCGCGGATGCTCAAGCACCATCTGCCGAATTACGACGTGTTCGACGAGCGCCGCCATTTCAGCCGTGGGCCGATACAGGGGCCATATAGCGTTGGGCCAGTGCGGATCGGCTCGCCGATCTGCGAGGACTCGTGGTTCCCCGATGTGTGCGAAACAATGGTGGAGAGCGGCGCGGAGATCCTTCTGGTGCCGAACGGCTCGCCCTATTTCCGTGGGAAATACGCGGTGCGGATGAACCAGATGGTGGCGCGGGTCGTGGAGAATGACGTGCCGCTCGTCTACCTCAACATGGTTGGCGGGCAGGACGATCAGGTGTTTGACGGTGGCTCCTTCGTGTTGAACCCCGGCGGGCAATTGGCGGTGGCGTTGCAGGTGTTCGACAGCGCCGTCGTGCATGTGGATTTCCAGCGGACGGAAGAGGGCTGGCGCGCGCTGGAAGGTGAACGCGCCGTTTACCCCAAGACGATCGAGCAGGATTATCGCGCGATGGTCGAGGGCCTGCGCGATTATGTGGGCAAGAGCGGCTTCAAGAAAGTTCTGCTTGGCCTCTCGGGCGGGATCGACAGTGCGCTGGTCGCGGCGATTGCGGTGGATGCGCTGGGGCGCGAAGCAGTGCGCTGTGTGATGCTGCCCTCGGACTATACCTCGCCTGAATCGCTCGAAGACGCGGCGGGCGTGGCGCGGGCGCTTGGCTGCCGCTTGGACGAGGTGAAAATCGGCGGGCCGAAAGCGGCGGTGGAGAAGGTGCTCAAGCCCCTGTTCGCGGGGTTGGAGCCGGACCTGACGGAAGAAAACATCCAGTCGCGGTTGCGGGGGCTGCTGCTGATGGCGCAGTCCAACAAGCTGGGCGAGATGCTGCTGACCACCGGCAACAAATCCGAGGTCGCAGTGGGCTATGCGACGATCTATGGCGATATGGCGGGGGGCTATAACCCGATCAAAGACCTTTACAAAACGCGGGTTTTCGCAACTTCGGCGTGGCGCAACGAGCACCACCGCCAGTGGATGCGCGGCCCTGCGGGGATGGTGATGCCGCAGCGGGTGATCGACAAGCCACCATCGGCCGAGTTGCGCCCCGACCAGAAGGACGAGGACAGCCTGCCGCCCTATGACGTGCTGGATGGCATTCTGGAGATGCTGGTGGATGATGATGCCAGCGTCGCTGATTGCGTGGCGAAGGGCTATGATCGGGACACGGTCAAGAAGATCGAGAGCCTGCTTTATACCAGCGAATACAAGCGCTTCCAGTCGGCCCCGGGTGTGCGGTTGACGCGGCAGGCATTCTGGCTGGACCGGCGTTATCCGATCGTCAATCGCTGGCGGGATCGTTCCGGCGCGGAGTAGACATCGCGCTTGGCTTAGTGGGTCACCGTGTCAGGGCAGGGTGCGTTCGTAGAGGGCTGTTTCCATATCGGAGAGGTCATCGCGCCGCGTGAAGCCGCATTTTTTGAGAACGCGGGCGGAGGCTGGATTGGCAGTATCGACGCCGCCGCGCAAGGTGAGTGCGGTGTCGCGGCTTTGCGCTGAAATAAAACCGCCTACGATCTCTGTTGCATAGCCTTGCCCCCACGCGGTTTCGCGCAGGAGATAGCCCAGATGCAGCACCGGCGGCTGCGTTGCCGCGGGGCTGGGGGCGAGGATCATCAGGCCAATCAACATCCCGTCCTGCTGCTGGCTGACGGTGAGGACATCGCTTTCGGCGTCACGGGCGGTGATCCAATCGGTAAGGCTGTCCTTGCGGTTTAGGAGTTGGAGCGAGGGTGGCAAATGCGCGAGGACCGGTGGTGTCAGGAGGTCCAGAAGTGCGTTTTCCAACGCCTTGCGTTCGGTTTGGATGGCACGCGCAGTGCGCCAATGGGCGATCCGCAGGCGCGGGGTGGTGAACTCGGTTTGGACCATTCTTGCAGTGTATAACGGTGCCTTTGCCGAGGCAAAGCGGAGATGCGGTGCGCGCGGAATATAGTCGCTTTCGGGCGGGGCTGTCGAAAATGCGATAGCGGGCGCTTGCCTGTGCGCTATGGCTGATGCCTTGGCGCATGGAGAGGCAGATGATCACGGTTCATACGGAGGCGCAGGCCTTCAGCACGACGGAATGCGAGACGATCATCGACATCATGCGCAATGCAGAGGCGCGGGATGCGGGGCTGGTCGGGCAGAACAGGGATCACAACCTGCGGCGGGCGGATGTTGTCTGGCTGGACGATGTGCCTGAGGCCAGTTGGGTGATGGACCGGATCGTTGATATCGTACGGGTGGCGAACCGGAATGTCTTTGATTTCGATCTGAGGGAATTCGCGGAAAGCCCGCAGGTGGCCCGCTATGGGGCGGAGCGGCAGGGGCACTTTGGCTGGCATTCGGACATTGGCGAAGGGTCTGCCGCTGGCAAGCGCAAGCTGACGATGGTGGCGCAGTTGTCGCCGCCAGAGGCGTATCATGGCGGGGCGTTGGAGGTGCAGCCTTCGGCGAATGTTACCACTGCGCCGCGCACTCAGGGCAGCGTGACGTTTTTTCCCAGCTTTTTGTTGCATCGCGTGACCCCTGTGACCGAGGGCGAGCGCTATTCGCTGACGATCTGGGCGCATGGGCCGGTGTTCCGCTAGCGCTTTGGAAACGCGAAAGCTGTGTTAGAGTTCCCCTGATCGCAGAGCGTGAGGGGAGGGGGCATGGCTGAGAACAAGACACAAGCGACGGGTGCGGATGTTGCTGCCTACATCGCGGCAATCGACCATCCAGTGCGGCGGGCGGATGCGGAACGGTTGGTGCAGATTTTCCAAGAGGTGACGGGGTTCGCCCCGACCATGTGGGGCGGGTCGATCATCGGCTTTGGGCGGTATCATTACCGCTACGCGAGCGGACGGGAGGGGGAATTCCTTGCCACCGGCTTTGCGCCGCGCAAGGCTAATCAGGTAATTTACATCCTGCCCGGGTATGCGGAATTTGGCCCGATCCTTGACCGGCTCGGCAAGTGGAAGAAGGGCAAAAGCTGCCTTTACATCAACAAGTTGACGGATGTGGATGAGGGCGTACTGCGGGAACTGATCCGCGCGGGGCTGGATGATCTGGCAACGCGCTGGGAAGTGCGGCCTGCGTGACGGCTACTCCCACCAGCGGTCGATCTGGGCGATGTCGTCATCGGACCAGCCGAAGTGGTGCGCGAATTCGTGGATCGTGACGTGGGCCACGAGGGCGCTGAAGGAGACATCGCCGCGTTCGGCCCATTCATCGAGCAGCGGACGGCGAAACAGCAAGACGGTATCGGGGGCCATTGGCACGTCCATCACCGATTTCATGGTCAGCGGCACGCCATCATAGAGGCCGGTGAGCGCGAAAGGGTCGCTCTCTTCCATGTCGCGGAGGATGTCTTCGGGTGGGAACTCGACCACGCGCAGGGCGACAGCCTCTGCGCCTGCACGGAAGGCGGGCGGCAGGGCGTTGACGGTGGCGCGGGCGATCTCTTCGATTTCGTCACAGGTGGGGGCGATGTGGTCCATGGAGATGATATGGACAATTGCGGGCGGTTGTGAAAGAGGCAGAGCCCGAACCAGGAGGCCAAATCCATGACCACGACACGCTTTGCCCCTTCGCCCACGGGATGGCTGCATATCGGTAACTTGCGCGCGGCGCTTTTCAACTATGCCATTGCCCGCCAGCAGGGAGGCACCTTCATCCTGCGGATCGACGACACCGATCAGGAGCGGTCGAAGGAGGAGTATGTTGAGGGCGTCAAGGAAGACCTCACATGGCTGGGGATTTCGTGGGACCGGATCGAGCGGCAGTCCGAGCGGCTGGACCGTTATGAGGCGGCGAAGCAGAAGCTGATCGAGATGGGGCGGCTTTACGAGTGTTTCGAGACGCCGGGCGAGCTGGACCTGAAGCGCAAGAAGCAGCTGAACATGGGCAAGCCGCCGGTTTATGACCGTGCGGCGCTGGCGCTGTCGGAAGCGGAGAAGGATGCGCTGCGGGCGGAGCGCGGCTCGCATTGGCGGTTCAGGCTGGATCAGGAGCGGATCGAGTGGGAGGATGGTATCCTCGGCCCGATCAGCATTGATGCGGCGAGTGTGTCCGATCCGGTTCTGATCAAGGAGAGCGGGCAGATCCTTTATACCATGGCATCTGTGGTGGATGATACGGAGATGGGCATCACGGATGTGGTGCGCGGGTCGGATCATGTGACCAACACGGCGACGCAGATCCAGATCATTCAGGCGCTGGGCGGCACGGTGCCGCGTTTCGCGCATCACTCGCTGTTGACCGGCCCGCAGGGGGAGGCGCTGTCGAAGCGGCTTGGCACGCTGGCGCTGCGCGATCTGCGTGAGAAGGGTATTCAGCCGATGGCGATCCTGTCGCTGATGGCGCGGCTCGGGTCGAGCGATCCGGTGGAGCTGCGCGGCAGCATTGACGAGGTTGTGGACGGGTTCGACATTGGCAAGTTCGGTTCGGCGCCGACAAAGTTTGACGCTGCTGATCTGGAGCCGCTGACGGCGCGGTATCTGGCGGGGCTGCCCTATGCGGCGGTGGCGGAGCATGTGGCGGCGGCGGGTGTGCCGGAGGAACTCCGTGAGTTGTTTTGGGATGTGGTGCGCGAGAATATCAATGTCCTCGATGACTTGAATGCTTGGTGGAACCTATTCCAAAGCGGACCGGAGCAAATGGAAGCGGTTGTTTTGGTCGATGAGGATTGGGAGTTCGTGAAAGAAGCTCTCAAGTTGCTTCCAGAGCCGCCTTACAGTCCAGACACTTGGATGACTTGGACAAATGAGGTCAAAGAAGCGACAGGTCGAAAAGGGAAATCCCTGTTCATGCCCTTGAGGCAAGCGATTACTGGGCGAGCTCGTGGTCCCGAAATGGCAGATGTTATGCGCTTAATGCAGGTTAAGCCGCGCGTCTAAGTGGAGAGATCGTGCCTGTCACGAGGGTGGGCGCGGTTTGATTCCGCGCGGCGGTGGGCTTTGGGGGTTCGCTTCTCAGATTGAGTGACGGCCGAACTATTTCGCGCCCGCCCTGGGGGCGGGGCAGGCGCGAACGGGCTGCTTGGCAGCCCGTTATTCGGCTAGCTGATGATATTGGCTCGGAGGCGTGACAGGGCGGCGTCGACTGTCGCGGTTTCGTCCGGCGTCAGGGTTTGTGCGCGGGGGTAGCGCGGCGCGGCGCGGTCATCGAGGATCGGGGCATCCCAGCCGTGGGTGGTGGCGAAGAAGCGGGTGGCCCCATCAGGCCCAAAAACCCGCAGGAAGCCTTGCACCACCACATCGAGATAACTCAGAAGGATCGGATGCGCGGTGGATGGCGGGGCGAGCACGCCGCCATCGACCTCGTAAACGGCTGTTTCCGCGCGGGGGCCATCGTGGGCCACGGCATCGGTCACGATCCGGCGGAGATAGGCAAACTCGCGTTCGTCGAGCGCGGCCCAGTCGGCATTGGGGACATCGGCGATGATGCCGTCGATCACCGTGCCTTGGGCGCAGCGCTCAACCGAGAGAAATGCCACATCGCGCAAGGTGGAGTGCCGCCAGACCCGCCGCCAGCCCGCGAGCTGCGCGGGGCGGGGGTTGTGGTAGGCATGGGTGGCAAGGTTCACCAGCGAGCCATAGCCGAAGAAGCGCGGATCGGGTGCGCTCATTCCTGTGCCCTCAGGATGCGGGCGGGGCGGACATTGAGCGCGCGCAGCGCGAAGGCGAGGCCTGCGAGGAGGCTCGCCAAAATGCCGCCGAAGATGATCCAGAGTGCGGAGGACCAAATCAGGACATAGTCGCCTTCCATTACGAAGGTGATGACGGACCAGCCGCCGAGCACGCCCGCAATTAGGGCGACGGTGCCTGCGGTGGCACCGAGGAGGGCTGCACGCAGGGTGAAGGACCACAGGATGCGGCCCCGTGCTGCGCCGAGGGTTTTCAGCACTGCGGCCTCGAAGGTGCGGGCGCGGTCGCCTGCGGCGGCGGCCCCGATCAGCACCAGAAAGCCAGTGACAAGCGTGGCCAACGCGCCGTAGCGGGTGGCGGTGGAGATATCGCCCACCAAATCGAGTGCTTGGTCGATCGCGTCGCGGATGCGGATGGCGGTGATGTTGGGGTAAGCGCCTGCCAGATCGCGCAAGATCGCGGCTTCGGCCTCTGGCTCAGAATAGACGGTGGAGATCCAGCTATGGGGCGCACCGGCGAGGGCGGCGGGGTTCATCGAGAGGACGAAACCGATGCCGGCGTTCTCGAAATTCACCTCGCGGAAGCTGGTGACGGTGCCGGTGATATCGCGGCCCAGAATGTTGACGGTGATGGTATCGCCGAGCTGGAGGCCGATCTCGCGGGCCTCTGCATCGGAGAAGGAGATTTGTGGCGGGCCGGTGTAATCTTCGGGCCACCATGTGCCTTCGGTGATGGTGGTGCCATCGGGGATGGCGGCGGAATAGGTGACGCCGCGATCACCGCGCACGACCCAGTGACCTTGGGCGACCTCCTCTGCGGGGCGGTCGTTGATGCGGGTGATGATGCCGCGCAGCATTGGCGCTGCGTCGAAGCTGGAGACTTGCGGATCAGAGGCGAGGCGGGAGCGGAAGCCCTCGATCTGATCTGGCTGGATGTCGATAAAGAAGTAAGACGGCGCGACTTCGGGCAGTTCCTCTGAGAAGGCGGTGCGGAGGTTGCCGTCGATCTGGCCCACCGCAGAGAGCACCGCAAGGCCGAGACCAAGGGAGAGGGTGACGGAGGTGGTTTCGCCCCTGTTCGCGCCTATGGCCCCTAGTGCGAGGCGCAGGGCGGGGCGGCCACGGGCGAGGCGGGAGGTGCGGCGGGCAAGCCATGATGCCGCCCGTGCGGCGAGCGCGAGGATCACCAGCGCACCGGCGATGCCGCCCGCCGTCCAGAGGGTGAGCCAGAGGTTGCCGGAGAACAGGATCGCCGCTCCGAGGAGCATGATCACAAGGCCCAGCGTCATCACCAGATAGCGCGGGGCGGGGAGGCCGTGGCCGGAGGTGACGGATTCGCGGAATAGCGCTGCGGCGCGGATTTCTTCGGTGCGGGCGAGGGGCCAGAGGGTGAAGATCAGCGCGGCGAGGAGGCCATAGAGCGCGGCCTCGATCAGCGGAGCGGGGTAGAGGAGAATATCGGCGGGGAGGGGGAGGCTTTCTTCGATCAGCGGGGCAAGCAGGAGGGGAATGCCACCGCCGAGCACGATCCCGATGGCGATGCCGAGGAGCGTTAGCGCGCCGATTTGCAGGAAATAGGTTAGGAAGATCGTGCCGCGCGTTGCGCCGAGGGTCTTCAGCGTGGCGATGGTGCCGGTTTTACCCGCGAGATAGGCGCGGACGGCAGCGGAGACGCCAACGCCGCCAACCGCAAGGCCGGAGAGGCCGATCAGAACGAGGAAGGAGCCGAGCCGCTCGATAAAGGTTTCGGTGCCGCCTGCGCCACGTCGGCTGTCGCGCCAGCGGAGGCCGTTTTCCTTGAAGCGGTTTTTGGCTTGCTGGCCGATCTGGTCGAGATCGGCGTTGGCGGGTAGGTCGAGCCGGTATTGGGTGGAAAAGAGCGTGCCTTCGGTGATCAGGCCGGAATTGGCGAGATCGCGCGTCAGCACAATCGTGCGGGGGCCAAGGCCGAAACCTGCGGAGGCGTTATCGGGGTAGCGCTCAAGCGTGGCGGAAAACACAAACTCTTGCGCCCCGAGGCGGAAAATATCGCCGGGGGACAGGGCGAGGCGGTCTGCGAGCACGCGCTCCATCACCGCGCCGGGGTGGGTGGCGGTGCCAGCGAGCGCGTCAGACAAGGGCATGGGCGGGTCGAGGGTGACGCTGCCGATCAGCGGGTAGGCGGTATCAACCGCGCGGATTTGGGTGAGGGCACGCTCGGGCGTTGCGTCACGGTGCACCACCGCCATGGAGCGGAAATCCACGGTTTCGGAAAGCTGCTCGGAGATGCTTTCGAGATAGGCGCGTTCTTCATCGCGTGCGAAGCGGTAGGTGAACTCGGCCTCGGCATCGCCACCAAGGATCGATGCGCCTTCGCGCTGGAGGCCTTCCTGAATGGCGGATTGAACGGTGCCGACGGCGGCGATGGCCGCGACGCCAAGGGCGAGGCAGGCGAGGAACACACGGAAGCCGCGCAGCCCCCCGCGCAGTTCCCGCCGTGCGAAGCGGGTGGCGAGGGCGAGGCTCATTCGGCGGCCCTCGTCTCGGCATTCGGTTCGATCCGGCCATCGCGGAGGCGGATAACGCGGTCGCAGCGGGCGGCCAGTTCGGGCGCGTGCGTGACCATGATCAGCGTCGCGCCGTGGCGGTCCTGAAGGCCGAACAGGAGATCCATGATCGCCTTGCCGGTCGTTTCGTCGAGGTTGCCTGTCGGTTCATCGGCCAGCAGGATGCGCGGGCGCGGCGCGGAGGCGCGGGCGAGTGCGACGCGCTGTTGCTCGCCGCCCGAGAGCTGCGCGGGGTAGTGACCGGCACGCTGGGCGAGGCCAACGGCGGCCAGCTCGGCCTCCGCCCGTTCGAAAGCGTCCTTGTGACCGGCCAGCTCCAGCGGGGTCGCGACATTTTCCAGCGCGGTCATGGTGGGAATGAGGTGGAAGGATTGGAACACAACCCCCATATTACCCCTGCGGAAGCGGGCGAGCGCGTCTTCGTCCATCGCGGTGATGTCTTGACCCAAGGCGGTGATGCGGCCCGCGGAGGCGGTTTCCAGCCCGCCCATGAGCATGAGGAGCGAGGATTTGCCCGACCCACTGGGACCAATCAGGCCAAGCGAGGAGCCAGCGGCGATGTCGAGGGAGATGTCATGCAGGATATCGACCGGACCGGCATTGCCCATCAACGACAGCGACACACCGGACAGGGACAGGACAGGATCAGACATGACATACCTTTCACGCATTCGGGTTGCCTTTGCATATGGGGCAAAGCGGCTGATGCGCAACCTCACGATTGCGGGAGCGGGGCTGTTTGCCGTGGCGGGCGTCCTGCGGGCGGAGCCGGTGACGGTGGTGGCGTTGGGCGACAGCCTGACCCAAGGTTATGGTTTGCCGCAGGCCGAGGGCTTTGTGCCGCAGATGCAGGCATGGCTCGATGCGCAGGGCCATGACGTGGTGATGATCAACGCCGGTGTTTCGGGTGATACCACGGCGGGGGGGCTTTCCCGCGTGGGGTGGAGCCTGACGCCGGAGGTGGATGCGATGATCGTGGCGCTGGGTGGCAATGACCTCTTGCGGGGGCTGCCACCGGAGGCGAGCCGCGCCAATCTGGACGGGATATTGGCTGAGGCCGCCGCGCGGGAATTGCCCGTTTTGGTGGTGGGGATGCAGGCCACGAGCAATTACGGGCCAGACTACAAGGACGCCTTTGATGCGATGTATCCCGAACTGGCCAGCGCATATGACGCGCTTTATTACGAAAGCTTCTTTCGCGGATTAACCGCAGAGGAAGGCGACGTGGGCGCGGCGCGGGCGCGGTTCATGCAGGCGGATGGCATTCACCCGAATGCGGATGGCGTTGCGGCGATCGTGGCCGATATGGGGCCGGTGGTCGCGGAATTGGTCGAGCAAGCGGCGGAAGGCGGCGCCCAATAGGCGCGCGACGCGGCACTGCCAACAAAAAAGGCCGCCCGACATGCGGACGGCCTTCCAAACCAAAGCTTTAAAGGCTTAGGCGATTGCGATGTTGATCGCGGATTCGCGACCATCGCGGCCGGGCTGGATGTCGAAGGTGACCTTCTGATCTTCCTGCAGGCCGGTGAGGCCGGAACGCTCTACAGCGGAAATGTGAACGAATACGTCCTTGCTGCCGCCCTCGGGGGCGATGAAGCCGTAGCCTTTGGTGGTGTTGAACCATTTTACGGTGCCGTTAGCCATCCGTAGTCTCCTTGTATTAACCGCTCACGGAATTGTAGCGGGTCGGCTCGTCAGTGCTAATCGAAGTACTGGGCCGTAGAAGGAGACAGTGGTCGATAGAGTAACTTGCACGGCGCATATGGGGGCGACGCCAAAATAAATCAAGGGGAATGTCATGGAATGACGCTGCGCTGCCATCAAGTGCAACATGGCTTGAACGAGGCGGCAAGACTACATATTATAATTTCAGCATATATTTTTGGAGGCGATCATGGCCGGATTGAAAATCACCTGTCTGGACTGCATGCAGGTTAACCGTGTGCCGGAGGAAAAGCTCGGCGCGGGTCCGAAATGCGCGGCCTGTGGCGCGAAACTGGTCTCCGAAAAAGCGGTGGAGATCGACTTCCAGACCTTGCAAAAAGCGGCGCGCAATGACGACCTGCCACTGGTGGTGGATTTCTGGGCGCCGTGGTGCGGGCCGTGCCGGATGATGGCGCCGGAATTCTCGAAGGCGGCGGGGATGTTGAAGGGCCGTGCGCGGCTGGTGAAGGTGAACACCGAAGCCGAGCCGAAAGCGGGCCAGAGCTACAATATTCGCGGTATTCCGACGATGGTGAAGTTCGAGAAGGGCCGCGAGGCGAAGCGGCAGGCCGGTGCGATGCCAATGGCGGGGATCGTGCAATGGGCGGGGCAATAGCCGCCGCCCATGCGCTTGGATCAGACTTCCGCGACCACCGCTTCGAGCATGGTGCGGACTTGACCGGCGACGGATTTTAGCCCGTCATTGTCAATCGCGGACATGGAGGCTTGCGGGTCGATCGCGGAGACGGTGACGCCGCCATTCTCGGCCCGCAGGATAACGTTACAGGGCAGCATGGCGCCGACCTTTGGCTCCATGCCGATGGCCTCCCATGCCATGGACGGGTTGCAGGCGCCGAGGATGCGGTAGCCGTCCATATCCTTGTCGATTTTCTTTTTCATCGTGGCTTGAACGTCGATCTCTGTCAGGACGCCGAAGCCGTGCGCGCCAAGTGCGCTGCGGGTGCGGGCATCGACCTCGTCAATCGTCGCGTCGGGGATGTGGCGGTCAATCGTATAGGACATGGGAACTCCTGCGTTTAAATACATTTCATAAGTGGAATGTTTTGGTGCGGAATTCAAGAGGGTGCTTGCGAGATTGGACGCCTGCGGCGATGCTGGGGCAAAACGGGAGGGACAGAATGGACAACCTTTGGATTGCGGGCATCCTGATCGGGCTGGGTGGCACGGTGGCGATGGACCTTTGGGCGCTGGTGCTGAACCGGCTTGCGGGACAACCGCTGCCGAACTGGGCGATGGTGGGCCGGTGGTTCGGCTATTTGCCGCGCGGTGTGGTGATGCATGAGGATATCGGCGCCACCGCTCCGCTGGAGGGAGAGCTGCGGCTGGGCTGGATCATGCATTACGCAGTGGGCGTGGCCTATGGTGTGATCTGGGTGCTGATCGCGGGGCCGCAATGGCTGGCGGTGCCGAGCTTCCTGCCGGTGTGGATTTTCGCGCTGCTGACGATCGCGGCGGGGTGGTTCCTGTTGCAGCCCGGGATGGGGCTGGGAATGGGTGCATCAAAGACCGACGCGCCATGGAAGGGCCGCGCGATGGGCCTCGTGGCGCACACGGCCTTCGGGCTGGGCATGTGGGCGGTGGCGCTGGTGCTGTGAGGTGGCGGGCGGGATAGCAGCCGTTTCGGCTGCCCGCCCATCGCTGGGCCGCCCGCTCGGCACAGCGATTTGGCTGGGCTGGGCGCGCGGCTTGGAGGGTGTGCGGATGTGAGAGGATAAAGTGCGTTTGCAGGAGGGTGGAACGCTGCGCCGCGGCCCAGTGATGGGCGGCGGCGCTTGGTGTTTTAGCGGGTGAACTTCTTGTATTTGATCCGCTTCGGTTCCATCGCATCGGGGCCGAGGCGGCGCTTTTTGTCTTCTTCGTAATCTTCGAAGTTGCCTTGGAACCACTCCACATGTGCCTCGCCTTCGAAGGCGAGGATGTGGGTGCAGATACGGTCGAGGAAGAAGCGGTCGTGCGAGATCACCACGGCGCAGCCAGCGAAATCGACAAGCGCATCCTCAAGCGCGCGGAGGGTTTCCACGTCGAGGTCGTTGGTCGGTTCGTCGAGCAGCAGCACGTTGCCGCCTGACTTCAGCAGTTTGGCCATATGCACGCGGTTGCGTTCACCGCCCGACAGCAGGCCGACCTTCTTTTGCTGGTCACCGCCTTTGAAGTTGAATGAGCCGCAATAGGCGCGGGAGTTCACCTCGGCATCGCCCAGTTTGATCAGCTCGGCGCCGCCGGAAATCTCTTCCCACACCGTCTTATTCGGGTCGAGCGAGTCGCGGCTCTGGTCCACATAGGAAAGCTGCACGGTGTCGCCCAGCTCGACGGAGCCTTCATCGGGGTTTTCTTGCCCGGTGAGCATCTTGAAGAGCGTCGATTTACCCGCGCCGTTGGGGCCGATGACGCCGACGATGCCGCCGGGCGGCAGCGAGAAGCTGAGATCTTCGATCAGGAGCTTGTCGCCCATTGCCTTCTTGAGGCCTTCGACCTCGATCACTTTCCCACCAAGGCGCTGGCCGTTGGGGATGACGATCTGGGCGCGGCCGACCTTTTCGCGCTCGGATTGCTCGGCAAGCTCGTTATAGGCGTTGATGCGGGCCTTTTGCTTGGCCTGACGGGCCTTGGCACCAGCGCGCATCCACTCAAGCTCTCGCTCGAGCGTCTTTTGCTTGGCCTTGTCCTCGCGGGCCTCGTGCTCAAGCCGCTTGGCTTTTTGCTCCAGCCAGCTGGAATAGTTGCCCTCGTAGGGGATGCCACGGCCACGGTCGAGTTCGAGAATCCAGCCGGTGATATCGTCGAGGAAGTAACGGTCGTGGGTGACGATGAGGATCGTGCCTTTGTAGTCGATCAGGTGCTGCTGGAGCCATGCGATAGTTTCGGCATCGAGGTGGTTGGTCGGTTCGTCGAGGAGCAGCATGTCGGGCGCTTCGAGCAGCAGCTTGCAAAGGGCGACGCGGCGGCGTTCACCGCCCGAGAGGGTGGCGACATCGGCATCATCGGCGGGGCAGCGCAGGGCTTCCATCGCGATGTCGATCTGGCTGTCGAGATCCCAGAGGTTTTCGGCGTCGATCTGGTCCTGCAACTGGGCCATTTCATCGGCGGTTTCGTCGCTGTAGTTCATCGCCAGCTCGTTATAGCGGTCGAGCTTGGCTTTTTTCTCGGCAACGCCGAGCATGACGTTATCGCGGACGTTGAGGCTCTCTTCGAGATGCGGCTCCTGCGGCAGGTAGCCGACCTTGGCGCCCTCGGCCGCCCAAGCCTCACCAGAGAAGTCTTTGTCGAGACCGGCCATGATCTTCAGCAGCGAGGATTTACCCGCGCCGTTGACGCCGACGACGCCGATCTTCACGCCGGGCAGGAAGTTGAGGCGGATGTTTTCGAACACCTTCTTGCCGCCGGGGTAGGTCTTGGACACGCCGTCCATGAAATAAACGAACTGATATTTGGACATCGGGGCTTTCTTCCTCCGCTAATCGCGATTTGGCCCTAGATAGCGATGCTGACGGGCGGGGGAAAGGGGCGGTGTGGCAAAACGGGCTTTACATTCCGGCAGGTGGACGCAATTTCTGGCGGGCATGACGGGAGAGGCAACAGCAACGATGCGGGCAGGATGGCCAGTGGCGCGTGCGGGGCAGGTCGTGGGCCTGCTGGGCGGATCGTTTGATCCGGCGCATGGCGGGCATGTGCATCTGTCGAAAGTGGCGCTGCGGCGGTTCGGTCTGGACCAACTGTGGTGGCTGGTGAGCCCCGCCAACCCGCTGAAAGATGCAGGGCCAGCGCCGCTGGACGCGCGGCTGGCGCAGGCGCGGGCCGAAATGGCGCATCCGATGGTCACTGTGACCGATCTGGAGACGAAATTGGGCACCCGCTACACCGCCGAAACGATCGCGGCCCTTCAGGAACGGTATCGGGGTGTGCGGTTTGTCTGGCTAATGGGCGCGGATAATCTGGCGCAGTTTCATCGCTGGAAAGCCGCAGACGAGATCATGGCGCGGGTGCCCGTGGGCGTGATGGCGCGGCCGGAGACGCGGATGGCGGCGCGGCAGTCGCGGACGGCGCGGATTTACCGCGCAGCGCGGTTGCCGGATGCGGCGGCGGGGCTGTTGGCCGCGGGGCCAGCGCCGCGCTGGTGTTTTGTGAATATGCCGATGCGGCCTGACAGCTCGACCGCGTTGCGGCAGGCGGGCGCATGGGCGGCAAAAGAAGACCGGAGCAACGCAGAATGAGCAGAGGCCTGACGCGCAGAGCAGCATTGGCCGGAATGGCGGGGTGGATCGGCAGCGCGGCTTTGGCGGATGCCCCGGTTAGCACGCGCCTTCCGCGACAACGCCCTGCGCGGCTGGAGAGCTATCTTGAAAGCCCCGAGGCGGGCTGGGTCCGCGAAGCGCGTTTGGGTGGGCCGGTGAGCTTTGCCCTTGCAGAAGCGAGGCCGGAGGGGGCGCTCTTGAGCCAAGGGAACGTCGCGACAGGGCTGCCGCCAGCGAGCGTCGCCAAGACCGCGACGGCGCTTTATGCGCTCGATACATTGGGGCCGCAGCACCGTTTCCTGACGCAGATTTTGGCGTCAGGCCCGATTGAAGATGGGGTCTTGCAAGGCAACCTGATCATTGCCGGTGGTGGTGATCCGACCTTGCAGACCGACGAGCTGGGCCGGTTGATGGAGCGGTTGGTCACGCAAGGCCTGCGCGAGGTACGCGGCGGGGTGCAGGCATGGGGCGGGGCGCTGCCCTACAGCTTCCAGATCGACGGGGACCAGATGGCACATTTCGGCTACAACCCCTCTATCTCGGGGTTGAGCCTGAATTATAACCGCGTGTTCTTTGAATGGATGCCCAATGCGGGCAAGATCGACCTGACGCTGGATGCGCGTGGGCGCTATTACCGGCCGGGGGTGACCGTCGCGCAGATTGCAGCCGAGGATCGTGGCGCGCCGGTGTTCGATTTTGACGAGGCCGCCGGGCGGGATGTGTGGAGCGTGGCGCAGAGCGCGCTCAGGGACCATGGCGGCCGCTGGTTGCCGGTGCGTTTTCCGCCGCTTTACGTCGCGGATGTGGCGCATGTGTTGCTGAGCGGGATGGACGTCAAGATCGGCAGGCCGCCCAGTGCACTTGACGCCTTGCCGCCCGCGCATGGTGTTGCCTTGTTGACGCTGCACGAAAGCGCGGGGCTGGCCGATATCGTGCGCGATACATTGGAAAGTTCGAATAACCTGATGGCCGAAATGATCGGGCTGTCGGCCTCGAAAGCGCGGGCGGATGGGATCCCCAGCTTGGAGGCATCGGGCCGCGAGATGGGGCGTTGGATGCTGGACACCACCGGCAGCGCGGCGCGGTTTGTGGATCATTCGGGGCTGGGCGACCGCTCGCGGGTGTCGGCGCGGGCTTTGGTGCGGATGCTGGCCAGCGAGAAGGCGCATGACCTCCTCAAGCCTTTGATGCCGGAGCGGGCATTGCGCAACAATCAGGGCGGGCCGGTGCAGCATCCGGTGGCGGGGATGTTGGCGAAAACGGGCACGCTGAATTTTGTTGCGGGTTTGGGCGGCTATCTGACGGATGTGGCAGGCAAGGAGCATGTCTTTACCATTTTCACCGCCGATCTGGAAACCCGCGAAGCCAGCAAGGGCAGCGGCATGGAGCGTCCGCGCGGGGCGCGGAGCTGGAATGGCCGCTCGGTACGGATGCGCCAGAGGATGCTGGCGCATTGGGCGGGGATTTAGCGCCAGCCGCTTAAAGCACCATGTGACGCGCCCGCGCGCCGCGCTCGATGGCGGCGGCATGCAGGCGGTCGATGTTCAGCTCGTGGCGGATTTCTTCGAGCATGCGCGCCTCGGGGCCGTAGATCCGGCCATCGGCGGCGGCCACGTCACAGGCGAAAGCGTAGGCCGTTTCAAACAGGCGTTCGGGCAGGACATCGCGGATCATGTCGAAAAGCTGATCGAGGCCGTCTTCTTTTTCCAGCATATCAAAGACGATATGCGAGACTTGTGGCAGGTGCTCGACCGCGTAATCGGCGAATATCGGCAGGTGATTGACGACGTTATTGATGCGCACCAGCTCGGCTGTGCGGATGTCTTCGTCTGAGGCCGAGACGGAGATCATCAGCGCGACAAGCGCGTCTTGGGGGGTCAGTGCGGCAACGTCGTTCATGGGGGTTTTCCTTTTCGATTTGGTTCACATTTATTGACGCCGACGCCCCCCCGCAATAGGGAGACGCCGGAATGCGCCCATCGGGGGCGCGTGCAACAAACGAGAAACACTATGGCAAATCTGCGCGACGCGGCGATGACAAGCAAGGCCTGGCCCTTTGAAGAAGCCCGCGCCCTGCTGAAACGCTACGAAAAGGCGCCGCCCGAGAAGGGCCATGTGTTGTTCGAGACAGGCTATGGCCCCTCGGGCCTGCCGCATATCGGGACGTTTGGCGAAGTGTTGCGCACGACGATGATTCGCCGTGCCTTTGAGGTGATTTCGGATATTCCGACGCGGTTGATCTGTTTCTCGGACGATCTCGACGGGATGCGCAAGGTACCGGACAATGTGCCGAACCAAGAGCTGCTGCATGCCAATGTGCAAAAGCCGCTGACCAGCGTGCCGGACCCGTTTGGCGAGTTTGAGAGCTTTGGCCATCATAACAACGCGATGCTGCGCCGGTTCCTCGATACGTTTGGCTTTGAATACGAGTTTTACTCTGCCACCGAGTTCTACGGCGACGGGCGCTTTGACGAGACTCTGATGCGGGCGTGTGAGTGCTACGACGACATCATGGCGGTGATGCTGAAATCGCTGCGCGAGGAGCGCCAGCAGACCTATTCGATCTTCCTGCCGATCCATCCGGAGACGGGCCGTGTGCTCTATGTGCCGATCAAGCATGTGGATGCGAAGGAAGGCACCATCACCTTTGATGACGAGACGGGCCGCGAATGGACGCTGCCGGTCACGGGCGGCAATGTGAAGTTCCAGTGGAAGCCCGATTTCGGCGCGCGCTGGGCGGCGCTGGATGTGGACTTCGAGATGTATGGCAAGGACCACTCGACCAATACGCCGATCTATGACCGGATTTGCGAGATTTTGGGCGGGCGGAAGCCGAACCACTTCACCTATGAGCTGTTCCTTGATGAAGAGGGTCAGAAGATCTCGAAATCCAAGGGCAACGGGCTGACGATTGACGAGTGGCTGAGCTATGCCGCGACTGAGAGCCTGAGCTACTTCATGTATCAAAAGCCCAAGACCGCGAAGCGGATGCACTGGGATGTGATCCCGAAGATGGTGGACGAATATCACCAACAGTTGCGGGCCTATCCCGATCAGGACGAGAAGGCGAAGCTGAACAACCCCGTCTATCACATTCACGGGCATGATGTGCCGGCCTCGACGCTGACTGTGCCGTTTGCGATGCTCTTGAACCTTGCCAGTGTATCGGGCGCGGAGGATCGCGCGGCGATGTGGGGCTTTATCAACCGCTATGCGCCGGATGCGAGCCCCGAGGCGAACCCTGATCTGGATGCGGCGGCGGGCTTTGCCGTGCGCTATTATCAGGACCATGTGAAGCCGACGCGCCAGTTCCGCCTGCCGACGGATCAGGAGCGCGCAGCGCTGGAGAACCTGATCGCGGCGCTGAAGGACGAGAAAGTCGCGCTCGACGCCATCGCGCAGAAGAACGCGGATGCGGGCAAGGCCGATGAGCCGTTGCCGGAGGTTAATTACGCTGACGACGAGTTCCTGCAATCGGTGGTGTTTGCGATTGGCAAGAACCACGGGTTCGAGCCGCTGAGGGCGTGGTTCTCTTGCCTTTATGAAGTGCTGCTGGGCGCCACCCAAGGGCCGCGTTTTGGCGGATTTATCGCGCTTTATGGCGTCGAAGAAACCATCGCCCTGATCGAGGCGGCCCTGAAGGGCGAGCTGGCCACCTGACCCAGAAGTGATCTGGGCGGGCCTGTTCTGCGTATCAGTGACGATACCGCAGGACAGGAGAGTGACCGATGATCCGAATTCTGGCGGCTGGCGCGCTTGCAGCGTGCCTTGCATTGCCGTTGCAGGCACAAGACCGCGGCGCGATTGAAAGCACCATTCGCGCCCAGATGGAGGCCTTTCTCGCGCGAGACGTAGACGAGGCCTTTACTTATGCAAGTCCGACGATCCGGCAGCTTTTTGGCACGCCGGAAAACTTTGGCCGGATGGTTCAGCAGGGCTATCCGATGGTGTGGGATAACCGTGAATTGCGGTTCCTGGGCATCAGGCCGGAAGCGGGCGGCTATGTGCAATCGCTGATCTTGCGCGACCCGCAAGGCGTAACCCATGTGCTGGATTACCTGATGATCGAAACCGATGCTGGTTGGCAGATCAACGGCGTGAGCATTGTGCCGGCGCCCGGTGTGGGGGTCTAGCGCCCGCAGAATGCACCGTGACGGAGGGGCGAGGCGCGGTTAACGCGCGTGCCCCCATGCTGCCCCGCGAACGCAAAGCGAGTGGAGGCGGCATCGATGAACAAGGCGGTAACGGACGGGCTGGCGCTGATGCCGCCCCAGTTTGAGGATGGGCTGGATGTGTGGTCGGCGGGCGATGGCACCCCCGGCTCGGATACCTATGCCGGATCAGGGCCGGGGGCTTTCGTGCCAGCGGATCAGGATTTTGGCGGGTGCCTTGAGATCCTCGCCAGCGCCAACCCGACCAAGCTGCGCTACATGGGGCGGACGCCGATCCTACCCGGCTGTTATCTGGAGGTTCGGGTGCGGGTGAAGGCTGTCGCGGGGCCACTGCCCGCGGTGCGGATCGCGGGGTGGGCCGCTGATCAGTCTGGTCATGTGACGGGCATGACCGAGGCGGCGACGGCGGTACAGTTGACGGGCTACGGGCAGGTGGTGGAGTTGCGCGCGATCATCGGCACCGGCGCGCGGCAGGGTGTGGACCTTGTCTGGCAGGGGGCTGATTACGGGCATATCGGCATTGATATCCTTGGTGGTGGCGGCGCGGCGGTGCGGGTCGATGACCTGACGATCACCGATGTCACGGGGTATTTCCTGCGCGACATGATGGGCGTCGTTGACGTGCGCGACTATGGCGCGGCAGGCGATGGGGTGACGGATGACAGCGCCGCATTCGAGGCTGCTGACGCGGATGCCAATGGCCGTGAAGTGCTTGTCTCGGCGGGCGAATATTATCTGGCTCAAGACGTGACATTGGACAATCAGGTGCACTTCGTCGGGACCGTGACGCAGCCTGCCGACCGGCATTTGATCCTGCGCAAGAATTTTGATTTTGTGACTTATGCGGATGCATTTGGCGATGAAGAATTGGCTTTTAAGAAAGCTTTTCAGGCACTGCTTTCATTTTCTGATTATGAGAGCCTTGACCTGAACGGGAGGAGCATCTCCCTCACCTCGCCGGTGGACATGCAGGCGGCAGTTCCGGACCGCACAAGCTTTGCCATCCGCAGGGTGATCCGTAACGGCCAGTTGGAGCCGGTGAACGGGGCGGCGTGGGATCCGCAGGTGGTGACATCGCAGGCGAGCTATGCGCCTGCTGCGCCACTCACCCTCAGCAATGTGCTCAATGCGGCGGCGGTGCCGGTGGGCGCGTTGGTGACGGGCACAGGGGTCGGGCGCGAGGTCTATGTGCAGGCGGTTGATACGGTTGGACAGACGATCACCCTGTCGCAACCGCTCTACGACGCGGAAGGGACACAGATTTTCACCTTCACGCGGTTTCGCTACTTGCTGGATTTCTCAGGCTTCGACTCGCTATCGAAATTCAGTTTCGAGGATGTGGAGTTCCAATGCGAGGGCGTTGCCAGCGGCATCATGCTGGCGCCGGGGGGCTTGGCGTTTAACTTGCGGGACTGCTTTCTGACCAAGCCGCGCGACCGTGGGCTGACCTCGATCGGCACCGGCTGCCAAGGGATGCTGATCGATCGCTGTCAGTTCCTCTCGGACGAGCAGGCGCTGCCGGTGTCGCAGCGCAAGACCATCGGATTCAACGTCAACGGTAACGACATCAAGATCCGCGACACGCGGGTGGTGCGGTTCAAGCATTTCTGCATTCTGCACGGGACAGGGCATCTGATCACCGGCAATCACTGGTTCCACGGGGATAACGAGGTGAACGGTGTGCGCTTGGGCGGGATCGTCCTGACTTCGGCCAATTGCATGAGCGTGATTACCGGCAACTATATCGACAACAACTATATCGAATGGACCAACGAACACGAGGCCGACCCCGCGCTGGGCGCGCAGTATTCATTCGGCGGGCTAACGATCACCGGCAATATCTTTACCGCCAGTGATGTGGCGCCCTATTTTAACTGGATCGTGGTGAAGCCGTACGGGCCGGACCATTACATTCATGGGCTTTCGGTGGTGTCGAACGTGTTCCGCACGCTGAATGGCAATGTGGTGCGGATCGAGAAGGTGGATACCAGTTTCGCGGATCTCAACTACACGCGGATGCGTAATCTGACGTTTGCGGCGAATACGTTCAACGCGGTTGATGAACCGGCGATCAACCCTGTGACGCTGGACCATACGCAAGCGAGCAATGCGCAGACATGGGTTATTTCTGCCGCGCCGTACCTGCCGTTTGGTGGGCGGGCGCGGGTGGTGGAGGCGGTCGCGCCGCAGGGCAAGATCAGCGATGCCAGTAATGCAGCCGTCTATGCCGCGCCCTATGCCAAGGCGGCGGAGGGATTGGCGAAGGACGAGGTGCATCTGGTCTGGCCCACGGCGTGCCGAGGCAATGTGCGCGTGGTGGCGCGGGTTGATCAGCCGCTCTAGTCCTTGGGTGGCGTGATCCCCAGTTCGGCGAGCACCTCATCGGTATGTTCGCCGAAGCTAGGCGGCGCGTGGCGATAGCTGACCGGCGTGCGCGACATCTTGATCGGGTTGCCGAGCATTGGAACGGTGCCGCCGCTGGCGGGGTGGGTCATCTCAACGACCATCTCGCGGGCGATGGCCTGATCGGAGGAAAACACCTGATCGAGCGTGTGGACGGGGCCAGCGGGGACGCCTGCTCCCTCCATCATCGTGATGATATCCGCTGCGTTGCGGCTTGCCAGAACGGGGCCGAGCACCGCGTTCAGCGCGTCGCGGTTGGCGACGCGGGCGGGGTTGGTGGCAAAGCGCTGGTCATCGGGGAGCGCGCCCAAGGTCAGCGCATCGCAGAAGCGGCGGAACTGCCCGTCATTGCCGACGGCGATGATCACATGCCCATCTGCCGCGGCATAGACTTGATAGGGCGCGATATTGGGGTGCCCGTTGCCGCGCCGCACCGGAACCTTGCCGCTGGTGAGGTAATTGGTGCCTTGGTTGATGAGCCACGCCATTTGCGTGTCCACAAGGCCGAGGTCGATATGCTGACCTTCACCTGTCGCGTCGCGGTGGCGCAGGGCCGCGAGGATGGCGACGGTCGCATACATGCCGCACATGACATCGGCGATGGCGACGCCGACCTTCATCGGCTCGCCCTCGGCCTCGCCAGTGAGGCTCATGATGCCGCCATAGCCTTGCGCCAGAAGATCGTAGCCGGGTTTGTTGCTGTTCGGCCCTGTCTGGCCGAAGCCGGAGATCGAGCAGCAGACAAGCGCGGGGTGGGCGGTGAGCAGGCTTTCGTGATCCAGCCCGTATTTCGCGAGCGCGCCGGGCTTGAAGTTCTCGATCACCACATCGCATTGCGCGGCGATCTGGCGGATGATGGATTGCCCCTCGGGCGTGGCGAGATCAACAGAAACCGAGCGTTTGTTGCGGTTGGCGCTGTTGAAATAGGCGCTGAGATCGGTTGCGGCGCCATCGGCGCCGGTGACGTAGGGCGGCCCCCAAGCGCGGGTGTCGTCGCCTTTGGTCTTCGGGTTTTCGATCTTGATCACATCAGCGCCAAGATCACCCAGAAGCTGCGTCGCGGTCGGCCCTGCCAGCACGCGGCTGAGATCGAGGATACGCAGGCCGGTGAGCGCGCCGGGGGCGGGGTGCCCAATTGTCATGTCAGTCTCCGACTCAAGCTGAAAAGCAGCAATTTGATCATATTCATGGGGCATGGGCGGCGGGGCGTCCAGCCATTTGCGCTTTTTGCAGGGGTGTCAGGAGCCTTGCAAGAGTGATCTGCGGCGGCGTAACTTCGAAAATATCGAAACTATGAGGCGCTATGGAACGCACGCAGTTGAGCCTGAAATGGCTGGAGGTCTTTCAAGCGGTGGCGCGGGGCGGCTCCGTGCAAGAGGCGGCGCGGCGCTTGGGCATATCCACCAGCACGGTATCGCACCATCTGACCTGCCTCGAAGCAGCGGTGGGTGTTGCGCTGGTGGATCACGGTAAGCGGCCAATGGCGCTGACGCAGGAGGGGGCGATCCTGATCCGGCGTGCGGACGAGGCTTTGGGGCAGTTGCGCAAAGGGGTTTCGGAGATTTGGTCGCGCGATCCGGGGGCATTGGTGCGAGTGTTAAGGATTGCGGCGATCGAGGAACTGGACAGGGAGGTCACGCCGACGGTTGCCGCGCAATTGGTGCGGGATTTGCGCTCTTGTGATTTGTCGTTCCTGACACGGCCCAGCCATGACATTCTGGCACTGTTGGAGGGTGAGGATATCGACATCGGCATCGCAGCCGCGCTTGACGGGCGCGGCGGGCGGGTGATCGAGACGCCGCTTTTGCGTGATCCCTATATCATCCTCGCGCCACGGGCGGGGACGGCGCAGCCAGATGCCTACCTGACGGGAGAGGCAGGGCTACCCTTCTTGCGGTACAGTAAGACGATGATGATCGGGCGGCGGATCGAGCTGCAATTCCGCCGGATGCGGCGGGTGGTGCCTTCGCGGATGGAGTTTGAAAGCACGCCCGCGATGCTGCCGTTGATTGCGGCAGGGCAGGCTTGGACCGTCACAACAGCGCTGACATTGGCGGCCTGTAGCGAGGCGGATCATGCGCAAATCGCGGCGCTGCCCTTTCCGGGCGCAGGTTTCGCGCGGCAGCTATCGCTGTTCCGGCAGGAGACATTGCCGGAAGCCTTGGCTGAGATGGTGGAAGCACCTGTCCGGCGGCTGATCGAGACGCAGTTGATCGCGCCGGTTCTGGCGCGGGCGCCGTGGCTGACGCCGGACTTTCGCTTGCTGGAAGCGAGTGATGGCTAGCGTGGTATCAGCGCGGCGGTGTCAGGATCGTGAAATGGCGGCGGATGTCGGCGTCTTGTTCATCTGACAGGTAGGCGGGGTGATGATCGCGCAGGATCGCGCGGGCGCGCTCGCGGGCGCGGCCCCAGATATCGGGCGTGCCTTTCTCGTGCCATGTGATCGGTGGGTCGCGGTCGGCCAGAACGGGGTAGTGATAGTCCCGCTCCATCGCGGCATAGGTTTGCGGGCTGCCGAGGAAGTGCCCCTCGCCAAGGATGGCGGCGCAGATGGCGTCGTAGCCGAGGGTTTCTTCGGTCACTTCGATGCCGCGCAGGCTGCGATAGATCGCGCCAAGCATATCATTGTCGATCACGAACGCCTCGAAGCTGGCGCCGAGGAGGGAGGCGGTCATGCCGGAGCTTTCGTAGATCAGGTTGCCCCCCGCGAGGCCAGCGGCGAGGGCGGTGATGCCTTTCTCCAGACCATATTGGGCATCGATCGCCTTGGCATCGGTCATCGATGAAGCGACGCCAGAGGGCAGGCCGAGCCAGTTGGAGATTTGTGCGGAGGCGGCATTGAGCACCGCGATCTCCCCGCCGCCGCCGGCGAAAGCGCCTGTGCGGAGGTCGATCACCAAGGGCCAGTTGGAAAAGATCATCGGATGGCCGCGCTTGATCGCGTGGACACAGACGAGGCTGCCGAGCGTTTCGGCCAGCGACTGTGCGAGGAAACCCGCGAGCGTGGCGGGGGCGGTGGCGCCCGACTGCGCGGCGGTGATGCAGGAAACGGGGATGTTGTGATCGAGGCAGGCATAGAGCACGTCGATCGCGTCCTCACCAAAGCGCATGGGCGAGATCACGGGGCTGATATGGGCCTTAAGGAACGGGCGTGCTGCGAAAGCGCCCGTGCCGCCCGCGGCGATATCGAGCATGGCGACGATGGGGGCGACGCTTTCGGCCACGGTGAAGGACGTGGCGACGGGCTTTGTGGTGTTGGTGATCAGCGCATAGGCGGTGTTGACATCAAGGGCAGTGACATCGGGCACGTCGGTGGCGACGCAGCAGCGGGTGAACCAGCTCACATTTTCGAGCCGGTCTTGCAGGCGGGTGAAATCATGCAAGTCGCCCAGCGTTGAGGGGCGGTAGTGGGCGGTATCGAGATCAAGCGTTTGTACCGCAGCGCCGCCGGTGCCGAAATGGACCGCATCGCCGCCGACCTCGATACTGCGCGATGGATCGCGCCCGTGCAGCGGGAAGCGTTTGGCGGCGGCTGCGATGGCGTCCTCTACCAGTGCGGAGGGGAAACGGATGCGCCCGTCGCCGTGATCCACCGCGCCGGCTTTCAACAGGTCGTTACGGAGGCGGGCGGGCACCTCGCCCATGCCCAGTTCCGCCAAGAGCCGGAGGGCGGTGTCGTAGATTGCGCGGATCTCTGGCGGGGCAAGCGGCTGGTACTGGCCGCCGCGCTGACCGGGAGGGGCGGGGTTGACCGGCGGCGCCTGTCGCTGGCGGCGCTTTTCGATGCGGCCACCGCTACGAATGGTCTTTGCCTCGGACATGGGCCCCCTCTGCCAGCTTTCAGGCATCAAACCGCGCGGTTGGGCCTGCTGGCAAGTGGCATGGCCGTTATGCGCTAAAAATGGAAACGGAGTTTCGAATTTTTCGAAACTCTTGCGCGGTGCTTGATCGGAGTACGGGCAAGAGGGAGGGTCAGGAAAATTGGGGAGGCGTGCATGAAGACGCAGGTAAAAGTTGTGGTGATCGGTGGCGGAATCGCCGGATGCTCGACGCTCTATCATCTGACGCAGGAAGGCTGGACGGATGTGATGCTGCTTGAGCGCGACGAGCTGACCTCTGGCACCACATGGCATTCGGCGGCGCAGGTGACGAATTTTGGCATGAACCAGACGATGGTCGGGCTGAAGAGCCATTCCATCGCGCTGTACAAGGAACTGGCCGACGACCCCGATTACCCGATCAACTACCACCACGGCGATGGCGGCATCAGGCTTGCCAATACACAAGCGCAAATGGACGGTTATCGGCATTTTGCCTCGATGGCGCGGGGCATGGATGTGCATTTCGAAATCCTCGATGCGGAGGAATGCGCGCGGCGGCATCCGCTGATTTCGACCGAGAACCTTGTGGGCGGGCTGTGGGATCCGCTGGACGGTGACATTGACCCCGCGCAACTGTGCCAAGCGCTGGCGCGGCGGGCGCGGAAGGCGGGTGCGGAGGTCCACCGCCACACGCCAGTGACCGCGCTGCGGCAGTTGAAAGACGATACATGGATCGTCAGCACGCCGAAGGGCGAGGTGCATGCCGATATCGTGGTCAACGCCTGCGGCTACCGCGTGAATGAAGTGGGCGCGATGATGGGGGTGCATCACCCCGTGATGTCGATGGAGCATCAGTATTTCATCACCGAGGAAATACCGGCGATCCGCGAGGCGGGGCACCGGATGCCGCTGATCCGCTGCCCGATCAGCGATTTTTATTCGCGGCAGGAGAAGTTTGGCCTGTTGGTGGGGTTTTATGAGCAAGGCTGCCGGACATGGGGGATGGACGGGATCGACCCGCATTTCGTCAATGATCTTTGCCCTGACGATCTCGACCGGATCACGGATGTGCTGGAGGGTGCGTTTGCGCGGATGCCGGCGCTGACGGAAGTTGGGATAAAATCGGTGGTAAACGGGCCGATCACCTATTCGATTGACGGAGCGCCGTTGGTTGGCCCGATCCCCGGTAAGCGCAATGCGTTTTGCATCATCGGGCTGCGGGCCGGATTGGGTGAAGGCGGCGGGCATGGCTGGCTGTTGGCGCAGCAGATCGTGCATGGGGAGGCTTGCTACGATACATGGCCGCTCGATCCGCGCCGGTTCACGGGGCATGGCAATGTCGAGCTGTGTGCGCTGAAGGCGATTGAGGAATATCAAAACGAGTTCCGCTTCGAGTTCCCGCATGAGCATCGCCCTGCGGGGCGACCGATCAAGACTACGCCGCTGACGCCGGTTCTGGCGGCGGAGGGCGCGCATTTCACGGTCGTCAACGGCTGGGAGCGGGCGGATTACTTCATGCCGACGCCGGAGTTTGAGGAGGAACACGGCTTCCGGCGGAGCAACGTTGAGGATGTGATCGCCGAGGAGATTGCAGCGGTGCATGGCGCTGTTGGTCTGGCCGAGGTGAACGGCTTTACGCGCTACGAGATTACAGGAGCCGACGCGGAGGCGTTCCTCGACCGGATGGTGTGCGGGCGGGTGCCGCGCCGCGCTGGGCGGGTGGGGCTGACTTATCTGCTCAATCATCACGGTATGATCAAGGCCGAGGCGACGCTGGCGCGTTTGCCCGACAGTACGCGCGGGCAGGGGCGCATTTGGTATGGGGCGGCGGCGGCGGCTGAGCAACATGACATGGACTGGCTTCAGGCGCATGTGGGGGCGGGGGAGGACTTGCAGATCCGCTGCCTGACCAATGACATGACCATTCTGATCGTTGCAGGGCCGAAGGCGCGGGCGGTCATGCAGGCGGTATCGCGGGAGGATTGGTCGGCGGAGGCGTTCCCGTGGCTTTCGGTCAGGGAGGCGTTTGTTGGGATCGCGCCAGCGGTGGTGATGGCGGTGAGCTTCTCGGGCGAATTGGCCTATGAGATTCATGTGCTGAATAACCAGCTGTATGCCGCATATTCGGCGCTGCGGGCAGCAGGCAAAGAGCATGGGATGCGGCTTTTCGGGGCGCGGGCGGTTGAGTCGATGCGGCTGGAGAAGGACTTCCTGCATTGGAAATCTGACCTGTTGACAGAGTTTGACCCGATCGAGACGGGGCTGGGCCGCTTTGTGAACTGGCAGAAGGATGATTTCGTCGGGCGGGCAGCATTGGAGGCGCGGCGCGATACGGGGCCGGTGAAGCGGCGCGTGTTGATGGAGGTTCTGTGCGCGGATCGGGTGGCGCACGGTGGTGCATCGCTGATGCAAGACGGCAAGGTCGTTGGCACCGTAACATCGGGCGCGTGGGGGCATCGGACGGGGATGAACCTTGCCATTGCCTTTGTCTCACCAGAGGCACTGGACGCGCCGATGGCGGTTGACCTGATTGGCGACGAAATACCTGTGCGGGTGCTCGACAAATCGCCGTTTGACCCCGAGATGACGCGCTTACGCGGCTGACGGCTAGCTGGCGATAAAGGCGATCATCACAAGATAGGTGAGTTGATGCAGGAGTTGATCGAGGCCTGTGAGAATCCAGAATATCTGGCTCGTTGGGGAGAATCCGCCAAGGCTGACGAGGCGGTCCTTTGCCCAGTCGAGGTGATAATGCACGACGCCCTCCCCCGCGAGGAGGGCGAGCATCGGGAGCGGCGAGACGGTAAAAAAGACCAAAACCGCCGCGCTGCCGAGGACATGAAGGCCGGCATGCACCACGCCGCCGATATGGCCGTATTGCCCCTTGGTGCGGACCATCCAGCCGGTTTGGAGAGCGAAATCTGCGATGAAATGTTTGATGAAAAACAGCGTAAATAAGGCGTAAAGGGAAGGGTCGGGCATCCTGGCTCCTTTGTGTCTAGAGGGCGTGGGACGGGCTGTTCTGTGCGACGAGCTTGGCATTGGCAGCGACGAGTTTGCGGCCGGTATCCCTGTTAATGGTGCTGTCGAAGGTACGGCGGAAATCGGTATTCGCGTCGCGCAAGCGGCGCAGCGCGCTGCCGGAGATCGCGAACACCCGCAAAGGCCCTTCGGCAACCACGGTGGCGGAGGCTGGTGTGGTGCTCAGGACATTGATTTCGCCCAGAAATCCGCTGTTTACCTGCGCGAGGCTTTTGCCACCGGATGTGACGTGGGCAGCGCCGCTTGAGATGTAGTAAAGGCTGGTAACGGGGGCGTTCTCGGTCAGGAGTTCGTAGCCGTCGGGGAGGTCGAGCCAGCTGCCGGCATCAAGAAAAAGCCGCGCGGCGGGAAGCGGCAGATCAGCGAACTGGTCATCAAGGAAGCGCCGCTCTTCCGTCGAGAACCGCAGGCGACGGTTTAACAGCCACATGCGGGTCAGGCCGGTGATGCTGATCACGATCCACGATATCTGGATCAAGGCGGAGGCGAGGTTGAACTCGGTCAGTAGGCTAATAAGCACGAAGCTGGCGGCGGAAAGGTTGAGCAGAGTATAGATGTGACGGTCGCCACGGATCAGCCCAAGTTGCAGCCCCGCATAGGAGCCGAGGTACAGGACAACGCCGAGGAGGCCGGAATATTCATAGAAGGCGGGTGGCAGAACACTCATAAATTGAAATCCGTAACATAATTCCCCCGAGAGATGCTAACAGGGAAAGGCTGGTTTCGAAACTGTTTTGCAGGGCCATCCAGTGAATCATGGGCTTTGAGCGCTGTGCCGCGCGGTTGTTGGTGATGGCAATGGTATTTGGCATCGGCTAAGGTTTTGAGAAACAGGTGCAATGAACGGAATGCGGGCGGTATGGCGATGACGGGCGAGACGGGGCAAGAACTCCCCGCGCAGGGGGACGGGCGGCGTGTACTAATCCTGGTGGAGAACCTGCCCGTGCCGCTGGATCGCCGTGTGTGGATGGAAGCGACGACACTCCATGCCGCGGGGTATCAGGTGAGCGTGATCTGCCCGATGGGGCGCGGCTGGGATGCCGCCTATGAGGAGATCGACGGTATCCACATTTACCGCTTTCCGCTGCCGCCCGAGGCGCATGAAGGGGCCATAGCCTATGCGCGGGAATGGGGTGGTGCGCTTTGGCATATGTTCCGACTGGCGCGGCAGGTGCGGGCGGAGCGGGGGTTTGACGTCATTCACGGGTGCAATCCGCCAGATTTGCTGTTCCTTTTAGGGATGCGGTACCGGCTGGCGGGGGTGCGGTTTCTGTTTGACCATCACGATGTGGCGCCGGAGCTGTTTGAGGCGAAGTTTGGCAAGCGGGGGCTGATTTACAAGATCTTGCGCCTGTGGGAGCGAATGACGTTCCGCGCGGCGGATGTCTCGATCGCGACCAATGAGAGCTTCCGCCAGATAGCCATCACGCGCGGCTGGATGGCGCCGGAGGATGTGTTTATAGTGCGGTCCGCGCCGCAGGTGGGCAAGTTTGAAATTCAGCCGCCGGACCCTGCCGTGCGCAAGGGCGCTGGCACGGTGATCGGCTATGTGGGGGTGATCGGGCAGCAGGAGGGGATGGATTTGCTGGTCGCCGCCGCCGATCACCTGATCAGCCGGCTGGGCAAAAGTGATGTGCGCTTTGTGATCATCGGGTTTGGGCCGCATGTGCCGGTGGTGCAGGCAGATGTCGCGGCGCGGGGGCTGGAGGGGTATTTCGACTTCCCAGGCGCGCTTTATGGCGAGGAGATGCTGCGGGTGTTGTGCAGCGCGGATATTGGCGTTTGCCCCGATCCGAAGAACGCGATGAACGACATCTCCACCATGAACAAGATCATGGAATATATGCTTCTGGAGAAGCCCTCGGTGCAGTTTGATCTGAAGGAAGGGCGCGTTTCGGCGCAGGGGGCATCGCTTTACGCAAAGCCAAACGTGCCGGAGGATTTTGCCGAGAAGATCGCGTGGTTGATTGACCACCCCGAGGAGGGGCGCGAGATGGGCGTTGCGGGGCGCAAGCGAGTGTTGGAAGGGCTGAGCTGGGAAAGCTCGGTCGCCCCGCTTTTGGCGGCTTACGACAGGATATTCGCTAAAGCGGGACGTTAATCTGGTACGAAACGGGGCAGGCGCGGCAGGCTTTCGCGCATGAAGCCTTCGAGCCGGTCGGCGGCGGCGGCTTCGCTTTCGCCTGTGAGGATTGGTGTGGAGTAGCGGACAAGCGCGCCATGTGTGCGGCCGGTGCGGAGGCTGTCCCAGACGACCATGATCTTCGCGAGGTAATCATTGGTCATGCGGCGGCCGCGTTGGTCGAACCAGTAATAGACAAGCTGGTCATTGGTGCCTTTGCGGATGATCGCGCGGAGAACCTCGAAATTGCCGTAGGGCGTGGCGCTCATGTCGATCTCATGCGGGGCGATGGTGACGATTTCCCATCCGCCACCGGGGAGGCAGACCTCGGGCGAGTGGATGCCGTCGCCTTCTGTCTGCACATCGTAATAGGCGGAAAAGAAGCCAACAGGCGCCGCGACACCAGCGGCGGAATAGCTGGCGTTGAGGTAGTCATCGGCGCCGAGCACTTCCTCGACTTCGGCCTCAAGCGGGAGGAGCTGCGCCGACCAACCTGAGATGCTGCGCGGAAAGAGGAGGAACGGATCCCGCGCGGGTGGGGTGCGCTCTTGAGCGGGGGCCAGCAGGAAGGCCAGCGCCACGGCGAGGCTGAGAAGAGCTGCGCTGATCAGGCCACGGGTGGGGCGCAGGGCGAGGATGCGGGCGGCTTCTTGGCCGAAGCCGGTGAAATCCACGTCGATGGTGGCGGAGAGCGGTAGTCGATCGCGCGTGGTGAAGCGCTGAAGCGCGACGGCGAGGCCGAAGAGGATGGCGACACAGGCGATGAAGATGACCCAGCCTTCGAAGAAGTGCAGGAAGCCCTCGGCATGTTCGATGCCGTAGCTGTTGACCAAGACGCCGATGACCCCGATGCGGAAGCTGTTCATCAGCACGGTGAGCGGTGCGGCAGCGAGTAGGAGGATGGCTTTGTGCCAGAGCGGGCCGCGATAGAGGATCGCGAAGAGATAGGAAAAGCTGAGGATCGGGAAGAGGTAGCGCAGGCCGGAACAGGCCTCGGCCACTTGCAGCTTGTAGACGCCGAGGTCGATGATGTTGCCTTCGAGATAGACCGGCACGCCGAGCGCGGCGACGACCCAGACGCCGATTTCAGAGGAGATGCTTTGTAGGAAGATGGTCAGCTTCCAGTAAACGAATTGCGGCAGCGGCAGCATGAAGACCAAATGCAGGACCGGCGCCCAGTGCCGGCGGCCCTCGGACCAGCCAAGCGTGATCAGCACAACGGCGCCAACCCAGAGGATCAGCGCATAGGTGACGAGATCAGGGATGCGGACGAGATTGCCCGCAACGCCAAGGGCGAGGGCGAAAACGAGGAGCGCCAAGCCGGGCCTGCGGCTGGCGCTGGCTTGCGCGGGTAAGGGCGCGGCTTGGCGGCGTTCTCGCATGAAGAGATAGAGCGACACCAGCGGGATGATCGGCCCGTGGCTGTATTCAGGTGTGGCCCATGCGGTGAAGAGTGAGCTGATGCCGAACCAAAAGACCGGCAGGGCTGCCACCAGCAGGAGCGCCCCCCAAAAGAGGCCAGCGAAATTGATGTCGCGGGGTGCCGTGCCGCCGGAGTTGGGCGCGAGGGTCTGCGACGCGCGGGACACCTTATTCAACGCCCCCTTCGGGCAAGGTGGCGAGGATATCTTGCGCGGCGGCGGTTTGGGGCAGGACGCGATCACCGGCGCTGGTGAGGGCGGTTTCAAGCAATGTTCGTGCCTCTGCGGAGCGGCCCAAGGCGGCGTAGACAAGGCCGAGCCGCATCTGCACCAAGTTATCCCCGCTTAGCGCCTGTGCGGCTTGTTCGAGATAGGTCACGGCCTCTTCATAATCGCCGCGCTGGTAAGCGATCCAGCCATATGTGTCCTGAAAGGCGGGAATGGTGCTGCCGCGGAGGCGGCGGGCGATGGCGTAAGCACGTTCGATTGCGGCGGGGTCGCCTTTGTGTGTTGAGAGCAGATTGGCAAGATTGTTGGCAAAGAGGAGGTTCTCTGAATTGGCGGCGTAGAGCGCTTCATAGGCGCTGATGGCACCGTCAAGATCGCCGGTTTGCTCCAAATGACGGGCTTGGGTGAAGCGCAAATCCACATCATTAGGTGACGCGGCGAGGCCCACCGCCAACACGCGGGAGGCATCCTCGACACGCCCTTCAGCAGAGAGCAGACGGAAATAGGCGCGGACGATCTGGCTGCTGTCAGGGCGCGATTGCAGGAGCGTTTCGTAGAGGGCGATGGCTTCCTCTACCTCGCCTTCGATGGCGTGGACGCCGGCGCGGAGGTAGATGGCATCAGAGTTATCCGGTGTGCTGGCGAGCACCTCGTCAATGGCCGCGGCGGCGCTGGCGAAATCACCGGCGGTGATATGGGCGCGAACGATGGTGGCAAGCCCAGCCGTGCCGTCCGCGCCGCGAGCCATCAGCTCTTCGGCAAAGCGGACGGTGCCAGCGGTGTCCCGCTCGCGGAGCAGGAGATTGACGGACAGGCTGTTGGCGAGCGTGTCCTCGCCGAGGCGCGAGAGGCGGTTCGCCACATCGCGGCCGCGCAACGTGTCGCCAAGCTGGAGATACACAGAGCCGAGTTGACGCAGCAGGGCGATGTTTTCGGGTTGAAGGCGCAGGGCGTCGATGATGATGCTTTCGGCGGCGAGCGCGCGGTCGCGTTCTTGCAGGTAGCGGGCATAGCGCAGGGTTTCGCGCGGGGCGCGGTTTGACATTTCGACCGCGAGGGAGAGCCGTTCGCCAGCCAGTTCGTAACTGCCCGCCCGCAGATGGGCGTCTGCCATCAGCATCAGGATCTCGGGGTCTTGCGGCGCTTGATCGAGTGCTTTGCGCAGCGCGAGAATGGCATCGTCGGGGCGGTCACCTTCGGTGAGCCAGCGGGCTTGCAGCTTAAGCGCGCCAACATGGCCGGAATCGGCGGCAAGCACCTGATCGACTTCGCGTCTGGCGGCGTCCGGTTGGCCGGCGGCCTCCAGCGCGGTGGCGTAGGTGACGCGGATATCATCGCTGTTATCGCTGTCGTCAGCATCGGCGAGGAGTGCGGCGAAATCGGCAAGTGCGGCGTCTGCTTCGCCGCTTTCGAAGCGGATGGAGGCTTTCATCGCCTTGAAGATCGCGGCGTCCGGTTGGGCGGCAATGAGGGCATCCAGCTCGGCGAGCGCGGCATCGGGGCCTTGCGTCCGATTGAGAAAATTGACCACCGCAATCCGGCCGGAGGCATCATCGGAGCGGGCGGCCAGCTCGCGCAGCATCGCCTCGGCGGCGGCGGGATTGTTGTGGCTTTCGTACCAGTTGATCAGTGTGCCTTGGACATTCGGATCATCTGGAAAGAGGCGGAACATGGTAAGCAGCTGCTCCTCAACGGCGGCTTGCGGGGCGCTATCGACGAGGATTTGCAGCTTCAAGAGATGCATGGTGAAGGCGGTTTCATCCAGCGCGATGGCGTCCTCGATGAGGGGCAGTGCGCTGTCAAGCTGATCGGTGGCGACATAATGCCCGATGACGACCTGACGGGCAGTCTGGTTGGTAGGGTCGTCGGCGATCATCGCGGTGAGTTGAGCGAGCACTTCGGCAACGGCGGCCTGATCGGCGGCGGTGGCGGCGTGACGGTACTGCACCGCGAGCTGGAGTGTTTGCAGCGAGGGATCGGCAGGCAGGAGCGCTATGCCAGCGGTCATGTGGCGCTCGGTTTCCTGCCAGTCGCGGGCGGAGAAGGCGATCTCGGCCAATTCGCGGCGGCTGGCGCCGTCTTCGGGATAGAACTCGGCCAGGCGGAGATAATGGGCATAGGCTTCGCTGATCTCGCCGCGATTGCGCTGTATCTCGGCATAGAGGGCGAGCGCCTCGCGGTGGTCCTCGTCAAGATCGAAGACATTGCGCAATTCGACGAGTGCGCGGGCTTCCTCGCCGCTTTCCAAAAGATCGAGCGCGGATTGGTAGTGCCCCTCGGCGCGTTCTTCCGCGCTGTCACAGGCGGAGAGGCTGAACGCCGCAGCAATAAAGATCGCAGGAAGCAAGCGGGGCATGAGGCGGTCCTTTGTCAGCTCAACGAACAGGCGGTGCGCTGGTGTCAGACTGTCAGCGCCCCGTACATTTAAACACAACACCGATGGTCGCGACCAGAAGTTGAAGATCTGTCAGGAGCGAAACCGACTGCCGGTAGCGGAAATCGTAAATGGCGCGTTCCTTGAATAGCGTCTCGTTACGATCCGAAACCTGCCATGGGCCGGTCATTCCCGGAAGCGCGCCGAAGTAGAACGGGCCGGGATACATGCCTTCCTGATCGGGAGTCATCGGGCGTGGGCCAACGAGGCTCATATCGCCGCGCAGGACGTTCCAAAGCTGTGGAAGTTCATCAAGGGAGGATTGCCGCAACACCCGACCGAACGGTGTGATGCGCGGATCGTTGTCCAGCTTTTGCACGGCGTCCCAGATGCGGCGCTCATCGGGATTGGCAGCGAGGTACGTTTCGAGCAATTCGTCAGCGCCTTTGACCATGCTGCGCAGTTTCCACATGCGGAACTTCTTACCGTTCACGCCGGTGCGCATCTGCGAGTAAAACGGATTTGATCCGTCGAGGCTGATCAGCAGTGCAAGGATCAGCACAACAGGAACGGCGATCGGCGCCATCAGCAGCACCAGCACGATATCAAAAAGGCGCTTGCCTATCATAGCGTACACACCGGCGGGCCGACGCTCGGCCGTTGGTTGGTACATCATCGGCGCTGCGGGCGGCAGGCCTTTCGAAAAGTGGATAGTCATAACCCAACCCATCCAAACAAAATTTAAATACACGTCAGAAGTATGACGTACTATGCAGACGCATATGCGTCCGTGCCCACCTGTGATGAAAATACCTTATTGGCAGCATTTCCAAACTTTCCCCGCCACAATGTTACCAAGATTTAGCCACAATGCTATAAACTTTTTCTACCCAAAGGTTGTGTTTTGCATTTTAAAATTAAAGGTTTAGAAACAAATCAGCGATACAATCAAGGATTGTGCTCAATCTGCGGACAGTGCGTCAGATTGTGTCCCAAGGAATGCGAATCCTCGTGCGGTACGCCGCGATTCTTGCCAAAACGGCATCTGTTAATACTGTGAGTGCGCTGATGTCCGAGCGCGTTTGGTTCTGGTTTTGCAGGTGGAAGGGGTAGGATGTTTCCGAGGTGGATGCTGCTTCTTTCGGCGCTGATGGCGCTGTCTGCCGGTACCGCCACCGCGCAGCGGTTTCATTATGTGGTACCGCCGGACCACCCTGCGAGCGTATCGCCAGACGGCTCGGCAGATGCGCCGTGGCAGGGGGTGGATGCTGCTTTGGAAGCGGCAAAGGGCGGCGATATCATCCTGCTCAATGACGGGGCCTACGGTGCCTTGCGGCTGCGGAACGTGATGTTTGACCTGCCGGTGTTGATCCAGTCGCTCAACGGTAAGAACGCGCATTTTGATTTTATCTGGATCGACGGTGAAAGCCGGAACCTGAGCTTCCGCAATCTGAGTGTCTGGAAGGACACTGATGCCACGACGCAATATCAGAGCCTTGTGCAATCTGGTGCGGACACGGCGTGGCTGACCTTCGAGGGGCTCGATATTCGCGGGCGCGGCGCGGAGGCAGACAGTTACCTGACGTGGACTGCCGACGAATGGCGGGAGGCGCAAAGCGCCGTGTTGCTGCGCGGCGATGACAGCTTGGTGCGAGATTGCCTGATCAGGGGGGTCGGCATGGGAATTGCGCTGTCCGGTGACAGATCGGAAGCGGTTGGTAATTTTATCGAGGGGTTTGCCGGTGACGGGCTGCGGGCGATTGGGGATTTCAACCGCTTGGCAGGGAATTTCGTGATGAACAATGTCGTGGTGGACGAAAACCACGATGATGGCATCCAGTCATGGGCGACGGAGGGAGCGGTGCGGGCGCTGGTGATAGAAGGCAACCGGATCTTCGAGTGGACGGGGCCGGAGGCGCACCCGCTGCGCGGCCCGCTGCAAGGGATCGGCTTGTTTGACGGGTTCTTTGACGGGCTGACGATCCGCAACAATCTGGTGGAGGTGAGTGCGTGGCATGGCATCTCTGTCTATGGCGGGCGGGGGGTTGATATCGTCAATAATACCGTTGTGCCGCGTGCGAGCGAGGGGGCGTCGCTGCCTTGGATCGGGGTGTTTGCGCATAAGAACGGCGTTGAGGCGCGTGATGTGCGGGTCGCCAATAATGTTGCGCCGCGGTTTAACATGAAGCCGGATGCGTCTCGTAATATCCTCTACCGTAACAATTTCCGCCTGATTGCGGTGGAGCTGAGCTTTGCCGATCCGGTGGCGGGGGATTTTCGTCCGCGCGAAGGGAGCGCCTTGATTGATGCAGGAGACGCCGATCTTGCGCCGCCTGCCGATATCGACGGGGTTCTGCGCCGGATGCACGGTGCGCCCGATATTGGCGCGTTCGAGTTGGCATCGGGGAGCGAGTGATGGGCGCCAAGTGGACACAGCGTTGCGAAGGCGAGAGATTGAGCTTTCACAAAAGCGCCGGTAGCGTTGTGATACGCGCAGATAGGAATGATACGGGTAATGGCCAGCACACTTGATATATATACGGGCCATTTTGGGCTGAAGGAGCGGCCCTTTGCGCTGGCGCCAGACCCCGACTACCTGTTCTGGTCAGCGCAGCACGAACGCGCCTATACGATGATCGAATACGGAATCCTGACACGCGCCCCGATCACGGTGATCACCGGCGATATCGGGGCAGGTAAAACGACGCTCGTGCATTATGTGATGAAAAGCATGGACGAAGACCTGACATTCGCTCTGGTGTCGAATGTGCAAGGCGGGCGCGGTGACTTGCTGCGATGGGTGTTGCAGGCGCTGGATCAAGAGGCGCGAGGCACTGACTATGTTGATCTGTTCGGGCAATTACAGGACTTCCTGATCGCGGAATACGCTGCCGGGCGGCGCACGGTGCTGATCTTTGACGAGGCGCAAGCACTTGAGCGGGAGATGTTGGAGGAGTTGCGCATGCTCACCAATATCAACGTGGGCAAGGATGACCTGCTGCAACTGATCCTCGTGGGCCAGCCAGAATTGCGCGACAACATTCGCAATGGTGGACTGACGCAGCTGGCGCAGAGGATCACTGCGAGTTTTCATCTGACGCCGATGGAGGCCACGACCGTGCGCAAATATGTGGATCACCGCCTCAAGGTAGCGGGCGGTTCGGGCAAGATCTTCAGTTCGGAGGCGATCAAGCTGGTGGTTGATGTCTCGCGCGGGGTGCCGCGATTGGTTAATCAGGTTTGCGATCTGGCGATGGTGTATGCGTTCTCCGAGGGGAAGAGCACTGTAGAGCCATGGATGATACAGAATGCCATGCGGGATGGCGCTTTTTGGTACAGCGTTGATCTGCCTGAAAGCGCCGCGTCGCAGAGCGCCACGACAGCCTACCGGAGCGCGACGTGACGGAGCTGGATCTCAAGTTCTATTTCTCGCTCTTCTTGCGGCGCTTGCATTATTTCGTTGCGGTGACGCTGCTGATCTCGGTGCTGGGGATCATGGTCAGCTATGTGTTGCCGCCGGTGTTCCGTGCCGAGGCGCTCCTGTTGGTGGAATCGCCGCAGATACCGGATGAAATGGCCGAGTCGACCGTGCGGACCGCCGCGCCGGAGCAGTTGGAGATTATCAAGCAGCGGCTCTTGACGCGGGCGGAACTGCTGGACCTGTCGCGGGAGTTCGAGATCCACCGGCGGGCGGGGTTCAGCCCTGATGAAATCGTCGCAGATATGCGCGACCGTATCCGCATCAGCCTGCCCGGAGTGCGGGATGTGGCGATCTTTGTGACAGTCTCTTTCGATGCGCCGACCGCGCTGCTCTCGGCGCGGGTAACGAACGAGCTTGTCACCCGAATACTGGCTGAAAACGTGGCGCTGCGCACCGGCGTGGCGGGGCAGACACTTGACTTTTTCGAACAAGAGGTCGAGCGACTGACTGATGAACTGGCCGTCCAGGGCGCAAGAATTACAGAATTCAAACAATTACACGAGGGCGCGCTGCCGGATAGCCTTGACTACCGGCGCAACCGTCTGGTGGCGCTTCAAGAGCGGCATTTGCAGGGGGAGCGGGAGTTTGACCGGCTGCGCGAGCGCCGCGAGCGGTTGATCGAAATCTACCAGCGGACAGGTCAGGTGGCGCTGGAAGGCACCGGCACTTCCGCCGATGAACGCAGGCTGCGTGATTTGGAACTGGAACTCGAACAGGTGCGGGAATTCCTGAACCCAGAAAACCCCCGCATTCGCATCCGCATCCAGACGCTGGAACGGCAGATCGAAGCGTTGCGCGCCAGTGTGACCGGCGTGGACGGGCAGGGCGCGGACGGGATGACGGCCTATGATCTGCAAATGGCGGATATCGACGGGCAAATCGCCTATCTGGAAGAGCAGCAAGAAGCGCTCGCCACAGAGATCGCGGCGCTTGAAGCAGCGCTCGAAGCGACGCCCGCCAATGCCATCGCGCTCGATGTGTTGGAACGGGATTACGAGAACATCCGCCTGCAATATTCGCAAGCGGCGGACCGGCTGGCGCAAGCGATTACCGGCGACCGGATTGAAGCGCTTTCCAAGGGGCAGCGGATCACGGTGATTGAGCAGGCAGTGGTACCAGACGAGCCGGCGAGCCCCAACCGCCCCCTGATCGCGCTGGGCAGTGTTGCGCTGGGTATGGCGGCAGGCGCGGCGCTGGTGGCGGCGATCGAACTCCTGAACCGCGCGATCCGGCGGCCAGCTGACCTGACCAATGCGCTGGGCATCACGCCGTTTGCCACGATCCCCTATATCAGGACGGAAGAGGAGATCAGGCGGCGGCGGGTGGTTATGATCACGGTGCTGGTGTTCGGCGTCGTTGGACTGCCGCTGTTGGTGCTTTCTGTGCATATATTCTATCTGCCGATTGATCTGTTGATCGACAAAATCATGGATGCGGCTGGGATTTCGGGCTTTCTGGAGCGGGTCCGTATGGGACGGGGGGGATAGGAGGCGCGCATGGAAAAGATCAGAGCAGCGATCGAAAAAGCGCGGGCCGAGCGAGAGCTGCGCGCTGAAATGCGCGAACGGGAGTTTGCCGCTGAAGGGGGCGAGAGCCGAAGCGGTGGCCGTCGCCGTGCGACGCCGCTGGAAATCGAGGAAGAACGGTCTGACAGCGCGGAGAGCGCGTGGCAACGATTGCCGCGCTTCGAGCCTGCGCGGGATCTGGCACGGCGCAACCGGCTTGTGGGCCTCGCAGGCGGTGCTGATGCGGTGCCGTTCGAGGTGTTGCGGACGCGGTTGTTGAAAAGCGTGGTGACGAATAACTGGCGGCGCATTGCGATCACGTCTCCGACGGCGGGATGTGGGAAGACGACAACCTGCCTCAATCTTGCTTTCAGCTTGTCGCGCCTGCCGGAAGTAAAAACCCTGCTGATCGAGGCCGACATGCGCCGCCCGGCGATGCGCGGTTTGCTGGGTTTGGAAGCGGCGCATGAGATATCGGCGGTGTTGGCGGGCGACGCGCAGGCGGAGGATCACCTTGTGCGGATGCAGTCCAATCTGGCGGTTGGCACGAATGCACAGCCCGTGATGAATCCGGCTGAGATCCTGATGGGCTCGAAGGTTGGGGAGAAGATCACCGAGGTCGAGCTGGCCTATGAGCCGACACTGATCATCTTTGATATGCCACCGATGCTTGCGGGTGACGATACGCTGGGATTCCTTAATCAGGTGGATGCGGTGATGTTGATCGGTGCGGTTGAAACGACGTCGATCAAGGAGATCGACATTTGCGAACGTCAGATTGCAGAGCATACGAATGTGCTGGGAGTGGTGTTGAATAAGTGCCGCTATGCCGAGCACGGGCAGGAATACGGCTATTATGACTATGCCTGAGCGGGATGATCGGGCCGCTGGTGGGCCGGTGATCTCGGTCATTGTGATCAGCTACAATACGCGGGACATGACGCTGGACTGCCTCCGCTCGGTCGTGGCGGTGACGCGCGTATCCCATGAGGTGATCGTGGTGGACAATGCGTCCTCCGATGGGTCGGCGGAAGCGATTGCGGCTGCATTCCCCAATATCCGGTTGATTGCATCGGAAGAGAACCTTGGCTTCGCGGTGGCGAACAACCTCGCAGCGCGGGAGGCGCGCGGGGAATATGTGCTGCTGCTGAACCCCGATACGGTGGTGTTGAACCGTGCGTTGGATAAGCTGGTGGCATTTGCACAAGCGCGGTCAGATGCGCGGGTTTGGGGCGGACGAACGCTCTATGCCGATGGCAGTTTGAATGCGACCTCCTGTTGGGGGCGGATGACGCTCTGGAGCCTCTTTTGCTATGCGCTGTTGCTCAACACGATCTGGCCGCGTGTGGCGCTGTTCAATCCTGAAAGCTACGCCGGCTGGCCGCGCGATACTGTGCGGGAGGTCGACATCGTGACGGGCTGTTTGCTGCTGATGAAGCGGGCTGACTGGGATGTGCTCGCAGGGTTTTCGCCTGTCTTCTTCATGTATGGGGAGGATGCCGATCTGTGTTTGCGAGCGCGGCGGGTGCTGGGCGCGCGGCCGGTGATCACGCCGGAAGCGGAGATCATCCATTACGGCGGGGCATCCGAGGCGGTGCGGGCCGATAAGATGGTGCGTTTGCTACGGGCAAAGGTGACGCTGATTAGGCTGTATTTCCCGAAAGTACTGCGCCCGCTGGCGCTATGGTTCCTGAATGCGGGGGTGAATAACAGGCATCGCGCGGCGCGTTTGGGGCATGCGGTGCTGAAGCGCGGTGATGCGGCGGTTTGGGCCGAGATCCGCGCGCGGCGGGGTGAGTGGGGGCAGGGGTTTGAGTGAGGCGCCGCTAAAAATATCGGTTGTTATTCCGCATTTGAACGCGCCTGAAAATCTGGCGGCGTGTTTGGCCTCCCTCAAGGCTGGCGTGCGGGTGCCGGACGAGATCATCGTCGTTGATAACGGCTCTGATGCATTGCCGGAGGATGCGTGTGCGGGTGATCCGCGCGTGACGCTGTTGCAGGAGCGGGAGGCAGGCCCGGGACCAGCGCGGAACAAGGGGAGTGCAGCGGCGCGGGGGGACGTACTGGCATTTATTGATTGCGATTGCGTGGCGGATGCGCATTGGCTTGCTGTGGCGGAACGGGAGATATTGCGCGGCGATAGGGCTGTGTTGGGCGGCGCGGTGATTGTACGCCCGAAGATCGCGGCGCGGCGCACCGCGCTGGAGGCGTATGAAGCGGAATATGCCTACCGCATGGACCGCTACATTGCCGCGCAGGGCTTTACCGGAACGGGTAATATGATCGTGCGGCGTACGGTATTTGCAGCAGTCGGCCCGTTTGCGGGAATAGCTGTCGCGGAAGATCGCGACTGGGGGCAGCGCGCGCAGGCAATGGGCCATGCGCCAACATATGTGGCTGACATGGTCGTCTATCATCCGGCGCGCGAAAGTTTCAGCGAACTTGCGGTGAAGTGGGACCGGCAATTGGCCCATGATTATCATGCGGCCAAGGCGCGGCGTGGAGGGCGGTGGCGGTTTGCAATGAAGGCGCTGGCGCTTTTGGCATCGCCCGTTGTTGAATTGCCGCGTATTGCGATGAGCAAGCGCTTGCAGGGGGTGGGGGAGCGGATTGGCGCGTTTGCGGTGCTGTCGCGCATCCGCTGGCACCGCGCCTGGACCATGTTGCGCCTGCTTGCGGGTGCCGATCCGGAGCATTTGACCCGCGCTTGGGGGGCAGCCCAGAAGAAATGAGGCGGAAATAAGGCTAAAACCGTCTCTCTTTTGCCGTAATGGAATTACATGCTTGCACTGCACCGGCTTTCTGAACGTGCTTCAACCTGTCGTTTAGAAGGCCTCGCTAGAACAAGAAGTGCAGATCGCAGAGGCAAAGATGGTTCTTGGATTTCTTTTGATGGCTCTTGTCACCGGTTTTATGGGCGCGATTGGCGTTCTGATGGCGGGTGGCACCCTTCTTTCGGCTGTTTTGGTTTATGGTTCGGTCGGTACAGCATTCATTTTGATCCCGTTCTTCGCCACGCTGATCTGGCAGGCCATCTTGCCGCCGATGCATTCTGTCGCGAGTGACTTCCCCGCGGAATAAGCGCCACTTCTAATTTTCAAAATTGCTTCTGACTGTTTCCGATGTTGGGATAGTCTACTTTTGCGTGTGTAATTGTCCCCTTAAACTCACCTTTAGGTTATATAAGTAACCGGAACGTATATATTTTTTTGCCTTCCTATCCTAAATGTGGCAACAATAGGGCATGTTTGCTCGGCAACGCGATTCCTGTTGGGGGAGGGAGTTGCCGGTTTAGCGGTCGCTTGGTTTGGGGGCTTTATTATGATTGATCTTAAGAAAATGCTGTTTGCAGGCGTCGCTGCTGCGATGACCATGCTCGGCTCAACGGCTTTTGCCGCATCTGCCGGAGAGGCGGAGACTTGTCCTGACGAACCAGGATATTCCCGTTCTTTCTCGCTGACCTTCGCGGAGATGGGCAATAACTGCTACTACTGGGGCGAGAACGACGCCAATGACACGGCCTTCCAAGGCCAAATCATTGCCGACTTCGGCGCCGATTACGGGGTCTATGACAAAACTGAAGAGGGCAGCCTGTCATCGGGTATTCTCTCCGGCTTGAACGGCTTTATCGATGCCAGTTCGTACCCGATTTCGTTTGCGATTGATCTGACTGGTCTGAGAAACGTGATCATGGTGTTCAAGACCGGCAATAACTACGATCCGGCTTACGCTGCATTCCTGCTCGACTCATTTGACGGTGTCGCAAACGGAACGTTCTCGATGGAGCCGGCAAACGGCCTGTCACATGTCACGCTCTATGCCAACGTGCCGCTGCCGGCGTCGATCCTGATGCTCCTTGCGGCTCTGGGTGGGCTGGCGCTGGTGGGCCGCCGCCGCGAGGATCCTGCCGCCGCGTGATGCGGAACGGATTGAGACTACAGAAAGCGCCGCAGAGATGCGGCGCTTTTTTGTTTGTGCGTTTTCAATTGTCGGATGAAACGGGCGTGTCCAAGGATTGCATCGGGGCTGAGCCATCCTTCAGCGCGGCGTGAACGGCGGCCTTCGCCAGAAACGTGCCAGCCTTGGTGACATCTTCCTTGGCGGTTATGATGCCGGAGCGGAACAGTTCGAGGATCGGGACAGTCTCCTTTGAAAAGACGCTGAAATCCCTGCCGAGTGTGCGGTCCGCATCCTCAAAGCCGACGATGGCGGCCATGGTCGCATTGGGGGACGCGGTCATCAAGCCGTCGATAGAGGGCGTCTCTTGTAAAACCGCGCGCACACGGCTGCGGATCTCGTTGCGGTGGCTATCGCTGGTGACGTTATCGGGGATGATCATTTCGACACCGCGCCGCGCCGCTGCTTCCTCAACGCCGCGAAGGATTTCCTGTGCATAATTTTGTGCGGGCGGTGGAGAGAGGTGCAGCACTTTGCGGCACCCCGCCGAGGCGAGCCGGTCGATGGCGATTTGACCGAATGTGAAGTTGTCATAGTCGTAATAGGCGTGGTCATTGGCCCACATCGTGCGGCCGTGCGTGGCGAAGGGAAAGCCGCGCTCCATTAGGAATTTGACGCGCGGATCTTCGGGTAGGGTGCGGTTCATGATGATCGCATCGGCGGTGCTGTTCTGAACGATATAGCGGATCGTTTTCATTGGGTCTTCGTCAGAGAAATTTGGCGTGACGACGAGGTGATAGGGCGTTCCGCGCAGACCTTCGGCAATTGAAGTCATCAGGCGCGAGGTGAGATTGAGCACATCGTTTTCGGTAGAGATGACGAGGCCGATGACATTGGTGCGGCCCGTGCGGAGGCGGACGCCAGCGCGGTTGGGGACGTAGCCGATCTCCTCGGCGATCTTGCGGACGCGCTCTTTGGTCTTTTCGCTGATGTCGGGCGCATCGCCCAGTGCGCGGGAAACCGTTTGCACCGCAAAGCCGCTGATCTCCGCGATGGTTTTCAACGTCGGGCGAATCAACTGCTGCTTGTCGGTGGGCGTTTTGCCGGAGCGGTCATTGGTCGTCATGGGTCTTGGTCTTCTTCTTTCTGGGCCGCTCTGCGCGCAAGATAACGATATTTAACCGATTTTTCTGCATTTGGCACCTCTCTTACGCCTATGTGGCGCGGCCAAAAGGGCGGGTGAAATTTGTATTGAAAATATATCTATAACGTTATAGGTCAATCTGTAACGTTACAGTAAGGGAGGTTTATACCGTGCGTTACGTCTCAATCCTGACCTCGGCAGCAGTTGCCGCAGTGGTTGCGGGCTCTGCCGCAGCTCAAGGCGCTCATGCGCAGGGGGGCACGCTGACCGTGCCGATCATCACCGCCACTTTCGTGGAAGATTTTAACCCGTTCTCCGCCGCGCAGATCGAATTGCAGCGCGGCACGATGTTTGAGCCGCTCTTCGTGCACAACGCGATGCAGGGCGAAATCAACTGGCGCCTCGCAGAGAGCTTTGAATATGGCGACGACCTGATGTCGTGGACCGTGACGCTGAAAGACGGGCTGACATGGTCCGACGGGGAAGCGCTGACCGCCGAAGACGTTGCGTTCTCGCTCAACCTTGGATCGGAAGATGCCGCGCTCGACAAATCGGGCAAGTGGTCCGACGGGTTGATCAAATCCGTGACCGCGACGGATGACCGGACGGTTGTTGTCGAATTCACGCGCCCTGATGCGACGTTTGACTGGTACCTCGAAGAGGCATGGATCGTGCCTGAGCATGTCTGGGCAGGTGTTGAAGACAAGCTGACCTTCAAGAACCCGAACCCTGTTGGCTCCGGCCCGATCACCGAGGTTGTTACCGTGCGGGACAACCAGATCGAGATTTGCCGCAACCCGAACTACTACAAAGCGGATCAGGGGCTGCCCTATCTGGATTGCATCAAGTTCCGCCAGTATTCGGACAACTCGCAGATCCAGCCGGCGCTGATGGCGGGCGAGATTGACTGGGGTTCCAACTTCATTGCGGACATCGACAAAACCTATGTCGAGCCGAACCCCGAGAACCACGGATACTGGTATCCGGCGAATGACCTGATCAACATCTACCTGAACACGCGCGAAGCGCCGTTTAGCGATATTGCTTTCCGTCAGGCGTTCTCGATGGCGCTGGACCGAGACACGATCGTTGATCTGGCAGCCTATGGCTACCCGACGCCGGAGCGCCATGTCACGGGTCTGGGTGAGTTCTTCAAGACCTACTTCAATGACGAGGTGAACGCGAAGTACGACTATCTGGCCGAATACAACCCCGATGCCGCCAATGCGCTGCTGGATGAGGCGGGCTACGCGGATGTCGACGGCGACGGCTATCGTGAGAACCCTGATGGCAGCCCAATCGACTTTGGCATTCATGTGGTGAATGGCTGGACCGACTGGGTGCAGTCCGTGCAGATGACCACCGAATACCTTGCCGAGATCGGCATCAAGGCCCGCACCGAAGCGGTTGACTGGTCTGTCTATGACAGTTCGCTGAAGGAAGGCACTTACGAGGCGTCGATCAACTGGTCGGTGACCAACAACGTTGATCCGATCCTTGCCTATCGTGACTACTTCCACCCTGCGCGTGAGGGTCAGAGCTGGCATACCAACCACGGCAAGGCATCTGCCGAGATGGGTGCGCTGGTGGATGAATACGGCCAGACCGCCGATGCGGAGCGCCGTTCGGAAATCCTTGCCGAGTTGATGGACTACACAGGCGAGACGCTGGCCTTTGTGCCGCTGTTCTCGAACCCGACGTGGTACCAATACAACGCGACCCGCGTGGGGGGCTGGCCGACCGCGGATAACCAGACAGTTCAGCCGGTGTTCTACTCTGCCGGACGCAAGCTGCTGGTCTTTGAAGGCCTCTACGCGAAGTAACACGCCGTTGGCGTAAACGGGACAAAGCGCACCAGCGCTTTGTCCCACCGTGCGCAGCCCCAATGAATGGGCGGCGCATCGAAATCCTCATATCGAAAGAGACAGGGCGATGGCGTTTCTCATCCGGCGACTGGCCTTTTATGTGGTGGCCATATTCGTGGCGATTACTTTCAATTTCATCATGCCGCGGCTGATGCCCGGCGATCCGGTTGATGCGCTGTTCGCGGCGGCGGGCGGGCGGATGCCGATCGAAACACTGGAAGCCTACAAGGAAATGCTGGGCTTCACCGACGGGCCGCTGTGGGTGCAATACCTGCAATACCTCAAGAGCATGGTGACGTTCGACCTCGGCCCCGCGATCATGCTGTTCCCTGTGCCGGTGACGGAAGTGCTGGGCAATACGCTGCCGTGGACGGTCGGACTGGCAGGGCTGGCGACGCTGGCGTCGGTGTCGCTCGGCTGCTTCATTGGGCTTTATGCCTCTTACAATCGCGGTGGCTTTGTTGACCGCTTCGTGCCGTTTTTCTGGCAATTCGTGGCGTCGATGCCGCAGGCGGTGACGGCGCTGTTTGTCTTTTTCATCTTTGCGCTGACCTTGAAGTGGTTCCCGCTGGGGTTTGGCGCGAACCCTGACCTCGATCCCGGTTTCAACTGGCCCTATATCAAGAGCATCCTGCACCATGCGGTGCTGCCGATGGTGACGCTATTGGTGTCGATGCTGGCGACGTGGATTTTCACCATGCGCAACGCGATGGTGAATGTGCTGGGCGAGGATTACATCACCATGGCGAAGGCCAAGGGGCTGGAATCGCGCCGGATCATGACCCATTACGCCGCGCGCAACGCCATCCTGCCGGTGGTAACGGCTGTCTCGATGGCGCTGGGATTTGCGGTAGCGGGGCAGGTCTTTATCGAAACCGTCTATAACTATCCGGGCGTTGGGCAGCTGATCATCAAATCGGTTGGTGCGCGGGATTACCCGCTGATGCAGGCCTGTTTCCTGTTGATCGTGCTGTGTGTGCTGATCGCCAATTTCATCGCCGACATGCTCTACGTCTGGCTCGATCCGCGGCTGCGGGGCTGAGGGAGGATACATCATGAAAACCCTAAGACGCTATGCTGCCGGTTTGATCCGGTTCTATCGTGGGAACCCTGCGGGGATCATCGGAAGCTCTATCGTGGCGCTGATTTTGGTTGCCTGCCTCGCAGCGCCGGTGCTGACGGATAAAGACCCCAACAAGCGGGTTGCGCGGGGGCACCAGCCGCCGAGCGCGGAGCTGGTTTTTGGCTCGACCCGCGCGGGCAAGGATATTTACACGCAGGTGCTTTATGGCGGGCGGGTATCGTTGATGGTGGCGTTTTCTGCCGCTGCGGTGACAACGGTGATCGCGCTCGCGGTGGGGGTATCGTCTGGCTATTTCGGCGGGCGGGTTGACGAGACGCTGATGGCGGTCACGAACGTGATGCTGGTGTTCCCGCAACTGCCGCTCCTGATCATATTGGCGGCGTTCTTAGGGCAGGTGGGGCCATTGGTGATCGCGATGATCCTCGGGCTGACATCATGGCCGTGGGGCGCGCGAGTGATGCGAAGTCAGACGCTGGCGCTGCGGCGGAAGGAATTTATCACCGCGGCCGAGGTCATGGGCGAGTCGCGCTGGCGGATCATTGTGGTGGAGATCATCCCGAACCTGATCAGCCTTGTGGCGGGGATGTTCGTGGGCACGTCGCTCTATGCCATCGGCGCGCAGGCGGGGCTTGAGTTCCTCGGTCTGGGTGATCCGACCGTGGTGAGCTGGGGTACGATGCTCTACTGGGCGCAGTCTAGTGCGGCGTTCCTAGTCGGCGCATGGTGGGATTTTGTCGTCCCCGGAACGGTGATTGCGCTGGTGGGCGGAGGGCTAGCGCTGATCAATATCTCGATTGATCAGGTGTCGAACCCGAAGCTGCGTACTGGTCGCTATCTGAAAATCTGGCGCCGGATGAAGGCTGAAACCGAAGCCAAGCGCAGGGAGGCATGAGCATGGCGGATGACGTTCTACTCGATGTGCGGGGGCTGTCGGTCGATTATGTGACCGACAATGGGAATGCCCGCGCGGTGAACAATGTCTCTTTGCAGATCCGCCCCGGTGAGACGCTGGGACTGGCCGGAGAGTCCGGCTGTGGCAAGAGCACGCTGGCCTTTGCGATTGCAAATTTGCATGCGGCACCGGCGCTGGTGAGTGAGGGGCAGATCCTGTTTGAAGGCAGCGATGTGCTGGCGATGTCTGACGCGGAATTGCGGGATTTTCGCTGGAACAAGGCCTCGATGGTGTTTCAAAGCGCGATGAATGCGCTCAATCCGGTGATCACGATTGGGGAGCAGATCATTGATGTGATCCTTGCCCACAAGGATGTGCCGCGCAGCGAGGCTTGGGCGCGGGGTGAAGAATTGCTGGAAACGGTAGGCATTCACCCGTCGCGGATGAAGAGCTATGCGCATCAGCTTTCGGGCGGGATGCGGCAGCGGGTGGTGATCGCCATTGCGCTGGCGCTGCGGCCCAAGCTGATCATCATGGATGAGCCGACAACGGCGTTGGATGTGGTTGTCGAGCGGGAGATCATGGACGAGCTGTATGCGCTGAAAGAGGAATATGGTTTTGCCATCCTGTTCATTTCGCATGACCTGTCCCTGATGGGGGAAATCGCGGACCGGATCGGCATCATGTATGCGGGGCGGCTGGTTGAGATCGGTGCGGCGGCGGATGTGCTGGAGCGGCCCGATCACCCGTATACCAAGGGGCTTGTGCGCTCCTTCCCGACGATCCACGGGCCAAAGGTGCGGCTGGAAGGGATCCCGGGCCATCCGCCAAACCTGCTGGAATTGGGTGCGGGATGCCCATTTGGGGAGCGCTGCCCGAACCGCTCTGGCCGCTGTGATGAGCTGGTGCCTGCACTGGAGGCGCTGGGGGCGAAGCGCGTGGCCTGCCATGCCGTTGCGCGTGAGGAGGAAATCGCATGAACATGAGCGAGACACCGAAAGTGCCAAGTACGCTGGAGGTTGAGGATCTGGTGATCGACTTCCGCACCGGCGGGAGCCTTTTTAACCCGACAGTCCTGCGGGCGGTGAGCGAGGTGAGCTTTGAGCTGACCACGGGGCAGGCGCTGGCGATCGTGGGCGAAAGCGGCAGCGGCAAAAGCACCGTCGCGCGGGCGCTGTGCCGGCTTTACGCGCCATCGGCGGGGCAAGTGCGGCTCGACGGGGTGGATGTGAACGCGGCGGAGACAAGCGCCAGCCAGCGTGACTATGCCCGCGACGTGCAGATGATCTTTCAGGATCCTTTTGGATCGCTTAATCCGGTGCATACGATCCGGCATCATCTAAGACGCCCTGTGAAGATCCATAACCCCGGCCTGACGGCTGACGAGGTTGAGGAGCGGGTGATTGAACTGATCGAGCGGGTGGGCCTGTCGCCCGCGAAGCAGACGGCGGATAGGTTCCCCTATGAGCTGTCTGGCGGGCAGCGGCAGCGTGTGGCGATTGCGCGGGCGCTGGCGGTGGGTGCGCGTTACATTCTGGCGGATGAGCCTATTTCGATGCTGGATGTCTCGATCCGGCTGGGCATTCTGAACCTGATGGATGACATGAAGCGCGACGGGATCGGCTTTATGTACATCACGCATGACATTGCCACGGCGCGGTATTTCGCTGAGCGGACCGCCGTGATGTATGTGGGCCATATGGTGGAATGGGGCGACAGCGATGCCGTTACCCAAAAACCGCAGCACCCCTATACGCAGTTGTTGATCAGCGCAGTGCCGGAGGCCGGGCGCAGTGGGCGGCGGGAGTTGAAGGCGAAGAAGGGCGACATCCCCGTGCGGACACCAGAGAGCGTGGGCTGCCCGTTTGCGGGGCGTTGCCTGCAAGCGCGCGAGGAATGTCACAAGGCCATGCCGCCGGTGACGAAGCTGGCGGAGGACCATTTTGTCCGGTGCTTCCTGTTTGATCAAGACGGTGCTGCGCCGGCCAGCGCCGCGTAACGCGACAAAATCATGAATAAAAACAACACGCTGCTGCGTGCCGAGAAGGATATGGGTGTGATGGGTCAGGACCGGATAGAGACGTTGTTGGACAGGCTGACGCTGGAAGAGCAAGTGATGCTGCTGGCCGGTGAGGATTTCTGGTCGGTCGCGGCGCTGCCAGAGCATGGCATTGCCAAAATGCGCGTCACAGACGGGCCGAACGGTGCGCGGGGGTCTGGATCTGCGACGCATGGCAATACCTCTGCCGCGTTCCCTGTGGGCATTGCACTGGGCGCGACGTGGAATCCGGCGCTCGTGCAGGAAGTTGCAGGGGCGATTGCGGAGGAGACAAAAAGCAAGGGTGCGCAGGTATGCCTTGGCCCGACGGTGAACATTCATCGCTGTGTGACCAACGGGCGGAACTTCGAGTGTTTTTCAGAAGATCCGGAACTGAGTGCTGCGTTGACCGTGGCGTTTGTTACGGGGCTTCAGGAGCGTGGCGTCGCGGCGACGGTGAAGCATTTTGCGGGCAATGAATCGGAGATCGAGCGCACGACGATAAATTCGGAAATTGATGAGCGCAGTTTGCGCGAGGTCTATCTGCGCCCGTTCGAGGCGGCGGTGAAAGAGGCTGGTACTTGGGCGATCATGTCCTCTTACAACAAGCTGAATGGAACTTACGCTGCTGAAAATAAATGGCTTTTGACCGACGTTTTGCGCGATGAATGGGGCTTTGACGGGGTTGTGATGTCCGATTGGTTCGGCTCGCGCAGCACGGCGCCGACGGTCAATGCGGGGCTTGATCTGGAGATGCCCGGCCCGACGCGGGACCGTGGCGAGAAGTTGATCGCGGCGGTGAATGAGGGCGCGGTTTCTGCCGAGACGGTGCGGGCGCGGGCGCGGGCGATGCTTGGACTGCTCGACCGGCTGGGGCTGTTGGACGGCGTGCCGGATTATACGGAGCGTTCGGACGACAAACCGGCGCATAGGGCTTTGATCCGCAAGGCAGGCGCAGAAGGCATGGTTTTGCTGAAAAACGACGGCCTTTTGCCATTGGCGGAGCCGCAAGGAAAGATCGCGGTGATCGGGCCGAATGCCAAGGTCGCGCAGATCATGGGCGGTGGTTCTTCGCAGTTGAACCCGCACTATCGCGTTAGCCCATGGGAGGGATTGGTGAACCGCTACGGCGCGGAAAGGCTTGCCTATGCGCTCGGCTGCCAAAACCACAGATGGGAGCCGATCATCGAGGAAGAGGTCATGGTCGACTTTTATGCAACGATGGATTTGAGCGGGCCGGTGGCGGCGTCGGTCGCTTTGGAGTCGAGCGTTGACTTCCTCTACCAGCCGAACGGGATCGACGGGCTTGACGGGCAGAACTTCTCTGCGCGGATGCGGACGCAGTTCACGCCGACGGAGAGCGGCGTTCATTCATTCGGTGTCCATAGCGCAGGGCGCGGGCGTTTGTTTGTGAACGGCGAATTGGTGGTAGATGTCTGGGATAACTGGGTGCGTGGGCGGACGTTCTTTGAGGAAGGCTGCGACGAAGTCACCGGACAGATCGACCTGACTGCGGGCGAAACCTATGAGGTTGTGCTGGAATTCGCGACGGTCAAAGCCGCGAACCTGATCAATCCGGCGTTCCGGTTTGGGGTATCGCGCCCGTTGGGCGAGGCGGGCATTGCGGAAGCGGCAGCGCTGGCGGCGGAGAGTGAAACCGCGATCCTGTTCGTTGGCCGGTCGGGGGAATGGGATACCGAGGGCAGTGACCTCGAACATATCAGCCTGCCTGAGCCGCAAGACGCGCTGGTAGAGGCGGTGCTGGCGGCGAACCCGCGCACGATCGTGGTGTTGCAGACGGGCGGGCCGGTGGAGCTGCCGTGGCTCGCTGACGCGCCTGCGGTGCTGCAAGCGTGGTATCCGGGACAGGAGGCAGGCAACGCGATTGCCGATGTTTTGTCCGGCGCGGTGGAACCGAGCGGCCGGTTGCCGCAGACCTTCCCACTGCTGTTCGCGGATAATCCAACGGCGAGCGATGATCCGGAGATTTATCCCGGAGAGAACGGAAATGTGAAATATGCTGAAGGCATATTCATTGGATACCGCCATTATGATGCCAAAAAAAAAGAACCGATGTTCTGTTTTGGTCATGGGCTTGGGTACACGTCTTTCGAGATTGGCAGCATTTCGATACGACCGGAAGGCGCGGGCATTGCCGTTGATGTTGCGGTGACGAACACGGGTGCGAGGGAAGGGCAGACCGTGGTGCAGCTCTATGTCAGCGACGAAGCGGCCACGGTTGCGCGGCCGGAAAAGGAGCTGAAGGGCTTTGCCAAGGTCAGCGCAGCGGCAGGTGAAACGGTGACGGCGACGATTATGCTGGATGACCGCGATTTTGCGTTCTTTGACGCAGCCGAGGGCTGTTGGCGGGTTGATGCAGGGAAGTTCACACTTCGGGCGGGTTTCTCGGCGGAAGATCTTCGCGCTACGGCGATGGTCGAGCGCGAAAGCCGGAGGATTTTGGTATGATGCGTAAGGTCAGCATTTTTGCCGCTCTTACGGGGCTGTGCATCGCGCATGGGGTGGCCGCGACTGAGGCAGTCGTCGGCACTGGCTGGGAACTGGTCTGGAGCGACGAGTTCGACGGCACGGAGATTGACCAGAGCAAATGGGGGTTCGAGACAAATTGCTGGGGCGGCGGCAACAACGAGTTGCAATGCTACACGGACCGGCCCGAGAATGCGTTCATTCGGGATGGAAAGCTGATCATTCATGCGCAGCCGGAGGAATTTACCGGCCCCGCAGAGCCGCTGGACTGGGAAAGCAATGCGGGTGAGCGTACCTTGCCCTACACCTCTGCGCGGTTGCGGACGCTGGGCAAGGGCGATTGGCAATATGGCCGGATCGAGGTGCTGGCTAAGCTTCCGGCGGGGCAGGGCATTTGGCCTGCGATCTGGATGCTGCCGACGGATTATGCCTATGGCGGCTGGGCGGCCAGTGGCGAGATCGACATCATGGAGGCGGTGAACCTACCGACCGATGGCGGTGAAAAGCAGATCCACGGTACGCTGCATTACGGCCGCGAATGGCCGGGGAATGTGCATAGCGGCACATCGTTCACCTTTGCGGACAGCGATCCGGTGGCGGATTTCCACAGTTATGCGATTGAGTGGAGCCCGCGCGAAATCCGTTGGTTTGTCGATGATGTGCATTACGCGACACAGAAGTCATCTGGCTGGTATGCGCAGGTGATGGGGGCGGACGGGTTTCATGAGAACCTTCCGGGTGATGCGCCGTTTGATCAGCGGTTCCATCTGCTCTTGAACGTGGCGGTGGGGGGTAACTGGCCCGGTGCGCCGGATGCCGCAACGCCGTTCCCTGCGGAGATGGAAGTGGATCATGTGCGGGTCTTTAGCTGTCCGGCTGATCCGGTGTTGCTCAAGCCATGTGCAACGGTGAACCGGCGGGCGACGCGGGTGTTCGGCCATGTGGCGCCGGAGATCGTGCGGGTGGAATATGACCCTGCCGTGATGGAGGCCGAGGAGGTCGTGGTGTTTGGCGATGCCGATCTGCCGCCATTTGCACTGGGGCAATATGTGGCGAATGGCAGCGTCGCGATGACGATGGTCGAGGAAGACGGGCGCGGCGCGGTGGCGAACCTTGCCTTTGATACCGATGAATCGGTGGTCTACTGGCAGGCGCCGTTTGGCTTTGACCTCAGCGATTTTGCCACAGTGTCGTTTGATCTGAAGGTGGTGCATGACCCGCGCGATGCGGGTGGGGTGTTGATGAAGATGGATTGCTTCCACCCCTGTGGCACGGGCGATGTGCCGGTGGCGGCTGCGCCGGTTGGGGAATGGCAGACCTACACCTATGTGCTGGATGATTTGGTGGCGCATCGGGGATCGTCACTAGATGTGAGTAATGTGAATACGCCGCTGGTGATCTTCCCCGATTGGGGCAACCAGCGGGGCGTGGTGCTGCGGGTCGATAACGTGGTGCTCCGGCGATAGCGGCGGGCTGTCGCTTTCTGCAAAGATATTTCGCAAAACGGCACGAGAACTCTGCGCGATTGAGTGAGGCTATCTGTGAAGGAGATGCCTCATGACAGAGACTGTAATGACCAGATCCCGCTCCGGCGGGCGCGCGGCGCGGCGTGCGGTGCGCATGGCACCGAAATTCGACATGTTGCCCGGATTGGAGGGCAAGCTGCCGCTCTGCGAGGTGATGGACGCGGGGCAGGTGGAGCGCATTGACGCGGCATCAATGCACATCCTCGAAAATGTGGGCGTGCAGTTCCGCGACGAGATCGCGCTGGCCGACTGGCGCCGCGTGGGGGCAAAGGTCGAGGGGGAGCGGGTCTATCTGGATCGCGGATTGGTGCGCGAGCTGATCGCGACGATCCCGTCTGATTTTACCTATCATGCGCGCGACCCGAAAAAGAACGTCCGGCTTGGCGGGCGGCATTCGGTGTTCGTGCCGATGACGGGGGCACCCTATCTGCGCGATCTGGATGATGTGCGGCGGAACCCGACGCTCGATGATCTGGCGATGTTTCACAAGCTGAGCCACATGATGCCTGCGCTGCATTCGAGCGCGCATCATATCGTCGAACCATACGACCACCCGATCAGCCAGCGGCATTTGCGGATCACCTATTCCTCCATGAAGCATTCGGACAAGATGTTCATGGGGATGACCACCAGCCCGAAGAATGCCGAGGACGTGATGGAGATGTGCGCCATCCTGTTTGGCGCGGAGTTCATGGAGGAGCATCCTGTCACCACGGGGAATTGCAACGGCAACAGTCCGCTTGTCTGGGATGAGACGATGCTGGGCGCGATGCGGGCGTTTTGTAAGCGTAATCAACCGGTCCTGTGCAGCCCGTTCGTGCTCGGGGGGGCGAATACGCCGGCCAGTGTTGCGGCCTCGGTTGCGCAGCTGAATGCTGAAGCGCTGAGCGCGTTGGCTTATACACAGGTGATCCGCAAGGGCGCGCCTGCGATCTACGGGCATTACCTCTCAACCGTGAGCATGAAGTCTGGCGCGCCGATGGCCGGCACGCCGGAGATCAGCCTGATGAATTTCATGATCGGGCAAATGGCACGTTATTACGGGGTGCCGTGGCGGACCTCGAACACGCTTGGCGGGGCCAAGACATTTGACGCGCAGGCGGGCTACGAGTCAGCCACGACGCTTTCGGCGGTGATCCATGCGGGGGCCAACTATATTTGGCACTCGGCGGGGTGGAACGAGGCAGGCATGCATTGCTCTGTCGCGAAATTCATCGTTGACGCAGAGCAATGCGCGATGGCCTACCGCATGGCGCAAGGGCCGAACTGGAACGATTTTGATGAAGCGGTTGCGGCGGTTTCGGATGTGGGGCCGGGGGGGCATTACCTCGGGCATCCGCACACGCAGGCGAACTTCCAAGAGGCGTTCTTTATGCCGGATATGTTCGACAATAACTCGATCGAGCAGTGGATGGCGGAAGGATCGCAGGAGATTACCGAGCGGGCGCTGAAGCGGGCGCGGAAGCTTTTGGCCGAGTATCAGGAGCCGGTGCTCGACGCAGCAAAAGACGAAGAGTTGCGCGCCTATATCGCGCGGCGCGAGCGGGAAATTCCGGCGGCGGATGAGTTGAACCAGAGTTTCTGACGGTGTGACTGTCGGGAGGGAAAGGCGCTGATCAGCCTCGGGGTCCAGCCAAAGGCGCCGGGCAATCGTCCCTGAGGTCGGCTTTCGGGTTGAAGCTGACATTGCGCAAGCCGCGCATTGGCGGGTCGCGGTACGGCGATCCCTGATACATGTTGCAGAGCTTTATGCCAGCCAAATACGCCAATGTTCAGATCGGTACGCTGCATTCCGACCAATCGCCGTGCCGGGGGGCGGCCCGGCGATGCGCGGCGGCCTGCGGCCTTGATTCCGCACGGGAACAATTTCCGCCAAGGGCTCCAAGCAGACCTTTAGTCCGACCGTGCGCGCCATTCCTTCCATCGTAGGACGGTGTTGGCTCCCAAATCGCGGAAGAGGCGCGGTGGAAGGGTCTTGGCCTGTGGTTCTGCAGTGAAGTGATCGGTGATGGCAGAAGTCACGCCACAAGCAAGTTCTGCCGCACCCATGCCGGTCAGGGTGCCGCGCGCGGTGCCGAGGCCGTTTTGTACACAGCCGGAAAAGACGCCGTCTGCGATCTCGCGCATGTGCGAGACGCCGTTCATTGTGAGGCAGAGGTGGCCCGCCCATATGTGCTCCATTTTCATGCCTGCAAGCTGCGGGAAGCGGCTGTCGAACTTGGCCTGCATGGTGCGGGCGGCGCGGGCGAGATCGGTAGCGCGGGTTTCCATGCCGGAGCGCAGGACGGCACAGGTGCGGGTGATGATGCGGTTGCCGCCTTGGGCGGTGTCGATCCGGCGCAGCGTGGTGCCCATCGGATCGGACGGGGTGATGCCCCAGCGGTGCTGCCCGCCGAGCTTGTGCAGCGCTTCAGCATCCAGCTCAGGTGTCATGGTGGCGAAGAGGAAAAGCTGCATCAAGCGGCCCCGTTGAACGCCGAAACTTTCCAGATGGCCGTTGACGGTGAGAATGACCTTTTCCGTGCGGATCGTGCCATTGGCTGTTCGAACGGTCCATCCCGATCCCTCCCGCGAGAAGGCGATAACGGGACTGTTCTCGAACAGGGCGACACCGTCGCGGCGGAGGCCGTCGGCGAAGGATTGGACGTAGCCAGCCGGTTGCAGCATCACCGTGCCGGGGGTGTAGAGGCCGGAGAGGTAATGGCGGCTGCCGGTGATCTCGGCCATCGCCTGTGCGTCCAGCATTTCGGAGCCTTCGCCAAGGCTTTCGAGATGGGCGGCGTAGCTGAGATTATGGGCATGTGCAGCGGGGCTGGCGGCGCCGTTGATCTTGCCCGCGCGATCGAAATAGGCGGGAGGGATGGCGAAGTCGTCTACCGCGCCGGCGGCGAATGCCTGTGCTGCGCGGTTGAGTGCGATGACGGTGCGGTCATCGCCGCTGCCTGCGTAATCCTCGCTGGTGAGTTCGTGCGGCAGGTCGATCATGAAGCCGGAATTGCGGCCTGCTGCGCCGGTGGCAATGGTGCTCGCATCAAGGAGCGCGATACGGGCTTCAGGCGCCAGTTGGCGCAGGCGGCGGGCGGCAGACAGGCCAGCAAAGCCCGCGCCGATCACGGTAAAGTCTGCGGTGTGCGTGCCTTCGAGCGGGGGCGCGGGCGTTCGCGGCGGGAGAATTGCGCTCCACGCGGCGGGGCCGCGATGAACGGGCAAGCGACGGGCGCGGAACTCGGTTGTCATGCGTCGGGCAGTCCAAGGCGGGGGCGGAAGGCATCAAGGCCGCGGGTCAGCTCGGTACGCGCCGGTGCCATGTGATCGCGCAAGGTGGCGTTGAAGCCGCCTTCGGTGGAGAGGCTGTCCAGCGCGGATTGGACCTCGCCTGACCCATCAAAGCGCATGCCGCGGAAATAGCCTGCGATCAGGGCCGCGACATAGGCTTCCGCACCCGCTGCGTTGCCTGTCAGACCAGCGAGCCAATCGGCGGTATGCTGGATCTCGGCCAAGACGGCCGAGGAGAGCGCACAGGCGGCCATGTGTGCGTTGAAGCCATCCTGCGTGGTGCAGGGGACGATGATGTTTTCGCCACCGAAAAGCGCCGCAACGCTGCCGGAATCGGGGTAGACGGGCAAGGGACAGCCGCCTTGATCGATGAAGGGAAGCGGGATGGTGAGCGAAATATTGGTAGCGGGCGCACAAAGGGGCGCGACGCGGGCAAGCGGCATGTCGGCCATGACCGAGATGACTTGTTGATCGGCACGGAAGGGGAGTGTGGGCAGCACATCTTCAGCAACATCTGCCATGAGGCATAGGACGACAGTGCTGCTCAGGGCTGTGACCTCCTCGTTGCTTGCGACCGAAACATCGGGCAGTTGGGCAAGCTCAGTGGCAACGCGGGCGTTGCGCTCGGAGACGCGGATCGTGTGGCCGCGCCCAGTGAGGGCGCGGACCATGCAAGCGGCGATTTCGCCAGTGCCTATGAAACCGATATGCATCAGTCGACGGCCTCATCCGCGTCATCAGCCAGATCAATCCAGACGGTTTTCAGCTGGGTATATTGATCGTGGGCATGAATGCCGTTGTCGCGCCCGCCGAAGCCGGACTGTTTGAAGCCGCCGAACGGGGTGGAAATATCCCCTTCGCCAAAGCTGTTAACCGTGACAGTGCCAGCGCGGATGGCGCGGGCGCCGCGGATAGCGCGTTTGATATTGGCGGTGAAGATGGAGGCGCACAGGCCGTAGTCGGTGTCGTTGGCAAGCGCGATTGCTTCGTCAAAGCCGCTAACGGGGATCACGCTGAGGACAGGGCCAAAGATTTCTTCGCGGGCGAGGGTGCTGTTATTGTCCGCGACCTCGATCACCGTAGCCTCGACAAAGCCGTTCTCGGCCTTGCCGCCAAGGACAATGTTCTCGGCCTGATCGAGATAGCCGCAGACCTTATCGTAGTGGGCTTTGCTGACCAGAGCGCCCATGCGTGTCTCTGGGTCGAGCGGGTCGCCGACGTTCCACTGTTTGGCGTGGTGGGCGATGCGGACGAGGAGGTCGTCCTTGACCTTTTTGTGCACGATCAGGCGGGAGGAGGCGGAGCAGTTTTCGCCCATGTTCCAGAATGCGCCATTGACGATGTGCTGCGCGACGCGGTCGAGGTTTTCGGCGTCGTCCAAGACGATGGCGGGGTTTTTGCCGCCCATTTCCAGGGTGACTTCCTTGGCGTTGGATTCGGCGGAATAGCCGAGGAAGCGCTTGCCGGTCACGGTCGAGCCGGTGAAGGACACCGCATCGACATCCAGATGGCGGCCGAGCGGTTCGCCCACCTCGGCGCCACTGCCGGGCAGGACGTTCAGTACGCCACGAGGGAGGCCCGCCTCGGATGCCAGTTCCGCGATGCGCAGGGCGGTGAGGCTGGTTTCCTCTGCGGGTTTGACGATCACCGAGCAACCGGCGGCGAGCGCGGGGCCGATCTTCCACGCCAGCATGAGCAGTGGGAAGTTCCACGGCAGAACAAGGCCCACGACGCCCACAGGCTCGCGCAGCACCATGGAGATATGTTCGTCGCTCGCGGGGGAGACTTGATCGTAGATCTTGTCGATCAGTTCGGCGTGCCATTTGAGGCAGTTGATGGTTTCTGGCACATCGACCGTTTCGCAATCGAAGATGGTTTTGCCGCTGTCGAGGCTTTCCATCACCGCCAGTTCGCGGGCGTTGCGGGTGATCAGCTTGTACAGGCGGATCAGCACGTCCTTGCGCGCGGCAGGTGGCAGGCGGGACCAACGGCCATCGTCGAAGGCTTCCCGCGCTTTGAGAACAGCGAAATCCACGTCCTCCGCGCCACAGGCGGCCACCTCAGCGAGGGCTGTGCCGGTCGCGGGGTTGGTGGTGGTGAAGGTCTTGCCCGAGATGGCGGGGCGATAGCCGCCGTCGATGAAAGCGCCAGAAGGGAAGGCCATGCCGGAGGCTATGGCGTGGTATTCGTCGCGTGTCAGCAGTCCTATGGTTCAGCCCTCCGCACGGATGTCAGCAATGGTTTTCTTCAGCACGCGCACGACCTGTTCGAGCGCGCGTTTGTCGTCTTTGTTCAGCCCTTTGAGGGGTGGGCGCATCGCGCCAGCGTCGATCCCGTTCATGGTGACGCCGTGTTTGATCGTCTGGATGAATTTGCCGCCCTGTTCGAGGACGCGCATCAGCGGCATCATTGCGGACATGATCCGGCGGCCTTTGGCGAAATTGCCTTCGATGACGCAGGCCTCATAGAGCGCGACATGTTCTTCGGGCAGGAAGTTCGACCCGCCGCAGACCCAGAACGGGGCACCCCAAGCAAAGAATTCGAGCGCCTGATCGTCCATCCCGCAGCCAAGCTGGATATGCGGGTAGTCGCGGGCGAGGAGGTGGACGCGGTTGATATCGCCCGAGCTTTCCTTGATGCCGCAGAAATTACGGCTGCGGCCGACGCGATCAAGAAACTCCTCGCCCATCATTGTGCCGGTGCGGTGTGGGTAGTTGTAGAGCATGATCGGCAGATCGGCGGCCTTGTCGATGGCGAGCGCATTTAGCGCGTTTTCCCGGTCTGTCGGCACGGAATAGGGCGGGCTGGCGAGCAGGATCGCATCGGCGCCCATCTCGCGGGCACCGGAAGCGAGCGCGATGGAGTCGCTGGTCAGCATGGCGCCGGTGCCGATTACGAGCGGCAAGCGCCCCTTCAGTTGATCATGGGTGAAGCGCGCGATTTCCAGCCGTTCGGCGACGGTCTGGGCGTAGTTTTCGCCTGTGGAACCGCCGGAGATCAGGCCGTGCACGCCCTTCGAGATCAGAAACTCGATCACCTCTGCCAATGCATCCCAATTCACGGAATAATCGTCATGATAGGGGGTGACGACGGGGGTGTAGATGCCGTCAAATTTGAAAATGGGTGTCATGAGCTTTCTTACGCTGAGGATTGAGGGAAGGTGCCGAGCGGCGCGTCAAGGGCGGTGGGCATGACGAACATTTCGATTTGTCCGCGTGAGAGGTGCCAGTGGTCATGCGCCAATTGCGCGGCGCCCTCTTCGTCGCCTGTTGCTATGGCCGCGATTATCGCGTCGTGATGGTCGCTGGCGGTGGAGAGGTTATCCGCCATTTTGTTGTTTTGAGGGCGATAGAAGGTCATGCCGATCCGCGCATGGTCGATCAGCAGTCGGTTGAAGGATGGGATGAGGTAAACGTTACCAGCCATCTCGCCCGTAATCTCGTGAAAGCGGTTGTTGGCGAGGGCGCGCTGGGCGGCGTCACCCGAGCGGAGTGCCGATTTGAACGCATCCTGCGCGCTGCGGAGGCTCTCGATCTGCTGCAGCTGTGCGTTTTGCGCGGCGAGGCGCAGGACGGCGGAATAGATCATCGGGGCCGCAAGGAAGAAATCGCGTAAAGTGGTGTGCGACATCTCTGCGACGCGGGCACCACGACCTGCGTGAAGCTGCAGGAAACCCTCACCCGCCAGTTCGCGAAATACTTCGCGCAGAGGGGTGCGCGATAAGCCGAAGGTGTCGCTCAGGGCAACCTCGTCGAGATCCGCGCCGGGGCGGAGTTGCATCGTCAGGATCGACGTCTTCAGGTGCGACTGGAGCGCCTGCTTCCTGTCTTTGACCGTCTTTTCCAATTTGGCAGCCTCCTTTCAGGATCGGGGAGAAGTGATTCCATTTGTATTGGTGTTGTGTTTACAAATTATACATATTGTATTCAATCATGAATTATGCAGAAATATCGCATGGCCTCGCCTTGGCCCGTTTCCGTTCCTTGCCTCCGTAGTCGCGCATGACAAAGACACAGCATTTTGCCTTTGCATTGGTGGAAGAGTTTTCCCACCTCGCTTTCTCCTGTGCGGTGGAGCCATTGCGGATCGCTAATCTGATCAGTGGTGCGCCGCTCTATGAGTGGTCGTTCCTGTCAGAGGATGGCGAGCGGGCGACTTGCTCGAACGGGTCGGTGACGTTGGTACATCACTCATTTGCAGAGCCGCCGGCCTGTGACCGGCTGTTTGTTTTGTCGGGCATCAACATGAACAAGCATGTCACCAAGCCACTTGCCGCGATGTTGCGGCGGGAGAAGGCGCGCGGGCGAGCGATTGGGGCGCTGTGTTCTGCGGCGTGGGTGCTGGCGGAGCTGGGATTCCTCAATGGGCAGAAAGCGGCGATACACTGGGATTATCACGATAGTTTCATGGACCGTTTCCCCGCTGTCGGGTTGGTGCGGAATGTTTTCGTGGCCGATGAGAAGCACATCACGGCCTCTGGTGGCACGGCCACGGCGGATTTGATGCTGCATCTGATCGAAAAGGACCACGGCTATGACCTGTCGATCGCGGTGGCAGATCAGATGGTTTATACGGCGGCGCGTGAGGCGACGGCGGAACAGCGTGTCTCGCTCCAGTCACGTTCGGGGATGCGAAATGCCCATATGGCCAAGGCGATCCAGATGATGCGCGACAGCCTCGAAGATCCGATATCGCCATCGGTGATTGCAGCCGAGATCGGGATATCGACGCGCCAGCTGGAGAGACTCTTCGGGAAATACCTCAACACCTCGCCCAAGAAATATTACATGGAAATCCGGCTGGAGAGGGCGCGGCACCTTTTGGTGCAAACGGAAGCGTCGATCATTGATGTTGCGTTTTCCTGCGGTTTCGAAAATCCGGGCCATTTTTCGCGGGTCTATAAGGCAGCCTTCGGGATCACGCCGATGTCGCAGCGGAGCCGCCTGAGCTAGAGGCCTGCGACGTAAAATACCTATACATTAGCCGCCAGACCGGCTAAGTGCGGCGCTTGTTGCCCTGAATAGGCGCCCAGCGGCCGCCGATGAGACGTCTCGGCCGGATGAATTGCCCTCCCATAGAAAAGAACGATACTGTGAAACCGACCCTCCGCGAAGCGCTTGATGAGCGCGGATACACGACCCTAACCCCTGTGCAGAATGCTGTCCTTGACCCTGAACTTGCGGGGCGGGATTTGCTTGTCTCCGCGCAGACAGGGTCGGGCAAGACGCTGGCTTTTGGCCTTTCGATCGCACCGGAGCTGTTGGGGGATGTGGACCATTTTGCACCAGCTGCGACGCCTTTGGCACTGGTGATTGCGCCGACGCGGGAACTGGCTTTGCAGGTGAAGCGCGAATTGGCGTGGCTTTTCGAGAAGGCCGGTGCCGTGGTGGCCTCTTGCGTGGGCGGGATGGACATGCGCGACGAACGCCGCGCCTTGGCACGCGGGGCGCATATTGTCGCCGCAACGCCGGGCCGCTTGCGCGATCATATCATGCGTGGGTCGATTGACCTTCAGCAGGTTAAGGCGGTCGTGCTCGATGAGGCCGACGAGATGCTGGATCTCGGATTCCGTGAGGAACTGGAATTCATCTTGGGTGAAGTGCCAGAAGAGCGCCGCACTTTGTTGTTCTCCGCAACGGTTCCGGCTGCGATCAACGCGCTTGCGAAGCGCTACCAGAGCGATGCGCAGCGGGTGATTGTGAAATCGGAAGAAAAGCAGCACGCTGATATTGATTATCGGGCCTACCTTGTTGCGGATCGTGATGTGGATAACGCGGTGATCAATGCGCTGCGCTATTTCGAGGCACCCAATGCGATCGTTTTTGCCAACACGCGGGCGATGGTGAGCCGCCTTGCGACGCGGCTGTCGAACCGTGGTTTCCGCGCGGTGGCTCTTTCTGGTGAGCTGTCGCAGACGGAACGGACCCATGCGCTGCAAGCGATGCGCGACGGGCGGGCCGAGGTTTGCGTGGCGACGGATGTGGCGGCGCGGGGTATTGACCTGCCGAAGCTGGATTTGGTGGTGCATGCCGAATTGCCCACGAACCATGAAACATTGCTCCACCGCTCTGGCCGGACGGGCCGCGCGGGGCGGAAGGGCGTGAGCGCGCTGATCGTCACGAAGAAATCCCGCAAGAAGGCAGAGCGTATTCTGAAGGGTGCGCGGCTGACGGCGGCATGGAGCGACGCACCATCGGCGGAAGAAGTCGAGGCGCAGGACGATGTGCGCATGTTTGCGGATCCCGCTTGGGCCGAACCGATTGCCGAGACGGAAGAAGCTATCGTCGGGAAAATGACCGAGCGGTTTACGGCCACGCAGATCGCGGCTGCATATTTGCGGCTGCGGCGGACGCTGAGATCCGCGCCGGAAGAGTTGAGCAGCTCTGATGCGAAGCCCGAGCCGCGTGCGCCGTTTGGGCCAAGCGTCTGGTTCTCCATTTCAGGCGGGCGGGCTGTTGGTGCCGAGCCGCGCCGGTTGCTGCCGATGCTGTGCAAGGCTGGTGGGCTGGGCAAGGATGACATTGGTGCCATTCGAGTGCGGGCGGAGCAATCCTTCGTGCAGGTGCTAGAGGCCAGTGCGCCGAAACTGCTGGCAGCTGTTGGCGACGGTGGCGAGCTGGAGCCGGGTGCGCAGTTGCAGAAACTGGACGAAGCGCCGGATTTGGGCGGTGATCACAAGCCTGCACGCGGTGCGCCGAAGCGGCATGACAGCGGTGAGCGGCCATTTAAGCGCAAAGCGCGGGAGGAAGCGAAACCGCGCGTGAAGGCTGAACGCGCAAAGGCAAGCCCGCAGGAAGAGGAACTGCGTAAAGAGGCGGTCACTTCTTGGTCGCGTCCGGCCCCTGCGGCGAAGCCTCGCGACGGTGGCAAGCCGCGCGATGGCGCCAAGCCGCGGGATGGTGCCAAGCCGCGGGATGGTGCGAAGCCGCGTTTTGCCGATCGGGCGCGTGATGTTGGCAAGCCATTGCATGATCGCAAGAAGCGCGACGCTGGCAAACCGGGTGACGCAGGCAAACCGCGCGGTGGCAAACCCGCTTGGGAAGGTGGCAAGCCGCGGGATGGCGAACAGCCAGCGCGTCGGAAGTCGGACAAGGCGAGAGATAACAAGGGTAAGCCGGCAGGGCCGCCGCCCCCTACGGGCAAGCCCTCCAGCAAGAAAAACAAGGCGCGTGCAGTGGCTGCGACGACTGCCAAGCAGGATGCATCTGGGAAGAAGCGGCGCAAGGACAAGCCCTAACGGCAGGTTAATCCCGCATGTGCCGAGGCCGGAGCGACACGCCTGCGGCCTGTTCTTCCTGCTGAGGTGGGTGAAGTTCAGGGGCAGGCTGCATTTGATGCAATTTGCACCAGAAACGGCGTGCGCGGTTCGGCTTGCGGCGGGATATCACGCGCATGGATGTAGTGACCCCTTTGGACAGCGCGTAAGAGGGAAAGGCGGGCGGTATCTGTTGCCAGCAGCGCAGGTGACGCTCCGCCCGGGTAGCGTGCTTTAATCATCGGAACTGATGCGGCGGGGCCTGACCTTCCGTCGCTCAATCTGTGCGATCCGGCCGGATGGCGGCCTCGCGCTCGACTGTCTGGCGAAACGTCCCTGAAAACAGCGAAGCTACAGGGAACAACTGCCGATTTTGCCAATATTCCGGCCCAACTCTCGAGATCTTTTGCCGCGTTGGCAGGTCGGAGCTGGGGAAACTCGTTGTCACATGCCAACGGTTTTGCACCGCGCAGAAAGATGGTCGTGAAGCCCCAAAAAGGGGCTCCAAGGTTTTATACAATAGAAGGCGCTTTATTAGCGGTCGAACCCGCCGATTTGATCGTAGAAGGTCGCCCCAAAGCCCGCCAAACCTTCCCGAACGCCACCTTCGGCAGGGCCGTAGACCTGAAGCCCTGTTGGGGACAATATTGCCAGAAAACGTTCTGCAAAGTGTTCGCCAAAGTTGCCGAGATGGATACCTGCGTCAGCGTTGGTTTCGTAGCGTTCGTTGATGTGGATCATATTTCCCGAACGATGCCATTCGTATGACTTCGCGCCGGCTTCGGCCATCGTGGCTTCGACCATCTCTGCCATAAGCGCGTTGAAAGCATCGTCTTGGCCATCGGCCAATTCAACGGAAAGTGTCCATGCGATGTCATCTGTGTTTTCGGCCATTGCTGTCGTCATGAGTCCTCCAATCAGCAGTGCTGCTGTCGTTGCTGTTTTGATCGATTTGATAATCATTTCGGTTCCTTCGGTTTATCCGGCGATCTGGTTGTCGCCGTTAAAGCCAAGGTGCAGCAAAGTGGATTTCCGGTGTATCAGGAGTCTTCCCTATTTTTCACGAAATCTCTGAATCCATCACAATGCCGTGCTCCAGCGCGAATAACGCCAATGCGGGACGGGCGCGGATATTGGTTTTGTTGTAGATATTTTGAATGTGGTGATCGGCAGTTTTTGGGGAAATCCCAAGTGTATCTGCGATCTCGGCTGTGGTTTCACTTTTGGCGAGCCTCGAAAGCACCTGCGCCTCACGTCTTGTGAGGCCAAAGGGAATGGATCCCAGACTTTCGCTGACCATATGCCCCGCCGCTTGTAAAACGGCTGATACAGCCGAGGACAGGAACCGTTTGTCACGCCCTGCGGCGTTTAATTTTTCCGCAGCGACTTTCGCTGAAACTGGTGCGTTGTTGGGCATGCCGTGCGTGAGTTCGTCATACTCATTGGCAACAGCCAGGATATTTGAGGGCAGATCGCTCAGATGAATACCGCGATGGTATCCGGAACCATCAGCTCTTTCCTGAACGGATGCTGCGACTTTCGCCCATTGAGAAAACGGCTTGCCATGAGAGAGGTAGAACTGCGTTTGAAAGGGGTGCCTTTCCATTTCCAACCGTTCAGAAACGGCCAAGTCGGATTTCTTGTACCAGATCCGGTTGTTAATTGCGCATTTACCGAGGTCGTGCACTAACGCTGACAGCCGAAGGTTTTCGATGTCACCTTTTGAAAGCTTGGCGATTTGTCCGGCCCGTGCAGACAAACCTGCAACGCGGCGGGAATGACTAAGAAAGCATAGGGCCTTATTGTCTGTTATATCAGCCGCGATTTCAGCGAGGGTCACGCGACATTTCGGCGTCATGAGCACTCTCTCGCCGGGTTCGGCGGCAATAAAATTCTCGAACTCCGGAATTTTGCTCGCCTGTTTGAAAATCTCATCGGCGTGTTCCAAGAACTGGTCGCCAAGGTTGGGGTCGAGCTCGCGCCCAAGCTTTGCGGCAATAACTTCTTTGGCTCGTGTGGGGTTTTCCAAACGTCGCACCAGCTCTGCCATTTCTGTTATGCGGTGCAATCGTTGGAGGTATGGCAAGCTTTCTCCGCCATAAGGGAGAACTTTCGCGTCCCAGCGGCCATAATAGTACGGAAGACTTTCCAGAATCGCTTGCGAAATGGGCAGGCGCTTGGCCAATAGATGGGATTGTTTGCAGTGAGCGGTGGTGAAATCGGGGGCCGCAGTGGGCAATAGATCGCAAATGTTTTCGAACGCGGCGTCGCGCTCTTGTTCCGGGGCGTCAAGTGCCACGAAGCGATCAAGATGCATCTTTAGATCGTCCCGATCTGCCCAGTCTCCAAGCATGGTCGCGACTGCGAAGCCTTGGTCATCTCCGGCTCCCATCATCCCAGTTTCATGGCCAGTCACTGTGCAGCCAATAAATCGGACCAAGGCAATGTGATAGGCGTCTTTTTGTGTGGCGATATCGTCACCGAGCCGACGGGAAAATTCCGCCGCAACGACTGCTGCGGTCAATCCAGCACCTTGCGGCCGTCCGGTTGCAGCGTCTGCCGCGAGCGCAAGAACCCCCAAGCCTTCAGCAATGCCCGTTTTGGTTCCGCCTCCAAGCAATGCGGCTCCCAAGTTCGCTATTCGTGAAGCCGCCATCAGTTTTCCCCAAAAGATTGTCTACAAGGGGTATCATGGATTCCGTATTTGAGGGAGAAATTCGTGTAAGGTGCCTCGTCGATAGTTAGTTCGCCTTCACGCCGAATTCGCCAATTGCTGCCTGTGGTACACGCAGCAGCATCCGCCTATATGGGCCTTGAGCCGCCTTTAGGTGCGCATGTCATCTGCTTCCGCTTAGGGTCGATAGCGAAGTCGTGTCTCTTTAGACGCTCCGATCGAAAATCGCTTCAGTGATCTAATATGGCAGGTATCGGCTTGACGTTGTTAGGGACATTTTATATCCGCAAAAGTGCAGCGGGCGTTGTGTAATGGTAAGACCTCAGCCTTCCAAGCTGATGATACGGGTTCGATTCCCGTCGCCCGCTCCAAAATCTCCTTTGATGACATTTTGCTTAATTCGTTGCTCCGAAAGGGCACGATAGAGCTTGGGCGCCATATGTCCGGACTTTGCGGCATCGTATATGCCACCAGCAGCAAAGCTGCAGTCTTGCGCGAAAACGTGTGCCTGTGCTTGCTCTCACATTCGGCTCTGATTATGTGAGAGCGAGGTTACAAAAGGCGCGCCCATGTCCGATCCAACGATTAATCTTCTGGAAGAACGGGATGCGTCAAAGGAAATTGGCGCTTTGCGCGGTTTGTGGCCGTTCCTCAAACCTTATCGCTTGCTGATGACGGGGGCGGGGCTGGCTTTGGTCATCACGGCAAGCGTGTCGCTGGTATTGCCGTTGGCCGTCAGGCGTGTGGTCGACAATTTCGACGTCGCTGAAGTTGATCTGCTGGATCAATATTTCGAGGCTGCGATCGGGATCGTGCTGTTGCTCGCGGTTGGTACGGCGATCCGCTACTATCTTGTGACCCGTCTGGGCGAGCGCGTGGTGGCCGACATTCGGAAAGCGGTCTTCGAGCGCATGATCGGCATGAGCCCTGCCTTTTACGAAAAGATCATGACTGGCGAGGTCTTGAGCCGGATCACTACGGATACGACGTTGATCCTGTCGGTGATCGGGTCGTCTGTCTCTGTCGCGCTGCGCAATGTGTTGATCCTTTTTGGCGGAATTTCGTTGATGCTTTGGACCAGCGCCAAGCTGTCATTGATGGTGCTGTGGCCGATTCCGCTGATCATGCTGCCGATTATCGTGCTGGGGCGTCGGGTTCGGCGGTTGAGCCGCGAAAATCAGGATTGGATCGCGACGTCCTCCGGCGAGGCGTCTGAACTGTTGCTGTCCGCACAGACGGTGCAGGCTTTTACCCATGAAGACCGTTCCAACGCGAAGTTCGCCCGCGTGACCGAGCAGAGCTTCCTCTCCGCAAAACGGCGCATCGCCACCCGCGCGATCCTGACGGCGATTGTGATTTTCATCGCGGCGGGGGCTGTTGTTGGCTTCCTTTGGATTGGCGCCAATGACGTGCGAGAGGGCGCGATTTCGGTCGGTACCTTGGTGCAGTTCATGATTTACACGATCATGGTGGCAGGTGCGCTGGGCGCGTTGAGCGAGATCTGGGGCGAATTGCAGCGCGCCGCCGGCGCGACCGAGCGTTTGGTTGAGTTGCTGAATGCCAAAGATACCGTGCGTGAGACGGAAACGCCACTTTCGGCACCGGATATGCGCTCGGGCGAGATCATTTTTGACAATGTGGTTTTCCATTATCCGAGCCGCAGAAACATGGCGGCGCTGGACGGTGTGTCGCTGACCGTGAAGCCCGGTGAAACAGTGGCGCTCGTGGGGCCTTCGGGCGCGGGGAAGTCGACGATCATTCAGCTATTGCTGCGTTTTTATGATCCTGATCAGGGGAGTGTCAGGTTTGATGGTACCGATCTGCGTGAAATGGCGCGGAGTGATTTCCGCAGGCATCTGGCTCTGGTGCCGCAGGACCCTGTGATATTTGCAGATACCGCGCGGGAGAACATCCGTTTTGGCCGCCCCGATGCGACAGATGCAGAGGTTGAAGCCGCCGCGCGTGCTGCGGCTGCGCATAATTTCCTCGCTGCGCTGCCAGACGGCTATGAGAGCTATGTCGGGGAACGGGGCGTGATGCTTTCAGGCGGGCAAAAGCAGCGGATCGCGATTGCGCGCGCAATCCTGCGCAATGCGCCGGTGCTGCTTCTCGATGAGGCCACGAGCGCGTTGGATGCTGAGAGCGAACGTGCGGTGCAAATGGCTGTTGATGAGCTGGCAAAAGACCGAACCACGATCATCGTCGCGCACCGCTTGGCGACGGTGAAAAAGGCAGACAGGATTGTTGTCTTTGAAGAGGGGCGGATTGTCTCTGAGGGGACACATGCGGAACTGGTACGCGAAGGCGGCCTGTACGCGCGACTGGCCGAGCTGCAGTTTACCGATGGCGTAGCGGCGGAGTAGGGGAGCCGGGCGCTATTGCGGTCAACCTGACCGGATCACGTTGCGTCTCTTCTGCCGCTATGGTCTTGCCAGCAAGCAAAGATTTCCCCATCGTTGATCTCCAAGAACACGCGGTCAAAACGCGGATCAGGGAGGAGATTTAATGGGATACGCTACGATTGAAGATCGCGACGCCATTCAGAACGAAAGTGAATGGCCGGACCGCGCGCTTCCGGATACACTTTACGGACTGCTCAACGGAACGGCGACGCGCTTTCCGCATCGCGCCGCTTTCACCTTTCAGCTGACATCCGGCCCGACGGACAAGGATGAGACGCTCACCTGGCAACAGCTGCATGACAAGGCCTGCCAAGCGGCTAACATGTTCCGGTCATTGGGTATTGGCGAGAATGACGTCGTGGCATTCGTGTTGCCGAATGCGACCGAGACGGTTCTGACCTATTTGGGGGGTGCCATCGCGGGGATTGTGAGCCCGATCAACCCGCTGCTGGAGCCTGAGCAGATCGGGGCGATCTTGCGGGAAACGGGCGCTAAAGCGGTTGTCACGCTGCGGGCCTTTCCGAAAACCGATGTGGCTCAGAAAGTTGCCAAGGCGGTTTCGCTGGCGCCGGATGTGAAAACGGTGATCGAGGTTGATCTGCTGCGCTACCTGACCGGCGCGAAGCGGTTGATCGTGCCGTTGATCCGCCCGAAGAACCCCGTTGCGCACAAGGCGCGGGTGATTGATTTCAATCGCGAACTGGAGAAGCACCCTCCGCGGTTGGCGTTTGAAGATGCGGCTGGTGACCGGATTGCGGCCTACTTCCATACTGGCGGGACGACTGGCATGCCGAAGGTGGTGCAGCATCGGTATTCAGGGATCATCTACAATGCATGGCTCGGGCAGCGGCTCTTGTTCACCGAGGACGATGTTCAAATGTGTCCGATGCCTTTGTTCCATGTCTTTGCGACAATCGTTGCGTTTGGTGCCTCGCTTGCATCGGGCGCGCAGATCGTATTCCCGACGCCGCAAGGTTATCGGGGTGACGGCGTTTTTGATAATTTCTGGAAATTGATCGAGCGGTATAAGGCGACCTTCGTGATCACCGTGCCCACAGCGATGTCGGCTTTGATGCAGCGAAAGGTTGATGCGGATATATCCTCGCTGAAGCTGGTTTTCTGCGGATCGTCGCCTTTGCCTGTCGAGCTTTATAACCGTTTCGAAGCGGCTGCGGGTGTGACGATCTGTGAAGGTTATGGATTGAGCGAGGCAACCTGCCTTGTGTCGATCAACCCGCCTGACGGGGTAAAGAAGATCGGCTCCGTCGGTATTCCGTTCCCGTATACGGATGTGAAGATCAAGTCCGTAGAGAGCGGCGAGGAGTGCGCGGTTGACGTGATTGGCGAGATTTGTGTCTCCAATCCCGGTGTCGCGATGGGAGCGACCTATTCGGAGCCGAGCAAGAACGAAAACCTCTATTACCCCGGGCATTTGGGGGAGCATCAGTATCTGCGTACGGGAGATTTGGGGCGCATTGATCCTGATGGGTATTTGTGGATCACGGGGCGGGCCAAGGATTTGATCATCCGTGGTGGCCATAACATTGATCCGGCCCAAATCGAGGAGGCGCTAGCGGCGCATGAAGCGGTTGCGTTTGCAGCCGCGATTGGCCAGCCAGACGGATATTCCGGCGAGTTGTCATGCGCCTATGTAGAGCTGGTTGACGGCGCATCGGTTTCGGTGGACGCACTGAGGGAATTTGCCAATGAGCGCATCCCCGAAAAGGCGGCCCGTTTGAAATATGTCGAGATCGTTCCCGAGATACCAAAAACCGCTGTTGGAAAACCGCTGAAAAACGAGCTGCGCAAACTGGCGATCCGCCGCGTGTATAACGAGGCGCTTTCGCATGCCGAGGTGGGCGCCGAAGTTTCAGAGGTGATCGAAGATAAGAAGCGCGGGCTGGTGGCGCAGGTGGTTCCGGCGGGAACGGTGTCAAAAGAGGACGTGGCAAAGGCGCTGGGTGACTTTACGCGGCCTTGGGAGTGGAACGGCTAGCGGCCGTCCTCTCCAACCGTCTCCTTAGAAATCAATCGGGCCAGGCTTTCGCCTGGCCCTCTTGTCTGGCCGCGCCACTGGGTGGGGTGAGAAAGACGCGACCGGGGACGCTGTTGATCAGAAGTCGCCAAAGCCGCGCTGGTCGAAATCCGAAGAGCCGTTCTTGCCTTTAAAGCCGTTGGCGCCGTTGGCCTTGACGATTTCCAAGCCGGTTTCTTCGGGCTTGGCCACCGTGCGCGGTTCTTCCCGGCCATCGAGAGTGATGGGGCGGGCAACCGGCTTTGTGGGGGCTGCGTCGGTTTGCTCGGGCGCGGGGATCGGTTCTTTGGTGATGTCGGCTTTGCCGGTCACTTTGAACTGACGAACCTGCTCAAGCAGACGCTGGTTGGTCGATGTCAGCTGTGCCGCAGTTGCTGCAAGCTCTTCTGCCTGGCTGCTGCTGTCACGCGCAGAACGGCTGATGTCGGAGATCGCGGAGTTGATCTGATCCACGCCACGGGACTGCTCTTCACTGGCGTTGGAGATATCGCCCATGATGGTTAGAACCTCTTGGGTGCCGCCTGCGATTTCCTCGAAGGTTGCGCTTGTCAGGTCAGCCATTTCGACGCCAGCCTCGACGCGCTTTGATGAGCTGTCGATCAGCTCGGACGTTTCACGCGCGGCCTTTGCAGAGCGGCCAGCGAGGTTGCGCACTTCGGCGGCCACAACGGCAAAGCCACGACCGTGCTGACCGGCACGCGCGGCCTCGACAGCGGCGTTGAGCGCGAGAAGATTGGTCTGGAAGGCAATCTCGTCGATGACCTTGATGATGTTGCCAATCTCCTTGGAGGATTTGTTGATGGCATCCATCGCCTTAACCATCGCTTCAACCTGCTCTTTGCCGGTATCGACGCGCTGGGAGTTCATGGTTACGACTTCTTGCGCGCGGCGGGCGGACTCGGCGTTTGCACGGACCTGAACGGCGGTTTGTTCGGCAAAACTGGAAAGCTCTTCGACGGCAGAGGACTGAACCTCGGCGTTGCTTGCCATGCTTTGTGCCGCGTCGGACATCTGTTCAACAACATCGCTCACCTGATCGGTGCTGAGGCGAATGTCGTTGAGGGTGCCATCCAGTGCGTCCAGGATATCGTCCATTGCGGAAGCGCTGTTGCCGACCTCATCTTGGCTCTTGATCCCGAGGCGGGTAGCAAGGTCCCGTTCTTGCGCAATTTTTACCAAGCGGCTGCGCATTTGGCTCAATGGGCCAGTGATGGAGCGGGCGAAGAAGATGCCGATCAGGGTGATGATAACGGCTGTGCCGATTGCCGCGTAAATAATCAACCTTCCAACGCGGTTAGCATCTGTCATCACCTCGTCATATGTTGTCTCGATAACCAGCGCATATTTCGCGCCGGCGGCGTCAATGGGGGCATGGGATGCCATTACTTTGACGCCAGTGCCTTCATCGACGTGGATGTTGACGCCGGCTTCTTCGTTGAAGGCAACGAAGCTCGTGTCATTGGTTTGCCAGGAAAGGGGATCGGCCTCGGGTTCATCGGGATCGAAGCCGGTCATCATGATGCCAATGCGGTCGCTATTGAGGAGGACCTTTTCGGTTTCAACACCAAGGCCGATGTCTGCCGCGAGGTAGTTTACGAAAGTGCTATTCGGCAATTGAATAGCAACAGCGCCTTGTACCGCGCCACCTGCGTTGATCACAGGTGCCGCAAAAAATGCGGCCTGGTCACCGTTGCTCGGTGCGTATGGTGCAAATTGAGAGGCAACGACCGTGTGAGATGGGTCGTGTTCGGCGCTGTCTATCGAATGGTCCATAGCGCTGACGGAGTTAAGGGCTTCTCGGGCGACGCGGGCCAGCTCTGTGTCGCGGTAGCGTCCTTCGAAAATGTTCGTCCCGAAGTCATCTTCCTTATAGTAGGTGTAGATGATGTTTCCATTCGTATCGATCAGGAAGAAATCATAGTAACCGCGCTGTTCGACGATGTTCTTAAACATTTGGTGCCAGCGACCATGCACCATTGTGTAGGTGCTGGTGTCTTCGGCCTTCAAGAGTTGGTGACGCTGACCGGCAGGGAATTCGTTATTGGTGATGTACTGTTCGCGCATGTATGAAAGCGCGTCACCTTCCTGCTGCTGCAAAACATTGAATGCCTGCGAGAAGGTAGTAGCTGCGCTGACGATGCCAAAATCGGTTGAGAAAAGGGAGACATCTGTTTGGAGGTTGTCAAATGCGGTGCGGAACTCTTCCACAATCGTGTGCGATGCCGCTTCTAGCCGGTTTATGGCCTTTTCTTCCATCGCACCATACATGCCGTTATAGGAGAGAAAACCGATCGTCGTAGAAGCCGCTATTGCCAGTCCAGCAAATGTCAGGGGCAGTTTGCGGGCGATTGTCAGGCGTTTTATCATAGTCATCCCTTTCTTTGGGTATAAACCCTGCGCAGTCATTGGCGCGTCAGAAAGGGAAACGGCCATGCCGCCTTACTATTTAGGTGGCGGAGGCCCGTGCGAGATGGCCATTCGTATAGATGGGGCGCGAAAGTATCTATTTTTAAAGAAAAGAGGCGCCCCGCGAATGCGGAGCGCCCCATATTCAGAGTGGTCGATTAGGCCAGATCGAAGCGATCTGCGTTCATCACTTTGACCCATACAGAAACGAAATCGGCCACGAATTTTTCTTTTGTATCCGTTTGAGCATAGACCTCGGCCAGAGCGCGAAGCTGCGAGTTGGAGCCGAACACCAGATCAACACGGGTGCCTGTCCATTTGACAGCGCCGGTGGCGCGGTCGCGGCCTTCGAAGCTGCGCTCGTTGTCGTCAGTGGCGGACCATTCAACACCCATATCCAGTAGGTTGACGAAGAAATCGTTCGTCAGCTGGCCCGGCGTGGCGGTGAGCACGCCATGGCTGGTGCCGCCCTGATTGGCGCCCAGTGCCCGCATACCGCCAACGAGGACGGTCATTTCCGGTGCAGTGAGGCCAAGGAGCTGCGCCTTGTCGATCAGCAGTTCCTCTGCGGAGAGGCTATATGCGCCTTTCTCGTAGTTGCGGAAACCGTCAGCGATCGGTTCAAGCACGTCGAAGCTCTCGGCATCGGTCTGCTCTGCGCTGGCGTCCATGCGGCCCGGGGTAAAGGGCACCTCGATTGCATGACCAGCGGCCTTCGCTGCAGCTTCGATTGCCGCGCCGCCCGCGAGTACGATGAGATCGGCCAGAGAGATCTTCTTACCGCCGCTGGCGGAGGCGTTGAAGTCGGCCTGAATGCCTTCCAGTGCGCGGAGAACCTTGGCAAGCTGTGCCGGGTCGTTGGCTTCCCAGTCCTTTTGCGGGGCCAGACGGACGCGGGCGCCATTGGCACCGCCCCGCATGTCGGAACCACGATAGGTCGAGGCGGAAGCCCAAGCGGTGAGCACGAGTTCCTGCACCGTCAGGCCGGTAGCGAGGATTTTCGCCTTCAGTGCGTCGATATCGGCGGAATCGACGAGCGGATGGTCCACGGCGGGGATCGGATCCTGCCAGATCAGATCTTCGGCTGGAACATCGCTGCCGAGGTAGCGCACCTTCGGGCCCATGTCGCGGTGGGTCAGTTTGAACCATGCGCGTGCGAAAGCGTCCGCGAATTCCTGCGGGTTTTCGTGGAAGCGCTTCGAGATCGGGCCGTAGATCGGGTCCATGCGCATTGCCATATCGGCGGTGGTCATCATGATCGGCACTTTCTTTTCAGAGCCGTCGACCTCAGGTGCATGGTCTTTCTCGTCCAGATCTTTGGCGTGCCAGATATGGGCGCCAGCGGGCGATTTGGTCAGTTCCCACTCGTAACCGAAGAGAACGTCGAAATAGCCCATGTCCCAAGTTGTCGGGTTCGGGGTCCATGCGCCTTCGATGCCGGAGGTGATGGTGTCTACGCCCTTGCCGGACTTGTGCGAGGAGAGCCATCCGAAGCCCTGAGCGGCCATCGGTGCGCCTTCCGGCTCTGGACCGACTGCATCTGCGGGCCCGTTGCCGTGGGCTTTGCCGAAGGTGTGACCGCCAGCGACGAGGGCGACGGTTTCTTCGTCATTCATGGCCATGCGGCCAAAGGTTTCGCGGATGTCGCGGCCCGAGGCGATCGGGTCGGGGTTGCCGTCCGGGCCTTCGGGGTTGACGTAGATGAGGCCCATCTGAACGGCTGCAAGCGGGTTATCAAGATCACGCTCGCCGCTGTAGCGGCTGTTTTTCTTGTCGCTGGTGGCGAGCCATTCTTCCTCGGCACCCCAGTAAACATCTTCTTCAGATTCCCAGACATCAGCGCGGCCGCCGCCGAAGCCGAAGACGGGTCCGCCCATCGACTCGATGGCGACGTTGCCAGCGAGGATCATCAGGTCTGCCCAAGAGATCTTGTTGCCGTATTTCTGCTTGATCGGCCACAGGAGGCGACGGGCTTTGTCGAGGTTGCCGTTATCGGGCCAGCTGTTGAGCGGCGCAAAACGCTGCTGGCCGGTGCCTGCGCCGCCGCGACCATCGCCGGTGCGGTAGGTGCCGGCGCTGTGCCATGCCATACGGATGAAAAAGCCGCCGTAATGGCCGTAATCAGCGGGCCACCAGTCCTGACTGTCGGTCATCAGGGCGCGAAGGTCTTTCTTCAGTGCTTCAAGGTCGAGCGATTTGAAGGCTTCTGCGTAGTCGAAATCGGCGCCCATCGGATCGGACTTGGCCGAGTTCTGGTGGAGAATCTTGAGGTTGAGCTGGTTGGGCCACCAATCGCGGTTCGTGGGTCCGCTGGTTACGGCGGCGCCATGCATCACAGGGCATTTGCCGTTGTTATTTCCGTCCATGTCTGTCTCCGATGTTATTCGATTGAACCGCGGCGCTTGGAGGTGCCACGGCGTGCGGTTATGACTCAGATATAAGCCATGATCCGCAGGAATGAAGAGGAGATAACAGAGGGGATTGATTAGATTAAGTTGCATTTTCTGATTGATTAAATAAGAAACGCTTATGATAAATATGACACTCAGACAGTTGCGCTACGTCGATGCTTTGGCCCGCCACAAGCATTTTGGAAAGGCGGCTGATGCCTGTGCAATTTCGCAGCCCGCTCTATCCATGCAGATCAAGGAACTTGAAGCGGAGCTGGGAACGAAGCTCATTGAGCGCGGTGCGCGGCAGGCTCGGTTGACCAGTTTTGGCGAAGAGTTCGTAAAGAGAGCCCGCCGAATATTGCGGGAAGTTGATGAGCTGTCGGTTTTGGCCCGCGCGACTGAGGTGCAGTTTTCGGGGCGGTTGAGGCTGGGGATCATCCCGACGATTGCGCCCTATATTTTGCCGCAAGTTGTGGCGGAAGTGGCCCAGACCTACCCGCGTCTGGACCTTCATGTGCGCGAGACGCTCACGCCGAAGTTGCTTGAGGAACTGGACGCTGGACGGATCGACGCCGCAATTGTTGCCTTGCCAGTTTCGGAGCCGTGGCTGACGGAAGTTCCGCTTTTCGAGGAGGCGATGATGTTGGTCAGGCCAAAGGCCGAAGCGCATGCGGCGGTGCCTGATCCTGCCCATCTGAGCCAGATGCGGCTTCTATTGCTGGAGGAAGGCCATTGTTTTCGTGACCAAGCGCTAGAGTTTTGCCGGCTCAGACCAGAGCGGCCCCGCGAGGGGTTGGACGGGACGACGCTTTCAACTCTGGTGCAGATGGTCGGCGCGGGGTTGGGGATCACGCTGATCCCTGAAATGGCGGCGCCCGTTGAAACGCGATCGGCGAACGTCGCTCTGGCGCGGTTTCCGGCACCAGAACCCAAGCGAACTGTAGGCATGGTCTGGCGGCGGGCAAGCCCGCTGGCCGATCAGTTGCTAGCTCTGAGCGAGATCGTCGGCAGGGCCGCGCAAGGGGGCATCAGGGGGTAGGGGCTGCCTTGGGTGTTGCCGCTTCTTGCCATTTGGAGAGTGACTTTCTCAATTCGTCCATACGCACCGGCTTGGCAAGAAAACCGTCCATACCCGCAGCATAGCAGCGCTCTGCCTCTCCGCTGAGTGCATTAGCGGTGATGGCGATGATTGGCATGCGGTCACGCCCGTTCGCCTGTTCTTCGGCGCGAATTTTTTCGCTCAGACCGAAGCCATCCAAAACGGGCATGTGGCAATCCGTCAGGAGGAGGTCGAACGGGCTGCTTTCCAAAAGTGCCAAGGCTTCCTTACCATCAATTGCGAGGGTGGGTGTATGACCGAGTTTCTCAAGCTGAAGCTGGATCACTGATCTGTTGACGGGGTTGTCTTCTGCCACGAGAATTCTCAGCCCCGTTGCAGGCATGTCATTCGTGGCGATTTCAGGGGCTGCCAGCTCTTTGATTGCTTCGGCAGTAGCATCTGTCGGGATATGGTTGTCGGTATGGTTGGCCATCGTATCCAAGGCGCGCCAAAGGACACTCGGCAAGAGTGGCGAGCATTCGACATTGTAGCGGTTAGGCTCGACGTGGCCATAGCTCTGCATGCGGTCCTTGCTGATCGTTACCGTGCGCCGGTCAGGATGTGCTTTCTGGAATTTCCTCACAGCTTCAAGATCGTATTGAAACTTCTTATCGAGCTTACCGATGAGCGCGAATGTGTCTGCCGGTTCGGTGCGGAAACGTTCGATCAACTCGTCTTCGGTATCGACCCATTCCGCTTTGCCGCCGTGGGCTTCGATGTAGCTTTGCCAGATATCGCGATGCATTTTGGCGGTGGCGATGCCAACGATGGACTGGCCAGCGAGCGACTGATCCCGCAGTGAATCGTCACCATCGACAATTGGCAAACGAACCGTGAAATGCGAACCTTCGCCGAGGACGCTATCAACTTCGATCGTGCCGTTCATCCGGTCAACAAGTTGCTTCACGATGGCGAGCCCCAGCCCTGTTCCGTTGGCGTTGCGGCTCAGATCGGTGTCACCTTGCGAAAAAGGCTTGAACAGGCACTGTTTCAGCTCAGGTGACATGCCTATCCCTACGTCGATGAAATCCAGTCGAATTTTGTCCCCATCTTCGATCGAGACAATGAACCGGACCACGCCAAAGTTGGCGCCGACGGGGCAGGTGGAGAATTTGATCGCGTTGCCTGCAAGATTGAGAATGATTTGCCGCAATCGCCCCGGATCTGCGACAATCGTTTTCGGGATGTCGGGCGAGATCTTGAGAGACAGGGCAACCTGCCTTTGATCCGCAAGGGGGGCAAGGGTTTTGAGTGCGTCCTCACATATTTCCGACAAATTACACCGCACTGGCGAGAGCTGAAGCTTGCCCGCTTCGATGCGGCTCATATCAAGGATGTCGTCGATGATCCGCAAAAGCGAGAACGATGAGTCACGGATCGTGTCCAGCATGCGGCGTTGATCTTGCGTGAGGTCGCTGGTGCCAAGAACCTCAACCATCCCGACGACACCGTTCATCGGTGTGCGGATCTCATGGCTCATTGTTGCGATGAAGATGGATTTGGTCTTTGCAGCGTCTTCGAGGCGCAGGTTGGATTGGTTCAGCTCGGTGCTATAGCGCAGGGTCACAGCCGCGAAATAGAATATTTCCATACCCGTGACCACAACCGCCGTGGCCGTGGATAATGGTGCAATCAAACGACCCGCGACCACATCATCAAACACCAGAGTGCCGAAAAAGTTTGGATCAAAGGTCCATGTCAGGATCCAGAAAACGGATGATAGGACAGCGAAGAATACGACATATTTCAGTTCCTTACGGATCGAAAATGTCATGATCGGACCTATTGCGGAGGCAAGGAACAAGAGATCAACGCGGCCCGCGCGCGCGATGATGAAGCACCCACCGAGGATCGATAGATTGGTCCCGATCATCCAGATTACACGACCGAGCAGATCCTTCCCCAATGCGATGAGCGCAAAGAGCGCGATGACGCTCACCAAGGCAGGGATGAGAACGTAGGCAAGCGCGGCGCTTTCGAGCCACAGTGCCACGAGATACCAACCGACGGTGACGAGAAGGCACATGCCGCCTGTGACGTACACCGTTAGGATGCGCCGCTTTTCGGAGAAGTTCCGTTTGATCGGGATGACTTCCTCGGGTGTCATCATCGGGTATGCAGTCCCTCTAGGCTGAGCGCCTTGGTAGCAGTGGCCCTTGATACCACGTTCCTATTGCAAGGTATATGATCAGGTGGCTGGCGCTTGTTTTGCTGTTCAGGGCGGATTTAGGAGAATCTTTGCGTTTTCATCGTTTTTTCAGGTTTCGCTCAAGACAACGGCTCTTTACCGGCGCAAGTTAGTGTGGGTATCGGAATTATCGGACGACGTTTGAGCATGCGGAAATTCATCAAAACACATTTTGCGGCGCTTCTCGTGGCTATGACTGTTCCGGCGGTAGGCGCTGCGGCCGAGATTACGGAGTGGCGGGTGAACAGTCTCTTGCATCCGAAGCTTTTTGGCGAGTCCGCGTGGGTGTTTGCGGACGCAGTCGATGCTGAGACAAGCGGGGCATTCCGCATGGAGATTCATGATCAGCTCATTATGGATGTCGATGCTTTCGAGGCTCTGAAAAGAGGATTGGTGGATGCTGTCTGGGGGTCGCCGGGGCATCACTATCGGGAAGATCCGTCGCTCATCCTCTTTGGCGGGTTTCCCTTCGGCCCCGATCAAGAGGTTTTCTCCCAGTGGATGCACGGGGGCGGAAACGAAATATTGCAGGAAATCTATGCACGACACGGATTGCGGAGTGTCTATTGCGGAGCGTTGCCTGCGGAAACCGGTGGCTGGTTCGCGGAGCCGGTGACGGAGCTGAAAGATCTGGAACGGCTCAGGATGCGCGCCTTCGGGTATGGCGCGCGCAGTTTGGCGGAACTGGGCGCGACGACATTCGCCTTGCCCGCGCGCGACATATATCCTGCGTTTCAAACAGGGATCATTACGGCCGCTGAATTTGCCATGCCATCAATAGACGTTGAGCTTTCGCTCTGGGAGGTGGCCCCGATCCTGATGGAGTCGGGTTGGCAACAGCCCGCGACCGCGCTGGAAATCCTCATGACCGAGATCACTTGGTTGTCACTCAGTGACGAAAAACGGGAAGCCATCAGGACCGCCTGCGGTGAAGTCGCGGAATGGGCCGAGACGGACGCAGTCGCTTTGCAGGAAAATGCCCGCGCGCAGTTCGCGGCGCAGGGTGTGCAATTCGCCGCGTGGCCTTCGCCTGTTTTGTCTGCGCTTGAGATGGCGTGGGAGCAGGTTATCCTCTCGGACGCGGCTGCCAATGCGGACATCGGGCGGGTGTGGGCGGATTACCGTGATTTCCTAGCCGAGGAGCGCCCTGACGCACAGGCAGATTAGTGCGGCATTCCTGCAAGCTTGAGGCCGTCAATCACCACATTCAGTTCCGCGCGATCTCCGAAGCGGCGCGACAGGGGGATCGCGACATCGCGCGTGGTTTGCTCTGGCCGTTTCGCGCGCACGTCATCAAGAGCGCGTTCTGCCTCATCCATGCGCCCAGCAAGAGCGAGGCTCGCGGCGAGAAACCAGCCGGCGGAACTGCGAGAGGACGCAAATGTACCTGCGCCGTAAAGGCGACCAAAATGTTCGGCGGCCTTTGCGGGTTGATCGCTGAGCAAATACACTAGGCCCGCGGTTTCTCTGAACCTGTCAGGGGGCGTTTGAAGGGTAGCGAGAGCCTGTTCGATGGCCGTGACAGCCTCCGCCATATGGCCGTTTGCTACCAAGGCTTCCGTAAGGATACGAAGGTTTTCGGGCTGGGTTGGGTCTTCGTCTACCGCAGATCGAGCGGCGGCCAGAGCATCTATCGTAGAGCGTTCGTTTGCGTATGGGGCTTCGAGCCGAATTTGCGCGAGCGTTTGATAGGTTGTCGCGCTGCCGCCCAAGTGAAACGATTGTTCGATCGCATCCAAGGCGAGTGTCAGCTCGCGGCGTCCACCGCCCCACTCGCTGAACCGCACCTCTCGCCAGTAGGTTTGCGCCAATCTTGCCCAAGCGTCGGCGTCTGCGGGTTGTGTCTCGAGCATCTCAAGAAGTTCGGCGCGAAGGTGATCATTGGCTGCGCGATCTTCCCAATCGATGCTCTCGAAGCTGACGATTGTGGATTCCGGCACCGCTTCACTCGTTCTGGAAAGCGGATTGATGGTGAACAAGAAAACAACACCCAAAGCCACTGCAGCGGTGATCATTAGCGTGACGAGAGACGGGTGACGCGGTGGAGCGATTTGCGGTGCGATTGGCTGTTCTTCAAGGATGAAACCGCGCCTTGGAATGGTTTTGAGAAGGCGGGCGTTCGTCTTCCCCAATGTGCGGCGGATGTCGCTGATGCATTGGGAGAGTGACTCGTCCGATGCCGCTACCTCGGGCCAAACGGCAGAAGCGAGATCGTCTTTCGTGACAAGCTCGCCCCGCCTTTGAACGAGGACATCAATCACTTGAAATGACTTTGGCCGCAAATGGAGCGGTTGCCCGTTACTGTCTTCAAGGCATCCGAGCTGCCGGTTCAGGCTGACATCGCCGATGGGTATCGAATGAGCGTTCATGAATAAGAATCTCTCCTGACCTCGCAAATATAACAGGAATTTCAAGAAAATTCAGCGTTCTGTCAGGACACGGATGCCGACGGGACACAGCCTGTGATTGAACCAATCAGTACAGGCACTCTCCATGAAGTTGCGCCCATTTGCACTTGCGGTTTTCTGTTTCTGCGCGCTGGAAGGCACTGTAGGGCGCGCGCAAGACCGTGCGGTGCCGACGATCTTTGACTTTGTTCAATTGTGGTTGGCAAAGGAGCATAACATCGTGCGGGATCAGCCACCGCCGCAGATCGTGGCTATGTCATATGACCAACTGTATTTCCGAAGATTTGGCACCATGGAGGGCGCCGATGGCGCAACCGTAGAGGCGCTTTATGACGCGGAAAGCGATACGATTTTCGTCTCGGATAATTGGTCCGGTGGTTCAATTGCCGATCTGTCCGTGCTCGTACACGAAATGGTGCACCACTTGCAGGCAAAATCTGGGTGGATACATGCATGCCCCGCCGAGCGGGAGAAACTTGCCTATCAGGTGCAGGATGAGTTTTTGCAAATGTTCGGTCAGAGCTTGCAAAGCACTTTCAACATAGATCCAGCCCTGATCTTGGTTGCCACAAGCTGCTTGCACTAGGCAGCTTCCACGCAGCCGCGAAACCGTTTCAGTTATTCGTAGAGTGAATGGAGATGGTGCTGCAGGGGAGGATTGAACTCCCGACCTCTCCCTTACCAAGGGAGTGCTCTACCACTGAGCTACTGCAGCGTTCTGCGGCGGGGAATTAGCCGTATTCCGCGTAAGGCGCAAGCCCTGTCTGGACGCTTTTTTCGGCAATTGCTATCAGCTTGGTCATGACAGGCAAAAACCAACAGAAAAACTCTCCGGATCCTGCTAAAACGCGGGAGGACAGGTTGAAAGCTGCGCTAAAAGCGAACATGGCAAAGCGTAAGGCGCAGGCCCGTGCGCGGGCAGAAGAGCAGCAAAAGAAAGCGTAGGCGTTTATGGACTCGATTATCGTCAAGGGTGGCACCGAACTGCATGGCCAAATTCACATCGCGGGGGCGAAGAATGCGGCGCTGACCTTGATGCCGGTTACATTGTTGACCGATGAGCCGCTGACGCTGACGAATACGCCGCGGTTGTCGGATATCCGTACAATGGCGCAGTTGCTCTCTTCGTTGGGGGCTGAGGTTACGGCGTTGAATGACGGGCGTGTCGTGGCGCTTTCGTCTCATGGGCTGACCAGTACACGCGCGGATTATGACATCGTGCGGAAAATGCGCGCGTCGAACCTTGTGCTCGGGCCGTTGTTGGCGCGCGAGGGGCGCGCGGTGGTTTCGTTGCCGGGAGGCTGCGCGATCGGAGCGCGACCGATGGATATTCACACCACGGCGCTGGAGGCGCTGGGCGCGGAGATCGAACTGAAAGACGGCTACCTGCATGCGGTGGCAAAGAGCGGGCTTAAGGGCGCCGTCGTGCCGCTGCGATTTGCCAGCGTGGGCGCGACTGAGAATGTTTTGATGGCCGCTACGCTCGCCAAAGGAACGACTGTCATTGAAAATGCGGCGAAGGAGCCGGAGATCGTCGACCTTGCTTCCTGTCTGCGGCGCATGGGAGCGCAGATCGAGGGTGATGGCACTGGGCGCATCGAGATTCAGGGTGTTGATCGCCTTTCCGGTGCAACGCATCCAGTGGTCACGGATCGTATCGAATTAGGCACCTATATGTTGGCTCCTGTGATCGCCGGCGGCGAGGTTGAATGCGTCGGTGGACGGCTGGATTTGGTGGCCGCCTTTGCGGAAAAACTTGATATGGCTGGCGTTCAAGTCGAAGAAACGCCTGTTGGCTTGAAAGTTCGCCGTGCGAATGGCCGCCCGCGGGCGGTTGATGTGGTGACCGAGCCTTTCCCCGGTTTCCCGACGGATTTGCAGGCGCAGATGATGGCTATGCTATGCACGGCAGAGGGCAAGAGCGTTCTTGAGGAGCGGATTTTTGAAAACCGGTTCATGCACGCTCCGGAACTGATGCGGATGGGCGCTGATATCGAGGTGCAGGGTGGGACCGCAACGGTGCGCGGCGTTGAGCGCCTGAAAGGGGCGCCGGTGATGGCGACCGATCTTCGGGCGTCGGTCTCGTTGATTCTTGCCGGTCTGGCGGCAGAGGGAGAGACGCAGGTAAATCGCGTGTATCATTTGGATCGCGGCTACGAGCATGTCGAAGAAAAGCTCAGCGCAGTTGGCGCACATATCGAACGGGTGCAAGGCTCATGAGCGGGGATGCACGATTTGCCGACGGCGCCGAGCGCGGGTTGAAGCTTCAGGCGCTCGATGTTGAGGATCTGTCGGTGATTTCGTCGCTGTTGCAGGACGCGGTTTTGACGATTGCGGATGTCACCTGGCAACGGAAGCACCGTCGGTTTGCGCTATTGCTCAATCGCTTCCGGTGGGAAGATTTGGACAAGGCAGATACGCAAAAACGGCCTTTTGAAAGGGTCCGCTCGCTGCTGGTTTTTGAGGATGTTCAAAAGGTACAATCGCAGGGCGTCACCGCAACCGAGAAAGACACCGTTCTTTCTCTTCTAGCTGTAACGTTTGACCCCTCTGAGGATGGCGCGGGCAGGGTGGTGATGACGTTCGCCGGCGATGGCGTTATTGCACTGGACGTTGAGGCGCTGGGCGTTCTCTTGCAAGACGTGACGAAACCTTACGAAGCGCCTTCGTCCAAACGGCCGCGTCACGATATTTGATTGAACTGTTCGGCGCATTGCCCAGCCTTGTGATCAGGGCTATGTCGGTGCGCAAATCAAGAGAGTGCCAGACATGCCCCAGTTTCTTTCTTCAAACGACCCGGATTTCGAAACCAAATTCGATGCTGTTTTGGGGATGAAGCGGGAGGACAGCCCTGATGTGGATGCTGTCGTCGCGGAGATTATCGCGGATGTGCGCGCGCGGGGGGATGATGCTGTCCTTGCGCTGACCGAGAAATTTGACCGCCTCTCGTTGACGCCTCAAACCATGCGTTTCTCGGAGGCCGAGATTGAAGCGGAATGCGCCAAAGTGTCTGTCGAAGATCGCGCGGCACTTGAACTCGCTGCCGAGCGCATCAGAGCCTATCACGCACGGCAATTGCCGGAAGACGCGGAATGGACCGACGCGGTGGGCGCACGGCTTGGCTGGCGCTGGACCCCGATTGCTGCTGCGGGGCTCTATGTTCCGGGTGGCTTGGCCTCCTATCCATCGTCGGTACTGATGAATGCAATTCCGGCTAAAGTCGCCGGAGTGGAGCGCTTGGCTGTTGTTGTCCCCACGCCAGACGGTGTGATCAATCCGCTGGTGCTTCTGGCGGCGCGGATCGCGGGTGTGGACGAGATTTACCGGATCGGCGGTGCGCAGGCCGTCGCTGCTTTGGCCTATGGCACAAAGACGATTGCACCTGTCGACAAAATCACAGGCCCGGGCAATGCGTTTGTTGCTGCGGCGAAGCGGCGCGTTTTTGGAAAGGTCGGCATCGATATGATCGCCGGCCCTTCGGAAATCCTCGTTATTGCAGATAAAAACAATGATCCCGATTGGATCGCAATCGATCTTTTGAGCCAAGCCGAGCATGATGAAAGCGCCCAATCGATTATGATCACCGACGACAAGGCCTTTGGTGAGGCGGTTGCCGCTGCGGTTGCAACGCGGCTTGAAACGTTGGAGCGACGCGCGATTGCGGGAGCAAGCTGGCGCGACTTCGGTGTGATCATCACGGTCAACGATATTGATGAGGCTGCCGCGCTCTCGGACCGGATTGCGCCGGAACATCTTGAGCTTTGTGTTGCCGATGCCGAACAGTTGGCGGGCAAAATTCGCCATGCAGGTGCGATCTTTGTGGGGAGCTGGACCCCTGAAGCCATCGGAGACTACATCGGCGGCCCGAACCATGTTCTGCCCACGGCACGCTCGGCACGGTTTTCCAGTGGGCTATCTGTGATGGACTTTGTCAAACGGACCACCATCGCGCGGATGACGCCGGAAGCTTTGCAGGCGATTGGTCCTGCGGCTGTGCGCTTGGCGAATTCTGAAAGCCTCGAAGCACATGGCCTGTCTGTGAGTGCGCGATTGGATCGGTTGAACAAATAGGTACGCAGGTTAATTGCGCCGAGGGGCTGGCTGGTCTAGGAAGTTTCGACAGTTTCGAGGAACCCAGATGAGCCATATCAGCCGCATCGAACTTGATGACTCCAACCTCCCGCCGCCGACACCGGAGATCGAGCAGGAGCGGCGGGTCGCAATGTTCGATCTGTTGGAGCAGAACAGCTTCACATTGCCGGAGCGCGAAGGACGCGCGGTTCCCGAGGGGCCTTATGTTCTAGCGTTGTCGATCCGTGAACGCCGGTTGGTTTTTGAGGTGACGACAGAAAGCGGCGAGGGCGTTGCGGAATTCCACCTTTCTCTCGGGCCGTTCCGCCAAGTTGTTAAGGATTATTTCCAAATTTGCGCCAGCTATTTTGACGCTGTGAAAACGCTCCCCCCGAGCCAGATAGAGACAATCGATATGGCGCGCCGCGGCATCCATAACGAAGGTGCGCGGGTTTTGCAGGAGCGGCTGGAAAACAAGGTCGAACTCGATACCGATACCGCGCGACGCCTGTTTACCTTGATCTGCGTGCTGCATTTCGGGGGCTGAGGGCGTGGTGGGGGAGACAACGTTACACGAAACCGCGGCTCCCTTGCCGCAATCGGTTTTGTTTTGCTGTGATCATAACGCGGTGCGTTCGCCAATGGCGGAAGGCATCATGAAGAAATTCTACGGTTCTGAGTGCTATATTCAATCGGTCGGTGTCCGCAACGATATGGAGATCGACGGTTTCGCGATTGCCGTCTGCCAAGAGATTGACGTGGAACTGTCGCGGCATCGGTCGCGCTCGTTTGATGAAATGGAGCAATGGGGCGACGATCTGTCCTCTTTTGATTTAGTGATTGCTTTGTCGCCGGCGAGCCAAAGAAGGGCGCTGGAGTTGACGCGGTTCTTCCACCTCGACGTAGAGTATTGGCCAATTCTGGACCCGACAGGGCTGGGAGAAGGGCGTGAGGCGAAGCTCGAAAGCTATCGCCAGACGCGGGATCAGATTATCGGACGGCTGACCGCGCGTTGGGGGCCGCCGCAGGAGACATAGAATGAGAGACGCTGCGAAGGCGACAATGGTTCGCTATTTTGAGGCCTTTAATGCTGGTGATATCGACGGGATGCTGGCGGAGCTGGACGACGATGTTGCGCACCATGTGAATGAGGGGCAAATTCGCTCTGGCAAGGCGACGTTCGCCGAGTTTTGTGCTCATATGGCGCGTTGTTACAGGGAGCACCTCACCGAAATCGAAATATTCGCAAGCGATGACGGGAGTCGCGCTGCGGCGGAATTCATCGTCAACGGCACCTATCTTGCGACAGACGTAGGCCTGCCAGAGGCGAAGGGCCAGACCTACAAACTGCCTGCTGGTTCGTTCATGTCATTGCAAGGCGGAAAGATTACGCGGGTGACGACCTATTATAACCTCGCGGACTGGATTCGGCAGGTGTCTGATTGAGCGTCGAAATTCGTGAGCTGACGGGGGACGACCTCGACCAATATTTGCCGGATTTGGCACGCTTGCGCATGCGGGTGTTCCGCGACTGGCCCTATTTGTACGAGGGCAGCTTCGAATATGAGCACCGGTATTTGGAAAGTTACCGCGAGAGCGCCGGCGCAATCCTTGTAGGGGCTTTTGACGGTGCGCGGCTTGTCGGCGCGGCGACAGGTACCCCGATGGAGGATCATGAGGACGACTTCGCGGGGGCATTCCAAACCACCGAACTAGCTCTAGGAGATATCTTTTATTGTGCCGAGTCAGTGCTGTTGCCTGAATATCGCGGGCAGGGGATCGGGCATGCGTTTTTCGACAAGCGCGAGGGACATGCCCGCACTCTTGGCCGTTCATATGCTGCCTTTTGTGGAGTGATCCGGCCGGACGATCACCCAATGAAACCGCATGATTATCATCCGCTTGATCCATTCTGGCAGAAGCGGGGATATGAAAAACTCACGGGGGTACTTGCAGAATTTCAATGGACTGACGTGGGGCATTCTCGACAAACCTCAAAGAAGCTTCAGTTTTGGATACGCAAACTATGAAAATTGCGACATCAGCTTACAAACCAACTTGGCACGATGATTGGCAGTCTCTGGAAGGCCGTTTGGATGCCTGGATTGGTGAGGCGGCTGCTCAGGGTGCGGAGCTTGCATTGCTGCCAGAATATGCGGGTTGTGAAGCGGCGCTAGTCGGGTCGCCGAGTGGTGAGCCGACACCTGTTGAGTGGCGTGACAAGATGCAACGGGTTGCCGAGCGTTATGCCAAAGCGATCTCCGCGCTCGCGCAAAAGCATCGGCTCTATGTGCTTGCGGGGAGCCTTTGTGCCATTGATAGCAGAGGGGAGAGCGTCAATCGGGCCTATTTTTGCGGCCCAAATGGGCAACTTGATTGGCAGGACAAGATGATCCTGACGCCCTACGAGCGCAACGAGATGAAGATCGTTTCCGGCGTGGAACTGAAGTGCTTTGATACGACACTTGGCCGGATTGGTGTTTTGATCTGCTATGATGTCGAGTTTCCGCTGTTGGCGCGCCGTTTGGTCGAGGCAGGGGTGGATATGGTACTTGTCCCCTCTGCGACGGACTATGCTGCGGGGCAGACACGGGTGCGGCAATCCTGCCGTGCAAGGGCGATTGAGGGGCAGTTACTGATCGTTCAGGCACCGCTCTTGGGCGGGGTCGCGGGCTGTGAGATTCTGGATTTGGGAACGGGGCGGGCAGGGGCTTTCTGCCCGCCAGATTATGGGCTGCCTTCTGATGGAATAGTCGCCCAAGGGGAGACGGATCACGAAGCTTGGGTCGTGTTCGAGGTGGATCCGAAGGCGATTTCGGCCCCTCGTGCGAGTGGTCAGGTTGGAAATGTCGCGCACTGGCCGGAGCAAGATGAACGACTGGCGCAGGTCACTTGCCGTGAGATCGGATGATTTCGCTTGAAAAACCTGCCAAACAGGCCCATTTAGGCGCCGTTCGCAGATTTTGGGCGAATAGTGCAAAACAGGAGATCACATGGCCAAGGAAGAACTGCTCGAATTCCCCGGTGTCGTGAAGGAACTTCTGCCGAACGCGACGTTCAGGGTCGAGCTGGAAAACGGCCATGAAATCATTGCGCATACGGCAGGAAAAATGCGGAAAAACCGCATTCGCGTTCTGGCTGGCGATAAAGTTCAGGTAGAAATGACGCCGTATGATCTGACTAAGGGTCGGATCAACTATCGCTTCAAGTGACAACCCTTAAGCCCGATAACGGGCTGCGGCTGGTTTTGGGCTCCGGATCGCCACGGCGACTGGAGCTTTTGGCGCAGATCGGCATTGCGCCGGCTGACATACGCCCACCTGATATTGATGAGACGCCCCTTCGTGGGGAGTTGCCGCGCCCCTATGTGATCCGTATGGCGCGCGAAAAGGCGCAAGCGGTGCCTTGTGGCACAGGCGAGGTTATCCTGTGTGCGGACACGACTGTCGCGATGGGGCGGCGGATCATGGGCAAGCCCGAGAACGCGGCTGAGGCGGCTGCTTTCCTCCATGCGATGTCAGGCAGACGGCATCGTGTGATCACCGCCGTTGCCGTGAAACGCGGCGAGGCGCTATTTGTTAAGGATGTGGTCACAACCGTGCAGATGAAACGTCTGAGCAATGCCGAGGTGAACAGCTACCTCGCGAGCGGCGACTGGCAAGGGAAAGCCGGCGGTTACGCTGTTCAGGGGCCGGCGGGTGCGTTTATCCCGTGGATCAGTGGTTCGTTCACGGGCGTTGTGGGGCTACCGCTCGCGGAGGCGGCGGGGCTGCTCACCGCAGCGGGTTACCCGGTATATGAAGGGGCATCCGAATGAAGGGCCGTACGATCTTGCTCGATCACCTTGGTGGACAGGAAGCTGCCGCGCTGATGGTTGATGGTCGACTTGAAGATTTCTTGATCGACGATCCCGAAAAGGCACGCGTCGGGGCAATTTATCGTGCGATTTGTGACCGCCCGCTCAAAGGGCAGGGCGGCATGATGGTCCGGTTACCTGATGGCGAGAGCGGTTTCCTGCGTCAGGGGAAGGGGCTGAAGCCCGGTCAGGCGCTATTGGTTCAGGTGACGGGACAAGCTGAGGATGGCAAGGCAGTGCCGGTGACGCAGCGCGTTCTGTTCAAGAGCCGCTATGCGATCGTCACGCCAGGAGCGCCTGGTTTGAACATCTCCCGACAGATAATCGATGAAGAGACACGCGGATTCTTGAGAGTTCTTGCAGAAGACATGATGCCGGGGGAGGGCGCAGGGCTGATCTTGCGTTCTTCTTGTGCGGCTGCGGACGAAGACGCAATCGCAGAGGATATTGCTGCAATGCGCGATCTTGCAGCAGCCGTATTGAATGATGCCGATGGAAGCGAGCCGGAAGCGCTTACCGAGGGCGACGGGCCGCATGTGTTTGCATGGCGGGAATGGACTGCGCCGGCAACTGTTGAAACGCACAGCGGATGCTTTGAGGAGCAAGGTGTCCTTGATGAATTGGAACGGTTGCAGGTAGCGGTCGTTCCTCTGGGTGATGCGGATATGTGGGTCGAAGCGACGCGTGCGCTGGTAACGGTGGACGTGAACACACGCGGTGACACATCACCGGCGGCCGCACTGAAAGCCAACCTAGCCGCTGCGCGGGCACTCCCGCGTGAGTTGCGTTTGCGGGGGCTTGGCGGTCAGGTCGTGGTCGATTTCGCGCCGATGTCGAAGGCACATCGGCGGCAGTTGGAGCAATCGCTCAGGGCGACCTTCAAGGCGGACCCCATCGAGACGTCGCTCGTAGGCTGGACAGCGATGGGATTGTTCGAGATGCAGCGAAAGCGCGAGCGTTTTCCCTCCTCGGCGTTGCTGCGGAAATTCTTGTGATGGGCTGTCCGATCTGCCGCAAAGATACTGATGAGCGCTATAAGCCCTTTTGCTCAAAGCGCTGCGCGGATGTTGATCTGGCGAAGTGGCTGGGTGGCTCATACGCTCTCCCCTCGGAGGAGCCGATAGACGAGGACAGTCTGGATCCGCGTTCTTATGAGCAGGACGAACCGCGCCACTGATATCGATCTTTGATTTGAAGTCAAAACCGTCAAGCCAGCCGCTTGGCGGTTTTTTTATTGTTCATGAATTTGTTTGTGTATCTTTAGTTGAATAAATATCATTTATTTAAACTCTTGGATGAAATAATATCTGATAATATGGCTTCATAAAGTTGTTGGGTGGAATCATAAATCAATTTTTCAGGGTCATTCGAGCCTTGGATATTCTTTCGATTAGTATGATTATTAGTTCGTATAACTTTTTACCCATAATGATAATCATGTAATCCTAAAGAATAATAATTATTCATCTTTAAGTTAACCATTCTAGAAAAAAGGAGATATTTTGTAACTCTTTAGGTTCGTCTGTCTATCCCTATCCCATTGAAACTACTCGTAAAGTCAGTTCACTCAGCTTTCCCGTATTGATTGAGTGACGGCGAGACAAATGCTCTCGCCGGGACGACTCAGACGCACACTCCCGGCCTCTCAAAATAAGGGTTGGGAAAATGGGTGAATACGCAATTAAATTCGATGCAGCTGAATATGCATCTGATGTAATTACACAAGACCTTTTGGGCGTGAACGTCGTTTTCACCAAAGACTTCGTTGATGAAGGGTCTGCTTTCACCCGCTTTGTCGATGAAATGGGATTTAATGAATTCCGTTTTCCGGGCGGCACTGTCACCGAAGAACTTTTTGCGCCTGATAATGAAATGTCTGAGCGTTTCTGGAATTCTTCCGATGTCGAGGGCTATGATGAAAACGGTGGCGACCGTATCGTTACAGCGCGCGCTTTCGTTGAGTATGCTGCCGCGCGTGACGGAAGCGTCGACTGGGTTCTGCCGACTGAGAACTACTTCTCTGACGAGGTTGATGCTGAAGGTCACCGTGAGCCCTTCGACTACGCCATCTATACCCTCCTGGATGACGTCACCCGCATTCTGAACGGTGAGTTCGGTGAAATTGACCTCGACACGATCACCATCGGTAACGAGTACTGGTACCGTCAGGAGCGCATGACGCCGGAAGAGTATGGCAAGATCACCAATGAACTCGCCAAAGGGTTGCAACTGGTATTTGATGCCCACCGCGCGTCCCTCGACGATCCGGATGGCTGGGTTGAGCCGAAGATCGCGATGCAGGCAGCGCTGCGCAATCGTCCTGAGGACAACCAGCGCATCCTCGACCAGATGGACATGGAAGCCCGCGCTGCAATCGACACCGTTGAAACCCACTACTACCCCGATGATTACGATCTGATCACGTCTTACGATGGTGTGTTTGATCGCCTCGACGAGATCCAAGCTGCCGAAGGTTTCGGCGAGCTGGAGTATAATGTGTCCGAGTGGAACCTGCGGATGGACGAAGATGCCGATCAGGGCATGGAGCAGGGTTCCAGCATGATCGAGCTCTTTGCCGAGATGGCTGCACATGGCGTTGACCAAGCAGCTGTTTGGGGCACTGCCTACAAAACGCTGCAAACCCGTCTTGCCGCGCTGGAGAAAGACCCTGAAGCAGCCGATGGCTGGAGCTTCAGCCTTACTGCTCCGGGTGAAGTGATGCGCCTCCTCATGGAAAGCGTTGAAGGCACCCGCTTGCTGGACGTAACAACCCCCGAGAGCTTCCGCTCTGAGATCGGCGACGAAGGGGCTGTTGGACAGGTTAGCATGCGTGCATTCGCGAGCGACGACCAGACGGTCGTCTTTCTCTCGTCGCGCAGCGCAGACGAGATTTCCCTGACCCTCGATATGGATGCGCTGGTTGGCGACTATGGCCATCTGGCTGGCGTTCAGCTCACCGCGATGGACGACCCGAACACCGCAGACGTCGATGAGAGCCTCGCAACGGATCAAGACGCCCGCGCTCACATGCAGACGATGACCAGCGATGATCTGCTGGACGCGGACGGCAACGTTCAACTGACACTGGACGGCTACGACATCGTGCGCCTGACCTTCACCAACGAAGGCCACGGTGTTTCCCTGCGTGGTCAGGAAGAGGCGGTCGCGCCGGATGCAGACGTGAACGACACGCTGATCGGTACCGACTATGACGACACCCTGTTTGGCGGTGCTGGCGACGACTTTTTGAGCGCAGGCGCTGGTGATGACCTGCTGATCTCCGGCTCTGGCAGCGACACGCTGATGGGGGGAGCTGGCGAAGATATCCTCGTCGCCACGGGCGAAAGCGCTTTCCTCAACGGCGGCGAAGGCGCGTCTCACTTCATCGTTGACGCTGGAACAGATGCGACGATCGAAGGCTTTGATCTGGAAAAAGGCGACACGCTCAGCTTCTTCCGCGCCTACGGTTCGGCTGAAGAGGCGATGGATGCCGCTGTTGTTGAGAACGGAAATCTGATCTTCGTCCATGCAGCTGGCAACACAACATTGCTTGGCGCAGCTGATCAGTTTGACGGTATCGCCGGTGCGCTGAGCGACTTCGCAACTTCCGGCAAGGCGGTAGAGTATTTGGACGAGGTGCTCGGCGATGATGAACCGCTGGCCGAGACCTCCGCGCTCGATGTTCAAGCCGCGTATGAAGAAAATGACAACACGCTTGAGCAGATGCTCATCGAGGGGTCGCCGGAGGAGATTGGCGCTTATCTTGACGGACTTTCCGCTGACGAAATGGCGACCCTGTTTGATGGTGTCAACGTTGACGCGCTGATGGCAACGATCCCCGGTGACAACCTCGCGGCGATGCTGAACGGTCTCGACAGCGAGACGCTGGAAGCTTTCCTTGGCAGCGTCGAGGCTGACTCGCTTCTGTCGCAATTCTCGCGGATTGGCGAGGCGGCCGCAGACATGTTGACGGATATGGATGACGACGTCGCTCAGGTTTATCTTGATCGTCTCGAAGACTCGGAGTTCGACGATATCCCGCTCGATTTCGATGGCGAAGAAATGATGGCCCTGCGCGATGCAATGGCTGCTGCTGGCTTTGACGATGATGCGTCTCGCTTGGAGGCCGAAGCCATCCAGCGTGGCCTCGTCCTTGAAGATCAAGCCGCTTTGGAAGAGCAGGAAGAGGACGACAGCGCGAACGGCTACAGCGGTATCGAGTGCTTCGTCGCGACAGCGGCCTATGCCGATGGCCATCATCCAGATGTCGTTCACCTGCGTGAACTGCGCGACCATGTTCTGGTGCATTATGCATTGGGCCGTGCATTCATCTGGAGCTACTGGCGGGTCGGCCCGTGGTTGGCAAACGCCCTGCGCCCGTATCCGCGTGCGCGTGGCGTTGCGCGCGGGATTCTGGGCCGGTTCGTCTCGGTGTTGCGTCGTTCCGATTTCGTCGTTCGCAACGATCATGGCTACCGGAATGCGGCCTATCTTTCCGGTCGGATGAAGGCGGCTCAGTGAAATTTCTTAAGAGGTGCATTTTGCCGGTAAAACCCTCTGGACACCGCGTCACCTCACGTCTAGAAGGTCGCCACCCCAGAGAGCTGGTTTGACCAGTTCCCCGTGCCCGGGTAGCTCAGGGGTAGAGCAGTGGATTGAAAATCCTCGTGTCGGTGGTTCGATTCCGCCCCCGGGCACCATTAAGCAGACATACTGGTCCGATTGGTTTGAAGCGCTTTTCGCAAACGCCGGATTGAGTGACGGTTAACCGTCTCCGCGGCTGCTCCACAGGTTCATCAATATATCCGACATGGGCGCCTTCATGTCGGCATAAATGGCGGCTTCGAGGGGTTCCATTCCGTAGCTACTCGCAAGCGAAATCGCGGCGCCGCTTTCAAGTTCGCGGTAGATCATACCGATGGGGAGCCATCCGATGCCAAGCCCCTTGAGTACCATCTCGCGCGAGCCGCTTGAGAAGGCCATGATCGCAAACGGGTTCACGCAATTGCTCACCGTACCGAATGCGCGCTGGTTTTTGTTCAGTACCTCGCCAAAGTAACTTTCTTCGGGGTAGGCAATCGCGGGGGTGTCTTCGGGCACTTCGCCAGAGGCGCTGACACGATGCCGCAAGTTGCCGCCGACCACAGGGATCAAAAAGTCTTTTCCCCAAATGCCACGCTGGATGTCGCTCCCGAATTTGAGTGATCCGATATTTTCCGCTTCGTAGCAGAGCAGGAAGCTCGCATCCCCACGCAGAAACAACGACACGCAGTCGTTGAGGTTGCCGGCCCTTACGCGCCATCTGAGCCCGGGGAGGTGGACTTTTGCTCTGAGTGCCATGTCCGGGTAGGTGGCGTAGAACGAGGCATGCTGCGCGGCCATTGTGAGGGTGGTGGAGGCTGGATCGAACTGTACGAGGCGGGTACGCAGTTCATGCAGGCGCGCGACCAGCGCGCGGATCTCAATTTCGTTGGACGACAGGGCGGCACTGATCTCGATACTGTTGGCGCGTCGCTCAAGTACTGTGATTCCCAACCACTCCTCGAAGCCGCGAATCCGCCTCGAAAAGGCGGGCTGGGTAATGTTCCGCCGCTGCGCCGCACGCGAGAGATTGCCTTCCTCCAGCAGTGCCAAAACATCGTCGAGCCATTGTAAATGCATGTTTTCCTCCGACTGCTCATACCAAGTGTATGGGTGGTGATAGAAATATGCACTGTAAATTTTTTCTGCTCTAGGTAACGCTTTGGATTGACCTGTAATCGAGGAGAGAGTTGTGAGTGTGACCGATCATGTGACCGAGAGAGAAGTCGCGGGGTCTGCTGACCTTATGGTGAGCCGCTGCAAGGAGCTGGCGATACGCTTGTCCGCGTTTCCGCGGGTGGCGCTTGGGCACCTTCCGACGCCCCTCGAACCGCTTGACCGGCTCAGCGAAGAGCTGGGTGGGCCACGTTTCTGGGTGAAGCGGGATGATTGCACTGGGCTGTCCTCGGGCGGGAACAAAACGCGCAAATTGGAGTTTTTGATGGCTGACGCGCTGAATCAGGGCGCGGATACCATCATTACCCAAGGGGCAACACAATCCAACCATGCGCGGCAAACGGCTGCGGCCGCAGCCAAGCTGGGGTTGGCATGTCATATTTTGCTGGAGGACCGTACAGGTTCGAATGACGGCAATTACATTATGAACGGCAACGTGCTGTTGGACCGGTTGCACGGGGCGAGCGTATCCAAAAGGCCGGGCGGCGCTGATATGAATGCCGAGATGGAGGCTCTTTCGGCGACACTGAAGGAGCAAGGGAAAAATCCGTATATCATTCCTGGCGGTGGCTCAAACCCCATCGGCGCCTTGGGTTATGTGAACTGCGCTCGCGAGTTGGTCGATCAAGCGGCTGAAATGGGCCTTACCATTGATGCACTTGTACACGCGACGGGCAGCTCCGGCACACAGGCCGGGCTGGTGGCTGGGCTCGCGGCTTTGGAAAGCGATATTCATCTTTTGGGGATCGGCGTGCGCGCGCCGCAAGAAAAACAAGAAGGCATGGTCCATGACCTTGCGTGCAAGACCATCGCGCATATGGGGTTGTCGATCGATATTCCCCGCAATGCCGTCCGCGCCAACTGCAACTATGTTGGACCGGGTTATGGCTTGCCCACCGAGGGAATGGTGGCAGCGGTTCGGCTTCTTGCTGAGAAAGAGGGTCTGCTGTTTGATCCGGTCTACTCCGGAAAGGGATTGGACGGGCTGATTGATCTGACAAAGAAGGGATACTTCGATGGCATGGCCAACGTTGTTTTCCTGCACACCGGAGGGAGTGCGGCTCTCTTTGGGTATTCCGATAGCTTCGGCCTTCCGGGCTATGCGGCTTGAATAAAATAAAAATCCAACAGGGAGACTTAGGATGACACTGAAGACGAAAGTATTGGCAACTGCCGTAGCGAGTGCGCTCTGTGCGCCAGCCTATGCAGAAGAGGTGAATATAGGCGTCCCGACATGGACCGGCGCGCAGGCGATCGCCCATGTGCTTGGCGAGATCGTGACCTCGCGCATTGGTGGATCAGTTGAATATGTGCCGGGCAACAACGCCACGATCTTCCAAGCGATGGATCAGGGCGAAGGCGATATTGACGTGCACCCGGATGTTTGGCTGCCGAACCAAGAAAGCTTTACCAAACAATATGTAGACGGCGCGGGCACGGTGACTCTGTCGTCGAACCCGTATTTGGGCAATCAGGGCTTTTGCGTGTCGAAGAATTTTGCCGCCGCATACAACATCACCGATATTGCTGATTTAGGCCGCCCTGACGTTGCGGCGGCAATGGACAGTGACGGCAACGGACTTGGTGAACTGTGGATCGGTGCTCCGGGCTGGGCGTCGGCGAACGTGAACGAAGTGAAAGTCCGTGATTACGGGCTGCTTGATTTCATCGAACCTCTCCGAACCGAGGAAGCGGTCAAGACCGCGCGTATCCGTGACAGCATCGCCAAAGACGAAGGCTACGCATTCTACTGCTACGAACCGCATGCCGTTTGGTACATGTTCGACGTAGTGATGCTCACCGAGCCGACCTACGATCCCGAGAAGTACATCATGGTGCAGCCGTCGGATGATCCGAACTGGTATGAGAACTCCATGGTTGCCACCAAAGATGACCTTAAGCAGGTTCAGATTGCATGGTCCAACTCCCTGACCGACCGCTCGCCGGCAATCGCCGAGTTCTTCGCTAACTTCTCGTTGACCGCGAATGATGTGAGCAGCCTCGCATTTGAGATCAGCGCGAATGGCCGCGACCCGAGCGATGTCGCGAAGGACTGGGTTGCAGCAAATTCCGATCGCGTTGATGCGATGTTGGGGCTGTAACCAATACTACGAAGCGTGTTCGCCGGCCTGTTTGACGCGGGCCGGCGTTCCTTCACCTGAGGGGCGAGGCAGCGATGAATAGTGACGAAGGCGTCATCAAGATCTCGAATGTGTGGAAGATCTTTGGGTCGCAGCCGGATGTGGCGCTGAAGGCGATTTTGGAACGCGGCCTGTCGAAGGCTGAAGCGCTGGCAGAATTTAACGCGGTGGTAGGTGTCGCTGATGTGAGCCTCTCTGTTAACAGAGGCGAGATCTTTTGCATTATGGGGCTTTCGGGAAGCGGTAAATCGACGCTGGTTCGTCATTTCAACCGTCTCCTTGAGCCGACCTCTGGAAAAATCGAAATTGAGGGCACCGACGTGATGGCTCTGGGGCCGCAAGAGCTTCAGAGATTTCGGAACCGCAAGATCGGGATGGTGTTTCAGAACTTCGCGCTGATGCCGCATCGCTCGGTTCTTGATAATGTCGCGATGCCGTTGGAAATACGGCATGTCGCGAAGAACGAACGTATGCGGCAGGCTGCGGCGATACTCGACATTGTGGAGCTTGGGGCTTGGGGGGCCAAATATGCGCATGAGCTTTCGGGCGGGATGCAGCAACGTGTTGGACTTGCCCGTGCTTTGGCCGCTAACCCTGATGTTTTGCTCATGGACGAGCCGTTTTCAGCGCTTGATCCGTTGATCCGCCGTCAATTGCAGGATGAGTTTATCCGCCTGTCGAAGATTTTGAAAAAGACGACGATATTTATCACCCATGATCTGGACGAGGCCGTGCGTATTGGCGACCGCATCGCGATTATGCGTGACGGAAAATTGGTTCAGATGGGAACGCCTGAGGATATCGTCATGCATCCAGCCGACGATTACGTTGCCGACTTTGTGGCGGGCATATCGCGCTTAAAGGTCGTGCATGCCGGCGCCGTGATGCAGCCGATCGCGGACTACCTCGCGCAATCAGCGCCGATCCCCGCAAATGCGCCGCGGGTGGCCGGCAAAGAGACGCTGAGCAAGCTCATCAATTTGGCAATTGACGATGATGCCCCGATCCTCGTTCAGGACGAGGGCAAGGATGTCGGTGTTATCACCCGCGCTGATCTGTTGCGCACGGTTATTGAGGGGACGGAAGTATCATGACCGAGCAAACCGTTAATCCGCTGGACGATCCCAATAGTGAAGCTGCAATTAACTACGCAAAGGAAAGGCAGGAGAATATCCGCGCCTTTGTGGCGACAAGTGTGGTCTATTATATCGCGCAATTTGAAAAGATCGGCGCGTCGTCCCGCTTCACGCCGACATTCAATTTGATGGCGGGCCTTTTTGGTCCGATTTGGTTTGGTGCGCGGGGGTTATGGTCCTGGGCGCTGCCATTCTTGATCCTTGAAACGCTGGCATTTGTTCAGATTGCGCGCGGACTGTTCGGTGATCTTGCGGCCGATGCGATGGAGCGTATTGCCTCCATCGAAGGCACGCTTGAACTGCGCCGCCAGCAGCTCGCTGCGGCGATTGAGTCCGGGTCGGATCGGGTCGATGCCTTCCAACGTGCTGTTGACGGGTTGGAGGCCAATATCGGCGGGATCAGAGACGAGGCAGCCGCGCTTGCAGCTCAGGGTCCTTCGATTGCGTTTACCGGCTTGCTCATTCTTCTTTTGGCAAAAGCCGCGCAAGCGGTCGTCGCCAACTGGGCGCTGGAGGCGCGGTTTTCAGATTGGCTCTCTGATCGTTCTATCCGCTCTGGAATGGCCGTTTCACAGATTGCGTTCAGCGCGGCGTTCATGGCGCTGGTGGTCTTGGCGGCTATGGTTCACTACAGCCTGCCGGGACGTTTTGAATTACTGACAAACTTTCCGACGACCACCGGCATCCGGCTCACAAGCATCGAATGGGTTGAACGCTTCTTTGACTGGGCCGTGCTCAATGGGGATGCGCTGTTTGATGCGATTACATTCGTCATTCGGGCTGTGTTGGATGCTCTGGAGATTGTCTTTGTCAGCACGCCATGGATCGTCATCGCATCGCTTATAATCTTGCTCACATGGCTGACGGCTGGAGTGCGGATGGCGGTCTACTCGGGGGCGTTCCTCTCTTACATGGGGTTTTTGGGTTTTTGGGAAAAGGCGATGACGACGCTGGCGCTGTTGGGAACGGCAGCTTGTTTGTCGATCCTTATTGGCATCCCGCTTGGTATGTTTGCCGCCCGCCGTCCGCGGTTCTACTCATTCATTCAACCGATCATGGACTTCATGCAAACGATGCCAGCCTTCGTGTTCATGATCCCCGTCATCGCGTTTTTTGGCACGGGGAAACCAGCGGCCGTCGTCACAACGATGATCTTTGGCGGAACGCCGGTGGTGCGCCTGACCGTTCTAGGGCTGCGCGGTGTGCCCGAAAGCGTGCGGGAGGCGGCGATCTCGTTTGGGGCAAACAAATGGTACCTGCTGACCAAGGTAGACCTTCCGTTAGCAAGCCCGTCGATCCGCGCGGGTATCAACCAAACAATCATGCTCTCCCTCGCGATGGTTGTGGTCGCGTCGCTGATCGGTGCCAAGGGGTTGGGCGAGGACGTGCTTGAGGCGCTTCAATACGCCAATGTTGGCCAAGGCATCCTTGCAGGATTTGCAATTCTCTTCTGCGCGATGATCCTTGACCGGATCGTTCAGGGACAGCGCAAGTGACACCGCTTGTCCTTGTTCATGGGTTCATGGGCGGCGGAGCGCAGTGGGAAGGGCAAGTCAGCGCTTTTGCGGGGAAGCGCGACGTCATAGCGCTCGATCTGCCCGGCTTTGGTGCGAACAGCCACATGGAGCCAATCGACAGGATTGAAGGGTTTGCGCATTGGGTGGTTGATGCGCTGAACGGGCAGGGGCTCTCGCGCTTTCATCTGCTTGGTCACTCGATGGGCGGCATGATCGTGCAGGAAATCGCGCGGCTGGTGCCGGATCGGATCGAGAAACTGATCTTATACGCGACAGGCTCTGTTGGCGTTTTGCCGGGAAGGTTTGAAACCATTGCTGAAAGCAAGGCGCGTGCGCACAAGGATGGCGCGGCTGCGACCGCGCGCCGGATATCGGCGACCTGGTTCCTCGACTGGGAAGAAGCACCTGCATATGAAGGATGTGCTGCGATTGCTACTCGGGCCAGTGCAGGGGCTATTCAAGCAGGGCTGGATGCGATGGAAAAGTGGTCAGGGGCCGACAAACTGGACCGGATCAGCGCTCCTACGCTCGTGATTTGGGGTGATGGCGACCGGACTTACCCTTGGTCGCAGATCGAGCGATTATGGGCGCAGGTACCGTCCTGTAATCTGGCTGTCGTGCCGGAATGCGCACATGCGGTTCATCTGGAAAAGCCAGAATTATTCAACCAAATCGTCGATGATTTTCTGAGCTGAGTGGGTTTTAAGCAGAGCTTGGTTCTGCGGACGTTCTTATTGGCGAGGGTATCGGGGGCAACGGCCCCCGCACCATCTGTTTTCTATGCCAGAAGCGCGCGCGCATCCTCAGCCGTCAGCGGCGCTGGGCGCTCGCATGTTGTGCTCAGTTCAATCCACTTGCGGCTTTCTCCGGCCTCAAGAATGGATGTCATGACCTCCACCACATGGGTTGCAAGTTCCAAGCTGCACCGATGTGGGCGATCTTCGCTGAGAGCCGTTGCCATATCTGCAAGACCTGCACAGCGATAGTTGGCGCGGTCATTGTCGTTTGGCTCACTGAAGGCGTGGCCTCCGTGATCGCATTCCTGTGCGCTGCCGTCAGGCCCCACCAAGGCGACATCGCCGCCAAAGAAGTTCGGATCAGGAACATAGAGCGACCCCTCGCTGCCATAAAGCTCCATATTCGGGTGACGATGCGCCCACACATCCCAACTGGCGCTCAAAGTAATGACCGCTCCGTTTTGGAACTCGAGTATCGCATGGATGTTGGTTGGTGTTTCCACGGGGACCGTTTCGCCATTCCGCGGGCCATTGCCGATCGTGCGGGTCGCGAAGCTTGCCGTCGCGGCGGCTGTAACGGCTTTTACCGGCCCGATGAGTTGAACCAGATTTGTGATGTAATAGGGGCCCAAATCCAGAATTGGGCCGCCACCCTTTTGGAAGAAGAAATCCGGATTGGGGTGCCAAGCCTCCATCCCGTGCGACATTACATGGCACGTTCCACCAACGACGTCGCCAATTTTGCCTGCATCAAGCATCGCCCGCGCTGTCTGGTGCGCGCCGCCTAGGAAGGTATCTGGCGCAGAACCAACGCGAAGACCCTTCTGCGCCGCAAGGCTGCGCAACGCCTCGCCCTGCTCAAGCGACAGCACATAGGGTTTCTCGGAATAGGCGTGCTTTCCGGCTTCGAGAATTTGCCGCGTGACATCGAAATGTGCCGCCGGAACAGTGAGGTTCACGATGATGTCGATATCATCTGCTGCGAGCAACTCGTCCACCGAGCAAGCGCGCACACCAAACTTGGCGGCGCGCGTTTGCGCATTTGCCAAATTCAGGTCTGCGACAGCTCTGACCTCAAGCCCTTTGAACAGGGGCGCCAGACGCAGGTAGGCAGCAGAGATATTCCCGCATCCGATGATGCCGATGCCAGTCATTGAAGTCATCTTCTTTCCTTACAACTCGCGGATTGTCTCGATCGAACGTTTTGCGAAACGCATCAGATCGTTGGGGTTGTCATGCTCGGCAACCAAGAGATTGACGCCCTGTGCTTTCAGCGCCGCCATGATCGCAGGCCAGTCCATCGTGCCATGCCCGACATCGGCCCAGCCGTCCTCATCAGTGCAGGTGCCTTCTGCGGCAATGTCTTTGACATGCGCGGCCGTTATGCGCCCCTTGTAGCGCTCGATCCAAGCGAGCGGTTCCGCGCCGCCGCGCACGATCCATGCGATATCGGCTTCCCAATCTATGGAGGGGGCATGCTCGAGCAGCAGCTCCATCGCAATTTCACCGCCGGGTAAGGGCATGAATTCCCAATGATGATTGTGCCATCCAAACTTGAAGCCAGCGTCGTTGACTCGTTTGCCAGCCTCTTCCAGCCGCTTTGCAAGCGAGATCCACGCAGCGGCGTCACCGCCATTGCGGAGGTCGTCTTCCGGTGCGGGGCAGAAGACGGTTGTCATACCAAGGGTTTTCGCCGCCGCAATCGAGGTATCAAATCCGTCCTCAAAGCTGCTGATCGGGAAGAAGTGCCCCGATGGCATCGACAGGCCGTTCTCGTCGAGAAGGGCTTTCGTTGCGCTTGGGTCTTCGTAGACGCCGCCGAAGCCTTCAACCTGTGTATATCCGAGGCTGGCAATCGTCTTGTAGACGTCGCTCCAAGGCGTGAAATTGCGCGCAGAGTAGAGCTGGAAAGAGATATCCATTTGAGTTCCTGTCTTGGGGTCCGCTGAGCTTTAGAGGCGCAGTTCGGAAGTTTTGCCAAAAAGGGAAGCCTTGGAGGGGTCAAGCCCCAAGGTGAGGTGATCGCCGACCTTGACCCGTGCTTGCCCGTCCATGCGGGCGCGGAAATGATGGTCTGCAACGACCACATCGATGAGCGTGTCAGACCCGGTAGGTTCCACCAGATCTACAGTTGCTTCGACCTGGTAGGGGGCCTTGGCGGCCAGTTCACCTGTAATGACGTGTTCGGGGCGTATGCCGATTGTGGCTGGCCCTTCCGGTTGTACGCCGCCATTGAAGCTGTAGCCGTCGAGGGGGATGCGGAGATCGCCTGTTTCGAAATGGCCGGCACGAATGGTTCCTTCGAGGAAATTCATCGAGGGCGAGCCGATGAAGTCGGCGACGTAGCGATTGAGCGGTCGGTTATAGATTTCATCTGGCGACGCCAGTTGCATGATCTGACCGCCTTTCATGATTGCGATCCTGTCGGCCAAAGTCATCGCCTCGATCTGGTCATGGGTGACATAGATCATCGTGTTTCCAAGGCTGTGGTGCAGGCGCTTGATCTCGACCCTGAGATCGGCGCGCAGCTTGGCATCGAGGTTCGAGAGTGGTTCGTCGAACAAAAAGACGTCAACATCCCGCACAAGCGCCCGGCCGATGGCAACGCGCTGGCGCTGGCCGCCGGAAAGCGCTGCCGGCTTACGCTTTAGGAGCGGTTCGATCTGGAGGATTTCGGCAGCCCGTTTGACCCGCGCGGCGATTTCCTGCTTTGGCATCTTGGCGTTTTTCAGGCCAAAGGTCAGGTTCCCCTCAACCGTCATCTGCGGGTACAGCGCATAGGATTGGAAAACCATGCCAATACCGCGTTCGGAGGGTTCGGCCCAAGTCACGTTCTTGCCGTTGATGTGAATTTGGCCGTCGGTGACATCGAGCAGGCCAGCGATACAGTTCAGCAAGGTTGATTTTCCGCACCCTGACGAGCCGAGCAGCACGAGAAACTCGCCCTGGGCGATTTCAAGGTTCAAGTCTTCCAGAACCTTCACAGCTCCGAAATGCAGATCGAGATTTTTGATTTCGACGGAATTGGTCATGTCTTAGCCTTTCACGGCACCGGCGGCGATGCCGCGCACAAAGAGTTTGCCGGATACGAAATAGATGGTGAGCGGAACGAGAGCGGTGATGATCGTCGCCGCCATGTTGACGTTATATTCCTTCACCCCTTGCGTGGTGTTGACGATGTTATTGAGGGCAACGGTCATCGGATAGGCTTCGGGACCAGTGTAAACGACGCCGAAGAGGAAATCGTTCCAGATACCCGTGACCTGAAGGATCACCGCGACGGTGAAAATCGGCAATGACATTGGCAAGAGCACGCGGAAGTAGATTCCCCAAAAGCCCGCGCCATCGACACGCGCCGCTTTAAACAGTTCCTCGGGCAACGAGGTGAAATAGTTCCGGAACAGAAGTGTCAGGATCGGCATGCCAAAGATCGTATGCACGATGACAAGGCCGCTGAGATCACCGTAAAGCCCAAGCTCCCTCAGCATGATGACGATTGGGTAGAGCATCACCTGATAGGGAATGAAGGCTCCAAAGATGAGGATGGTGAAAAAGACATTCGCCCCCTTGAAGCGCCAGTTAGCGAGGGCATAGCCGTTCACGCTGGCGATGATGATCGAAAGGATGACAGAAGGCACGGTGATCTGAACCGAGTTCCAGAAGTAGGAACTAAGGCCATTACAGTTCAATCCAGTGCAGGCTTCGCCCCAAGCCTTAACCCATGGCTCGAACGTTACCTCGACGGGGGGCGAGAAGATGTTGCCCAACCGGATTTCCGGCAGTCCCTTCAGCGACGTGACGATCATCACATAGAGCGGGATCGCATAATAGATCGTCACCAGCAGCAGCGTGCCGTAGAGAAATATATTGCGACGGGAGAAGGCGCGGCGCGGTTTTGCACCACGGGGGCCTTCGAGAACGGCTTTGTGCAGATTAGCCATGTTTCTTCTTGCCTCCGAATTCGAGCATCGCCCAAGGGATAACGACAAGCGCCACCGTCACCAGCATCATGGTCGATGCGGCAAAGCCTTGGCCGAGGTTATTGTTCCGGAACATCATGTCGTAGACGTATTTCGCGGGAACTTCTGTCGCGATACCGGGGCCGCCACCCGTTTGGGCGACGATCAGGTCGAACACCTTGACGATTCCGGTCACGACCAGAACGAGCGTGGTGATGAACACCGGGCGCATCATCGGGATCACGATAAAAATATAGGTCTTCCAAGCGGGGATACCGTCAACGCGCGAGGCTTTCCAAACCTCTTGGTCGATCCCGCGCAGGCCTGCGAGCATCAGAACCATCACCAAGCCGCTGCCTTGCCACAGCCCTGCGATCAGAACCCCGAAAATCGCGATATCGGCGTTGTAGAGAGGGTTGAAAGTGAAGCTTTCCCATCCGGCGTTCTGGACGATTTTCTCAATGCCAAACTCGGGGTTGAGAATCCACTGCCAGACCAGTCCGGTGACTACGAAACTCATGGCATAAGGGTAGAGGATCACCGTGCGAACAGTGTTTTCGAAACGAATTTTCTGATCAAGGAGGGCTGCAAGAATAAAGCCGATGATGAATACCAAAATCAGCATCGAAAACCCGTAAATCGCCAGATTTTCAATCGAAATGAGCCATTTCTTGGTGCCCCATAGGCGCTCGTATTGATCGAGCCCGACCCATTTCATGCGGGGTAGAAGGCCCGACTTGGTGAAGCTGTAGACAATTGTCCAGGCGGTGCCTCCGACGAATACGAAAAGCGCCGTGACGATCATCGGAATTGCCGAGATCTTGGCGTTCATATTTCGGAATAGCTGGTTTGGCCGTTGTGCCGCCATCGTGCTCCCCTCTCCCGCAGTTTGGTTGCACGGGCCTGCGCGTGTGCAGGCCCGTGCGCGTTGCGTGATTATTCAGCGTCGGCGATGATTTCCGCAAACTCTGCCTGAGCATCCGCTGCCGAGATCGAACCGTCAGCGAAGAACTCAGTGAACAGCGTATTGATCTGGTTCACCGTATCCGGCGTGATCAGCATCGTCGGATCAGGCAGGAGCGCGCCATCGGCGAGCAGGGCCAGACCCTTCTGCATGCAGTCGTTCGCGGCGGAGAGGTCGATATCACCGCGGACGGGAAGCGATCCTTTGGCAAGGTTGAACGACACCTGTACATCCGGCTTCAGAAGCAGAGCCGCAAGCTCGGCCTGTGCCGCTGCTTGCTCTTCATCATCAAGCACGGGGAAGTAGAAGGCATCACCGCCGGTGGAGAGGCGTGGGTTTGTACCCAGACCTGGCAGACAGCTGTAGTCTTCGCCTGCGACGGAGCCAGCAACGGCAAATTCGCCCTGTGCCCAGTCACCCATGATCTGACCGCCAGCCTGACCGGTGATTACGAGGTTGGTCGCATCGTTCCAGTTTTGCACGGTCGAATTGGCGGACATGGAGCGTGCTGCATCAGCCGCCGCGAAAACGGAAGCCACCTCGGCGCCGCCAGCGACGTCTGCATCCTTGTCACCATAGACGGACAAGAAGATGTCGCTCGGCAGAAGGCTCGCCATCATCACGTTGAACGCGCCGGACTGTTGCCAACCTTCCTGACCCATCGCCATTGGGATCTTCCCTGCGGCTTCGAGCGCATCTGCAGAGTCTGCGAATTCTGCCCAGTTTGCTGGTACGTCGAGGCCCGCATCCGCAAACGCTTTGTGCGAAACCCAGAGCCACTGCCATGAGTGGATGTTGACCGGCGCGCAGTAAACGCGGCCATCGACCGTGCAAGATTCAAGCAGGGACGACGGGTTGACGAGGTCCAGCCAGCCTTCAGCTTCGGCAATATCGGTGATGTCGCGCAGTAAACCGGCTTCGATCAGCTCTTCAGCTTGGCGGCCATGGTTGAACTGGAAAGCCCCCATTGGATCGCCGCCGGTAATCCGGCTGATCATCACGGCGCGGGCATTTTCACCACCGGCGATAGCGGCATCCACCCATGTGTGGCCCGTTGCATCGAATGCCTTGGCGAATTCCGCCACAGCGGCAGCTTCGCCACCTGATGTCCACCAGTGCATAACTTCGAGTTCAGTTGCGTTCGCAATGGTGGCGCTAGCGCTAACAAGCGCGGTCGCGGTCAAAAGTTTCTTGGTTAGTTTCACGATTATACCTCCCTAGCTATATCGTTATAGAAATCACTACATCGTTTTAGATTTGCCTTGCAAGTAGTTTTTGAACCTGTTTCGATGAGATTGCGCAATATTCGTAAAAGCGAATGAGTCGTGCTCCCGTGCGGGCTTGAAACGAAGGTGAAAATAGCCGAAGCCAAGCTATGTGGGGCATATAAACAAGGACGAAGACGTGCCTGAAGAGTTGAAAACGCCTGCCGGAATGTCGGCGCGAGATCTGCTGGAGCCGGGTGAAAAACCGACGCTCAAGACCCTTTCGCGGCTAAGCGGCATGGCGGTGCCAACCGTCTCGCGGGCGCTGAAAGACGCGCCGGATATCAGTGACGCGACCAAAGAGAAAGTCCGGCGAATCGCGGCAGAGGTTGGTTATGTGCCGAACCGCGCCGGCGTCCGCCTGAGAACGGGCAAAACAAATGTCATTGCGCTGGTGCTTGGCTTGGACCGTCACATGATGACACACACCTCGGACCTGATCCGTTCAGTTTCTGAGGGCTTGGTGGGCACACCGTACCACCTGATTGTCATGCCGCGTCTATCAGACAAGCAACCGCTCGAGCGCATTCGCTACATCGTCGAAACCGGCTCAGCTGACGGTGTCATAATGAACCAGACAAGCGAAAACGATCCGCGCGCGGCGTTCATGATGGAGCGTCAATTTCCGTTCGCGACGCATGGCCGGACCTCATTGGAAACGCCCCATGCATTTTATGACTTTGATAACTGGGCATTTGCACGTCAGGCATTGCAGAAACTCGCGTCGCGCGGGCGCAGGAAGGTTCTGACGATCCTGCCGCCATCGGATCACTTCTACAGTCAGGACACGCTGAGCGGCCTGAAAGAAGGGGCGGTGCAAACGGGCATAGAGCTCCGCTTCAACGAAAAGGTCGATAGTGACTCGGATATCGAGTTGATCGAGCAGCACATCCTTGAGCGGCTCAAAGATGAGCCGGAGATTGACGCAATCATCGGCTCCTCAACCGCAGCCGTGATGGCCGCTGTCAACGCAGCGGAAGCGATGGGCCGGACCATCGGCAGCGATACGGATGTGGTTGGCCGTGACTCGATCCGCTTCCTCAAGCAGTTCCGAAAAGAGGTCATTGCGGTGCATGAGGATGTCACGAAGGCGGGCCATTTCCTTGCTGGCGCGATATTGAGCGCCATTGCGGACCCTGAAGCGCCGCCGCTTCAAGGAATGGATATTCCGCAAGGCGAATTTCTTTAATTTTCGACAAAGTGGAGGGTCGAATGCCATCACAAATCAAGGGTCCAGCGCTGTTCTTGGCGCAATTTGCGGGGGATGAGGCCCCGTTCAACACGCTGGGCGGGATCGCGAAATGGGCGGCCGATCTGGGCTACAAGGGGGTGCAAATTCCCTCGTTCGACGCGCGGCTTTTCGATCTCGATAAAGCAGCCGAAAGCCAGGATTATTGTGACGAGGTGAAAGGAATTTGCGCCGAGGCGGGTGTCGAGATCACCGAGCTTTCGACCCATCTGCAGGGGCAACTCGTCGCGGTAAACCCAGCATATGATACGGCTTTTGACGCATTTGCACCGGCGAGCGTTCATAGAAACCCGAAAGCACGGCAGGCATGGGCCGTGGAGCAGGTCAAGAAAGCGGCCAATGCATCGCGGCGCCTTGGCCTTGATCATACGGTGAGCTTTTCCGGCTCACTTGCCTTTCCTTATCTTTATCCGTGGCCGCAACGCCCTGATGGCCTGATTGGGGAAGCCTTCGCCGAGCTTGCCCGCCGCTGGCTGCCGATCTTTGATCGCTACGCGGACTTGGGCGTCGATATCGGTTTTGAGTTGCATCCCGGCGAGGATCTCTTTGACGGGGCAACGTGGGAGATGTTTCTTGATCGTGTGAAGGGCCATAAAGCGGCGATGATCAACTATGATCCGTCGCATTTCCTGCTTCAGCAGATGGACTATCTGGCTTTTATCGACCTCTACCATGACAGGATCAACGCCTTTCATGTGAAGGACGCAGAGTTCAATCCTGATGGTCGTCAGGGGGTCTATTCCGGCTATCAGCCTTGGGCGCAGCGGGCAGGGCGGTTCCGTTCCTTGGGAGATGGGCAGGTCGATTTTGCCGCGATCTTTTCTAAGCTGACACAATATGGTTATGACAGTTGGGCGGTTCTCGAATGGGAGTGCTGCGTGAAATCGGCAGAGCAGGGGGCCGCAGAAGGCGCGCCCTTCATTGAAAGCCATCTGATCGAGCCGCCTGCGCGCGCATTTGACGATTTTGCAGGCGGCGAAAGGGATGAGGCGCAAATCAAAAGGATGCTTGGACTATGACGAGGCTCAAACTAGGCATGGTTGGCGGCGGGCAGGGGGCCTTTATCGGAGGTGTTCACCGGATTGCCGCGCGCCTTGATGGCAAGTGGGACTTGGTGGCAGGCGCTTTGTCGTCGGATCCCGACCGCGCCGCGGCCAGCGCCGTGGAGTTGGGCATCGCGCCCGAGCGGTCCTATGCGTTATACGAGGAGATGGCGCAGGCTGAGGCCGCCCGGCCCGACGGTATTGATGCGGTTGCCATCGTGACGCCGAACCATGTGCATGCGGGACCGGCGGTCGCGTTCCTGAACGCAGGTATCAATGTTATTTGCGACAAACCGCTTGCCGCCACCGCAGAGCAGGCCGCAGCGATCCGTGCGGCGGCGGAGGCCTCCAAGGCGCGTTTCTTCCTGACCCACAATTACACCGGCTATCCGCTTATGCGGCAGGCGCGGGCGATGATCGCGCGGGGCGCGTTGGGGCGGCTGCGGGTCATTCAGGCAGAGTATGCGCAAGATTGGCTGGCTGAAGAGACATCGAACAAACAGGCGGACTGGCGGACCGACCCCGCGCAATCCGGTGCCGGTGCAATTGGTGATATCGGCACACATGCATTTAATCTTCTGTCATTTGTCTCGGGTCTGGAGGCGGAAGCGCTGATGGCGGAGCTGCATTCTTTCGTTGATGGCCGCCGCGTGGATGACAATGCCCATATCATGCTGCGCATGGCAGGTGGCGCACGCGGCATGCTCTGGGCCAGTCAGGTCGCCGTCGGCAATGAAAACGCCCTGCGCCTGCGGATCTTTGGTGATAAGGGCGGCATCGAATGGGCGCAGGAAAATCCCAACGTGATGACCGTGACCCGTTTTGGTGAGCCTAAGCAGATCATCACCCGCGGCGGGGCCGGTCTGGGGGAGGGAGCGGCTGACGGAACCCGCATCCCGCCCGGGCATCCGGAGGGCTATCTGGAAGGGTTTGCCAATCTCTACAGTGATGCGGCCGATGTGATCGCGGGGGGCAGTGACGGCGCGTATCTGCCCGGACTCCGCGAAGGGCTGGACGGCATGTGGTTTATCGCGGCCTGTCAGCAAAGCTCGGCGCAAGGCGGTGTGTGGGTGGCGCGGTAGGGGGCGCTAACCCGTCGCGCGGACGTGATTGTTTGCGACCTGAACGCGGGTTTGTTGGCCCATCAGGTCAAGAAGCACCCAGACACGCAGATCCGGCGTGATCGTCTCGACGGTTGCGACGAAATTGGCAAATGGGCCGGAAAGGATTTCGACAGCGCTACCGGCTGTCAGCACCGGCGCCGGCTGCAAAACACCGTCTGCATCGCAGCGGGCTGCGAGGTCATCAATCAGTGCCGATGGCACTGCGCGTGGCCGCTGATCAAAGCTCACCAATCGGCTCACCCCCGAAGTTGCGTTTATTTTCCGCCACGGCGCGGATGCCGGGTCGAAGCCGACGAAGAGATATCCGGGAAAGAGGGGGCGAAGCGCCTCGACGAAACGCCCGGATTGGCGGCGGGTGACCCGATGCTGCGGCAGGAACGTCGCAAACCCTTGCCGATCGAGATTTCGGACCGCAATACGCTGTGCGTTGGGTTTGAGCTGTGCGAGGAACCACTGCAAGTCAGGTTTGTTTTGCATGCTGTCTCCGCTCGTTTGGCGCGCGCGTCTCTTCCGCGATAGGACACGCTCATGATTGAGCAAAGTCTATCATGGCTTTGGGGGCGGAGGGAAGCGTTGTGGTTTGAAAGCCTTGCTCGTTGTGTCGCGGTCGGGAAAGTCTCTCCGTGATTGCTGCGTCGGCACCTGTGGCGCAGGCTAGGACGGCAGCGGGGAAAAATCACAAGAATACATCGCAGTATCCTCTTGTAGGCCTTGCGGCAGGGCGTGTTTTCGCGTAGCGCTCAAAATCGAGCGGACATGGAAATGACGCCACAAAATCGAACAGACGAATGTGCCCGGGCTCGTGCGAGCGCCGGTGCGGTAGCCGTTCTCAAGCCCGCCTGCGGGGCGCCATAGTGGCCAGCCGTCGCGACCTGCATCAAGAAGAAGTGCGTTTCCGCATTTTGCGTCTGCTGAATGACGATCCTGAGCTGTCCACCCGACAGATCGCCGATGCGGTTGGGATCTCTAACGGCTCTGCGTATTATTGCATCAACGCGCTGATGAAGAAGGGTCTGATCAAACTCGGTAATTTTCGCGCCTCCGAGCAAAAGGGGCGTTACGCCTATGTGCTCACGCCGCGTGGGATCCGTGAAAAAACGGTGCTTACGGCGAAGTTCCTTGAGCGGAAACTGGCCGAATACGAAGCCCTGAAAGCCGAGATCGCCGCGCTTGAGGATGAGGTTGGGGCGGCTGTCCCGGCTCGTCGCGTGGGGCGTGGATGAGGGGTGTGGCGAGAGCTGGGGTTATCGTGAGTAACAGTAAAGTAGTGATGATTTAGTGTTCGTAGCTCCTAGCGTCAGGTCCCATTGATTTCCGTCTTGCCGCGTGGTTAACGGCTCAAAAACGAGCGGCAAATATGTCTGATATTTTTCTGGTTGAGCGACGTGCAGATGGCGCGCCTTGAGCCCTTCTTTCCCCAATTCCACCGCAATCCACGCGTTGATGATCGTCGCGTGTTGAGTGGGATTATCTTCGTCAATCGCATTGGCTTGCGTTGGTGCGATGCGCCCGTTGCCTAGGGCCCGCACAAAACACTCTACAACCGTTGGAGCGATAAGGGCATCGTCGCATAGATGATGATGAGACTGGCGGCCAATCATGGCGAAGATCAGGCCGTGACGATTGATGTGAGCTATCTTAAGGCCCACAGTGCAGCAATAAGCATGGGCGTCAAATAAAAGGGGGTGTGGTCGTCTGATCGGGCGCACGAAGGGTGACATGAACACCAAGTTGCACGCAATCCGTGATAGCCAGGGACGCCCTCTCAACCTGGTCGTTACCCCGGTCATGTTAGCGACTATATGGGGGCAAGGGCGTCGCTCAGCAGCCTGCCCGATGTTGACTGGCTGCTCGGGTATCGCGGCTATGACGCGGATTGGGTCAGAGAAGCGTTTAAAGACAGAGGGATAAGATCCTGCATCCCAGGTCGGAAACGGCGCAAGAAAGCCGTGAAATACGACAGGAGCCGCTACAAACGCCGCAACCGGATTGAGATCATGTTTGGCAGGCTGACGGATTGGCGGCGTGTCGCAACCCGCTATGATCGCTGTCCCAGAGTCTCCCGGTCCGCCGTAGCCCTCGCAGCGCTCGTCATTTACTGGTTATGAGCCCTGACCCTAGCAAGGATGAACTCAGTCTTCAGATGTTGCTCGTATGCTCAAATTTTTCTAATTGAAGTCTAACGGACCGATAATAAGTGACAGACTCCAACTGTGTACAGAATTTTTTAATAGTCAAATGACGGATTGCCAATGAAGCCGATTATCGAAGTTAAGGGTATTGCGTTCCCGAATAAGGGTGCGGAAATGCTTTTGGTGGCGTGTATAGACCAGCTGGAAAGACGTGGCTGTTATGCGGCGCTCGAGCCCTACAGTCCATTCGAGTACAAGTTGCGTTATCCGTTGTTTACAAAGGCCCGTATCCAGCGTTTCGGGGTGAACATACTTAGTCTGCTTAATCTGCTACCACGCTATGCCCGTGAACGCTTGGGCTATATCCGACCGTCCGAATTGGCGTTGGCGCTGGATGCCTCAGGATTTGCCTACGGAGCTCCTTGGCCTGTATCCATAGCGTACGAACGATTGCTCGGCGAAAAACTTTCTTGCCCAGTTGTAATGCTGCCACAATCATGGGGTAAATTCGACACCTTAGCGCAAATGAAGGTGGCAAAGGTTTTGAATGCGCGCGCTGCTCTTGTCTTTGCACGAGAACCTGAGGGCGCTGACAACTTCGAAAAGGCTACGGGTAAGCGCCCGCTAGTTGTGCCGGACATTACATTCGGCGTTACGGTTTCCCCCGCTGAGATCTCACGTGACGTATTGTTCATACCCAACTTCCAAGTCGAGAGACGCGAGGGTGCAGACTATATAGAGACCCTGATCGATGCTGCACGGAGTTTATTGATTGCCGGTCGTCAGGTTGCTTTGCTGAACCACGAAGGCCCGAAGGATCTTGAAATCTGCTATCGGGTCCGCGATCGGCTGGTTGCCGAGGGTTTCGATGTGAAAGTGTTGGACCCCGAAACCGGACTTGAAGCCAAGGCAATTATCGGCGCCGCGCGCTTTGTTGTGACCTCACGCTATCACGGGCTTATCGCAGCCCTGTCGCAGGGTGTTGCCTGCTATCCTGTGGGCTGGTCCTACAAGTATGTCTCGGCCATGCACCTCTTCGGTATAGAAATCGAAGAAAGCGTGGGCCATCCCGAACACGTGTCGGATCGCGCCATGTCAGCAGAGTACTGTGACCAGTTTCAGTCTGCCGCTTACATCGCGCGCCTCGACGAGATCCGTGACCAGGTAGTTGCTATGTGGGATCAAGTATTTGCCTTGATCCGTTCGTAGTGGCGTGACGCATGGTCTCTTTGTCAAAAGTAGTCAGCGCCGTGCTAAACCCCGTATTCATGGGCAAGGCGCTGGCCGCAGGGACGCAAATCATCGTTGTGCTTTTTTCGGCCCGAGTTCTTGCTCCAGATGAAGCAAACCTGCTGTTTTCACTTCTGGCGCTCTCGGCGATCTTGACGGCTGTGGCCTCGTTTGGTGCAAATGGCGCACTAGTACCGTTCCTCTTTCGTCGTCCCGATCGCGCCTTCGCGATTATCGGACTTCTGCTTGGTGGGAAGATGTTGGTCTCGTTTCTGGGAGCAATGATGATTGGCTGGCTGGGCTACGCTCAGGATTTGCCACCCCTGCTGATTGCTTGGACCGCCTTTTCAGGTTCTCTGCTTTTTTTGGATTTTATCGCTGAAAGTCGTGGCAGTGCCGATGTGGACCGCCTATCACGTATTAAATTTATGATTTTCGGCGCCGGTATCCTGCTGAAAATCGTCTTTTTTTATTTTTCATTCACTGGCTTACTTTTGACTCTTTATGCAGAGTGGATTGTGATATGGCTCTTCTACTTCCTGCCCGTTTTGCGAAAGACGCCGGGGCAACGCATACCTGAATTGGGCGATATTGTTCTGGTAGGTAGTTTCCTAGCCTCGTCCTCGTGGGTCTGGTTGTCCACCGTGGTCAGCTTTGGCTGGACACGGGTCTATTTCGTGCTTCTTACCGCCGGAATAGGTGCTGGTCCTGCCAACGCTTATTTTGTTGTGGTTCGTCTTGTCGAAGGCTTCACGCTGGTGCCGAACACGTTGGCGATGCGTTTTTTTCCGGACATGGTGGCACTCGGGAACGCTGGCGACGAGGCTGGGTTGATGGCACTACGCTTCCAGTTTTTGCGCTTGGTGATGCAGGCTGCGCTAGCCGCCGCATTGGCTGTACCGTTGATCTATGTGCTGGTTTATGGCTGGAGTGGCGAGAATCCTGACCACCCAGTGCTGTCGGCGGTTCAGTCGTTACTGGTGGCCGTTGCTGCCTTTTTGCTAATTTTGCGGGTGGCATTGAGCCGCGAGATTATCCTGACGGGGTTCCTTCCGCTTTCAATCATCAGCTACTTGGCCGGCGCTATCACTAGCTTTTCTGTTTATCATATGTTTGGTGCCGACAGTTATGATGATGCTCTGCTTGGATATGCCGCATTTGCCATCGCTAGCTTTGGCAGCCCGTTTCTGGCCGCCCCAGAACGGCTACGCTCCTTTCGCCACGCACTTTCCACGATTTTGTGGCGTGGACCGAGCGCGCATCGCAAGAAAGGACCTTCTGAATGAAACGACAACTTCTCAACGTTGCGCGAATGATACGCTTGCTTATTGTCTGGCTAGCCTCGCGCAACCGTCTTCTTGGGCGCGTCTTTTTCTTGTTCGAGCCTAGCTTCGACCGAGAGTTCGAATTCACCCTACGCGGTCGGCATGAGGCGCTTAGTTCACGATACAGGCTGGACCATTCTAATGCAAACGTCCGACGTTGCGTGCATAGGCTGGAAAAGGGCCTGTTTCATCGCGATCGTCGTGCCGCTTTTGGCAAGGACGTCTTGACTGAATTAGCTCACGAGATCAGCAAACTGGATCTCTTGGAAGAAGGTGCTGATGCGAATGAGGTTGACTGGGCCATTGCCACGCTGACTTCTTATCGCCCGCATGCCTATGATCCCGCTCTCGTGGACGACTGTCTCTATCGGCTAGAACGCTTTCGTGGATTTGGCCCTGAACCGGAGTCATTACGGCGCCCCGACACCAAGGTCTCTCCGGATTTCGAGGTGCTGCGTAGGCTGTATTACAAACGAGAAAGCGTACGATTTTTCACCGACCGACCTGTCGACCCTGAACTGGTTGTGCAAGCAGTGGCAATCGCCAAAGAGGCACCTTCGGCCTGCAACCGTCAGCCGTTTCATCTCCATCTATTGACCGACACTCGTGACATTGAATTTGTTGGTGGACTTGCGCCTGGTACAGCTGGATTTCTCAATAATATCCCTGTTCTCGGAGTCCTCATAGGGCATGCTAGCGCGTTCCGGTTCACTCGCGACAGGCACTTAATCTATACTGATGGGGGGCTGTTCCTTGGGCATCTGTTGCCAGCGCTAACTGCGCTGAGTCTGGACACCTGCGTGTTGAACTGGACACCGGATTGGACGAATGACCGCAAGGCGGTGGATTATCTCGGCCTGGATATGAGCAAGACAATTGTTTGCCTTCTGGCAATCGGTTATCGAGACGACACAGCCTCTCCGATCTCGACCAAGAAGACCAACGACAACCTCCTGCGGACAGGTGCTTGATGTCTAACTTGGCCGCTGCCGATATCTGTGATGTCAGCGTTGTTATCCCTGCCTACAAGGCTGCGGGTACGATCTCGCGCGCGCTGACCTCGGTCCTTGCGCAGACCGTGCTTCCCATGGAAATCATCGTGGTTAACGACGCCTCGCCAGACACCGAGGAGATGGTGGTCGCAATGGAGGCCATCTCGATTCCTGAAGGGGTCACTCTGAGGGTTCTGCACAACGAAACCAACCTGAACGGCGCTGCCACCCGCAACCGAGGCATCAAGGCTGCCACTGCCACCTTCATAGCCTTTCTAGATGCCGACGATGAGTGGGAGGCTGAGAAGCTCTCACTCTGCCTCGCGGCTCAGGCTGACAGTCTTGAAAAAACAGGAAAGCCCGCATTGGTCTACAGCCAAGTCAATGTGATTGCGGACAATCAGATTCTGAGAGTCCGCCCCGACCGGGCTATTGGTCCGACCGAGCATATGAGCGAATACCTCTTCCTGTCCGGAGGATTCATCCAGACCAGCACTATCGTCTGCCCGCGCGATTTGGCGGTGAATGTACTATTCGACCCATCATTCCGCCGTCACCAAGACTATGACTTTTGTCTTCGAATGGCTGGCGAGGACATTTCGATTATATTTATCAATCGGCCGCTTGTGCGATACCACGCCACCGAAGGACTTTTTGCTGTGCGCCTGGAAGATCCTGACTACACTGCCCACTGGGGAAAAAGAATGCGCCCTAGGATGACGCGCCACGGTTATCATGGGTTTTGTTTTTTTTTAGTTAGTGGAAGGCTAGTGGGAAGGCAACGCTATATCGCTGCTGTTGGTAACGCGCTTATACATGCCTTCCTGCTTGGTCCTGTAGGCCTTGGAAAGGCACGCAGAAAAGTCGTAGACATGGTACGTGTGGCAATCCGATAATGATGCAAAGTGCGCAAAAATTCGCGTCACAAGGATATTATATGCGGTTGCCGGACCTACTTTTTGTCCTGTTCGTAACATGCCTTACATTGACTGGACTAATATCCTACACTCAGCTTACTAGCGTCTATTACCGTAACAACTTACTGCCAGCCAATGCCCTTTTTGATCTTTTTATTGTGCTGTATGTTTTTGCGGTGCCAGCGACGAGGATATTGCCGGTAGCCGCGCCCTTTTTTTTATTATCTACTTTCTACATATTGACATCAGCAATTTTTCTCCCTGCGCCTAATGGGGGTGCCCCGAGTCCTCTCGATTTTATCATTTCGTTTAAGGCATTTTTCTATCTAGCAATCCTATGTTTTGCTCGTCCGAGGAAATTGAGTATCAGTCTTGGCGCTTTGGAAAAGGTATTTAAATACCTGTTGATGGCATTTTTCCTAAAATACCTATTCTCTAAAACTATTTTGGAAATACCTCGACCTGGTCTATTCACAGAGAACAACTTTGAGATAGTATTCCTGCTAGTAATTTTCATCTTCTTGTCTCGCTGCGGGCGCCTACGTTCAAAGTTTTGGGCGATATTGCTGTTGGGGGTAGTGTTATTGTCTGGTTCACGTTCTGGACTTTTAGGGCTATTTGCTGCTCTTTTAACCTCAAATGGCCAGAGATCGATGCGGCTGATTATAGAATTGTTTTTTCTATTCGTCCTTGTAGCGGCTGTGCTAACGCTAATTGATAATCGGATTGTCGGTCTTATGGATCTCGCTAGTGTGGACCGTTTTCTTTTCTTTACACTTTTCCTCGAAGAATTGAAGCGGTTCGAAGTATGGCAATACCTTGTTGGATGGACTCCGATGACCCCACTCAGTGATAGTACTTGCATGCGGATGGGCTTCTACGGATCTTTATTCAGTTCAGCCAACTCTGACGTGTGTTATTCTGTTGTCTTGCATGTTTTTTACTTTCGAGTAATTCTAGACCATGGTGTGCTAGGATTAATTTTCTTGATTGCAGGGTTCTACTTTTTGCTACGCTCCAACGGTTTAAATGGTTCACTTTCCTTTGCAATTATCATACAGGGTCTAATCAATGGATTGTCCATTTCAGGATTTGCAAATACTTATTTTTTCCTTGCAGTGGTTTTGGTGACTTCGCACTACTCGAAGATCCGCACAGCATGATTATTAAGCGCCACACAGCTACTATTTTAGGTCGAATGTCTAGAATGTTTTTCGATTTTGAGGAGCAGGTGTTTCGCACTAGTCAGATACCCCCTCTTGAACGCATGGTTGTGTCTGAATCCAGCAGATATGATTGTCAGGTCATTGGATTTGCCAACCCGTATTCATTTCAGATACTTTACCGGCGCTCGGAACTTGTAGATAGCGTAGACCACTGGTATTCAGATGGGGGGTTTCTTTGCAGCATCATTGGCTTGGGGCGTGGCGAACAAGTACCCCGTTACAGCTTCGATTTTTCCTCCATAGCGGATGGCGTATTCGAATACGCAAAGAGCAACTGTTTGTCTGTTGGATTATTAGGCGGAACTGAGGATGAAATTACCGCTGCTTGTGAATATCTCCAAAGTCGCTATTTAGAACTTCCTATCGTCTGGAGCCGCAATGGTTTTTTCCGAGATGCAGATAAGCAAGATGGCGGTCGCTCCGAAGCCCTAGACGATTTGGTGGCCTCTGGAGCGGAAATTATTATTATTGGCATGGGCACGCCACTGCAGGAAGAAGTCGCGGTTGAACTGAAACAAAAGATGCTTTCACAGAGAACTGAAACACGCACCTTGCCGGTTATCTTTACGTGTGGCGGTTTCTTATCACAAACAGCACTGGGCGGCGATTACTATCCAGAGATAATCAAGAAAACCGGTCTACGCTGGGTTTACCGCGCGTTTCATGCGCAGCATGTACGTAAGCGTCTGCTTCGAGACTATCCTCGATTTGTGGCGTTAGTCTTTGTCTGTCGTCTTTGTCGGCTCATCTTAGATTAATTCAAGGCAGCACGCCCAGTAAATTTACTCCAGGCGTTATCTGCTGAAAAGAGTTGTCGCCATTTCAGCCGAGCACTTTTGACAGAATGGGCTCGTTGAACTCGCGGCTGAATCTTCTAGAGCCAAATGGCTCGCATGGGGTCTATTTTTGTCTTCGGGAAAGGAGCAGAATGAATGGTTTGTTGGCATCCCAGGAAGATTGTCGTTGTTGGAATTGGCTACGTGGGGCTCTCAAATGCAGTTTTACTCGCACAGCACAACGACGTCACTGCTGTTGATATATCATCTAAACGGGTTGACATGGTTAATGCGCGTGAAAGTCCTATTGTCGACCCTGAATTAGAGGAGTTTCTGTCTACGCGTCCACTGAAACTTGATGCAACAACGGACCTAATGGCTGCACTGGAGGGGGCTGAGATCGTTATCATTGCCACACCCACCGACTACGATCCTGTAACCGATTATTTTGATATTTCGTCTGTTGAAAAAATTGCGTCCATTGCGTCACAACAAGCTTCGAGTGCTACTATTGTCATTAAGTCGACAGTTCCCGTTGGATGCGTGGAAACGCTTCGAAAGCAGACTGGTAACCCTAATATTGTCTTTAGTCCGGAGTTTCTGCGTGAAGGCCGTGCTTTGTATGATAATTTGAATCCCAGTAGGATCATAGTAGGAGATAAGTCGACGCGAGCTCATGAATTTGCGCACCTACTTGCTCGAGGTGCCGAAAAAGCAAACGTTCCGATACTGTTCACCGGACCATCAGAGGCTGAGGCCATCAAGCTTTTTGCCAATACCTATCTTGCGATGCGCGTTGCCTACTTTAATGAGCTTGACAGTTATGCGATGGTAAATGGGATGGATACCCGTCAAATCGTCGAGGGTGTCGGCCTCGATCCTAGAATTGGCGACCATTACAACAATCCATCATTTGGCTACGGTGGATATTGTCTGCCAAAAGATACGAAACAACTCCTGGCAAATTACGCAGACGTCCCGCAGGACTTGATTTCTGCTATCGTCCAGGCAAACCGTAGCCGAAAGGATTTTCTGGCCGAACAGATTATTGCTCGGAAGCCCAAGGTTGTGGGCATCTACCGGCTTGTGATGAAGGCAGGTAGCGACAACTTCCGTCAGTCTTCTGTTCAAGGCATCATGAAGCGCATTAAGGCCAAGGGGATTGAGGTGGTCGTCTTTGAACCTGCCTTAGAAGATAAGCAGTTTTTTGGATCGCGGGTGGAGCGGGATCTGGAGAAGTTCAAGCAAGACGCCGATGTCATTGTGACCAATCGTCGAAGCAGCGAGCTTGCAGACGTAGAAGAAAAAATCTTCACGCGGGATCTATTCGGATCGGATTGAGTGGGGACGGTTCCTGATCGGTTCTGCAAAGATCCGATCAACTACAAAAACAGGCGCTCCGTTTAGGAGCGCCTTTCTTATTTTTGATCAAGCCAGTGCGAGGTTGATCGCGCTTTCGCGGCCGTCACGGCCGGCTTCGACGTCGAAAGTTACTTTCTGGTCGTCTGCAAGACCGGTGAGGCCCGAGCGCTCGACTTGGGAGATGTGTACGAACACGTCCTTGCCGCCGCTCTCGGGTGCGATAAAGCCGAAGCCTTTAGTGGAGTTGAACCATTTCACTGTGCCATTGGCCATGTGATTTTTCCTTATAAATATACTGCCCACGACATGCGGCAGCCCGGCTTCTCACGACGGTGTCGAACGCTGTGAGCCGATAAAGGAAAACAGATGGTCGAATAGGAGGTCAGTAGCCCTTTGCGTCTAACAGAGCGGCCCCTTCACCACAAGTACGCACTTAAGTGCGTGTTGGATTGCGCCGTTTGGCCGTATTGTGATGTATATTGGTGACTAATCGCGAAGCGCTGCAAAAATGAAATCGCGTCAACTGTCCGATGTTGGCCGGATCTCATTCCCAAACATTATGCTCCGCGCTCTGTACATAACGGGCAACAACGTCTGAGGTTTTCCAGCCACCAGCGCGCATGATCGCGCTGATATCGAGGCCGCGCATCATAAGTTCCTGCGCGGCGCCGATCCGCAGGGAGTGCCCCGAAATCTCATGAACCTCGGTGGCTTCTTTGCCTGCATCCCTTGCCGCACCTTTAATGATCAAGCGGATCTGCGACGTGCAGAGCGGACGGTCGATACACTTTCCATGGACGATAGGGCAAAAGAGCCATGGGACTTCATCGTCGCGCTGTTCAAGCCAGCTGCGGAGCAGCTCATACGTTCTCCGGCTGCCGTAAGCTGTGCGCCCCAGCCCGATCTGGTCATTCTTACTTCTGCGGATCAGGCCCCGGACCGTGTGATCTGGCTGGAATGTAATATCTGCGCGTCGCAGGGCTGAAAGCTCCGATCGCCGCGTCAAGAAATCAAACCCCAGCGAGAGAAGTGCACGATTGCGGATGCCGTGCAGCGTATCGGGCTGGTTCTCGAGCATCGCAACAAGTGTGTCATGGGTGATGCCATGCACCTGCCTCGGGCGGTTTGGTTTCGACCGTTTGAAGCGCCGGATGGCGATTTGTGCATCCGCCGAGGCGCACGGGTCGGGATGCCCTAAGAGCGCGTGAACTTTCCGAATGCTGTAGAGCCGGCGCTCCATTGTTGCGACGGCCTTGTCCGCCTCGGCCGCGAGATATCTTGTTATTGCGCGCGCACTTGCCGGCAGGGCGGTTTCGCCATTTGCATCACACCATTCGATGAACTTGCCGATGTCGGCGCGATATGCGCGTAATGTGGCGGGGGCATATGCGCCTTCCAAGTGGTCCAAGAGAGATTTTATGTTCATTTTACAATACCAATTTCAGCATATGGCCGAATATAGGACAATCTTGGAGGCCTGTCAATGATTACGACAGAACAAATCCGCATGGCGCGCGGTGCGTTGGATTGGACGATTGCGGATCTTGAACAGGCCTCAGGGGTAAGTGAGCGTACCATTCGCCGGATCGAAGCGCAGGCGGGCCTGCCCAATGCTACGCGCGCCAATATGATGATTATCCAGCGCGCGTTTGAGGATGCCGGCATTGAGTTTATCGGCGCGCCTGATGATCGTCCCGGCGTGAGGCTTCGGCGGCCCTAAGGCGTCGCTTAGACAAAAGGTCCGAGCCTGCCACTCGCCTAAGCGCTCTCTTCCGCCATCCGCTGCATCGAACGGCGGCGGTTTCGGATTTGGCTGCTGGTAAAGGCTACAACAAACACAGCCGTCAGGATGAGCACAATCGTCGGGGCAGGGGCGCTGTCGAGGAAGAAGCTCGCATAGGTGCCGAGCAGCATCGACGCCATGCAGATTAGCACTGAAACCCAGAGCATCGTGCGGAATTTGCGCACCAAAAGGAAGGCAATCGCCCCCGGTGCGATCAGCAGTGCAATGGCGAGGATCAAACCTGCGGCATTGAGCGTGGCGACGATGGTCAGTGAGATGAGGGCCAAGAGCCCGTAATGCAGCGCCGTCACCCACAGCCCGGAGGCTCGGGCCTGTGCAGGGTCGAAACTGTGCAGGAGCCAATCCTTCCACTTCAGCACTAGCAGCAGAGCCACCCCTCCGGAAATAAGCCCCGCCTGCCAAAGATCGCCTGTGCCAACGCCGAGCATATTGCCAAAGAGGATGTGGTCGAGGTGCGCATTTGTTTCGATTGAGACATAGAGCACGATCCCGAGGCCAAACATCCCCGAAAAAACCACCCCCATCACGGTGTCCTGTTTCACGCGGCTGTTGCCGGCGAGGTATCCTGTCGCCACGGCGGTAAACATACCCGCTGCAAAGGCCCCAAGAATTAGCGGCAGGCCGAGGATATAGGCCAGCACGATGCCGGGCAGCACCGCGTGGCTGATCGCGTCGCCCATCAGCGCCCAGCCCTTGAGCACCAAAAAGCATGACAGAAGCGCGGTCGGTACCGACACAATCATCGCGATGTAAAAGGCGTTTTGCATGAAGGGAAAGCGAAACGGCAGCAGTGCGGTGGCAAGGTCGAACTCCATCACGATACCTCCCCGTTTCGGGCTTCAAGCGCCTTGGCCCCTTTGCGGCGCGTGGCCAAGATCCCGTGTTTCGGGGCAAAAACGAACGCCGCGAGGAAGATCAGCGTTTGTAGGACGACGATGATCCCGCCTGTCGCTCCGTCCAAGAAATAGCTCGCGTAGGCCCCCAGAAAGCTCGTCCCCGTCCCGATGCTGATCGAGGTGAGGATCAGGCGTGGAAACCTGTCGCAGAGCAGGTAGGCTGTCGCCCCCGGCGTGACCACCATGGCAATCACCAGAAACGCACCAACCGTCTGCATCGCCGCCACCACGGCGGCAGACAGAAGCACAAAGAACACCGCCTTCAGCAGGCGCGGGCGCAACCCGATGCTGCGGGCGTGGTTTTCGTCAAAGAAGGTGACCATCAGGTCTTTCCACTTCGCCGTTAAAACCGCGAGCGAGACAAAGCCGATGATCGCCAATTGCAGCGTGTCACTCGGTGTGATGGCGAGGATATTGCCCATGGTGATCGTCATCACATCGACGGAAACGGGGCTGACCGACACCATAAAAAGCCCCAACCCGAAGAAGGAACTGAAGATCAGCCCGATGATCACATCGACCTTCAGCCCCGACCGCTCTGAGAGAAAGAGCATCGCCGCCGCCGCCAACCCGCCGGAGGCGAAGGCCCCCAGCGCGAAAGGAATGCCCAGCATGTAGGCGCCCGCGACGCCCGGGACGACGGCATGGGAGAGCGCGTCACCAATAAGCGACCAGCCTTTGAGCATCAGGTAGGACGAGAGAAACGCGCAGACGCCACCAACGAGCGCAGAGACCCACATCGCATTGGTCATATAGCCGTAGTTGAAGGGCTCCAAGAGGACACTCATTCGCCGCCCTCCGCCCGCTGGGTCTTGTCGCCGTACTGCACAAACGGGCGTTCGTCATCGGTCAGGATCGTCACGCTGCGGGCGTCAGAATCGTCGTGCAATGCGTCACCGCCCAGTGTGAAGTGGCGCAAAACCCCGCCAAAGGCTCTTTCGAGATTGGCGCGGGTAAAGGTCGTCTCGGTCGGGCCATGCGCCAGCACCGTGCCCTTGATCAGGATGGTACGGTCACAGAACTCGGGCACCGAACCGAGGTTGTGGGTCGATACGAGCATCACGCGCCCCTCGTCCCGCAGCTCGCGGAGGAGGGCGACGATCTGTTCCTCGGTTTTCACATCAACGCCTGTGAATGGCTCGTCAAGGAGGATCACCTGACCCTCTTGGGCAAGGCTCCGCGCAAGGAACACGCGCTTGCGCTGCCCACCAGACAGTTCACCAATCTGGCGATGGCGGTATTCGGTCATATTTACCCGTTCCAACGCCTCATCGACCGCTTTGTGATCGGCGGCGCGTGGGCGGCGCAGAAAGCCCATATGCCCGTAGCGCCCCATCATCACCACGTCTTCGACAAGCACCGGAAAGGCCCAATCGACCTCCTCTGATTGCGGCACATAGGCGACCAGGTTTTTGCGCAGCGCGGCGCGAACAGGCATGCCGAGGATCTCGATCTCGCCCTTGGATGCGCCAACAAACCCCATGATCGCCTTGAAAAGGGTGGACTTCCCCGCGCCATTGATGCCGACGAGCGCCGTCACCGTGCCAAGCGGTACATCAAAACTGGCGTTCCAGAGCGCGGTATGCCCGTTGCGATAGGTGACCGTTGCGTCACGCACGGAAATCCCGCTCGTGGTGGTCGGCTGCGCTGGTGTCGCGTCTTTCATCGGTTTGATCTTTCTCTGCGGCTTCATCGGTGATCTAGCGCAGCATGGTTGCCCGTCACTCTACCGCCTGTGTGAGCCCTTCGGCCACTGTTGTCGATGTTACGCGCAAAAGGTCAAGATAGGTTGGCACCGGCCCTTCGGCGGTGCTGAGGCTGTCAACATAGAGTACACCACCATAGGCCGCGCCGGTTTCCCGCGCGACTTGCTCGGCAGGGGCGGTGTTGACGGTGCTTTCGCAGAATACGACCGGAATATCATGTTCGGTCACCCCATCAATCACCGCGCGGACTTGCTGCGGTGTGCCCACCTGATCGGCGTTCATTGGCCAGAGGTACAGTTCCTTCAGTCCAAAATCCCGCGCCAGATAGGAGAACGCCCCTTCACAAGTCACGAGCCAGCGGCGTTCCTCCGGGATCGTCGCAATCGCCGCGCGGAGCGGCTCGATTGTTGCGCGGAGTTCATCTTTGTAGGTAGCTGCATTCTGAGCGTAAATGTCGGCGTTTTCAGGGTCGTGGTTGGAGAATGCGTCTGTGATATTGTCGATATAAATCAGCGCATTATCCAGCCCCATCCACGCATGCGGGTTGGGTTTGCCTTCGTAGGCGCCTGCGGCAATCGAGATCGGGTCGATCCCGTCAGTCAGTGTCACCGAGGGGATATCGCCCAGATTGCTGATAAATTGCTCGAACCACAGCTCAAGGTTCATGCCATTCCACAGGATCAGGTCGGCATCAAACCCGCGCACGATGTCCTGCGGGGTCGGCGCATAGCCGTGAATTTCTGCACCCGGCTTGGTGATGGAAACAACCTCCGCCGCATCACCTGCCACGTTCGCTGCCATATCCGCCAGCACCGTGAAGGTTGTCACCACTTTCATTTTCTCATCTGCGCGCGCGGCGCTGCCGGCGAGGGCTGTTGTGCCTGCGAGGAGGGCGCCAAGAACGGTGGTCTTGTTGATTTGCACGTCGATGCTCCGAGAAAAAGATAGGGTACTTGCCCTTTGAGTCTTCGATACTGCAATTCATTCTCAGTGTAAACGCTTTTGCAAATCATTCTCAATTTTTTGATTTGGGTTTAAAAAAGGCGATGAGCAATTTGGTCTACACGTCCCACAGAGAGGCCAGCAACTCGTCATCCATCTCGACAATATGCCCGCGCTCTGGGAAGGCGCCCGACATAACGTCCGCGATATACTCGCGATAGGCGCTGACGCGCTCGGCCTGCAAGCGGTCCCGCTCGGCGGCGAAGTTGCGATAGGTCTTTGCATGGCGGGGGATGTGCCCACGATTTTCGCCCAAGATATCGGCAGAGAACAGGTATTGCGCGTCGCACCCGCCGCCAGAGCCAAGCGAGATCGTGAGCAGGGAGGTCCGTTTGGTGATCTCACGCGCGAGATTGGCGGCGATGACTTCCATCTCCACCGCAAAAGCCCCAGCTTGCTCAAAATCCTGCACCTGCTGCCAAATCATTTTTGCCTGCGCGCGGGTCTTGCCGACAGCGCGAAACCCACCCGTCCATGTGGCTTTCGGCGGAACCAGACCCACATGGCAGATCACCGGCACCCCTTCTCGGGCCAACCCTTCGACAATCGCGGGGCTCATACCGCAATAGACCGACTGCGCGCCGGCAGTCATCGCCGCCATTGCATCGCGCAGCGCCTCCGTCACATTGGCGTGCTTGCCCCACGCAAGCCCGTATTGGAAATGCGTATTCGGCACGGCCTTCGCAAAATCTGCGCGCTCGGGGATGAAGGCCGTGCCGATCATATCCATACCGGCCTCTGCCGCGGCGATGGCTTCTTCCTTGCGGGCCACTTGCACATAGCTGATTTGCCGGACACCCTTCAGAGCGCGCAGGTCCATGACGGAAAGTGGGCCGCTCATTTGCCCATGATCCGCTTGCGCCGTTCCTGCATCCGTTCGTTCGCCGCCACGGTGCCATCGTGGAAAGAGCCGAACCACTTATCCCACGGGATCTCAAGGCTGCCGTAGTTACACTCGAAATAGCGATGGTGCATCTGGTGGTGGAAGGTTCCCAGCGCGAGGCGGTTTTTGTCGTTGATCAAAAGCCCCTGAAACCCCGTATGCGTGGTGATCGCGGACAGGAAATAGTACTGAAGGTGAAACAGGATATGCAGCGGATGTGCGCCGATAAGCAGGTGTACAAACACCCCGCCAAGGAAGATCATCTGTTCAACCGGATGCATCGACATGCCCGACCACGGGCCGACATTGATGTTCCTGTGATGCAGCGCATGCACATGTTTGTAAAGAAACGGAAAATGCAGCGCGCGATGGATCAGGTAGAAGTAAAAGCTCTCCCAAATCGGGATCAGGAAGAAGATCGTGATGAACCAGACAGGCTGCGCCTCGAAGGTGATAAGCCGCATATGCCCGTTGGCGAGCGCCCATAACAGCACCACTTCAAACGCCGTCCAGATCAGAACGCCGGTGCCCAAGGTCCAGAACATGTTGTCGCGGATCTGCCCGCCAAGCGTGAACTGTTTGCCCTTCACCATGAGCGGGCGGGGGTCGTATTTCAGCTTCTGCCCCTGCGCGGCATAGGTGTAGAACCACAGATGCAGCGATCCGGCGACAAGGAGCGCCAGCAGAATATTGCGCAGGTACATTTGCGAAATCCAGCCAAGGCCGAAAGTTTGCGCAGCCTCCAGCGGCGGCTGAAACCAGACATAACAGGCAATCGCTATCCCGAGGATCAGCAGTTTCTCGGTGATTAGGAACCATGAGTTCCAAGCCCATTTTGCCATCGCAACCGGATCAAGCGGCCAACTGAAAAACGGGGAGCTTTTGAGGGGAACCTCCGGCAAGTGGTTCCAGCCTTTGAGTTGTTCATCAGACATGGCGTGATCCTCCTGTGCACACCTGAGAGATTGACAGAAGCCATTACAGCGAACAAACAGAATAAAGTGATCAACAACATCTGAATTTTAGATTTATGACGGTGTCCCTCAAAGCAATGCAGTATTTCAACCTCGCCGTTGCGCGGGGCAGCATCGCGCAGGCGGCGGATGAGTTGAACATCGCGGCGTCGGCTGTCTCGGCGGCCATTGATCAGGTTGAAGCTTCGTTCGGCCTCACGCTCGTCACCCGCCAACGGGCGCGGGGGATAGCGCCTACCGCCAGTGGCCGATTGATGGTGCGCAAGTTCGAGCGCCTGCTGGAAGACTATCGCGCCATTCTTGAGGAAGGTGCTGAGCTAAAGCAGTCGTTGAGCGGTGCGTTGCGGGTTGGCTACTATGCGCCAGTCGCGCCGGCCTTCCTGCCCAGCATCTTCTCCGCCTTTTTGCCGCCTGAAAGTGATGCCGTGCTGCACCTTGAAGAGTGCGATAACGATGCAGCGCAAGAGGGCCTGCTCAATGGGGCATATGATGTCATCCTCTTCGTCAGCGAAGGGGCCAAAGCGGCCATTGAGTTCGACGTTCTGATCGAGGCACCTGCCTATTGCTTGCTCGCCGCCGATCACCCGTTGGCCGCGCAAGATACCGTGAGCCTCGCCGATCTCGCGCAGGAACCCCTCGTCGTGCTCGACCGCCCCGTTGCCGCGCCCTATTACTTGCGGTTGTTCGAGGGTGCGCACACAAAAACAAATGTCGTCGCCTACGCCAATTCTACCGAGATGGTGCGCAGCCTTGTGGGCGCAGGGCGGGGTTGCGCCGTCCTCAATATGTTGCCGCTCGCGGACACCTCCTACAGCGGCGAGCGCCTCGTCGGTCGCCCAATATCCGACGACTTGCCGCCACTAACGCTCTCGGTCGCCTATAATCGCACCCAGCCTCGGCGCATTGTGCAACACTTTGTTGACGCCTGCCGCGCGTATTTCGCCGCTGAAGGTCCGCACCAATGCATTGTGAGATAACGCGGCCGCTCGTCGGCCGATCGTCGGATTAAACCGACTCCGGCAGCCAAATCTGCGGTGCGAAAATCTTGCCACCAGTCATGGCATCCCCATTCCCGAGCTGCTGCCTGATCATTTGATCGACCAGCGCTGCGCATAGTTGTTCAAGTGGCGTGGCTATTACCATCGTGACAATACCCTCGCTTAGTGCCGCGCGGCTTTCTGGCGTTAGTTCATTTACGATCAGCGTGCACCGTTCCTCTGGGCGCAGCTCACGCACCGCCGCAATCGCACCCTCCATGCCGCCACCCGCCACATAAAGCCCCGCCAGATCTGGCGCTCGGTTCAGGAGAGCGAGCGTCGCCTCATAGGTCAGTTGACGGGTTTCGAGGTTTACCGCCGTATCCAGCGGCACGATTTCGGGTGCGTGGTCCCGCAAATAGGCGCGGAAGCCTTCCTCCCGCAGCGCATGACCGTGCCAGCGCGTCCCGCCGACAAAGAGCGCGACCTTCCCAGGCCGTTGTCGCCGCGTGGCCATCATAAAGCCTGCCAGCCGCCCGACCTTCACATTGTCCATCCCGAAATACCCCGCGCCCGAACGGCCGCCAAAGTCATTGAGCAGTGAATAGACAGGCGTGCCAGCGCGGGTCAGATCGTCCGCAAGGCGGGACAGGCTTGCATGGTTAACAGCCGTCGCGGCGACGACATCAGCGCCTTCTGCCGCCGCGCTGATCTCTTCCGCAAAATCTGCTGGCGATTGTGAGGCCGCGAAACGGATCTGCGTTTGGATCACCACATCCGCGCGCGCCTCACAGGCCGCTTCGATCTCGCGCGCGAACTTTTGGTAGAAGGCCTGACCTTTCTTGTGCAGCACAAAGCCAAGGTTGAGCACAGGCCGCTCGTCGCGCTTGCGCCTCTTCAAGGAGCTGGGCAGGGGATAGCCGAGCGCCTCTGCCGCCCTGACGACCCGCTCCCGCGCGCGGGGCGAGACATTGGGGCGTTCGTTTAGTACGCGGTCAACTGTGGCGGGGCCGAGGCCAGCCTCCCTTGCAATATCAGTGATGGTCGGGTTCCGGCGCATAGGGGCAGGGTTGAAGAAAACCCATCATCCTGTCCAGCGAAATTGATGCTTTTTGATGTGATTGAGGTTCAGTTTTCTTGGGGCAGGGTGTCGCCGCCGCTACGCTCACACAAAACGAAGCGATTTTCGGGAGGAACCAATGACCAAGCGCGATTATTCCCTTTTGGGGCCGGATGCCCACCGCGCGGTCGAGACAGGATTGGCCGCAGCCGAGTGGTACCACACCGATATCCCGCGCAAGGAGATGAAGGCGCTGATGCAGCGCAAGGATGGCCCCGCGATCCGCGACACCGCGCTCCTCTTTGCCTCGATGCTCCTGTTTGCGGGCCTCGGCATTGCGCTCTGGCCGAGCTGGTGGTCCGCCCCTTTCTGGCTCGCCTATGGCGTCCTCTATGGATCGGCGATGGATTCCCGCTGGCACGAATGCGGCCACGGCACGGCCTTCAAAACGCGGCATTACAACGATTGGCTCTACCAGATCGCCAGCTTTTGCATGGTGCGCAATCCCGTCAGCTGGCGATGGTCACACGCCCGCCATCACACCGACACGATCATCGTCGGGCGCGACCCTGAGATCGTGCTGATGCGCCCGCCTGCGCTGGCCCGCGTCATTCTCAATTTCTTTGGTATTCTCGATGCGCCGCATGGCTGGGCGCGGATGCTTTACAATGCCGCGGGCTATATCCACCCTGAGGAGGCGGATTACATCCCCGAACAGGAGCGCCCCAAGGTCATTCGCATCGCCCGAATCTGGGTTGCGATCTATGCCGCCACGATCGCGCTGGCCGTCGCCACAAGCTCAATCCTGCCGTTGATGGTCATCGGCTTGCCGCGCTTCTACGGTGCTTGGCATCATGTGATGACGGGGCTGCTTCAGCATGGCGGGTTGGCGGATAACGTCATCGACCACCGGCTGAATTCCCGCACCGTCTATATGAACCCAATCTCGCGCTTCATCTATTGGAACATGAACTACCACGTCGAACATCACATGTTCCCGATGGTGCCCTATCACCAGTTGCCCGCCCTTCACGCGGCGATCAAGCACGACTTGCCCGCGCCAAACCGCTCAATTGCCGAGGGGTTCCGCGAGATGTGGCCGGCGCTGAAGCGGCAGCTGAAATACGAGGATTTCTTCCTCAAGCGCGAGTTGCCCGCGACGGCCAAACCCTACCGCGAGGACTTTCACGCTTCCGCTCTCGGCGCTGCCGAGTGACATCCCACACGACCGACTGGAGACACCCCACATGCCCTGGATTGACGCCTGCGCAACCTCCGACATCGACGAAGAAGACCTGATCCGTTTCGACCATCGTGACCGGACTTTTGCCATTTATCATTCACCCGACGGAGAGTTTTTCTGCACCGATGGCCGCTGCACCCACGAAGAGGTCCACCTCGAGGGCGGCTTGGTTATGGAATACGAAATCGAGTGCCCTAAACATAACGCGACATTCGACTATCGCACGGGCGAGGCGTTGCGTGCACCGGCTTGCGTAAACCTCAATACCTATCCGGTGAAGGTCGAAAGCGGGCGCGTCTTGATCGAGCTGTCCGATGCGTAGCGCGCGCCCCACCGTCGCCGATATCCGCGCGCTTAAAGGCAAGCGCACCCTGACGATGCTCTTCGTTGAAACGCCCGAAGAGGCCGCCGCTGCAGCGGAGGCGGGGATCGACATGCTGTCGATCATTGATCCCTTATGGACGCCCGAGATGCGCGAGGCGTCTGGCACCTGCTTTGTGCAGGTGGGGCTCCTCTACGGGCAGCTAGTCACGCTTGAGGATTATCAACGCGCCGCGCATCGCGCCATGCAGATCGGCGGCGATTGTGTCTATTGCGCCTCGTCTCTCGGCACGATCAAAGCGCTGGCCGATGACGGCATTCCCGTTGTCAGCCATGTCGGTTTGATCCCGTCCAAAGCAACTTGGACGGGCGGGTTCAAAGCTGTCGGCAAAACCACGGCCAGCGCGCTCGAAGTTTGGCGCCATGTGCAAGCTTTGGAGGCAGTCGGGGCATTCGGCGCCGAGCTGGAGGTCGTCCCTGACCGTGTGGCAGCCGAGATCAGCAAGCGCACATCGCTTGTGATGCTCGGCATGGGCGCAGGCTCAGGGGCGGACGCACAGTATCTCTTTGCAGAAGACGTCCTTGGCTTCACGCGCGGCCATAAACCGCGCCACGCCAAAACCTACCGAGACTTCGCCGCTGAATTTGCACGATTACAACAAGAGCGGATCGCCGCCTTCTCCGAGTTCCGCACGGACGTTGACAGTGGTGCTTATCCCGCGCCCGAGAATGTGGTGCCGATTGAAGATGCGGAGTTTGAGGGGTTCTTGGCGCAGATTTGAGGGCTTTTGGAGATGCTGCTGATAAACTCTCCGAGGTTTTGCCTCGCAAAACATTTTTTTGATAGGCATACTTTTATAGGCCTATTCCTCATGCTCTCATGACGGGTCCACGTTGGCGCGATCACATTGAAAACACCTTGAAGCGAATGCCAGAAATCGCGGAGCGGCTTAGAAGTCTCTGAAAGTCTGTTTCTGTATGGCCCAATCCTCTTAATACTTTCTTTACGATGAGCGCAGATAGAGTGACAGGCGAATACACCTTTGGCGTGCACGTCTCGCTTGTGTTCTGCGTGCCCTATGCCTAGTCCTTGAGAATGCGAGACAGTCCTAGATAGGGAAGTAACCGTGCCGAAACCTATTCACCCGATCCTTCTGGCCGGTGGGTCTGGGTCTCGGCTGTGGCCATTGTCGCGCAAATCTTACCCGAAGCAGTTTGCGCCGCTCTCGGGCAAGGAGACATTGTTTCAAGCCTCCGCCAAGCGCGTCGTGGGCGATGAGTTTGCGCCACCTCTGGTGCTGACCCATTCAGATTTCCGGTTCATTGTATCGGAGCAGCTTCAGGAAGCCGGCATTGACCCCGGCTCAATCCTGCTCGAACCATTAGGGCGCAACACCGCCCCCGCCATTCTCGCGGCCGCACTTTGGTTTCAAAAGGACGATCCGCACGCGCTGATGCTGGTCGCGCCATCCGATCACGTTATTCCCGACGTAAAGGCCTTCCAAGATGCAGTCGCCCTTGGGCGCATTGCGGCAGAGGAGGGCAGGATTGTGACGTTCGGCATTACGCCCACCCATCCGGAAACTGGTTACGGTTATCTTGAACTCTCCGACGAGGTGTCTTCAGAGGATCGCAAAACCATTGACCTCCTCCGCTTCGTCGAAAAACCCGACCTTGCGCGCGCCGAAGAGATGAGCACTTCCGGACGTCACTTATGGAACGCTGGGATTTTCATGTTCTCCGCGAAAACCCTAATTGAAGCGTTCAAAGAGTACGCTCCCGACCTCGTCGCACCGGTCACGGCAGCTATCGACCATGGCAAGCCGGATCTCGGGTTCTTCCGCCTTGATCCTCAGGCATGGAGCGATGTGCCCGATATCTCTATCGACTTTGCCATCATGGAGCGGGCGCAGAACCTCGCGGTTGTTCCCTTTGGCGGGGGGTGGTCTGACCTTGGTGGCTGGGATGCCGTGTGGCGCGAGAGCACACCGGATCAGGACGGGGTTGTAACGTCTGGCGCAGTTACAGCGTTGGAGTGCAAAAACACATTGCTCAGATCCGAGGATGAAGGGCTGGAATTGGTAGGCCTCGGCATCGAAAATATCATAGTGGTGGCCATGCCTGATGCGGTTTTAGTCGCCGACAGATCCCGCGCGCAGGACGTCAGACAGGCTGTTGAAGCTCTTGAGCAAAAACAAACGCGCCAGGCCGACACATTCCCTCGAAACCACCGCCCCTGGGGATGGTATGAATGCCTTGCGCGCTCTGACCGATTTCAGGTTAAACGGATCGTCGTCAAGCCGGGTGCCGCGCTCAGTTTGCAATCGCACCTCCACCGGTCCGAACATTGGGTCGTGGTGGAAGGAACCGCAAAGATGACTATCGGAGACGAGACGCGCCTCATCTCTGAAAACCAGTCTGTCTATGTTCCGTTAGGCGAAAAACACCGTCTCGAAAATCCGGGCAAGCTGCCGATGGTGCTCATTGAAGTGCAAACAGGCGGTTACCTTGGAGAAGATGACATCGTTCGCTACGAGGATGTCTACGCGCGGGACTAGGATGGCGACGGCTTTGTCCGAATGGGTGGCGACCATTGCGCTCAGCGCATAGCAGGCGTAGGGACGGAAGCGTCACGCCAATCGGGGCCAAGCCCATGCATATCTATCTCCCCATCGCCGAAGTCTCGGTCCACGGGCCACTTCTTTTGTCGATCGGTCTGATGGTTGGCTTCCTCTCTGGGGTGTTTGGCGTTGGTGGCGGGTTCTTGATCACCCCGCTTTTGTTTCTCATTGGCATTCCGCCAGCCGTGGCGGTCGCAACCTCTGCCAACCAGATCGTCGCGTCGTCCTTTTCCGCGATCCTCACCCACATGCGGCGTCGCACGGTGGATTTTCGCATGGGCACGGCGCTGATGATCGGCGGGCTTGCCGGCTCAACCGTCGGCATCACGATCTTTGAGGCCTTACGCGCGCTTGGGCAGGTCGATCTCTTGGTGAGCCTCTTTTACGTTGTTTTTCTTGGCCTGATCGGCGCCTTGATGTTTGTCGAAAGCCTGCAAGCCCTGCGCGCCTCCAAGGTGCAAGGGCCAAAACCCAAGCGTAAGCGCTCGGGGCGTGACTGGGTTCACGCGATGCCCTGGCGCATTCGGTTTCGCACGTCAGGGCTCTACATTTCGGTGTTTCCGCCCCTCATTGTGGGTTTCTTTGTCGGCGTGCTCTCCGCCATTATGGGCGTCGGCGGCGGCTTCGTGATTGTGCCTGCGATGATCTATATTCTTGGCATGCCAACGAAAGTCGTGGTCGGCACATCGCTTTTTCAGATCATTGTGGTGTCAGGCTACACAACCATGATGCATGCTATCAACAGCCATACCGTCGATACCGTTCTTGCCGTTCTCCTGATCATCGGCGGCGTTGTTGGCGCGCAAATCGGCAGCCGCATCGGGCTCCTCCTCAAAGCAGAACAATTGCGCATTCTTCTCGCGATGTTGGTGCTGGCCGTCGGGATCAAGCTGGGCCTCGATCTCGCGATAGAGCCTTCCGAGCTGTTCTCGGTGGAGATTGCGGCAGGTTAGGTCATGTGGCCAGCCTATCGCTCACTTCCCTCTTTCCATCGCCTCCTCATGCCATACCTTGTGCACAAAAGGAGGCGGCATGCTGCTCGAGATCCAAGACCTCACGAAATCCTACACCGGTCCTGACGGCACAGTGCCCGTCTTGCAGGGCATCAGCCTGTCGCTCGCGGCCGGAGAAGCACTGGCCCTGACCGGCGAGTCCGGTTCTGGCAAAAGTACGCTCCTGCATCTGATCGGCGGGTTGGACAGGGCCGATGGCGGGCGGATTTCAGTCAACGGGCAGGAGGTGACGGCCCTCGATGACGCAGGGCGGGCCGCTCTACGCCGCGAGAAGATTGGCATCATCTTCCAGCAATTCAATCTGATCCCCTCGCTGACGGTGCGGGATAATATCCGGTTTCAGGCGCGCCTCGCGGGGCGGGATGATCCAGCTTGGGCGGCCACCTTGATCGACGCTCTCGGGCTCGGCGATCAACTTGCCAAATATCCCGAGGAGCTGTCCGGCGGGCAGCAGCAACGGGTCGCCATCGCCCGTACGCTTGCCGCACGTCCGGCACTCATTCTGGCTGATGAGCCCACCGGAAACCTCGATGAAGAAACCGCCGATAGGGTTCTTGATCAGTTGTCCCGTCTCGTCTCGGAAGCCGGAACCGCGCTCGTTCTCGTCACGCACTCTTCGGTGCTCGCGGCGCGTATGTCGCGCCAGCATCACCTAAGCCACGGATGCCTTTCATGATAGCTGCGGCTCTTTCTGCGCTCTGGTCCTACTGGCGGCGCAATCTGTTGCAGCTTCTGACAATGATTGCGGGCCTCGCTTTAGCAACTGCCTTATGGTCGGGCGTGCAGGCGCTCAATACCGAAGCCCGCGCCAGTTACGCAGCAGCAGCGGCAGTGGTGGGCGAGGGGCGCTACGATCAGTTACTCCCCCGCGCTGGGGATACCATCCCACAAGACAGGTTCGTCGCATTGCGCCGCGCCGGTTGGTTGGTCGCGCCTGTGTTGGAAGGGCGCCTCACACTGCCCGAGAGCGAGGTCATGCTCCTCGGTATTGATCCCTTGACCATGCCAGCCGGAACCGGAGCGGCCGCACAGGCGGCAACGGTGCCCTTCGCGCGTTTTCTAAGTGGAGATGTTGTCCTCGCCCATCCCGTCGATGCGGCATCGCTCGCCAGCGTGGTGTCGGCAGACGTCATCCCCAACGCGGATATCACGCAAGGCACCGCGCTTGCGGATATTGGCTTGGCTCAAACACTTCTTGATAAGCCCAACCAACTCAGCCGGCTTGTTGTCGCAGCCAATCTGCCATTGCGGCTGCCCGCACTTTCGGATGTCGCGCCTGATCTGATCTTGCAACCGGCTCAGGCTGGCTCCGATACGGCGCAATTGACCGACAGCTTTCACCTCAACCTCACGGCCTTTGGCATCCTCAGCTTCGCGGTCGGTATCTTCATCGTCTACGGCGCGGTTGGGCTGGCATTTGAGCAGCGCCGCGCGATGGTGCGCGCCTTGCGGACAATGGGCCTTTCCATGCGTTTTCTGATGACGATGCTCATTGCCGAAATCGCGCTGATTTCCCTCTTTGCCGGATTAATTGGCGTGGTTTTGGGGTATTTCCTTGCCGCCAGCCTCCTACCCGATGTCGCAGCGACGTTGCGCGGACTGTACGGCGCACAGGTCGCGGGGACGCTGCAATTGCACCCTTCATGGTGGCTCTCCAGTCTTGGGATTGCCCTTCTTGGCGGCGCTGCGGCGGCTGCGAGCGCCATCTGGCGGATGAGCCGCCTGCCGCTCCGCGCTGGGCGCGATCCGCAGATCTGGGCGATGCAAACCGCGCGTGGATGGCGTGCGCAATCCGTCGTCGCGCTTTTGCTCCTCTTCGCTGCCGCTGGCTTGGTGCTGAAAGGCGGCTCGTTATTTGTGGGCTTTGCCTCTGTCGCGGCGCTCCTTTTGGGGGCCGCGCTCGGCCTGCCGCCACTGCTGGCCGTGATGCTGCTGCTGGCTGAAAGGCAAGCGAAAGGTGCCATCGCTCAGTGGTTCTGGGCCGATACCCGCCAGCAATTACCGCGCCTCGGCCTCTCTATGATGGCGCTCCTATTGGCAATCACCGCCAACATCGGTGTCTCCACGATGGTGTCCAGTTTCCGCCTGACATTCTTAGACTTTCTCGACCAACGCCTGTTTGCGGAGGTCTATGTCAGCACCGAGACAGAGGCCCAAGCTGCGGCAATCGAAGCGCTGGCAAATGACGGGGTCACGGTGCTGCCTTTGCTTTCGGTTGAAACGCGGATCGGCTCTCAACGCGCCGATCTCTACGGCGCGCGGGTCGGGCCGGTTTATGCTGAAAATTGGCAGTTTCTGGCGCAAGAGGGCGCCGTTTGGCCAAGGGTCGCCGCGGGCGAGGCGGCCATCATCAACGAGCAACTGGCGCGGCGGGCTAATCTCTGGCCGGGTGATACCATTCCCATTTCGCCCGATCAGGCGCTGCCTATTGCAGGTGTTGTAGGGGATTACGGAAATCCGATCGGCCAAGTCATCATCGGCGAGGATCTTTTCAAAACTCTCCACCCTGCGGCCATGCTCAGCCAATTTGGCGTGCTCGGCGGCGGCGCTGATATGTTGACCCAGCGCCTCCAATCGGAACTCGGCTTTGCACCCGCCCAAATGATTGATCAATCGGCGCTCAAGGTAGCCTCGCGCGCGGTGTTTGAACGGACATTCACCGTTACAGCCGCGCTCAACGTTCTGACGCTCGCGGTGGCGGGCGCGGCCATTTTGTTAAACCTCCTGACAATGGCCAGCATGCGTGTGCCGCAGCTTGCGTCCGTCTGGGCGCTGGGCATCACGCGCCAGCAGCTTGGCCGCCTTGAGCTTGCCCGCGCCGCTGCGCTCGCGGCGCTGACCTTGCTTCTCGCTCTGCCGTTGGGCCTGATACTTGCTTACCTCTTGCTCTCAGTCATCAATGTCGAGGCTTTCGGCTGGCAGTTGCCAATGTATCTCTTCCCCGTCGATTACGCTGTGCTGGGGCTGGTTTCGTTGATTGCCGCCTTTCTCGCGGCTCTCTGGCCCGCAATCCGGCTGGCCCGCACCACGCCCGCCCGTTTCCTTCAGGTTTTCTCAAATGAAACATAAGGTATTCCTGTCGCTGCTTCTGATGTTCCTGCCCCTACACATGTTCGCGCAGGGCTTCGCGGGGATGGCTACGGATGTCGAAGGTTTCACCGATCCCACGCCCGCGCCAAGCTTCAGCTTTCCCGCGGATCACGGGCCACATCCCGACTACCGTATCGAGTGGTGGTACCTCACCGCCAATCTCCAAGACGCCTCTGGCACCGACTATGGCCTGCAATGGACGCTGTTTCGCACCGCCCTCTCGCCTGATCCGGCGGAGGGGTGGCAAAGCCCGCAAATTTGGTTCGCCCATGCCGCGATCACGACAGCCGAGTCGCATTTCACGGCCGAACGCTTCGCGCGCGGCGGCATTGGGCAGGCGGGTGTGAACGCAGATCCTTTTACCGCTTGGATCGATGAGTGGCAGTTGACCGGCGATGATTTCACCGCACTGACCCTGTCTGCCGCAGGAGCGGATTTCGCCTATGACATGGACCTTACTGCAACCGGCCCGCTGATATTCCACGGGCAGGGCGGTTACTCGGTCAAATCGTCCGAAGGGCAGGCAAGCTATTACTACTCGCAACCGTTCTATTCGGTCACAGGCACGTTGACCCTTCCCAATGGGGATGTGACGGTCTCCGGTACCGCATGGCTGGATCGTGAATGGTCCTCGCAACCTTTGAGCGATGCCCAGCAGGGATGGGACTGGTTTTCGCTCAGTTTCGACACGGGCGAACGGCTCATGGCCGCCCAGCTGCGCAGCGAAGATGGCAGCCGCTACCGCTCCGGCACCTGGATACACCCCGATGGAAGGACCGAGCCGCTCTCCGACGGTGCGTTGAGCCTCACGCCTCTGGCGTCCGAAATGGTCGCGGATCGTGACTTGCCAGTAACATGGCGGATCGAAGTAGCTTCAAAAGGCGTTGATATCACATCTCGCCCCCTCAACCCGCAGGCATGGATGGACGCCAGTATCCCTTATTGGGAGGGGCCGGTGTTCGTCACTGGAAGCCACGCAGGGCAGGGCTATCTTGAGATGACGGGCTACGAGAAATAGGAGCGGCGCCGCAGCGCCATTCCCTTATGCGTCGAGCGCTTTTGCCTGCTCGCGCAGAACGAACTTCTGGATTTTTCCGGTCGATGTGCGCGGAATTTCGGTAAACACGAACCGCCCCGGCACCTTATAGGCCGCCAGTTGCTCACGGCAGAATCCCCGCAGTGTATCAGCGTCTGCGTCATGACCTGCCGTAAGCTCGATAAAGGCACAGGGCGTCTCGCCCCACTTCTCGTGCGGCATGGCCACCACAGCTGCGACCGCAACTGCCGGATGCCGGTAGAGCGCCTCTTCCACCTCGATAGAGGAGATATTCTCGCCACCCGAAATAATGACGTCCTTGGAGCGATCCTTCAGCTGTACATAGCCGTCAGGGTGCATCACGCCCAGATCGCCCGAGTGGAACCAACCGCCTTCAAAAGCCTCCTTCGTGGCCTCCTCATTGCGGAAATACCCCTTCATCACGACGTTCCCGCGAAACATCACCTCGCCCATCGTCTCGCCATCGCGTGGCACGGGCTGCATGGTTTCGGGGTCCAGCACATCCAGCTGCTCGAGCGGCAAGTAGCGCACGCCTTGGCGCGCCTTCAGCTTCGCCTGTTCGGCGGGCGGCAGGGCAGACCAGCTCTCATGCCAGTCGTTCACTACTGCGGGGCCGTAGGTTTCCGTCAGGCCATAAAGGTGCGTCACGTCAAAGCCGGCTGCTTTCATCGCCGCCAATACGGATTCCGGCGGTGGGGCGGCTGCGGTGAAGAACTGCACCGTATGATCAAGCGTCCACTTCTCGTCTGCACTTGCCCCGATCATCAGCGACATCACAATCGGCGCACCGCAAAGATGCGTGACCTTTTCATCGGCAAGTGCAGCCCAGATCGGCTCCGCCCGCACTTGCCGCAGGCACACATGGGTGCCAGCAATTGCCGAAAGCGTCCAAGGGAAGCACCAGCCATTGCAATGGAACATCGGCAGGGTCCACAGATAGACCGCATGTTTCTGCATCGAGGTCGTCAGCGCATTGCCCTGCGCCAACAGGTAAGCGCCACGATGATGTGAGACCACGCCCTTCGGGTTGCCTGTGGTGCCGGAGGTGTAATTGATCGAGATCGCGTCCCATTCATCCTCGGGCATCAGCCACGCGAAATCTGCCTCACCGCTTGCGACAAAGGCTTCATAGTCCAACGCCGCATCATCACCGCCCGCGCCGGTATATTCCGGATCGTCGTACTGGATCACCAGCGGAGACACTTCGCACAGCGCGAGCGCTTCCTGCAAAAGCGGCATGAACTCGCGATCCGCAATGACGATCTTCGACATTGCGTGGTCCAGCTGAAAGGCAATGATTGCCGCATCAAGGCGGGTGTTGATCGAATGTAGAACGCCGCCCGTCATCGGCACACCATAATGGCATTCCAGCATTGCGGGCGTGTTTGAAAGGAGCGCTGAGACAGTGTCGCCGCGCCCGATCCCTTTGGCGGTCAGCGCGGATGCCAGCTGCCGCGAGCGGCTATAGAACTCCGCGTAACTGCGGCGCAACGCGCCATGCACAATCGCCGTATGATCGGGAAAGACCGTCGCCGCGCGTTCTAGAAAGGTCAAAGGCGTCAACGGCTGGTAGTTCGCAGGCGTCCGGTCGAGGCCCACGTTATATGGGTTCGTGCTCATTTTCAGCTGTCCTGCCACTTCGGTGCGCGCTTTTCGATGAACGCGCCAATGCCTTCCTCGGCGTCGCGAGCCATCATGTTTTCGACCATCACCTGTGAGGCATAATCGTAAGCCTCTGCCAGCGGCATTTCGCGCTGCGCATAGAATGCCTGCTTGCCGGTGCGTAGTGTCATGCTGGATTTTGCGGCAATCTTGCGCGCGGCTTCCATTGCGGTTTCGGTCAGGGCTTCATCCGCTACCGCGCGATTGACCAGCCCGATTTCGGCAGCGCGTGCCGCAGGGGTCATGTCGCCGGTCAGCAGCATTTCCATCGCATGTTTGTTGCTGACGTTACGCGACAGCGCCACCATCGGCGTCGAGCAGAAAAGCCCGATATGCACGCCCGGCGTGCTGAATTTCGCGCTTTCCGCTGCATAGGCCAGGTCGCAGCTCGCCACCAACTGGCAGCCCGCTGCGGTCGCGATGCCCGTAACTTCGGCAATCACCGGCTTCGGGCATCCGACGATGCTCTGCATGACGCCTGAGCACATCCCCATGATCTTGGCAAAATACGCTTTGCCACCATCATCGGCCTGCCGTCCGGCGGTGAGTTCCTTCAGGTCATGCCCCGCACAAAAAGCGGGGCCGGTGGCGGCGAGCACCACCACACGAACGGCCGGATCGGTGCCTGCCTCGTCGATCGCGCGCCCCAGCTCTGTCAGCATCGCTTCCGACAGTGCGTTGCGCTTTGCACTGTCATTCAGGGTCAGGCGTAGAATGCCGTTCTCGTCGAGGTCTCGAAGCAAAATTCCGCTGTCATGCACCGGTCCGATCCTTTCGTCTTTTTATAAAATGTTGACTTCCACGAAATCAGCCAGCGTGTTGGCGAGGAAGCAGTAGCGATGCGCGCGGTGCTGCATCTCTTTCAGCGTTGGCTCATCGACCGAAAAGCCGGTATCGAAGCGGATCACCGGATTAAGGTCGATCCGCGTGACAGCCATCTGCCCTTTAGGGTTCTTTCCCAAATGCGCTTCGGCATAATCGTGGTAGCTCGCCACCGGCCAGCCGGCCTTTGCACATAATGCAAGGAACGTCATCATGTGGCAGCTTGAGAGCGCTGATGCCAGCGCCTGCTCGGGGTTGGTGTTTTCGATCTTGCCGCCCCAATCAGGGGCGGCATCGACGAGAACCTCGTTATGATCGTTGTAGCGCACAGTGTGTTCTGCAGAATAGGCGCCCGGCTCAAAAGCCGCGCTGTCACGGTGCCAGTGCAGTTCGATGGAAAGTGACATTCCGGCTCCTCCTGGACAGGCCCGATCAGGCCGCTGCGATCGCTTTCTTCGGATCAAAGAACGGACGCTCGACAATCGTTGCATGCGTCGGGCCGGAGCGCGTGACCACCTCGACCTCAGCACCAAGATTGGCCCATTCTGCCGCAACCATTGCAAGCGCAATATTCTTCTCCAAGCGCGGAGAGTAAACAGCAGAAGTCACTTTTCCAACCTCTTCGCCGTTGATCATGATCGGCCAGAAGGTCGTGTTCGGTCCTTGCAGCGGGTCGCAGTCGATGACGAGGCCGATCTGTTGGCGCTTCGGGCCTTCTTCCTTGATCTTGCGTAGGGCTTCCTTGCCGATGAAATCGGCTTCCATGTCGAGGTTTACCAGGCGATCGAAGCCCAGCTCGAACGGGTTGGTGTTGATGTCGGCATCGGCGTGATAGGACAGCATCCCGCCTTCGATCCGGCGGATCGAGGAGGTGTGTCCGGGCTTCAGACCGTGCGGCAGACCTGCCACCATGATCCGTTCCCACAGGTCATCGCCGCGCGAACCGTCGCGCAGGTAGATTTCATAGCCCAGCTCGCTCGACCATCCGGTGCGGGAGACGATAACCGGAATGCCATCCAGGTCCAGCTCACGCAGCCAGTAGTATTTGAGGTCCATGATCTCTTCGCCGAAGAGGTCTTTCATGATCTCGCCGGATTTCGGACCTTGCAGCTGAAGCGGGGAAACATCAGGCTCGGTGATCTTTACATCGAGGCCCGAGTTCACGGCCACGCCCTGCGCCCAGAGGAGGATGTCGCTGTCAGCCAACGAGATCCAGAAGTGGTTCTCGGCAAGGCGCAGCAGGATCGGGTCGTTCAGGATGCCACCATCCGCGTTGGTGATGAGGATGTATTTGCACTGGCCGACTGCCATTTTCGACAGGTCGCGCGGTGTCAGCATCTGGGTGAATTTTGCTGCATCCGGTCCGGTGATCTCAACCTGCCGCTCAACAGCGACATCACACAGGATCGCGTCATTGACGAGGTTCCAGAAGTTTTGCTCCGGATCGCCGAAATCACGCGGAATATACATGTGGTTGTAGACGGAAAATCCCTTGGCGCCCCAGCGAACGGTCGCGTCGAAATAGGGGGATTTGCGAATTTGAGTGCCGAAGCCGAAATCATCTGACTGCATGTTCAATCTCCTTGTCAGTGCTGCGCCCCGGGACCACAATGTCCGGACAGCTTGACCGTGATTTAGTCCGCCAGAAAAATTTTTTCGGTCTAAAAATTATGCAGTAACCAGCCCGTTCAGACTAATTGTTCACGGCTTTCTGGCCCGATCGGTCGGGATCGTTGGAACAAGGCTTCCCGCCGCCAGTTTGGCGAGGTTCGGCGGCGTCGATTTCACTTCGCGAGTCCCGATATAGGTCATGTAACGATCGACCCCCAGCTCTGCCTCCAGCATCGTGTCCATCAGTTCCTGAAAGGCAGCAAGGCTTGGGCAAACGATCTTCAAGACGTAATCCATGCCGCCGCCGGTGGCGATGCACTCGATGATCTCGTCATGCTCGCGTACGAAAGCCTCGAACCTGTCAAAATCCGCTTTCCGGTGGCTGTTGAGCGATACGGTCACGATCACTTGGGTGAAATTGCCGATCCGCTCCAATGCAATCTTGGCATTATAGCCTCGGATCAGCCCTGCTGTCTTGAGCCGGTCCAGCCGCGCCCAGCAGGGCGTCGCGGACAGATTAACGATCTCGGCAAGCTTGGTCTTGCTCAGTTGTCCGTGGTTCTGGATGGCGCTCAGAATCCGGATATCCGTCGCATCAAGGCCAAGTTTCTTCATCCGCCGGTGATCCTGCTTGATTATTCCGAGCCATGTCGAAGAGACGCATGAGCCCTGTGATAATATATAAAGCCCGTGCCGCGCGACGTCATCCTGATTTCGACAGGTGCGATGCTCAAAGCGCCAGCCTTGCAACCGAAAAGACCGCGAAGAGGAGCGGTTGGTGCAAAAGGTAGATCAGGAGTGAATACCGTCCGGGAACCGCTGCCCAATAGGGGATGGTTACATGCGATAATCGCGCAAAGGCACCGCTGCGCACCGCGACCTTGCCAAATGCAAGGCCCAGAATGAATGGTCCCAGCCACGGGGCGAGCGGGATATAGTCCACCGCAGAAAACCGCGCTGTTTGCAGCCCAGTCCACCATAGCAACGGGTGATTGAAAACATCGGACTGCGCCCAAAAAGGCAGAGAGATGACAAAAGCAGCCATTCCCACCAGCAGCGGCGCAGGGAGGGTCACAAGCACGAGGCCGATGAGCAAGCAAGCCGCTATTGCATGGAGAATGCCAAAGAATACAAACGCATCAGGCAGCGCGATATATGTTCCAACCGATACGAGCGCCGCGCCAACTGCCACCTGCGCCCAACGGCGAAAGAAGCCGGAAAGCGCGCCGTGCCTGTGCTGCCGGAGAGCAAGGCTGATGCCTGAAATCACCAGAAAACTGCTCGCCGTGCAAATCGCCAGTAACCGCCAAGGCGGGCTCATCGCTGTCCCGCGTGAAACCCAACCAAACAGCTCGAGATCAAAAACGATGTGATAAATGACCATCGCAACAATCGCCGCTGTTCGGGCACCATCAAGTATGCCAATACGCGCGGTCATCGCCGCCTGTTCTCTGGTTTCTGCCATCCTGACCCGCTTCGTGTAGTGTTTCGGCCTTTGCGGGAACTTTCACTCCGTTTCCCACGAATTGCCATCCAAAACCGCCTCCAGCACAGATCCGCTTGAGATGCGCCCCCGCGATGGACCTCGGCCAAATTCCCCTCTACAGGGGTATAAACCGCAGAGCAGCGCCCAAAAACAGGAAGTCTGGTGTCCCTCATTCGTCGAAAACCCTTTGCTTTGGGCGGCACGGTCGTCTTGGCGATGCTGATCGTTTGGGGCACGTTGACGCCACAAGTCCTCCCAAGAACCAACAGCTTGCCAATCGATAAACTCCTGCACGCGGGTTCTTTCGCGCTTTATGTGCTGCCCTCAGCGCTTTTCTACCCGCGCGCACTGTGGGCAGTCTTGGCTTGCGGGGTTCTCCTCGGTGGCGGGATCGAACTCGTTCAACCGCTCGTCGGGCGATCCCGCGACATGGCCGATTTCCTTGCAGATATCATTGGTCTTGCAATCGGTCTGGGCATCGGGCGCGTTTGCGCGCGCGTGTTCGGCCTTCGATCGCGCTCCTCTTCCTGACGCAGGCGGTTAAAGGGCGCTCCTCACCGCCGCTACCGCCGTTGCCGTCGGCGCGCCTTCGTGCCGCATGATGATCCGGCCGCTTCTGTCCACCAGCAGAACAGTCACTGCCTGTGTCGTCGCTATGCCCAGCGGACCGTTCAGCGTCTCGGGCCGTACATAGAGCGTAAATGTCCGCGCCTCGGTCGCGTCATCAAACGCACTGCGCAAACCACCATCAATAAAGCTCCGCGCCAGCGAGGCACCGCGCCCCAACACAAGCACTTGCGCATAAGGGCCATCGCTGGGAAGTCCCAACTCCTGCACCCAAGCCTCAACGTCCGCTTGCTGGTCGCGCTCGTAGGCGAGAATTACCGCCGTGCGCTCCGCAGGCAGCTCACGCGGCCAATTCACAGTTTTCCCATCAAGGGATTTCATCTCGATAGCAGGCATTGTCTGCGCGTAGCTGCCCCCCGCAAACGCCGCGCAGAGGCCGATCGCAAGCGCGATACAAGTTACAACAGTACGGTTCATGAGAACAAAATCCCTCGTCAATTTATCCTTCTACGCAGCACCTCCGCGAAGCGGATCAATCAACGTTTCCACGCGGCTTTATCAGTCAAATCTCAAAGTTAACTGTTGCGGCGTCGAAGATGGCGGGTTCTTGCGCTTTTTCGAGCGGCGCGTCGGAGCACGGCTGGCATGACGCGCCACGAGCTTTTCAGCGGCGTGGCGATGTTCCGGCGCTTTCCGTATCGCCCAAAGCCGGTCTTTCGCGTTTTTGGCGGCCGCCGCTGGTTCAACAACGGGATGCGGATAGTCCCGCCCGAGTAGGCGCTGGCCCTCTGCATAGGCCCAAGGCCGGTGTCGCGCAGCAGCAGGGAGGCCGGCCAGTTCCGGCACCCATCTTGCGATGAATAGTCCGTCGGGATCCTGATCCAGCCCTTGCTTTACTGGATTATAGACACGGATCGTGTTCATTCCTGTTGTACCCGATTGCATCTGCACCTGTGACCAGTGGATGCCGGGCTCGTAATCGGTGAACATCCGCGCCAGATGCAGGCCAGGCGCCCGCCAATCGAGCCAGAGATGGTAGCTTGCCACAGCCATCACCATCGCCCGCATGCGAAAGTTCAACCAGCCCGTCGCTTCGAGAGATCGCATACATGCGTCGAGGAAGGGCAGTCCCGTCTGACCTGTCTGCCACGCCGCGAGAAGAGGGCTGTCCGGTGCGTTTGGGCGCAGCCCGTCATAGGCGGGATGCAAGTTTTGCCATTCAATGCGCGGCGCGTCCTCCAATTTCTGGATGAAATGGCAATGCCAATGCAGCCGCGAAAGAAAGGAGGTCATCGCGCCGGTCCATCCAGTGCGCGTCCCTTCCGAACGGGCGCTCTCCTGTCGCGCCCATGCCGCTTGGGCAACTTCCCTGATGGAGAGCGTTCCCCATGTCAGGTGTGGCGACAAGCGTGAACACGCATCCGCCCCTTCAAGCGGGCTGGACATCGCCCGCCGATAGGTTCTCCCGCGCTGCTCCATGAAGCTCTCCAGCAGCGTCAGGCCCGCCTCCCGCCCGCCTTTTTGGCAAGCACTCCCCCCATCAGGCGCAAGCCCTAATTGCTCGGGGCTCGGTAGAGGATCACTTGTCATGTTCGCAATCGGGCGCAACGCAATGGGCGCTGCCGATTGCGGCGCACGCATTTGCCGATCCCATGCTTTTGCCCAGCCATCGCGGTTCGGCAGCGGTCGGATCACGCCGAACTGGCGTGGCTCATGCCAAGGGATGCCGTTATCACGGCACCAGCCGGCCACCCGCCTGTCACGCATGAATGTCCAGTGATTTCCTGTCTCCATGTGCGACCATAGGGTGGCGATGACATGCGTCTTGTGGATGCTGTCCAAAACCGCCACTGCCTCGCCAAACTGGATCACCAGCGGCTGTCCGCGGTCTGCGAGGTTTAAGTTTAGCGCGGCGATTGACTGCGCTGCGAAGCGCCAATGGCGGTGGCTGGCATCCGGCTCTCGCCAGTAATCAGGCTCCACGATGTAGAGAGGCAGCACCGGCCCGCGCTCAGCCGCCCGCGCCAGAGCGGCGTTGTCCTCAACGCGTAAATCCCGCTTGAACCAAACAACCTGAAGCGCTTCCTGTTTCATCTGGCGCCATTTAGCGCGCGCAGTCTGCGTGTCACGGCGGCAACGAGTGGCACATCGCTGCGACACCCTGCCTCATCGCCGGAAGCCGATCGCGACCAATCTCCAGTCACATCAACCAATGGAGGTTACATGTTTCGTGGATTGTTCTTGTCGCTCTTCATCATCTGCTCCGGCATGGTGGTGTTGCCCCTTCTGATGGTCTGGGCGCTGGAGGGCGACCAATGGCTCGACACCATGCGCACCATGATGCCGCTCTTTTAATCATTCGCCATTGGAATGGGCGGTTTGGCTCGGTCGGTTCTCCGGCTGGGCCGAAAAATCTTATGCCATATTTTAAACATTAAAACGCGTATGGTGGGTCAATGTAGTTACTGTACGAGTTGAGCAAATGTATTCGCGGACGGTTCTTCTTTCAGAGGCCGGATATAAAAGTGACGTCGTCGAGGACGATCACTTCGAAGCGAATGCGATCTACACCCGCGACTATTTGGACCCAGGCGGCCCGTTTGACCGGATGTTCGCCGATATGGGGTGGTCCGGCCTCCGTTTTCCCGGCGGCACCGTCACCGAAGAAAATTTTGCACCGGGGTCAGGCATTGTCGAACGGTTGTTCGATGTCTCTCGCCCCAGCGGCCTGTCCGATGACGGCGCACCGCGTATCGTGACAACGCCCGCGATGTTCTCGTATGCCATCGACAAGGGCATCGCCGTCGATTTCACACTTCCCACAGACAATTATTTTTCCGATGAGACGGACGAGGACGGCTTTCGCATTCCAAGCACATTCGGACTCTACCGCATTCTGGATCGTGTCGATGAAATGGTCCGTGGCGACTACGGCCACGCCTTTATCGAAAAATTCGAGATCGGAAACGAATTCTGGTACAAGAACGAACGGCAAACGCCGGAGGAATACGGACATATCGTCGAGCATCTGGCCTCTGGTATGCAGTCCCTCTTCGATCTCTACCAGGCAGAGCAAGCGGACGATTCTGCGTGGGTGATGCCCGAGATCAGCGTCCAGTCAGCCCCCGGCTGGCGACCACAAGATAACGAGGCCATCTTTGAGCAACTGTCGCTTTCATCACGAGCGGCGATTGATGCAGTCTCTACCCATTATTACCCGTCCAGTTATACCGTCGCCACGGACCGTCAGGTCCATTTCGATCGCTTGGATGATTGGCAAAACCTCGAAGGCGTGGACAAGGAATTGTCCTACTACGTTTCCGAATGGAACATGGCGACAAGCACCGAAACCGATACCGGCTTGGCCCAAGCATCCGGCATGTTGGAAACGATGCGAGTCATGCTGGAGCGCGGCATAGATCACGCCGCCATTTGGGGCACCCAATACTATAATCTACGCACCCGTCTGGCCGAACTTGAGAACGATCCCGACGCCCCCGGTGGGAAAGACTATTCACTCACGCCAGCGGGTGAAATCTATCGCATGATGTCCTCAAGCATTCGCGGCCTCAGGGTGCTTGATCTCGATACCGACAGTTCACTGCGTGACGCACTGGATGTTCCCGCCGACGAGCGTACTGCCGATCAGACCGAGCAGTTGGTGATGCATGCCTACGGAGGCACCGAAAAGACAGTGATCTTCATCTCCTCCCGCAGTGGCGTCGATATCGACGTTACGCTGGATACTGGAAGCCTCTTAACAGACTACCATCATGTTTGGGCTGAGCGGCTTGGTGCCTTGGACGATCCAACGACGTCGGATCTCGATGAAGGTGACCCCCTGTCGATATACGCGCGGCCCTATGTCGATATCCTGAACGAGAGCACACTGACCGCGACTGGTGATCTCACGGTGACGCTTCAGCCCTATGAGATCGTAAAATTCGAATTTTCAACTGGAACCACCGGCGTCTCGATCTCGGGTCATGACCAAATGGTCGATCCCGCCGCAGATTACGACGACGACCTGCACGGCTCGGCATTTGACGACACGCTATCGGGCAATATCGGCGGCGACATCCTGTCAGGATACGCCGGCAGCGATGCGTTGGATGGCGGCGAAGGCAATGATACCCTGTTTGGCGGCACAGGCGATGATTTCCTTCGGTCTGGTGATGGCACTGACTCGCTTTGGGGCGAGGATGGGGCCGATGTCCTGATTGCCGATACCGGCATGAACGATCTCCGAGGCGATGCCGGTCAGGATCAATTTGTGGTCGATCCCAACGGCCTTACAATCCTCCATGATCTGGATATCGACGCCGGAGAAGGCATAAGCTTTCGCAACCACTATGCGAGCGCCTCTGACGTCATGGACCGCACCGCGGTCGATGGCGACGATCTCCTAGTCTCTCATGACAGCGGTGGAAGTACCCGTCTCGTCGGTCTTGCCGCGCGGCTGTCAGAGTTTGAAACCGTGCTCACCGATTTTCAGGCAGACTCCCCTGTAGACGATATCGTCGCGGCCCTGAATGCTCCCGTGCCGGATGGCAGCATTCCTCCAGACCCAGATCCGGTCGTTGAGGAAGAGACTGCATTCACGCGCGAAGATCTTTACGATCTCCTGTCGCTAGAAGATCCGGCAGAGATCGGCGCGCTCGTCGCCAGCCTGACACCGGAGGAAGAAGCCGGTCTGATCGATCAGGTGAATGGCAACGCACTGGCGCTCTCTGCTGATCAGCAGACATGGGCCAGCTTTTGCGACAACCTGAGCGACGCCGCCTTTGACAGGTTCATCGATGGAATCGATCCGGAAATCCTCGATTTGCGCTACCTGCGTATCGCAGCCGATGAATACGCGAACGGCCCCGACGACCTGAACGATGAAAATGGCCTGCCGATTTGCAGAACCTTCGAAGAGGTCAGCCCAGAGGTGCGCGTTGCCTATTACCTTGCGCTCTCGCCATCGGAGCTGACCCAGCTTGAACAATATTGGGCGGATCTGAACCCGGACGCCGAGGCTCTAACGGCCGCCGAAATTCTGCACGTCGATCTTACCGATGTGGACGCCGAGCGCGAGGCGATCCTAAGCGGTGAGAGCGACCCAGCCTTTTCGATTTTCCTCAAACCCAACAGCTACAGCACGGATTATCTCGACGAACAGGAAGATGAAGAAGACACCGCCGACGCTCAGGGCTTCCAATGTTTTGTCGCAACCTGCGTCTATGGTGATGGCCATCACCCCGATGTGGAGTTCCTGCGCCTCTATCGGGACGAGGTATTGCAGACAGGCGCAATGGGGCGCTTGTTCGTCTGTTTTTACTATAAATACGGCCCTTGGGCGGCTGCGTTTATCAAGCCGTTTCCCGCAGTTAAGACGTTGATCCGCTCTTGTTTGGCGCGCTGGGTCGCGTCCCGTCGCGCCGGTCTGTCCGAGGCGATCCGCGTAAAATAAGGCGATAAGAAATGCGCAGTCACAGTCATTGCGCCATTCCTTTGGGCGCGAAAGCCCTTGCACCTCGTTCGCCTGTCCCGTGTAATCTGTCAGAGGTATCGATGGCGGAGGGATTGGTCCAATAATGCAAGTAGAGGAACGGTTCGGCGGTGTGCTTTTGCTCACACCCGTGCGGCACGGGGATCACCGCGGTTTTTTCTCGGAGAGTTGGTCGCTGCGCGGTTTTCAGGCGGCGGGCGTGCATTTGCCGCCGTTCGTGCAGGACAACCATTCCTTTTCCTCGGCGAAGGGGACTCTCAGGGGTTTGCACTTTCAGGCACCACCGCACGCGCAGGGTAAGTTGGTGCGTTGCGGGCGGGGGCGGCTCTTTGACGTCGCCGTGGATATCCGCCGTGACAGCCCGACCTATGGCCAGTGGGTGGGGGAGGAGCTGAGCTTCGAGAACGGCCGCCAGCTCTGGGTGCCGCCGGGCTTCCTGCACGGCTTTCTAACGCTCGAGCCGGATACCGAGATCATCTACAAATGCACTGACTACTATGCCCCCGCATTCGATGGTGCCGTGCGCTGGGACAGCTGCGGCATTGACTGGCCCGATCTTGACGGTGAGCCTATCCTCTCCGCCAAAGACGCCGCCGCGCCGGCGCTTGCGGATTTCGACAGCCCCTTCACCTATGAGGCAAACGCATGAAGCTCTTGGTCACAGGCGGAGCAGGGTTCATCGGCTCGGCCGTGGTCCGGCTCGCCATCGCGCGCGGGCATGAGGTGATCAATTTCGACGCGCTCACCTACGCGGGCAATCCCGCCAATGTGGCCAGCGTCGCCAATGATCTGCGCTACACCTTCGTCCATGCCGACATCCGCGACCGCGCCGCTGTTGACGCCTGCCTCTCTACGCACAAACCTGATGCGATCCTGCACCTCGCGGCGGAAAGCCATGTCGACCGCTCCATCGACGGCCCCGCTGCCTTCATGGAGACCAATGTCACCGGTACGCTGACCCTGCTGGAGGCGGCGCGCGCCTATTGGCAGGCGGCAGGTCGGCCCGAAGCCTTTCGCTTCCACCATGTCTCCACCGATGAGGTCTACGGCTCGCTTCCTTCTGATCCAGCGGTCAAATTTACCGAAGTGACCGCCTATGACCCACGCAGCCCCTATTCGGCCTCCAAAGCGGCGTCCGATCACCTCGTCCGCGCGTGGCACGAGACTTACGGCCTTCCAGTGCTCGTGACCAATTGCTCGAACAACTACGGCCCCTACCACTTCCCCGAGAAGCTGATCCCCGTCGTCATTTTCAACGCCCTGTCCGAGAAGCCGCTACCCATCTACGGCACAGGTGCGAACATCCGCGATTGGCTCTATGTCGAGGATCACGCAGATGCGCTGCTGACCGTTCTGGCAAAAGGGCAGGTGGGCCGGACCTACAACATTGGCGGCGAGAATGAGCGCAGCAATCTCGATCTGGTGCGCAGCATTTGTGGTATCCTTGATCAGACCCGCCCGCGCAGCAGCGGCAGCTACGCCGATCTGATCACCTTTGTCGCAGACCGTCCTGGCCACGATGCCCGTTATGCCATCGATCCCACCCGCGTCCGCAGCGAACTGGGCTGGAGGCCTTCGGTGACGGTCGAGGAGGGGCTCGCCCGCACGGTTGACTGGTTCCTGACCAACGAGGATTGGTGGCGTCCGCTCCTGTCCCGCGACGGTGTCGGCGCGCGGCTGGGGGTGGCTGGATGATCCTCGTCTTTGGCAAAAACGGGCAGGTCGCACAGGCGCTGGCCCGCGCCTCGGATGAAGCCCTCTGCCTTGGTCGTACGGAGGCAGATCTCTCCGTCCCTGATGCCGCCGCCAAAGCGATTGCCACGCACCGCCCCCGCGCCGTGATCAATGCCGCCGCCTATACCGCCGTCGATCAGGCAGAAAGCGCCCCCGATGCCGCTCATCGCCTTAACGCAGGCGCTGTTGCCGAGATTGCCGAGGCCTGTGCCGCCGCGCAAATCCCGCTCGTGCATCTCTCCACCGATTATGTGTTTGACGGCAGCGGCACCGCCCCCCGTGGCCCCGATGCGCCCACCGCGCCGCTCGGCGTCTACGGTGCAAGCAAGCTGGCAGGTGAGGACGTCATCCGCGCAAGCGGTGCGACAGCAGTGATCCTGCGCACCGCTTGGGTGTTTTCGGCAGATGGCACGAATTTCGTCAAAACCATGCTGCGTTTGGCCGAGAGCCGTGACCACCTCACCGTCGTCGCCGACCAGATCGGCGCGCCCACCCCCGCCGCAGCCATAGCGGAGGCCTGCTTGACCATCGCGGAGAACCTCATTCGCGACCCGGCCAAAACCGGCACCTATCATTTCGCAGGCGCACCAGAGGTCAGCTGGGCCGATTTCGCCCGCGCCATCTTCGCCACGGCAGAGAGGCCGGTCACTGTCACCGATATCACCACCTCCGACTATCCCACACCCGCCGTCCGCCCGTTGAACGGACGGCTCGACTGCCACCTGACCGAGCTCACCTTCGGCCTTCCGCGCCCCGATTGGCAGGCCGCACTGGCCGAGGTGATCACAGAATTGGAGATCAGCACATGAGCACCCGCAAAGGCATCATTCTCGCCGGTGGCAGCGGCACCCGCCTGCACCCGCTCACCATCGCCGTCTCCAAACAGCTCATGCCGGTCTATGACAAGCCGATGATCTATTACCCGCTCTCGGTCCTGATGCTTGCGGGCATCCGCGAGATCGCCGTGATCACCACCCCGCATGACGCGCCGCTCTTCCAGCGCCTCTTGGGCGATGGGGCGCAATGGGGCGTGCAGCTAAGCTACATTGAACAGCCCAGCCCCGATGGCCTTTCACAAGCCTATCTCTTGGCCGAAGAGTTCCTCGCCGGCGCGCCCTCCGCGATGGTTCTGGGGGACAATGTGTTCTTCGGCCATGGCCTACCGGACGTGCTCGCCGCCGCCGATGCCCGTACTGAGGGTGGCACGGTTTTCGGCTACCGCGTACGCGATCCGCAGCGCTACGGCGTGGTCGGCTTCGATGCGGATGGTCGTGTTTCCTCCATCGAGGAAAAACCCGAACATCCCCGCTCCAAATACGCGGTGACAGGGCTTTATTTCCTCGACGGCACCGCGCCTGAGCGCGCCCGAACGCTCACGCCTTCAGCCCGTGGCGAGCTGGAAATCGTGAGCCTTCTCGAAACCTATCTGAGGGAGGGCAGCCTCACCGTCGAGCAAATGGGCCGTGGCTTCGCATGGCTCGACACCGGCACCCACAGCAGCCTCCTCGACGCAGGCAATTTCGTGCGCACCCTCTCCGAACGCCAAGGCCAGCAAATCGGCTCCCCAGACGAAATCGCCTACCACAACCATTGGATCACCCGCGACCAACTCCGCGAACGCGCAAAAGTCTTCGGTAAATCCGACTATGGCGCGTATCTGACAACAATCGCTAACGAATAGCGCGGCCGGAGCAGTGCTCTTCACCTTTCGTTAACCAAGGCGCCCGAGCGTGGCAGGATGACCATTCTGCCCGCTCCAAAAGCCGCTTTATTTCATCCCGTGCGTTCGCCGCCCACGGTTTCGCGGGTCATCATCGTCAGTGATTTCTGTGACCTTCAGGGTGGGCAGGCGAAGGTCGCCATCGATAGCGCGCGTCTTCTGGCCGAGGCTGGGTACGATGTGATCTTCTTCGGTGCCAGCGGTGTTCCCGACCCGCGCCTCGACCATCCGAAGATCAGGGTTGTCGGGCTAGGACAGGTTCCGCTGGCAAACGGTGGCCTCCGCGTCGCGCTTGCGGGTCTGTGGAACGGTACAGCCGCCACAGAGCTGCGTGACCTCATTACGACAGAGGCAGGGCAGGGCACCGTGGTTCATGTTCACGGCTTTGCAAAAGCGCTCTCGCCTGCGATTGGTCCCGTGCTCGCGACTGCGCCGGTACCTGTGATCTATACATTACACGAATATTTTCTGGCCTGCCCGAACGGCGGTTTCTTCGATTATCAGGAAAGGCGCATCTGCACCCGCATGCCGATGAGCGCCGCTTGCATCATGGCGCATTGCGATGCCCGCCAGCGCAGCCACAAAGCCTATCGCCTGTTGCGGCAAATAATCCTCCACCGCGTCGGTAAACTGCCGCAAAGCCTGTGCCATATCGTTGTTCTCACCGAGCGCCAAAGGCAGATCATGGCCGGGCATCTCCCGAAGAACGCGCAGTTGCATCTGTTGGCCAACCCCGTGACGTCGCCACCCAAATCTCCCAACACGCGATCCCGATCAGGCCCGTTTGCCTTTGTCGGTCGGCTCAGCCCTGAAAAAGGCGCGCCCCTTTTTGCGCGGGCGGCCGCTTTGGCAAAGGTGCCCGCCATGTTCATCGGTGATGGGGCGGATGCCGCTGCCGTCCGCTCTGCCAACCCCGACGCCGAAATCACAGGTTGGCTTGCGCACAGCGATGTGCATGAGCGCCTGTCACAGGCCCGTGCATTGGTACTGCCGAGCCTATGGTACGAGTGCCAGCCTCTGGTGATGCTGGAAGCTCTATCGATGGGTGTTCCAGTGGTCGCAGGGCGTTGGATCTCTGGCACCGACTGCATCACCGATGGGGTGAATGGCGTGCTCTTCGATAACCCCGAGCCTGAGCCTTTGGCTGCCGCGCTTCAGGTGGCTCAAACTATACCGGATTTCGACCCGGCTCCATTTCGCGCCCGTTTCGCACCGACTGCCCATCTCAGCGGGCTTCTCGATATTTATCAAAACGCCCTGCACAAATACCTGCACGAGAAGGCATACTGATGCTTCTCGCGCTTCTTGTCTGGCTCGGGCTTGCGTTCTTTCTCGGGTTCCTTTTGCGCCACGGGCTCGCCCGCAAGCGTCCCGCACTCGTCGCATTCACCATCGTTTTAGCGCTGGTCAGTCTACCTCGTCCGTTCATATTCATGTTGGGATTGGATCCACCAATGCCTGCCAGTCATTTCGGCGGGGTCGACTGGCAGCTCGTGTCCCGCGCCTTGCTTTTCTGCCTGCTCTGGGCTGTCGCTGTCTCGATGAGCTACCTGATAAACGGGCGGATGGCACGTCCATTAGCGCCGCTGCTGCCGCGCGGGGGCGGTACTTTGCCCTCCGGCGCTCGTGTCGCGCTGGTTTTGCTCGCCCCCGCAGTTTTTGCCGTTGTGGGGACGGGCTTCCTGCTCGCACAGGCCGGCGGCCTCTCGGCATTCATCATGGCTTCCAAGCTGGAAAAGGCGCTGGCCGGATATTTCATCTTCAAAGAGTCCGCGCGTCTCGCTGCCATCCTCGCCCTGTTCGGCTACCTTAGCTTACGAGCCGATACGGCACCTGCCGCACATTGGGGGCGGTTGGCGTGCCTTTTGACTGGTAGCATCATGGTCATCTGCACCTTGTTATGGGGCGCGCGGTACGATTTCCTGCTGATGAGCGCGGTCGTGCTGTTGGCATGGCGCTTTCATGTCGGGCCAATCGGCGTGGTCAGGCTCGCGCTCTTCGCAGGAGCGCTTTTTTGCGCCGCCTATGCCTTACGCATCATCCGCGCCGAGATCCTCGTTAAACTCGCAACATCGCTCCCGCCGCAACCGTTCTGGCGGCAGCTTTCAGCGGGGATGCATTTCGTCCAGTTCGATGCGCTGATGCTCGTCATTCGCGACGCAGGCGATGTTTTCGCGTTCCGTTGGGGTGCTGATTTCGTCAATGGCATGCAAAGCTGGATCCCCCGAAGTCTCTTCCCCGAAAAAGAAACCTTTCATATCGGCCCGTGGTTCCGCAGGGTGTACCAGCCCATGGCGCGCAACGGCTGGCCGGTCACGACGGTCGGGGCTTGGTATCTCAATTTCGGCATTATCGGCATTTTGCTCGGCGCTTATGTGAGCGGTCTGGCGCTGCGCATTTGGGATGAGGCGTTTGACTGCATGCGGCAATCACCGTGGCAAGCATCTGTCGGTGCCGCGCTGTCGGTCTATATGTTCGAGGCAGGGATTGGCACCGGCTTTCCGCAAGATGTCATCCTACTGATTGTACCGCTTTGGCTGGCAGCACTTTTCCTTTTTGGCCCGCAAATGCGGTCGCAAAAATCCCGCTCAGTACCGCGAGCCGCAGCAAGGCGAGCAGGGTGATCGCCTGCGCTATGCCGATGAGCCCGCCAAAGGTGACGCCGAGCCACATGGCGGGAAGCGACGCCGTGAAAAGCACGCCTTGCAGCCAGCCGAGCATCCGAAAACGCCTTTGCGCGACGATCCCGCTTTGTAGCACATTCGCACAAAGGCGCAGCGCGGTTGCTGGCATGATCCAGAGCAAAAGCGCCGCCGTGTCTGCATAGCCCTTACCAAAAACCGCATCCACCAGCGCCCCGCCGCCCAAGATGATGAGCAAAGTGCCCGCCGCGCCAACCCCGGCTGCGAACCCAAACATCCTTGCAAGAAGCCAGCTAAATGCGCGGCGTTCACCGGCGGCCCAATGCCGCGCTAACCGCCAGCCGAGCGCCTGATCAAAACTGTTCATACCCGTAACTGCTGCGCGTTCGAGATAGGCCGCGGGCAGGTATAATGCCACGGCTACCGGCCCGAGCACGGCGCCCATTATCAAGCGGGGTAGCGCCATTTGTAATGCGATAAAGCACTGGCTGAGCCCCAGCGGCGCGCTGCCTGCTAAAAGGCCGTGAATAGCGGTCTTTCGCCAGCGGGGTCTTAGGCCGACCTCAAGCTTTTGAAGTATGGGGAGATCGTGCAGGGCGATTGCAGCGCTGACGCATAACACCTGAACCCAAAGCGCGCCGTCAAGGCTGCCAAACGCTGCCACGCCCGTGCCAAAACCACATAGCCCCACACCCCCGCGAAGCGCCCACCCCCTTGCCACAAAAGGAATATCTCCCGCGCGCTGCGCCGCGCCAAACAGCAGATCCCCAAGCATCTCCACCGTTTTGAGGAGCAACAATGGCGCGGCAACAGATAGGAGCTCAGGCCGCCATAGGGCAACGGACCCGCAACCGCCGATACAGAAAAGCCCCGCCATCAGGCCGCGCAGTGCCAATGCATCGCGAAAATCAATCCGCCGCGTCGCATCGGCGGCAAGGTTCCCGCGCAATCCAAGCAATAGCAACATGTACGCCGGTTGGGTGAGCGCCATCAGAAGCCCGTATGCGCCGACAGTTTCCAACGGGATGGTGCGGGTGAGCAGGGCCAGAATGCCCAAATGACACAACAGGACGACCCCGTTCGATACGGCCATCGCAGTTGCGTGCTTCTTGCCGCTCATGATGGCGCGGCACGGCGCTGTTGATAAGCCTCCCAAAGGGCGATGTCAGGGGCGCATATTTCTCTGATCCGGTCCGCAATCGCACCTTGGTAGGCCGTTGGCATGGCAGGGCCAGTGCGCACATTTTCAACCCCGATTTTAAGCCGGGTACCGAGCCGTTTCGAAAGCGATGTGTGAAACGCATCCATATGATCGAGATCGCCGATAACGTCGAACCTCTCCAGATTCTTTATCGCGGCTTCGATTGCATCTGGGTGGTGTGGCGGTGTCTCCGAAGGTAGTCCGCTGAGATAGGCAACCATCGTAGCACCTAGCCTCCTTGCCTGCGCGGTTTCCAGAAAATCCGGCAGTTGAAGGCGAATTCCCTCTGTTGCATCCGGATGGCTTGCATTCCAACAGAGGTGAGACATGAAGCGCGCCACGGGTTCGCGCAGCACCGTCGCGAAAGTGTAACTTGCGCTGAATGCCTTATACGCGCGCGGTGAAAAGCCTACATGCATGGCAATCGCACGGGTATTGCAGTGCAGATGGTAGAGAAGGATCGCCTCGCGGAACGGATGCAGCGGCGCGCTGATCTCGCTCTCGCCGATCAAGGCCAGCGCAGCATCGCTGGCAGCGGTCCGCAGCCCCGCCTGCGAGAGAAGATACCGTCGCCTGAGCGCCCGCCCAACAGAAGTTCCGCCGCATTTTGGAATATGATGGAAAACGATCGGATGCGGCAGAAGCCTGTCTGCCGCCCGCGCATGCAGTGCGCGAAACTGATCGACTTGCAGACTGATCATTGCCCTTCTCCTTGCGCAAAAGTGATCCCGAACTCCAGTGCGAGCGCCTGATTGGCTGTCACGAACTCCCGCCTGAGGCGGACAAGCGCTCCGTCATCGGGGCACAGAGCCGCCGCGTCGGTGTTCATCCGGCGATAGAGCCAACGCGCCGCGTCATAGAGCGGTCCGCGCGGCAAATGACTGCGCAAACGGATGGCTGCGTGCTTAAGATGTTCGTTGCGGGTAACGTAGCTGCGATTTTCCGGCGCGAACGGGTAGCTGTCATAGAACGCGGGCGCGATGCCGACCCAATCCGCAATCGCATGTAACGTGCCTGACGGGTGTTTTTTGAGGTCTTCGAGGCTGATCGCCCGCATTCGGTCCGCGCCAAGCTGAGCGCGCCAAAGCCTTAACCAATCGACATAACGCGCATTCGCCACAGCGTTGCCAAGCAGCTCGTTCCCCGGCACAGGCTTTGGCTGCGACGCATCGCAAATCCGCTCAACGAAGGCGCTAAAGCGCAATCCATGCGGCAACTGCCCCCAACTATGCTGAAAATATGTGAAGAGTGAGTGGATCTGCGCCGCGGGTTCCCGCAGCACGAAAAGGCATTTCGGCGCGTTCGGCAGGTGCGGAATATGGGCCAGCGCCGTTGCTGAATAGATATGCGCCGGCGTTGCCTCGAGCCTGATCTTCTTCGCCCTATCACCGCGCGGATAAAGCGCGGCAAGGCCCTCCAACCCGCCATCGATATGCCTTTCTGGATTGTAAATGTGGCTCTCTTTATCTGCGAAAAAACCAGTTTCCTTGAGAGCGGCGGTTTGCACATCGGGATGATCGCCCAGCCAACGGTAGAGCGAGGTTGTCCCACATTTTGGCGCACCGATGATGAAGAGATTAGGAAGGGTCATCATTGTGCCGCCGCCCCGTAAAGGAGATCGGCGTAAAAACCCGCAATCCGATCACGCCAACGATCGACGGTGAAACGGGCCTGATATGTTGTCAGGGCGGCACTGCGGCGGGTGAGGAGATCAGCCTTGTCCAGCGTTGCAAGCAGCGCTGTCAGCGGTTCGATGCCGAGATCGAAACTGCTGCCCGAACGGCCCTCCACGATCAAGTCCGGCAAATGGCTGCGTCGGCTGCAAAGCACGGGCGTTCCGTTGCGCAACGCTTCAGGGATCACCAAGGGAAGACCCTCCCAGCGTGACGGCAATACAACCGCATCGGCGGAGGCATAGAAGTCGTCAATATCGCGGGGGCTGACCCATCCGTGTACGGTGACACCCTCGGGCAGTTCTGCGAGTGATATCCCGCCGCGCACCACTCCGCCCAACAAATGTAGCCGTAATTCAGGCCGCAAGCGGCGGGCGGCCGCGAACGCGGGCAGAAGGATGTCGAGACCCTTCTGCCGGTCGAATCGTCCCACGAAGAGCAGGTGGAGCGCATCCGGATCAGCCGCAAAAAGATCGCGCCGCGCGCCGGTTTTCGGCGGTGCGGCGGCATTGTCTATCCATTGATGTTGCCCGCGATACCGGTGCAGTTTTGCAAGTTCCGCATCCGCTGGGCCGATATTCAGCGTGGCATTGGCAAGGCCACACAATCGCCCCTCGATGATCCTCAGCAGCCTTGCCCGCAGCCGGTCAGGACGCTCATACCTCCCCGCTGCCCAACCATGCGCGCAATAGATCGCCAGGCCGCGCCATCCCGTTAGCCGCGCGGCAATCAGCGCCAGTAGCGCAAAACTTGAATGAAAGAACAGCACCTGCGGCCGTTCGCAGCGGATCGCCACCCGCATGGCGCGTATCATGCGCCAGATCTGCGTGATCCCGCGCTGCCCGCCTGCATAACCCAGCACGCGCCGCGCATGTTGCAGGTCGCGGGCATGGCCGTCCGGCAACAGGAATATGTTGTCGATTCCGCGCGGCGCATGGGCGGCATGGATGTCGAAACACCCCGCAACGCCTCCCTGCGCCGTTTCGCATATGTGCAATACCTTCATATCCCAGCCCTAGGCGGCTGGTGGTTAATTTTTCGATAATTTTAGCAAAATTTGAACCGTGAGCCCCTGTCAGAACAGGCAAAGCCGCGTGATCTCGTGCTTTCCTACTGGCAGGTTAAGCGCACCGGCTGTGATCGTCACAGGCAATGCGCTTTCAGCACCGTCTTTGTCCCAAAGGATCGCATCATAGTCACCGGCGGCCAGATCTAGGCCGAGCGTTTCCGCCGCGCGGGTGCCGCTTGCGCTGAGGATTGGCGCGCTTGGCATGGTCCCTGTCTCAACCTGCATTGCACCGTATGTGAGGGTGCCTGTGATGCCCGTAAACCGGGTCAGCTCAACAGTGTCAGCGCTGATAAGCGGCCCCGTGATCCATATCCGATGCCGGTTGCCGCCGAGTGCTCGCATCCCCGCATTTGCGGGCACACCGTCGATATTGGCGATTTCCGTTACGGCACCATCGCCAAGGCTGAACTGGTAGCGCAGGCGTGCGGCTCCCGTTGTGCCAATCCCCAACCATAGCTCGCAACTGCTGGCTGTTTCCGCTTCGACGATGGCAGAGCATGTGATCTCTGCTCCTGCTGCGAGGCTGGCGATGTCGATGGCGTTAAACTGAAGATAACCTGTTCCGTCATCTTCGATCCGTGTGCGCTCCAACCCGCCAGCCGCGCCCAAAGGCGTTACGGAGGTCAGATTGACGGCGGTTGTTTTGCTTGGGTTACAGAGCGTCATTGCGGCCCGCTCCAGCAGCAGATGCTTTTGCGCACCACTGCCGATGATGCGCGGCACATCGGCAGGCAGCATGCTGATCGACCCATCCGTATTCACGAGGGCCGCGTCGGAGCTGCGGAAGACTTGCCACCCATGTGTGAAAACCTCCGCGCCGTAGTCAAACACAGCCCGCGGCACCGCGCCGTTCTGGCCGTATGCGGTCAGGCAAGTGCCGCGCCGCGTTGCATTAAAGAGAGCGGCTGACATCACCACCCCGCCACAATATCGGTGATGCTCGTGCCCGTCGCATGAACGCGGCGCACCTCCAGCGCATGCCAGCCCGGCAGAACATTGGAGAGTGTCACCGTCTGCCCCCCGCTCGTGGTGACCGTCAACTGCCCGCCCTGGGATAGGTGAATCCAATGGGCCAGATAGGGCAGGTCGGTGGAGTCGTCTGGTGTCACGGCAAAGAGGTTGGCCGGCCCACCGGCGGGTTTGCGTTGAAAACCTTCAAAGGAATCCTGTGTTGGCATATTGCGCTCCTTGATTGCGTTTGGGGCAGTGTCGCGCGCGCAGCTTGCCAAGCGGTTGGCCCCCCGACCGCCGCGTTTACTTCTCGTTAGGAGGCGGCCCTATTTACCCGTTGTTAATGAAGGCGCTGCATTACCGAACGGAACAAGCGGAGTTGCGATGCGGGTTTCGGCTCTTTCTTTTTGTATGGTTTTGTCCGTCTTGGCAGACGGTAACGCTGCGCAGGCGCAATCGCGTGTCGCGGTAGGGGTGGTGGATCAGTTGCAGGCCGCCTGTGATTCTGCCGGCGAGGCCTGTATCAACTCGTTCCAGATGCAGCTCGCCGATCTGGCCACGCCACGTTCGTTCCGGTCGCAGGCACAGGTCGATCAACTGGCCATCGGTGTTGCTGTCGCCGCTGTGCAGGTTGCCCGTCGCCGCCCTGATCTGGCAGAGGGATTGGCGAATGTCGTGGCGGAGGCGGCATTGTCTGTTTCTCCCGGGCGCGCCAGCGCAATGCGCCGTGTGGCAGAGGCCGTGACCGCCGCATCCCCCGCGCCGATTGACCTTCGAAAGATCGTCGGCAGCCGGAACTAACCCAGTTCCCCGCACTCCGAAACATGGCCGTTAATCCAATCGTAACCATTCCCGCCTTTGGTTAATGCGGAGTGAATTGGAGTCGGGCCATGCCGCGTCAACAGGTCGTCAAACTGGCGATTGCCTTATATGCGCTTTGGCTTTTTGCCGGTGCGGCGCTTCTGCTTCAGGCGGATCGCCAAGCACGCGCGTGGCAGGCCAGCAATGGCCTTTTGCCCACTGCCGCGCAGTTGACGCGCCTTTCCTACCGTCGATGGGAGGACATGCTGCGCGCATGTGATGATGATCTGGTTACACAAAAGGCGGTCGATCCCCAACGCATGGCCGATTGCGCGCACCTCGCGCATGCCACTCCTTCTGGCACCCGCGTGCCAGCGCTTGCGCTACTTGTCGCGGCAGGTGCCGCGCGGCATCGCGGGGACATCACTGCCGCCCATGCAGCGCTTGCCAGATCGCAGGCGGCTGCGCCTTTTGAAGGGTGGCTTGCCGCACGCCGGGTCACCCATTTACGCCATTTGCCCCGCGCGCGGGATGCCCTGCACGGTTGGGCGCTGGCTGACCTCCAGCTCCTCGCAGGGGCGCGGCGTTTCCACGATGTTCTGCACGAAACCTATCGTGGCCGCGTTGATCTGCGGACGTGGATCGCCGCCGCTCTGCCTGCGGCCACGGGGGAGGGCGCGCCATAATGACCCCTTCCGCCGTCGCTTTCCCCGATGTTTTGCATACGCGCACGGCGCGGCCCTTAATGATCGCCGCCAGCCTGATCGGGGTGGCGATCATCGCTCTGTCCGTGGCGAATGGTGGAAATCGGGTCTATGCCTCTGCACCTTTTGCGATGGCGATTGCGGCGCTCCTCGCAGCACTGCTGATCGGGCGCCCGATGCCACGCCTGCCGCGCCGCGCTTTTTTGGCTGGCGCCGCGTTCACCTTCCCACTGATGATCGCACTCACGCAGCTTTTCTTTCCGCGCATCTGGCCGACGCCGCTGCCACACCTCGCTGCCGCCAGTGTTATGCTCTTAGCGATGCTGCTCGCACTCTACCTCGCCGTTTTTTGGGTGGCACACGCCCCGCCCGCGCGCGGCGCTTTGATGATCGTCCTGTTCGGTGGGATCACCTGCCACGCGCTGTGGGCGGTGTTCTCGGCGGCGCCCTTCGCGACGGGTGGTTTTTACTACCGCAACGCATTCGCAAGTTTCGCGGGGCTGGGTACATTGATCGGTCTGTTTCTTTTCTCCGTTACGCCAATAGCAGGCGCGCGCATACCAGTCTTGGTGGCCACACTCGTGTGCTTTGTGGCCGTACTGGCGTCTGGTTCGCGTCTGGGAACGCTGTCCTGCCTTTGCGGGTGCGGTCTTTATATCGCCTTTAGCCGGCCCCGTTTGCACATGCTCGCTCTTTCCATGATCGCGCTTATCTGCCTGCTGCCCTTTGCCGCTCCGGTCATCACCCGCCTGCCACTCGTTTCAGTAAATGCCCCCGAACGTTTGGAGCTTTATGCGCAGGTTTGGAACATGATCACCTTCCACCCTGTATTCGGGAGCGGTGCGGGTGGTTTCGTCCCTGCGTTCGAGGCCGCAAGGGGTGCCACGCTTTCTGCTGCGTTCAGCTATGACCACGCGCATAACAGCCCTCTTGCCGCATTCGCGGCCTTTGGTATCGTCGTCGGTACGGTTCCGTTTTTGTTGCTCGGCAGTGTCACCGTTGCCCTCATCCGCTCCGCCCGACAAAGCCCGCTCGCACGACTTGCAGCATCAGGACTGGCGATGGCGGCTCTCCATGCGCTGGGCGATTTCACCTACGAAATTCCTGCCAACGCGGCGCTGCTGACGGTCATTCTCGCGTTGGGCTGCACTGACGGAGCAACATCATGACAAGCCCCTCCCGCCCAATTGTTGATGACCAGCTCGACCTGCGGGGGTTCCTTGCGGTCATGCGGCGGCAAATCGCGCTCATACTGCAAGTGCTCGTTGCTGTTGCGCTTCTGACCGCGCTGTACCTCTCCCTCACGCCCCGCGCCTATACCGCGACAGCGCTACTGCGGGTCGATCCGATGGCGATTTCCTTGGTCGAGGCGTCGGGAGGTTCGCCTTCGGCGCAGTCATCCCGTATCGACACCGAAGTCGAAATCCTCCGTTCAGGCGGACTGGCGTTGCGGACGATTTCCGCACAATCTCTGCTGCGTGACCCTGATTTTGGCCCTCGGCTTGGCATGGTCACCCGGATGAAAACCGCTCTTGGATGGGAAGACGCCGCTGAAACCTTTTCCAACGACGCCGAACTACAGCACAGCCTGTTACGTTTTTCCGAGGCGCTTGCCGTCCGCCGCATCGGGTTAACCGAAATCATTTCGGTTTCGGTCACGACTGCAAACCCTGATCGCGCCGCCGCCATCGCCAATGCGCATGCGGAAGGGTTCATTCAGGATCAGATCGATAGTAAGCACCGTGCAGCCCAGGCCGCACGGGAGGTCATGGAGGCAGAGCTCGCCGCGACGCGCCTGCGCTTCCAAAGCGCGGAGGCAGACCTTCAACGTACGCGCGAATCGATCGCGGAAACTGGTAACGCAGAGGCCGCCCGCGCGACCCGACTGGCTGTAGAATCTGCCTTTGCACGCGATGACTGGCAGGGCATTATTTCAGAACTTGAAAGTGACAGTCTCGCCGCACTTGTCCGCCAACGGGAAAATCTGCGCAACCGCCTTTCGGGGGAGTTGGCGCAGGAATTGTCTGCCGATGACCTACGCGCGACCCTCGACGCAGTAGAGCGTCAATTGGACCAAGAACTGCAATCAGCACTGTCTGCACTCGATTTTACCGCGCAAACCGGATTCGCAAGCGACAGCGCTCTGACCGATCTCTATAGCCGACAACAAGAGGCTGTTGTTGCCCGCCGCCAGTATGAGCAGGTTTTGGGGGCGCTGCGTGAACTTGAAGCGCGCGCGGCATTGCATCTTGCGGATGGGCGGATCGTCTCCCCGGCGTTGCCGCCACTTTCGGCGTCCTCACCGAGGGTGATGCTGGTTGTCTCCGTGGCGGTTTTCATGGGGATTGGTCTGGCGATCGCGGGCGCGCTGTTAAAAGAATATCACTTTGGTGGGATCACTTCCGTGCAGCAATTGCGCAACGTCCTCGCCACGCCGGTCGCGGCCTCTGTTCCCTTGGTGCGGCTGCCCGGTGCTGATGACGTCGCCGCCGATCTGATCGACGAAACGCCGCTTTCGCCGTTTGCTGAATCCTTCCGCCGCTTGCGGGCCGCAATCGACCTGCAATTGCCGCGGCAAAAAGGGGCTGCGACGGTGATCATGGTGACCTCCGCATTCGCGGGCGAGGGCAAGAGCACAGCCGCATTGTCCTTGGCGCGAACCTATGCTGCCGCAGGTCAGCGATGCCTTTTGATTGACGCTGATTTCCGAAATCCGTCGATCCACCGCCTGATGCGGATCTCGCCAACGCGCGGGTTGCACGACTTCTTGCAAGCCGGTGCCGAACTGGAGGCACTCGCCGACGACGATGCCAGCAATTTCTACGTTCCCGATCGCGTGGCGGGGTTGCACACGGTTCTCGGCGCAAATCCGTCTGTAATCCCTACCGATACGGTTTTGCAGTCCGAGGGGTTCCGGCAACTGATGCAAAACGCCCGCGCGCTTTTTGATGTGGTGATTTTGGATACGCCACCATTGATGCCGGTCGTCGATGCGCGATACCTCGCGGCGATGACCGATATCTGTCTCTTCTGCGTACGCGCCGGATCGACCGATCAACGCCCCATCCGAGAGGCATTTCAGGAACTTCCCGATTCCCATTGGGCCATCATGAGCGTGTTGATGGGAGGCGAGAGCCGAAAAGAAAGCTATTCCGGCAAATATAACTGGGCGGCTTGATCTGCCAAAGATCTTGCTGGCTGGGTTTGCGCACCCCAGGAGTGTGCAGTTGCGGGAAAGAGTGACCCCCTCCGCCTGAAAGGACGGCGATGAAACGCCCGCGCAACGTTTCGCACGCGCAGCAAAAGCGATTTGTCGTGAAGCCTAACCTGTGCTAAGAGCCAAGTGGCTAATCTCATTTTGCCACTGCTGTTCAGTCAAGACTTCCGAAAAAGTGCCATTACCATGAATGTTGCTGTTGTTTCTTTGCTCGTTGTTTTTGCTGTATCGTTTGTGGTCAGCGGTTTTATCTGGGCAACGAAATCATTTCAGATGGGGGCCTTATCACGGCGCGCCGATACCCGCGCGGTGCAAGCCTCTCATGTCGCTCCGACGCCGCGCCTAGGCGGCGTGGCTTTTGTCATCGCACTTGCTGCTGCCGTTATCTCATGGGGTTCATCTGACGGCGAACGCGACACTTATCTTTTGTTCATTTCGACCCTTCTTCCTGTTTTCGCCGCCGGCTTACTGGAAGATCTCGGCATGAACGTCCGGCCTCGTAACAGGCTAATCGCTGCTGCGGCGTCAGGCATGTTGGTCGTTGTCTTCTTTGGTTTCTGGTTGCCGCGCGTCGATCTCCCCGTCATCGACCTGTTCTTCACCTTTGCGCCATTCGCCATCCTCTTCAGCCTCTTTGCCGCGGCGGGCGTTTCGCATGCTTTCAACCTCATCGATGGTTTGAACGGCCTGTCGACCTCTACCGCCATGATGGTTGCTGGCGCATTGGCCTATGTTGCGGCCAAGCATGGTGTGCCGAATGTATTCGAGGCTTGTCTGATCTGCATGGCAGCCCTGGGTGGGTTCCTGCTGTTCAACTATCCGTTTGGCAAAGTGTTCCTTGGGGACGGTGGTGCCTATTCCGTCGGTCATTTCCTGGGCTGGAGTGCCATAGCGCTCGTTTATGCCCGTCCCGAAATCAGCGCCTTTGCCGTCCTTTTGATCTTCTTCTGGCCGGTGGCCGATACCTGTTTTGCCATCTACCGCCGCCGCCGCGCTGGGCGCCCATCCGATCAACCGGACCGGCTCCATTATCATCAGCTTGTCATGCGTGCGCTCGAAATTCTGCTGTTGGGGCGTGGTCGTCGTGAATTGGCCAATCCTCTTGCAACAGCCGTCATGCTTCCGATGATCGCGTCGCCGATGATCGCTGGGGTAATTCTGGTCGACCAACCGCGTCAAGCTTTCATAGCCTTCATCGGTTTCGTGGTGCTTTTTGTCGGGACCTACCTGATTGGCCTGCATCTCGCGCGTCGAATTCCGTTCCGGCACAGAAAACCACACCCTGAAGCCGCCGACCGTGCAACGCATATCGCCGCAGGCTAGAGGGCTGTCCCGCTGGCCAAAGGGTTGCAAAACCTGCCAAAAACCAGCAAGACCAATCGGAATGTGATTTTGGCGCCGATGGGGGATGCACTTGTCTGACAATACAGTGGAGATTGCTGACGACGAGATCGATCTCGCCGAGTTGTTTGCGGCTTTGTGGTCCCAGTGGTTTCTCATCGGTGTGACGACGTTTTTGGCAGCGGCTGCTGCGGTCTACTACGCCGTTGCCATCGCCGAACCTGTTTTTGAAGCGCGGGCGAAATTCGCCTTCGAGGAAAAATCTGGCGGACTGTCAGGTCTGGGTGATCTAGGTGGTTTGGCTGCCTTGGCAGGCGTGTCGGCTGGCGGCGGAGGCGGCCCCTCAGCCACGTTGGAAGACAGGATCAAATCCCGGGACTTCATCCTGTCCATTGCTGATGAGGCAGGGCTTTTTGACGATGAAGAATTTAACCCGCCATTCGGTGAGCTGAGCTTGCGTGGTGAGATCCAGGTCGCACTCGGTGTCAGTGAGCGCCGCACATATTCGCCTGCCGCTGAAATCGCCCAAATCGTCGAGAAGTTTAATGAGCAAGTGGTAGTGTCAGTCGGTGATGGCGGTTTGGTCAGCATCACCACGTCGCACAGCGATCCAGAACGCGCCGCAATCATCACCAACACCATCGTTGAGCGCGCCTTGGCGGATATTCTGACGGATCAGAAAGCCAAGTCTCGCGCCCAAATCGATTATCTCGCGGGCGAACTGTTGCAAGTCCAGTCGGAGCTTGAATCTGCGGCCGACGCCATCGCGGAATACGCGGTCAAGAATGATCTCGCCTCCGATCAGGAGCTTGCGCGCGCATCGGCTCAGTTGGTGCTCCTGCGTGATCAACGCGAGACGATTTCCGAACTGCGCGCCGCCTTCGATGCGCTTGAGGCGATCCGTAGTGATTCACCTGTGTTTTCAACCACGACCCGCAACCGTCTGATCGACGACCACCCAATTGTGCGCAGCAATGATTTCCGCCGTTTGATCGGTTGGCAATCCAACCCGTCGACGTGGGAAGTCCCAGCTGAAGAGCAGATCGAGGATGCCCGCGCCAACTTGGATGTCCGCTTTTTGGAAGTAAACCGCACCATAGACGAGTTTGAGCAGTTAGCCCGCCGCAATGCCAACGCCGCCTCTGAACTGGCAACTCTGGAGCGCGAGGCGACAGTTCAAAAAACCATCTATGAAGTGATGGTGCGCCAATTTGAAACCCAGCGCATTACAGAAGGTTTCCAAGCGGCAATTGCCGATATTTACGAGATGGCCGTCCCGCCGATTAGGCCAACTTCTCCGAAAAAACCTCTGATCGCAGCATTGGGTTTGGTGCTGGGGTTGTTTATCGGATCCGGCGTCGCCCTTATCATTACCATGCGGCGCGGCGTTCTTTATACCCGCCGCGCGGTGTCGGAAGCGATGAGCAGTGACATTGCCGCTTCTGGGGTCAGCCGTTATTTTGGGCGTTTGGTGGCGCGCGTTGGCCGCCTGTCGGCCAAATTTTCGCGCAGGCCGCATCCGCAACTTGAGGAAATTTCCGTCGAGATCGCACAATCGCTGCCCAAGCGCATACTCGTCACACCTACCAGCTCCGCGCCGCTTGCTGGCGGGGTCGGGCTTTATCTTGCCTCGGCACTGCCCGACGGCGGGGCAGCGGTTGTTGATCTGACAGGGAGCTTGAATGTGAGTGGCATCACACCAAGCTCAAGCAAGGGGCTGCTTGACAAGTTCGAAGCTGGCGATGGTGTCACCATTTTCAAAGCGCAGCGCAAGGCCCGCTTGAACCCGCTTTCAATTGAGCAAACGATCTCCGAAATCGAGGACAGTTTCGAGCGCGTGATCGTCGTTTGCCCACGGGTTGACGAAGGCGCGCCGGTCACAGCGGCACTCGCCCCGCGGGCGCAATGGATCGTGTCGGTGGTGCGCGCCGGCCGCACAACGCGGGCGCAAGCTGATCGTCTCAAGTCCCTTCTTAAGCGCGCGCCATCTGCCCGCGCCACGCTGATCTGCGAGTAGGCCAATGGTAATGACCCCACTGAAGTTCACTCTCCCCGCAGTTCTCGCTCTTACCGCCTGTGATACGGCTTATGTGTCGCAAAGCCTGCCGCTCGAAGCCACGCGCGAAGCTGCCGCGCTGGATCAGGCTGATTTCACCCTCGATATTCAGCCGCTGACACCCGAAGTAACCCGCGCCGCCAATGCCACACGCTGGCAACGCGCGGCAATCGTGCTCGATGCCGGCTCCGCATCCGGCACAGCCCTGCAAAGTGAAACGACGGCACGCGCCGAACGACTTCCCCCTAACGCCCCGCCACCCGTTTATCGCATCGGCGTCGGTGATGTTTTGACACTTGCCTCGCAGCGCCAAACTGTTGGTTCCGACGGCGTGCCTCGCGCCATCGTCGAAGGGCTTTCGCTTCCGGTTTTGGAAAACGGGACAATCTTCGCCGCCGATATCGGAACGGTCAATGTTCTCGGTCGCACTCTGGATGAAACACGCGCCCTGATCGCCGAGAGGCTCGCCGCTTCCGCAGGCAGTGCTGCTGCACCATCAACGCTGCCGTTACCGCCGACTGGCGCACGCCCGATCTACAAGATCGGCGCGGGCGACATCCTGTCTTTCACCCAGTTCATCCCGCAGGTTTCTGACAGCGGTTTGGTGAGCGACGTGCCGACAGCGCGCCCGCTCGTCGTTTCCTCGACCGGCTCGGTGACGCTTCTCGGCGCAGGCGATGTCACCGTTGAGGGCATGACCACCGAAGAAGCGATTGAAGCATTGTCCTCCGCTTTGCTGCGCGCAGGGCTCAATCCCGAGGTCGAACTTTCGATCCAGTCGAATAATTCTCAACTCGTCCGCTTGATGGGGGACATCCCCGCCGGAGTCACGGACTTGTTGATCCCTGTGGTCGAGGCACCTGTCAAACTTGTCGATGTCATAGGTGGCCTGAATCTGCCCTCGCCTAACGGACGCGACTATTTGATCCGCCTGCGTCGTGGTGACAAGCAATACGGTATAGCCGCCAGCGCTCTGCTTGAAAATTTCCGCAGTGAAGCGATTTACCTGCATCCCGGTGATGTTGTCGTGATTGAGGCCCGTGATAGCGCCGCTGACTTCTCGCTCAACATTACAGGGTTCAATTCGCAAACCGTCACAGTCACGTCGGCCACGGGCGGTGGCCGCAACAACGTCTTGCCGATCACGACAGACCCGCTCACGCTGGCTGATGCCCTGCGCGCGGCAAATGTCACCGTTGACCGGCGCAGCGATGTCATTGCGCGTATCAGCCGCAAAGGCAGTGAATATCGCGTCTCCGCAAGGCGTGTGCTCATCGAGGATCCCGCTCGCGATATCTACCTTCAAGCTGACGACAGGATCGTTCTCGAGCCCGTCGCCTACGACCAACAAAGCGTGATGATCACTGGCGCGGGAACCGCGCCACGTCTGATCGAGATCGAGCAAATCGCGCGTCCCAGCTTGGCCGATGCGGTATTTTCCAGTGGGGCCATGGGTAACGATGAGGCCGACCTCAAGCAGGTGTTCCTGCTCCGGCTAGATCACAATGATCACAGTGAGTTTGATGCCTATTATCTGGACCTCAGCAACCCGACGCGCCTTGCGTTGGCCAATGACCTCCAGCTGCGTCCCGATGACATCATCTTCGTCTCCGATCAGCCGGTCAGCGAGTTCACCAGCGTCACCGGCCGAATTGCGAACGCGCTGCGCTCCGGCCTCGGCTTGGCAGCGATCTTCGGCCTGACCCCCTAGACGGTCACCAACGGTTCCCGTTCACCCGGCCGGATAACCGCTGGATCATAGGGCGTGCGCGCAAAAACCGCGCGCACCCGCTCTGCGAAATGTTCAATCGGCTCATGCGCATAGTTGGGGTCGAAAGAGCTTTGATCCCAGCGCTCGCAGAAGGTCGCACAGTCGTCGAAATATGGATGGCCGCGATAAATCTCGCGCTTGTCGGGGTTGGCGCCCACATGCTGCCCGTAATAAGCCAGTTGGAAATCCCCGTGCTTTTCAACAACCCATGTGCACTGCTCCCGCACGAAGGGGCGCAGGATCGTCGCGGCGTATTCGTCATGGTTATAGGGGGCGTAAATGTCGCCAATATCATGCAACAGGGCTGAGACGACCCAATCAATATCGGCCCCGTCGCGCTCGGCGCGGGTGGCCGATTGCAATGAATGCCCAAGGCGGGTGATCTGATAGCCCGAAAGGCTCTCGTCCAGATCGACCAGCGCCTTCAACAGCAGGTCTGCGGTGCCTTTCGTGTACTCGGTTTCGTGTTTCGTCAGGAAGGCATAATCCTCTGCATCGCCATCTTTCATCGCGGTAAATTTGACCTGATCCATCAAAGCCTCCCTCACGGTTTTCTCCACCGAACATCAAACATTCCTGCGCGGCAAGAAAAGAGTGATCCACTGGACAGCAAAGATCAGGTCGCTAGGCTGAACGAGAGCAGCGCCAGCAGAGCGCTATCGAGAAGGATAGGTTTTTCCCCCTATGCCATTGCGACGTTTCGGTGATTGGTTCCTTGGCTTGTTCCGTCGCGCTCCGCGGCAGGAAGAAGACCCCGTTCGCCGCCGTGGTCCCGCGCTCCATGTGGTTATTCTGGATGGCACGATGTCCTCCTTGGCAGACGGATATGAAACCAACGCAGGCAAAACCTACAAGCTGCTGCGCGAGGCAGGGCATACCGCCAACCTGACCCTGCATTACGAAGCGGGCATCCAATGGCGCGACTGGCGAGAGACTTACACCGTGATGACGGGTAAGGGCATCAACCGCCAAATCCGCCGCGCCTATGGCGTGCTTGCGTCCCGCTACCGCGAAGGGGACAGGATCATCCTGATCGGCTACTCGCGTGGCGCCTATGCGGTGCGCTCGTTGGCTGGTGTGATCGGCAAAGTTGGCCTATTGCGCCCGCACGAAGCGATCGAACGCAACATCCGGCAGGCCTATCGCCTCTATCAATTGCGGAGCGATCCGACGACCCGCGCGGCCTTCCGGGCTGCTTATTGTCACGCAGAGGTGCGCATTGATGCCATCGGCGTTTGGGACACGGTCAAGGCTCTTGGCCTGCGGCTGCCGCTCCTGTGGCGGCTGACCGAGGAAAAGCATAGTTTCCACGATCACCGGCTCGGGCCGCATGTTGCCTTCGGCTTTCATGCGCTTGGGATCGATGAAACCCGCGAGGGCTATCTCCCCGTTTTGTGGTCCTCTCCAGATAACTTCGATGGGCGGGTCGAGCAGATCTGGTTCCGTGGCACGCATGGCGATGTCGGCGGCCAGATCGGGGATTTTCTCCCGGCGCGCCCGCTTGCCAATATCCCGCTTGTCTGGCTTCTTGAACGGCTCGCTGATTGTGGCCTTCCACTTCCCGCAGGCTGGCAAGGCCGTTTCCCGCAGGATCCGCTCGCACCAATGGTCAGCACTTGGCGCGGCTGGGGGAAGTTGTTCTTGCTGCGCAAGCGTCGGCTGGTGGGGCGGGAGCCATCCGAGTTCCTCCACCCATCCGCCAAAGATCACCCGCGCGGTGCAGAACTGCCAGTTTGGTCACCGGCCCAAAAGGAAGAAGGGTTCAACAGGACGAAACGGCCTACTAACGGTTAGTTTGATTTCCGCTTCGGCGCAAAGGGCAGGGGCGTCACCGGCACGCCATCTTCCAGCAGTTTGCGCGCCTCGTCGAGCTTCGCCTCTCCGTAGATTGAGCGCTCTGGCGCTTCACCCGCATGCATCGCGCGGGCTTCCTTGGCAAAACTGAGCCCGACATACTCGGAATTTGCTTCAACCTTCTCGCGCAGCGCCTTCATTGCAGCTTCCGCCGGGTTTGACGGGGCAGAAAGCGGCCGTTCCGGCGCCGCAACAACAGGTTCCATCGCCCCTTTTTCGGAGCGTACCGCAGGTGCCATCAGCTGTTTCTCGACCGTGCCCGAGCCGCAAATCTCGCAGTGGAGCATACCCGCATCCATCAGCTTGCCAAAAGCCTCACCGGATTTGAACCAGCTTTCAAAGCCGTGCCCCTGATCGCATTTCAAACTGTATTTGATCATCAATCTACCGCCGCACGGCATTGCTTCCATGCGGTTACATAGTCACTTTGCCCTTCATGGCAAAGGGCATTCACGCCAACCATTTGCCTATTTGGATTTGCTTGGCGTTGAAGTTCTTGACGATCTTGGCAAGCTCCGCGTTGTCGAGCTTCTTTGCAGCCTTCTTTGGGCGGTACCATTTCCGCCGCCGTTCGTCCTTTTCCGGCCACTTGGTGTGCGCGGCGGTTACATGCACCGGGTAAACCATCGTCAAAACCGGCAAAATCCCGTCATCCGTGCGCTTATCCTCAAGATAGACACCCAGACAAAGATCAAGTGCCTTACCCGTCAACCCAGCCTCTTCCCAAGCCTCCTGTGCCGCGGCTTCGGCAGGGGTCTGATTATGCATCGGCCAGCCCTTCGGGATGATCCATCGCCGCCGCCTGCGACTGGTGATCAGGCATACCTGTGTTTGCTTCCCCACACTGCGATAGCAAAGCGCCGCGAACTGAACACGCAAGTCGCTCTTAGGAACGTGCCTCAGTGACAGCGGGCGCTGGACCAACATTGACAATTTCTCCTGAGGAACATGTTGTGCTGTGTTCGAGCGCATACTCGCATCCGGAAGAGGCTGATGCAATTACCATCCTCATCGTTGCCGGTCCGTTTTATCGGGCATGAGATCTATCGCGGGTCGTCTTACGGGCCGTGGCATCCTTTGCGGGTGCCGCGTGTCTCAACGGTGATGGATCTCACCCGCGCATTGGGTTGGTTGCCGACCGCTCAATTCATTATCTCCCCCCGCGCCAGGCCCGCGGCCTTGTCCCTGTTTCATACGCCCGCCTACATTGCGGCGCTGGCGCAAGCCGAGGCGGATCAACAGGTCAGCGATCCCGTCCGCGCCCGTCACAATATTGGGACGCCGTCCAATCCGGTCTTTGCCGAGATGTTCCGCCGCCCCGCCACTTCCGCAGGGGCGTCGCTTCTGGCCGGTGAGTTGCTCTCTGAACCCGGCATCATCTATTCTCCCGCGGGGGGCACCCATCACGGCTTTCCCGATTACGCCAACGGCTTTTGCTATTTCAATGATCCGGTATTGGCGATCCTGTCCTTGCGCCGCTCGGGCCTGCGCCGCATCGCTTATATCGACATCGACGCCCACCACCCTGACGGCGTCGAGGCTCGTTTCGCCGATGATGCGGACGTGCTGCAAATATCTACTCATGAAGAAAACCGCTGGCCGCGCACCGGCGCGCTCGCCGATCGTGGGGTAGGGCAGGTCTATAACCTGCCCCTGCCGCGCGAAATGAACGACGATGAGATGGCCCTGATCCGTGATCATCTGCTCTTGCCACTGGTGCAACGCTTCCGCCCCGAGGCGATTGTGCTGCAATGCGGCTCTGATGCCTTGCTCGAAGATCCGCAATCCCGCCTTGCCCTCTCGAATAATGCGCATCTGGATATCTTGCGCGGTTTGATGTCGCTGTGTGACAGGCTCTTGGTCCTCGGCGGTGGCGGCTACAATCCTTGGTCTGTCGGCAGGCTTTGGTCGGCTGTTTGGGGCGTTCTGAACGGCCATGAGCTGCCCGATTCCCTGCCGGATGCAGCGCGCGGCGTCCTCGCTGACCTGCGCTGGGAGGGGCGTAAACGCTTTACCGGCCCGCCCGCTCATTGGGTCAACGAACTGCGCGATGCCCCGCGCAATGGCCCGATCCGCGCCGATGTCCGCGCGCGCGTCGCGCATCTGGCAACGCGCGAAGGCATCTGGCATTAGGAACGCGCTTTGCCCATAGTCGTCTCAAAGCAACCGGAGCGATGATGCGCCATATCTTGAACCTCATATGTGCCCTCTGCCTGCTGGCCTCCGCGCCAGCGCGGGCCGCACCGCTGAACCTTTACGCGGCGGCGAGCCTGAAGGACGTGCTTGATGAGGTTGCGTCCGTGTGGTCCGGCCCGGATCTGCGCATCGTTTATGGCGGAAGCTCCACCATCGCGCGGCAGGTTGCACGCGGCGCGCCCGCTGATCTGGTGATCACTGCCAGCAGCGATTGGATGGATTGGTTGCAGGCGCAAGACGCGCTTCGGCCCGAGACACGCAGCGATCTCCTCGCAAATCGGCTCGTGCTGATTGGCCCCGCTGGCGCGACCCCCGCCGCATTGGACGACAGCCTCCCCGCCCGTTTAGGTCAAGGGCCGCTCGCAATGGCACTCACCGAGGCCGTCCCCGCAGGCCAATACGGCCGCGCCGCGCTGGAACATCTCGGCCTCTGGGAGCCGCTCGCGCCGTTTGTCGTGCAGGCTGCAAATGTGCGCGCGGCATTGGCGCTTGTTGCGCTGGGCGAAGCGCCGCTAGGCATGGTCTATGCCACCGATGCCGCCGTCGAGCCGCGCGTCATGACCCTCGCGGATGTGCCTGAAGCAAGCCACCCGCCCATTCGCTACCCGATGGCGCTGACCGCAACCGCCCAAGATGGCGCCACCGCGTTGCAAGCGTTCCTCACCAGCGATGAAGCCCGCTCGATCTTCTCCAAAGCGGGTTTTATCCCGCTGCCGGAGGCGCGCTGATGTTCGGTCTGGGTGCCGCAGAACTGGAGGCCGTGCGCCTCTCGCTGAAAGTGGCGGTCTGGGCCACCGTTCTCGCACTGCCAGTGGCCTTTTTCTTGGCATACGCGCTGACCCGTTGGCGCTTTCCAGGGCGTGGCGCGCTGAACGTTCTGGTACATTTGCCGCTGGTCATGCCGCCGGTGGTTACGGGCTACCTTCTGCTCCTCGCTTTCGGGCGGCGCGGGCCGATCGGGGAGTGGCTCGAAAGCCTGTTCGGCTTCGTTCTCGCCTTTCGCTGGACGGGCGCGGTGCTGGCCGCCGCGTTGATGGGCCTGCCCTTGGTCGTTCGGGCGATGCGGCTCGCGCTCGAAGCCGTTGATCCCAAGCTGGAGGCCGCAGCAGGCACCTTGGGCGCGGGTCCGCTGCGCGTGTTCTTCACTATCACCTTGCCACTGGCATTGCCGGGGGTGCTGTCCGGTGCGGTTCTCGGCTTCGCCAAGGCGATGGGCGAGTTCGGCGCCACGATCACCTTTGTCTCCAACATTCCTGGAGAGACACAAACCATTCCGCTCGCGGTTAACACGCTGCTCGAAGTTCCCGGCGCCGAACCGCTGGCCTTGCGGCTGGCCGTGGTGTCGATCCTCATTTCTGCCGTGGCGATCTGGCTTTCCGAACGGCTCGCTTCCCGCCTCCACAGTCGGAGGCAGGCATGACCCTCACCGTTGCCTATACCCAAACCCTCGGCGGCCGCGTGTTCGATATCGCCTTCGAGACAGGCCCCGGCGTGACCGCGCTTTTTGGCCCTTCGGGTGCGGGTAAAACCTCCATCGTCCACGCCGTCGCCGGCCTCTCGCGCCCAGATGCAGGCCGGATCGTCGTTGGCGGAAGGGTGCTTTTTGACGGCGCAGCGCGGTTATCCGTGCCTGTCCATCAGCGCCGAGTCGGGTGCGTGTTCCAAGAGGCGCGGCTCTTTCCCCATATGACCGTCCGCCAGAACCTCACCTATGGCGGCAGCGCGGATTTTGACGATATCGTCAGCCTTCTGGGGCTTGAGGCGCTGTTGGACCGCCGCCCTGCGGGCCTTTCCGGAGGCGAGTCGCAACGCGTCGCCCTTGGGCGGGCTTTAATGTCCGCGCCGGAGATCCTCCTGCTGGACGAACCGCTCGCCGCGCTGGACGCCCCGCGCAAGGCCGAGATCCTTCCGTATCTCGAGCGGATCCGCGATGCTGCCCGCCTACCTGTCCTTTATGTCAGCCATGACCTGTCCGAGATCACCCGCCTTGCCTCGCATCTCGTGCTGATCGAGGATGGGCATGTGCGCCAGGCTGGCCCGATTGCCGATATCCTGAGCGATCCACGCCACAGCCGTTATTTCGGTGTCCGCAATGCAGGCGCACTGATCGAAGGTACGGTGGTCGGCTACGATGCCGAGGATGCGCTCAGCACAATCCGCTTTGCTGGTGGCGAACTGACCTTGCCTGACTGGATCGGCCCACCCGACGCCCCCGTCAGGGTGCGGGTCGCGGCGCAGGATGTGATCCTCGCGCGGCAGGCCCCGCCTGATCTGAGCGCCCGCAACTGCCTGCCTGCCCGCGTGACCGACCTGCACCAAGGCGACGGGCCGGGGATGATGGTCGGCATGAGCTTGGGGCAAACCCGCCTTCTTGCCCGCATCACCCGCCGCGCTGGCCGCGAGATGGACCTCGCTGTCGGCGATCAGGTCTGGGCTATCTTCAAAACAACCGCCGTCAGCGGGCGCAACGTCAGCGCAGGCGGCTTTGAGTCGGAAAATTGAGGAGTATATAGATGACCATTGGGTTCGAGACAGAGTTTCAGGACATCCGCGAAGGTGTGCGTGCGCTCTGTGCCCAATTCCCCGATAGCTACCACCGCGAGGTTGACGAGGCCCGTGCCTATCCTGAGGCTTTCGTCGATGCGCTCACCCGCGAAGGCTGGCTCTCCGCCCTGATCCCCGAAGAATACGGCGGTTCCGGCCTTGGCCTCACCGAAGCCTCGGTGATCATGGAGGAGATCAACCGCTCGGGCGGCAATTCCGGAGCCTGTCATGGGCAAATGTACAATATGAACACGCTCGTGCGCCACGGCAGCGAGGAACAGCGCCGCACCTACCTGCCGCGCATCGCGTCGGGCGAGCTGCGCTTGCAGTCCATGGGCGTCACCGAGCCGACAACCGGCACCGACACCACCAAAATCCGCACCACCGCCGTGCGCAAGGGCGACCGCTATGTGATCAACGGTCAAAAGGTCTGGATCAGCCGCGTGCAGCATTCCGACCTGATGATCCTCCTTGCCCGCACCACGCCGCTGGCCGAAGTGAAGAAGAAATCCGAAGGCCTGTCGATCTTCCTCGTCGATGTGAAGGAGGCTTTGCAGCAGGGCATGAGCCTGCGCCCAATCCGCAACATGGTCAATCACGAGACAAATGAGCTGTTCTTCGACAACCTCGAAATCCCCGCTGAAAACCTGATCGGGGAGGAGGGGCAGGGCTTCAAATATATCCTCACCGGCCTCAATGCCGAACGTGCATTGATTGCTGCCGAATGCATTGGCGACGGCTACTGGTTCGTGGACCGGATCACCAAATACGCCAGCGAGCGCAGCGTCTTTGGCCGCCCCATCGGGCAGAACCAAGGCGTCCAGTTCCCCATCGCCGAAAGCTATATCGAGGTTCGCGCCGCCGATCTCATGCGCTTCGACGCCTGCCGCCTGTTTGACGCGGGCAAGCCCTGCGGGGCCGAGGCGAACATGGCGAAATACCTCGCCGCCAAGGCCAGCTGGGAAGCGGCAAACGCCTGTTTGCAGTTCCACGGCGGCTATGGTTTCGCCAGCGAATATGACGTCGAGCGCAAGTTCCGCGAAACCCGTCTTTATCAGGTCGCGCCGATCTCCACGAACCTGATCCTCTCCTATGTGGCTGAGCATATTCTCGGCCTGCCGCGTTCTTTCTAGCGCTGAAAGGTTCCCGCATGACGCTTCCCCTTTCCGGCCTCAAAGTCGTCGCTGTCGAGCAGGCGGTCGCAGCCCCTTTCTGCACCGCGCGGCTGGCCGATGCAGGGGCAGAGGTCATTAAGATAGAGCGTCCCGAAGGCGATTTCGCCCGTGGCTATGATGATGCGGCGGCAGGGCAGTCCAGCTATTTCGTTTGGCTCAATCGCGGCAAGCACTCCCGCGTGCTCGACCTGCGCACCGCAGAGGACCGCGCCGCGCTGGAGGCGCTGATCGCCGATGCCGACGTGCTCGTCCAAAACCTGAAAGCCGGTGCGCTGTCCCGCTTGGGCTTCGCCCCTGAACGCCTGCGGGCAGACTACCCCCGCCTGATCACCTGCTCCATTTCCGGCTATGGCGAGGACGGCCCACTTGCCGATCGCAAAGCCTATGACTTGCTCATTCAGGCAGAGTCGGGCCTCTGCTCGATCACCGGCGGCCCGTCCGAGCCGGCTCGCGTCGGTATCTCCATCGTTGACATCGCCACCGGCGCGACCGCCCATGCCGCGATCCTTGAGGCGCTGATCCAGCGCGGGATCACAGGGCAGGGCGCGCGGATCGACATTTCCATGTTCGATGTAATCGCCGAATGGCTGACCGTCCCGCTCCTCAACCACGAAGCTGGCCGCACGCCCAAGCGCATCGGCATGGCGCATCCGTCGATCTCCCCCTATGGCGTGTTCGAAACCTCGGACGGCAAGCAAATTCTCATTTCCATCCAGAGCGACCGCGAATGGCGCAACCTCGCGCGTGACTTCCTGCAACAGCCGGACCTCGGCACCGATCCGCGCTTTGCCACCAACGTGCAGCGCGTCGCCAACCGTGCCGAAACAGACGCCCACGTCGCCGCCGCCTTTGGCACACTCACCGCCGCCGATGCCATCTCCCGCCTTCAGGATGCTGATATTGCGCTGGCGATGGTCAATGACATGGCCGCCCTCGCGTCCCACCCGCATCTGCGGCGCATCACGCTCGACACGCCCACCGGCAGCGTCTCCTTGCCCGCGCCCGCGGCCCGTTTCGCCGAGCAGCCCCGCAGCTACGGCTCCGTCCCGGCCCTCGGCGCTGGACAAACGCCGCCAGAGCAAGAAGGGTAGGGAAGTAAGCAGCATTCGGGATCGCATGGGAGGAACGGGTGGCTCTCAGTCTGAACAACTTGCGGAAATTGCGCGGGGCGCTGGTTGCCCTGCGCAGATGGGGTCTCCGCACGATCTGGGGCATGGATATTCACCCAACTGTCGAGCTGTCCTTCTCCGCGCGGCTTGACCGCACCCATCCCAAGGGCATTCACGTCGATGCCTATACCTATATCGCTTTCGATGTGCGGGTACTGTCCCATGATATGGTCCGCGCCCTTCGCAGCGATACGCGGATCGGCAAGCATTGCTTCATTGGCGGAAAATCTCTGATCTTGCCCGGCGTCACGATTGGCGACAGTTGCATCGTTGCCGCCGGATCGGTTGTCACCAAATCTGTCCCCGCCAACAGCATCGTCGCCGGAAATCCCGCGCGGGTGATCCGTAGCGGTGTCGAATTGTTGCCCTATGGTCGCCTGCCCCCCGCATCGGAAGGCACGGCTGAAAAAGGATAATTGGGCATCGCGCACGGATATGGCATTGTAACCGCACAGAACCCAGCCACAGACGGTCAGTCATTTGCTCCGAAGCCCCACTCTCATCCCGGATGCCCATGTCAACGAGGCACCGGCACAATCCGAACTCCCCCGTTGGGTCAAATTCGGGTTGGTGCTCTACCTTTTTCTGATGTTCTTACCGCTCCAGCCACATCTGGCGGGGATCAACCTAATCCCGTTCCGGCTGTTCCTTCTCGTAACGATCATTCCCTTCACCCTCATTCGGATACGCTCTGACTCCGGCTTCGACCGGATCGACGCGCTGATGGCCCTTCTGAGTTTCTGGGTGTTTCTGTCCTTCATCGTCAATCATGGCATGGCGCGGTTTGAATTCGCGGTGATGTCAGCGATTGAATATTACGGCGGTTTTCTGGTTGGCCGCGTGCTGGTCACCTCGCTGTCCGGATTCCGGTTCTTCCTCAACGCCTTTGTCATCGCACTCGCACTGATGATCCCCTTCGCGGTGATCGAAAACCGCACCGGAACGAACCTTTGGCTCGATTTTTTCATAAAGTTTTCGACAACAAACATGCCTGGACCTCCCGAAATGCGCTTCGGTGGATTCAGGGTCAATTCGGTCTTTGCCCACCCGATCCATTTCGGCATCGCAGGTTCAATGTTCCTAGGCTGCTATTTCACGCTCTATCGCTGGGGAGAGGGCCGCGCGGTCCGTGTGCTCGTTGCGTTAGCCGTTGTGTTCTTGGCCCAGTCGTCGGCGCCCATGCTCTCGGTGGGTGGGCAACTTGGGCTGCTTGCGTGGGGTGTCATGAGCCGCGACCGCTGGAAGCTTCTTCTGGCTTTGTTTGTCGCTGCTTTCGTGTTCCTCAGCATTGCGTCCGATCGCGGCCCGATCATCATTTTGGTCGAGACGATGACCCTCAACCCCCGTACTGCTTGGTGGCGGATACACATCTGGAACTTCGGCATCGAAAACGTCTGGCAAAATCCGATCTTCGGATTGGGGATGCGCGATTGGGTGCGGCCGCACTGGTTGGCCCCCACGGTGGATAATTTCTGGCTCTTGATCGCCATGCGGCATGGGCTGCCTGCAGTTGCCTGCCTGATCGGCGCGGTGGCCATCACCATCACCCGCATCATGCGGGCAACCTACGCGCAGCCGGATATGGAGCGCGCGCGCTTGGGCTATCTCATCTCGATGCTCGGCTACATCATCGCCTTCGCGACCGTGTTCGCATGGGGGCAAATGGTGGCGCTCAGCATGGTCTTCCTCGGCGCCGGCGCCTTCCTCTTCGCCCCCACCAATGGCGGCACGCCTGACGAGGAAAGCACTAATATCCAACCACCAACCCCGCGTGCAATCGCGCCGCGCTATACGCGGTTTCCGGCCAAAAAGTGAGCGCTTCACTTTTGACTAAGGACTTTCTTCCGCAATTCATGTCGCCGCGCTATTGGCAGGTATCAAACCCAGCAAGATTGTTGCCAAAAAAATTGCGCGGGAACAGGTCTGCATTAGTGATTTCGCCGACGTATTGGTCATTAAACTGATTGACATATTCCCAAACAATCATACCGCTACCATCGACCTCAATAACCCGCCCACCGTCAAATTCGGTGATGATCATGCCGTCATCTGGCAAGAGTTCATGCTGACCTCGGATTACCGAAAGCATTTCTTGTCCGGTACTTTCGCCGAAGCGCACTTCGGTCTCCGATGTCGCTGGGTCAACGAGTATGATATTCGTGGAAAAAGGCGTCGAAAGGTCTGTGCGGCGATTTTTGTACGCTGTAGAAAATGTATTATTGTTGAAAACCGAGATGCGTCCATCTGACCTGAATTCGGGATCATGCTGCCGTAGCCAGGGGCCCGTTTGATGCCATTTGACAGCATGGGTTTCTCGATCGATGACCATGATGAAGTTGAGCTCACGCATCGAAATCATCAAATCACCAGCCCTGAACAGCGGAAAAGAGTCGGAAAAGCGAGAACTCAGCTCCGCAATTTTGTTTGCATGGACCGGCTCATCAGGACCGACGCTGCCTGCATCGAAACTGCTGCCTGTTGCTGTCAAAATTGGCAGTAAACCGCCTTCCCGCATCAACTCGGGAATGGAAGTTCTCTCAAGAATTTCTCCATCTTCTGAAATCCTCAAAATGGTATCTTCCTTGATCGTGCCGGTGCTCAAAGTGGCTGAGAAGGGGCGGAACCGATCAGGTTCATGCGAAGGTTCCCAGAGTGTTCGGCCAAGCACCCAGTACCCGCCTTTTTCGGCGCGCGTGACCGAGTGGTGCGTATATTCATCTACGGCCCAGACGACCTCGCCACATTGAGTCAATTTCACGGTGCCGCAATACTCATAATTGAACACAAGTTCGCCGTGAGGGGTGACGAGTGCTCCATGCGTATCAACGTCCAGCGGAGAACTTACCGCGCAAGGACGGCTTTCCGCATCTGGGAAATGTTTCAAATAATCCAATGACCAGCGTTGAATGATCGTACCATCGCGCTCGATGAGCCGCGCTTGGTTTTCACCGTCGAAGAACCCCATCATGAATACGAGGTTATCATCGTCGGTGACGTTCTTGGTTACCCCGTTGCCCTGCCCACGGGAAGGCTGCAAATGATTTCTGACCGAGAACGGAACTTCGTCGAACAAGCCGATATTTCCAATATCGACCAATACCGTCCTGAGCAATGGTACCGGTTGTAGGTCTTTGGAAGACGCCACCACACCATAGACAAACGCGCCGCCGATTGTGAGGAATACTGCGGATAATATAAACAGATATTTTGCGACTCGATCCAGAAACGTCATGAACTCTAAACACTACAGTCAAAAATTTAAATTAAAGGTGGTCCCTCGATAATTGAGGCGATGATGGCGAAAATGAGTTCAAAAAGATATGTCTTTCGCAATTACGCTGCTTTTTAGGGAGACTTGCCCCCCGCCACCGCCCGCGCTGCTTTGGCGATTGCCGCCTCCGTAACCTGTAAATCTGCCTCCGTGAGCGCGAGGCTGGGGTAGGTCTTACCGGCGGATTTGAAAATTCCGTTGGCCTTCAGCGCCGCATTCCAGCGGCCAGCCGCCGCCGCGTCGCCCTCTTTTACCGCGCGGTAATCTCTTGGTGCGTCCTTGGTGAACACGACTTCAAACAATGTCGCATCGCCGACGATCTGATACGGCACGCCGGTCGCACTCAGATGGGCGTCGATCATCCCCATGATCCGCTCCCCCGTCGCGCGGAGGGACGAATACTGCCCCTCACGCCGTAGGATTTCGAGGCTCTTCAGCCCCGCCGCCGCCGCCACCGGATTGCCTGAAAGCGTGCCCAGCTGCATCAGCCACGCATCCGCCCCCACTTCTGCTTTGTCGAAATGCGCCATGATATCCGCGCGTCCCACCGTCGCCGCCAGCGGGAAGCCGCCACCGATCACCTTGCCCAGTGTGCACAGGTCGGGCGTCACACCATAGAGCGTCTGCGCACCTCCGTAATCAAACCGGAAGCCCGTCACCACCTCGTCGAAGATCAGCACAATGCCATAGCGGTCACATTCATCCCGTAAGCATTGGAGAAAGCCAGACTCCGGCGGGATGATCCGCTGCAAGGGCTCGACGATCAGCGCCGCCACGTCATGCCCGTGTTCGGCCAATAGCGAGCGGATGAATTCTGGGTCGTTGAACGGCGCGATCAGCATTTCTGCCGCGACGCTCTGCGGAATCCCCGCGCTATCTGGCACCGCTTGCGGGAAGTTCACCCGCTTGCTTGGCGCAAGGCTCATCTGCGCCTCGGCCGACATGCCGTGATAACCGCCTTCAAACTTTACGATCTTGTCCCGCCCCGTAAACGCCCGCGCCAACCGGATCGCATACATATCGGCCTCGCCGCCGGAGGAGACATAGCGCAGCCGCTCGGCACAGGGCACCGCGTCACAAATCGCCTCGGCCAGTTCGATGCCCTGCGGGTTGTTGGCAAAGAAGGTCTGCCCATTGGGCAGCTGTTGCAGCACCGCCTCCAGCACCTCAGGGTGCCCATGCCCCAGCAGCATCGGGCCGGAGCCGATCAGATAATCAACATACTCCGTCCCATCCGCATCCCACACCCGCGCAGCCTCGCCACGGGTGATAACGGTCGTCGGATCAAAATTTCCGAAGCCCCCCGCAGGGAGCACGGCGCGCGCGCGGTCAATCCATTCGGCTTGGGTGGTCAGGCGGTTCATTGTGTCAGTCCAGTATGAGGTCAGGAGTGCCGAGTGCGGCAGCGTCAACGGTGATGCCAAGCCCCGCCCCCTTGGGCGGTGCGATCCGCCCCTTGGCGCGGCTCGGGGCGTCTGGCGCGAGGCGCGGCCCAACATAATGCGACAGGTCACACACGTTCAGCACCCGCGCCGGTTCGGTCGCAGCACCCAGATGCAGCGCGGCAGCGGTAACGATATCCGACCCCCAAGTGCATTCGATGCACATCTTTGCGCCCAGATGCAGGGTCAGGTCGCGCGCGCGGCGTGTCGCCGATAGCCCGCCAAATTTCGACAGTTTCAGGGCCACCGCATCCATCAACCCCAATTGATGCGCTTGCAAAAGGCTCGCGGTGTCATGCGCGCGCTCGTCGAGCTTCATTGGCAGTCCCGTTGCCACCTTCACCTGCGCGCATTCCTCCAACGTGTTGCAGGGTTGCTCCAGCATCACGTCCAGATGCGCCACGGCGCGCCCCACGCGGATCGCGTCCAGTGTCGTCGCGCCACAGTTCCAGTCGCCATAAACAAGCGGCCCGTCACCCACCGCCGCGCGTACCTTGGTCAGCCGCTCCACGTCGGTTTGCCAGTCGCCCGATGCGCCAAGTTTCACCTGAAACTGGGTGATCCCTTGCGCTTGCGCGTCTCGGGCGATGCGGGCCATTTCGTCCGGCGCAACACAGGTGATCGAATGATAAAGCGGCATATCCGCCTGCCGCTTCCCGCCCAACAGCGCGTGAAGCGGCAGGCCCGCCACCTGACCAGTGATGTCCCACAGCGCGATATCGAGCGCCGACATCGCATAGCGGTGATCGGGCAAATAGGCCGCGCAGCGCGTGATGAGCGCCTCCGGCCCAACGGGATCAGCGCCAAGGATCACCGGCGCCAGTTCTTGCAGGGCAGGGGCCACGCCCCGCGCATAGGCGGGCAGGTAATGCGGGATCGGGCAGACCTCTCCCCAACCGCGCAGGCCAGTATCGGTATCGACAGCGATCACCACACTCTCGACGGTATCGCAGGTTTTGCCCTCGGCCATGTAATAGGCCGTGTGGCTCGTCAAAGGCACATGCCAGAGCGAAAGCCGCGTGATCTTCATCTCTTACCCGCCCTTGTTCCCGCGCAGGTCATTCCGCCGCCTCCACGACCGCATCCGCGCGTGGCTTCAGGCTTTGCGGGTCATAGGCCGGTTCGCCCAGCACCCGTGCGCTGCGCGGCTGGCCGTGGATCACCACCTCCAACGCCGTGCCAGCTTTGGCGGCATGCGGCTTGAGATAGGCAAAGGCGAGGATCTTGCCGACCGTGTGCCCATAGGCAACCGACGCGGTAGAGCCGACGACATTGCCCTCTAACAGCACCGCCTCACCGCCATGCCCGTCGCGCACCCCGTCGGGCGCAATCTCCAGATAGGCGCAGACCCAAGGCAAATCGGTGTTCAGAGTTTTGTCGCGGCCAAGATAGTCCTTATCCTCCCGCGCAAAGCGCAGCACATCCGCTTCCGCCAGCGTGACCTCATTGGTCAACTCGCCCGCCCCTTTGAAGCCCTTTTCCATCCGCATCACGTTCATCGCAAAGCTGCCGTAATCGGCAATGCCATGCGCTTCTCCGGCCGCCCAAAGCGCTTGATAGACGTCCAGCATCGCATCAGCTGGCATGTGCAGTTCCCAGCCCAGCTCGCCCGCATAGGACATACGGAAGGCCCAGATCGTATGCCCCGCGATGGCGATCTCCTGCGCCGAAAGCCAGCGAAACGCCGCATTATCCAGCCGCGCATCGGTGCATGCCGCGAGCACATCTCGCGTCCGCGGCCCGTTCAGAGACAGAGCGCCCCACGCCTCCGACAGCGCGGTCACGGTCACATCCTCGCCCGCGCGCTGCGCTGCCAGATGATCCAACAAGCGCTGCTCGAAGAAAGCCGCGCAAACAAGGTAATAGCGATCCTCCGCCATCCGCACAATGGTGGTTTCCAACTCGATCCGCCCACGGCGGTTCAGCATATGAGTCAACGTGATGGAGCCGTTTTTCTGTGGCATCCGGTTCGCTGTCAGCCGGTCAAGCAGGGCATAGGCATCCGGTCCCTCGACCATCACCTTGGTGAACGCGGTCACATCCATGATGCCCACCCGCTCGCGCACCGCCTTCACCTCAGCGCCGACCATCCGGTCTGTCTCCGTGCGGCGGAAGCTGTAGTGATCCTCCTGCGCCACCCCGTCGCGGGCAAACCAGCGCGGCCGCTCGAAGCCGTAAACCTCCTCGTAAACCGCGCCTTTCGCCTTAAGTAGCTCATACAGCGGCGATGGTTTGATCGGGCGGCCTGCCAGCCGGTTGAAATGCGGGAAGGGGATCTCATGGCGAAGGCAGTAATCCTCCTGCGCTTTCACCACCTGCCACTCTTTCGTTGCATAGCTGCCAAAGCGGCGCGGGTCATAATCCCGCATCGAAATATCCGCCGCCCCATGCACCATCCAGCGGGCCAATTCGCGCGTTAGTCCCGGCCCCCAGCCAATGCCAATTTGCGTGCCGCAGCAACACCAGTAATTCCGCACGCCCGGGGCAGGGCCGATCAGCGGGTTGCCATCCGGCGGATGGCTGATCGCGCCATGCACATCGCGGGTGATTCCCAGTTCGGCGAAGATCGGCATCCGGTTCAGGCTTTCCTCCAGCCACGGCATCACACGGTCATAATCCGCGTCAAACAGCTCGTTCTCGGCCTCCCACGGGCAATGGTCGATCCACACGCTGTTCGGGTTGGTCTTTTCGTAAATGCCGATCAGCCCCTTTTTCTGCTCCATGCGGATGTAGCCGGAAACCTTCCGGTCATCGCGGATCACCGGCAGTTCCTTCTCCAGATCGCGGAACTCCGGCACTTCGTCGGTGACGAAGTAGTGATGCGTCATCGAGGTCATCGGCAGTTGCAGCCCAGACCATTCCCCCATCTGCCGCGCATAGGTGCCGCCTGCGTTGACGACATGCTCACAGCGGATCGTGCCTTTTTCCGTCTCCACGATCCATTCACCATTGTCGGCTTGGGTGATGTGCGTCGCGCGGCAGCGGCGGAAAATCCGCACCCCCTTCGCCCGCGCTCCTGCGGCCATCGCCATAGTGACGTTCGTCGGGTCCACATGGCCATCATCCGGCGTGTGCAACGCCCCCAAAACACCGTCGAGATTGTAGAACGGATGCAACTCCGCCACCTGTTCCGGCCCCACCAATTCGATATTGAATCCAAGGCTCCGCCCGACCGAGAGCGTGTGCCGCAGCCAGTCCATCTCGTCCTCGGTATAGGCCAGCCGGAACGACCCGCAGCCATGCCAAGTGACCGCCTGTCCCGTCTCCGCCTCCAACTTGCCGGAATACAACCCGATATTGTAATCGACGCATTTTCCGAGGCTGAAGCTCGATGTTGAATGCGTGATCTGCCCCGCCGCATGCCATGTGCTGCCACTGGTCAGTTCCGCTTTTTCAAGGAGCACCGTGTCCGCGCCCCAGCCCTCGTGGCCGAGGTGATAGGCCAACCCGACCCCCATCACCCCGCCTCCCACGATGACGACACGGGCCTGAGTAGGGAAGTTGGAATCCTGCATTTGTCTGTCCTGTGAATGATCTTGCTGCGACTCGCATTTTCGATGGACAGGCTAATGGGACGTTTGTATCATCGTCAATCATGAATCAAACAAATGTATCACAAACTGTTCTCGACCGACTCGCTGGCGAGTGGGACAGCCTCACCCCCGAGGCGCAAAAGGCCGCGCGCTATGTGCTGGAAAATCCGGCAGATGTCGGCGTCTCCACCGTGCGCGAGATCGCGGAAGCGGCCAACGTCAAGCCAAACACCTTTGTCCGTATGGCGCGGCAGGTGGGGTTCGATGGCTACGAGGATTTCCGCGCCCCGTTCCGCGAGGCCATCCGGCAGGGCGGCGTCAGCTTTCCTGACCGCGCCCGCTGGCTACAAGGGATCAGCCGCTCCGGCGAGCTGGGCGGGCTTTATGCCGATATGATCGGCAGCGCCGTCCGCAATATCGAGGAAACCTTCGCCACCATCTCGGCAGATGATCTCAAAGCAGCGGCCGAGGCGATCTGGTCCTCGCGGCAGGTGTTCACCCTCGGTGTGGGGGTGAACAACGCCAATGCGCGCAACTTCACCTATCTCGCCTCCACCGGCATGACCCAGTTCCACGCCATCCCCCGCCCCGGGTCCACGGCGGTCGATGATCTCGCATGGGCCGACGGGCGCGATGTGCTCATCGCCATGACCTGCAAGCCCTACCGCACCGAGGTGATCGAAGCGGTGCAAATCGCCCGCGAGCAGGGCGTCACCGTCATCGGCATCTCCGACAGCCCCGCCAGCCCGATCATTCTGGCCGCGCAACATGGCTTCACAGTTGCCGTCGATACACCGCAGTTTTTCCCGTCTTCCGTGTCCACGATTGCGCTTCTCGAAACGCTCCTGAGCTTCGTGATCTCGGTTGCCAGCGATGAAATCGTCGAACGGGTCGAAAAATTCCATCTCCGTCGCCACCAGTTGGGCATTTATCAAGAGGATCGCTGATGACCGCGCCGCTCACCCATTCACTCGATGCCCGCTACTACACTGATCCCCTGATCTTCGAGGCCGAGCGCAAGGGCCTTCTCGCCCGCACATGGCAATTCGCCGGTCACGCCAGCCAGCTCGAAAATCCGGGCGATTACTTCGCGTTTGAGATGGCCGGCGAAAGCCTCTTCTGCATCAAGGGCCGCGATGGCGAGATCCGCACCTTCTACAACGTCTGCCAACACCGCGCCCACCAGCTTGTCTCCGGTGCCGGTTCCACCCGCGTTGTCGTCTGCCCCTATCACGCATGGACCTATGAGCTGACAGGCCAACTGCGCGCGGGGCCAAATCTTAAGGCGGTTGAGGGCTTCGACAAAAGCAAAGTCTGCCTGACGGCGGTTCGTACCGAAGTTTTCCTCGGTTTCATCTTCGTCAACCTCGATCCCGACGCCGCCCCGATGGATGACTGGTTCCCCAATGTCCGTAATGAACTGTCAGAATGGGTGCCGAACTGGGACAAGCTCAAACCCATCGAATGGGTAGAAATTCCCGAAAACTGCAATTGGAAGGTTTCGGTCGAAAACTACTCCGAATGCTACCACTGCTCGATCAATCACCCGACCTTCGCCACCGGCGTGATCAAGCCTGAAACCTATGACATCCAGCCCCAAGGCTACTGCCTGCGCCACACGACCGAGTGCCAGAGCCTTGAAAATATGACCTATGAGATCGACCGCTCCAACGCCCATGCCGAGGAGTATTCGAGCTGGTTCCTCTGGCCAATGTTCAGCTTTCAGGTCTACCCCGGCAATGTGCTCAACACCTATCACTGGCGCGCCGTGGATGCCGACCATGTGATCGTCTGGCGCGGCTGGTACACCGAAGAGGGCTGGGACAGCGAAACCATCCGCCGCCTCGCCGTGCAGGACCGCGCCACCACAGTCGAGGAAGACATCCACCTCGTTGAATCCGTCCAGCGCGGCCTCAAATCACGCGGCTATGTCCCGGGGCCACTGGTGGTTGATCCCCGCTGCGGCGTGAACTCCGAACACTCCGTTATGACCTTGCAAAAATGGATGCGCGAAGGTGTCTCCCCGCTCTAGCGGCGCAGGGATTATCCGGCCAGAACGCTCACAAAAAACACCAGACGGTTGCCCTCGGCAAAAACGTCGACAATGTACATGTTTTGATACCGCGCATCGAGCATGAGCCGCTCAAGATTTGGGACAGTGCCGTCGCACCATGTTCTTAAGTCCGCATTGGAGATCATCGACCGGCGGTTCAGGTCTGTAAAATATCCGTCCCATTCATCAAGGGGACCGGCCGCATTGAACCGATGCATATTCGCGCGATCTTGCTGGATCAGTCCAAGAGCATTGCCAAGCGCCGCGCCACGCGAATTCACGCGGTCCTGTGGATCGACGGCAAAGACATAGGTAAAGAGATGCCCCTTCGCACCTACCGGAACGCCTTCCCAATTCTTACAGGCCGGAGCCGCACTCGCCACAGTCGCGGCTATCGATAGAAAAATCGAGATTACAGCAAGTCGCAACATGGCTGATCCCTTCTCCGTGTTCAGGTTCTCTTCGCGGCGTTATGCATAACGCCCACTGTGCTAGGGATGATAATTTACCGAGCCATCTCTGCCAGATTTCCTATACTGATGCGCTGATTTTTGTTTTGCTCCCTGTTGTATCATTACGGCGTGATCGCCGTGAAAATTAGGCCCAGGCACTTGCGCTTCGCCATTCAATTGGGGGTGTCCTTGATGAAGATTTTCTTGTCCCTACTCTTCATGTTTTTAGCCACCGTTACGCGCGCAGAAACGTTCATTACCTCGGATCTCGACGGCGATGGTCACGCGGAAAGTTTTGAACTCATAGGGGCTGACATCGATGCGCTCGATGATGGTGCTGATCTCCTGATCCGCTCTGGCGCGACCACCATACGCGCGCGCGACATTGCTTGGGTCGGTGGGCTTTACGGCCAGCTTCCTATGCTCGTACGCGCGCCGAATGGATCCATCCTGCTGACGTCGATGAACGCGTCCGTTGGGCGTGATCGTTGGGAACTTACCCTCACCATAGCCTATCGCTCGGGTGTGCATATCGCATAGCTGGCTACACCTACCATTGGCGCGATACCTTGAACCCTGATGCGTTTGGCTCCTGCAATCTCAATTTGTTAACGGGGCGCGGCACTCTCACGACGCCAAATCAGAAGAACAAACCCGTTCGCACAGTGCTGTCAGCGCCTCGGGTCGAGGAGTGGTCCGCCTATGCGCCTCTACCCGCCGCTTGTGATCCTGACCTGTCGTAGCGCCATTTTTCTGCTTTGAAGTCGCCGCGCAAGGAAAGCATCGCCAAAGCTGAAGAGGGTGATGGTAACGCAGCGCCCGATGCGCGGTCCGCCGATCAGTTTCGCGGGGCGTCGATGCGCACCATCGCTTCATTTCTGCGCATGAACGGGAGTGTGAAAGGCCCATTATAGGTTGCCCTTATGACCTCTCCTCTTACGGAATGGCCATCTGCGTTCAATGCGTTTAGCAATTCGGTCCGAGCGCGTGCAAAGTTGCTCTCGGTAGCGCTGCCGCGATAGCTCCGCACAGCATAATAGCCGCCCTCCACGGAAATAATTTCGACCCGTGGATTCGTCGGCTGCGGCGCCGTTTCCGACGTGAATTCCTTTGGTAGGAAAAACTGCATGAACCCTGTATTTTCGGCAGTCGACTGCAAGACAGGTACCGTCATGGCAAACTTTTCGGATTGCGCGACAGGGACCGTCATACTGACCTTTTCGGAACTGGTGTTGGCACCAGAGATATATTGGGAGAGTAACCGGAAAGAGCCGTTCTGACTCCCTTTAGACCTTACTTGCGCAGCGAGGCGGTCTTCGTAGAGTCGGATCTCATAACCCTCCGCTTTGCTCACAACGTCAAAAGGGCACTAGCGCTAAGCCAGCGCCCTTGAGATTCATGTTAGTCTGTCAGTGGGTATCCTTTTCACTGTCTTTCGTCGCGAGATACCAAATGATAAGACCGAAGAGAATCTTATTCACGAAATCCGCTAAGTTGTAGACCGCATTCAGCGCGCCTTCATCGACCCCGCCCATGAAGTATCCAAGGACATATCCAATTGGATAAATGGCCCAACCTACCAATACAATCCAACGCATCGCATTAAATGCAGATTTGACAGATGTCTCGGCGGATGCCGCTGCGCGACCAGCTTCTCCTCCGTAGATTTCCCAGATTATGATCGCCCAACCGACCATACCGATCCAGAAACCCAAGCCTGCCGACATAATGCCCGCCTCGCCAAGGTAACCAAATATCAGCATCACCAAGGTGCCGACAAGGAGCCTCAAGAAGGAGCCGAAGCCGACACTTGCGCCTACAGCCCGTAAGATGATGTAGAATTCGATCATCAATAGCGGCACCGTGATCAGCCAGTCTATGTAGCGATAAACGATTGGGGTAGTTTGCTCGACGACCCAGTAGTCTCTCATGTAGTCATAATGAACTCCGGCGATCAGCGTCACCAAGCCTGCAACAAGCAGTGACAACCTCCAATGAGATTTTACCCGAAGTCCTTCGTAGAGAAAAAAGACAGTCGATGCGATCATTGCGACCGACACCAGCCAGAATGTGACCCCTACGAGATCACTGCTTTGTAAGAACATTTTTTCCATTTGCCCCTCCCTTGTTGAGCTACTTCAACAGTAGCGCGATTATTGGGAGCGACATATTGACACGCGCATACAAATTAGTCCCAAAAGGATACCTCTAGAGTGTGCGCTGCGGAAAAAAAACTGGCTAATTTATGAAAATACACCCTAGAGGCGAAAAAGAAACCCCAAGGAAAAAGTCGAACGTCAGCTTCTATAGCGATCCAAGACTGTGGATCGGTTGGGTTTTTGCGATTTCGTGGTCAATGCTGATAGTCCAACCACTTATAATGCTTTCAGCATCCCTGAACTTCTCCGGCACCTGACAATTACTCACTGACTGGACGGCGACTGAAATTCAGACGTGTGGGCTGTGATGGCGCAGCTCTGTTCATGGTTGAGGGGTACGGTCGGTTTGAACCGATGAGTTAAGATGCGAACCTCAACCAGAACATGACGCGAAAGTAATTCTGTTCCGCGACATGACGTACCGCTTCTCCACGTAATGGGAAATCGGGGGCACACTGCTGCGAGTCTCGTGGCTTCTCTGGGTGTCAATGCCACTTGGGAGTGCCGTCGGCGAAGTTTAGGTTTCTAACGTGATGTTCCCAAGGAAACCTACAGGGAAAACCTACGGGGAAAAGCCCCCTCAAGAGCTCTCAAAAGTCTTCAAAATAAGGATATTTGTACAAGTGGCAGCCCGTAGGGGAATCGAACCCCTCTTTCCAGGTTGAAAACCTGGCGTCCTAACCGATAGACGAACGGGCCACTTGGTGAGGCGGCTTTTAGGCAAAGCAGGGGGAGGGCGCAAGAGGGATTTTTCGAAAAAACATCTCCGGCAACGAAAAAAATCACCCCCGTGAAATTGCCTCTGCCGCATCTTCCAAACGCAGTTGAACCGACTGCCTCCCTTGCCAGACATTGATGTCCAAACGTCCCGCCAGATGGAACCGCGCGCCGCCGTGATTGAGCAGCCTTGGCCCCAGTGGGCCATCCATCGCGCCAAAGCAGATCGCGTCCAGCCGCGCGCCCATCCCGTCGCCAAAGCTGATCTTGAGGTGGTTTGCCCCAACCTGTTTGGCAAAGCTGATCTGCACATCGGGGAAGGCAAAGCGCGGGGCAGGGGCGCCCGCGCCAAATGGGCCTGCCTCCTCCAGTTGCGTCACCAGATCGACCTGCGCCGCACCTGGCATCAACAGCCCGTCGAGCCGCAAATCTGCTGGCCCCATCTGCCCCGCGCCTTGCCGCTCCAGCAGTTCTCCGAGCCGCGCCATCGCCGCTTCGATCTTGTCGGGTGCCACCGTTAGCCCCGCCGCCATCTTGTGGCCGCCGCCTTTGATCAGCAAGCCTTCACGCGCCACCTGATGGATCGCCGCCCCCAGATCAACGCCAGAGATCGAGCGCCCCGATCCCTTGCCCTCGCCATCCGCAAGGCCGATCACGACCGCTGGCCGGTTCGTCGCTTCCTTCAGGCGGGCGGCAACGATCCCAACAACGCCCGCATGCCATCCATCTCCGGCGGCCCAGACAAGCGGCCCCTCCAGCCCCCGCGCCTCTGCCTGTTCAAGCGCACTGTCACGGACCATCGTTTCGATCTCGCGCCGCTCTGTGTTCAGAGCATCAAGCCGCTCAGCCAGAGCCGCCGCTTCATGCGGGTCGGTGGTGGAAAGCAGCCAGGCGCCGAGATCCGATTTGCCAATCCGCCCACCGGCATTCACCCGTGGCCCCAAGAGAAAGCCCAGATGATATGCGTTCGGCGTTGCATCCATTCGCGCCACATCCGCCAGCGCCACCAAGCCGGGGCGTTGCCGTCGCGCCAAGACCTTCAGCCCTTGCCGGACAAAAGCGCGGTTCAACCCCGTCAGCGGTGCCACATCCGCAACCGTCGCCAATGCCACGAGGTCAAGAAGCGCCATCAGGTCAGGCCCGCTCTTGCCCGCTTCTCGCAGGCGGCGGTTCACCTCGACCAGCAACAGGAACACCACGCCCGCCGCGCAAAGATGCGCCAAGTCACCGCTTTCGTCCTGCCGGTTCGGGTTCACCACCGCGCACGCATCGGGCAGTGTCTCACCGCCCAAATGGTGATCGAGGATCACCACATCGGCACCCTCGGCGGCCGCAATCGCTTCATGGCTCAGCGTGCCGCAATCCACGCAAATGATCAGGTCATGCGCGCTGGCAAGGCTCTGCATTGCAGGCACGTTCGGTCCGTAGCCTTCGTCGATCCGGTCGGGGATATAGAGCGTCGCCTGCTGGCCCATATCGCGCAGCCAGCTGATCAGCAGCGCAGAGGATGCGCCCCCATCCACGTCATAATCGCCGAAAATCGCAATCCTTTGCCGCCCTTCCAGCGCCGCGATGAAGCGCGCGGCCGCTTTCTCCATATCCCGCAGGCTGCGGGGGTCAGGCATCAGCTCACGCAGCTTCGGGTCAAGAAATGCCGCCGAGTCAGTAGGGGTCACCCCGCGCCGCACCAATGTCCGGCAGACAGGCGCGAGCAGGCCCGTCAACTGTTCCATCGCCTCGGTGTGGCGCTCTTCCTCGACGGATGGTCCGATCCAGCGTCGGCCCGTCAGCGATTGCGTCACCCCGAGGAAAGCAGTCATCAGCGGCCGGTCGGGTGGCGGTAGCTCATGCGGCGCACCGATCCGGTCTTCGACCGCATCAGGATCGTCTCGGCGGTCAATGCGCCCGGTTCGCGCTTGATGCCTGGCAGGAGCGAGCCGTCGGTCACGCCCGTGGCGGCAAAGATGACGTCGCCGGAAACCATATCATCGCGGGTATAAACGCGGTCGAGGTTGGTCACGCCTGCGTTGGCAGCGCGGCCGCGCTCGTCATCATTGCGGAATAGCAGCTTACCAAAAATCTGCCCGCCCATGCATTTCAGCGCCGCGGCGGCCAGCACACCTTCTGGTGCGCCGCCAGAGCCCATATACATGTCGATGCCGGTTTTGTCCGGCTCGGCGCAATGCATCACGCCTGCAACGTCCCCGTCAGTGATCAGCCGGATCGCCGCGCCGGTGGAACGCAGCTCCGCGATCAGATCTTCATGGCGCGGGCGTTCCAGCACGCAAACGGTGATGTCCTCGGTCGAACATCCTTTCGCCGCCGCCAGCGCCGAAACGCGCTCCGACGGGCTCATCGTTAAAGTGACGACACCCGGTTTGAAGCCGGGGCCGATGGCGAGCTTGTCCATATACACATCCGGTGCATGCAGCATCGAGCCACGCGGCCCCATCGCGATAACGGCAAGCGCGTTGGGCATGTCCTTGGCGGTCAGGGTCGTGCCTTCCAGCGGGTCAAGCGCGATGTCCACCGCAGGGCCGGAGCCAGTGCCCACTTCCTCACCGATATAGAGCATCGGCGCTTCGTCGCGTTCGCCTTCACCGATCACCACCACACCGGCAATATCGAGGCTGTTGAGCTGGGTGCGCATCGCGTCCACCGCTGCCTGATCCGCTGCTTTTTCGTCACCCCGTCCGATCAACCGCGCCGATGCAAGCGCCGCCGCCTCCGAAACACGGGCGAGGCCCAGCGATAGCATTCTGTCATGAAATTCGGCGGCTTTGGACATGGGTATTCCTCTCTGATGTCTACGTCCCGCCTAGCCCGTGGGTCGAGAGGGCGCAAGTTTGTGAACGCTAACAGGCAGTAATCAAACCGCTTCGATGCGGATCGCCACAGGTTCACCCTCAACAACGCCCGTGCTGCGGAAGCCTTCCAGCGCCTCTTCCAGCGCCATGCGGGTCGTCTTGTGGGTCACGATCAGCACAGGTGCTGCCGTGTCCTGATGCCCGTATTGCCGCATCCGGTCGATAGAGACACCGGCCTCGCCCAACACCCGCGCGACTTTCGCCAGCGCACCGGGTTTGTCCTGCAATTGCAGGCGCAGGTAGTAGGGCGCTGGCACAGCGGCCCGCGCGGCGCGTGCCTTGCGCAGGGTCACGGCCGGTTGGCCAAAGACCGGCATGCGGAAGCCCCGCGCCAGATCAAGAATATCACCCATCACCGCGCTCGCGGTCGGGCCTTCACCCGCGCCAGCCCCGCGCAATACGATCTGGCCCACGCTGTCGCCTTCCAACACCACCATATTGGTGCCACCGTCGAGCTGGCCCAAAGGTGAGCTGTCCGGCACAAGGCAGGGCGACATGCGCTGTTCCAGCCCGCGGCCGGTCATTTGGGCCACGCCGAGCAGCTTGATCTTATAGCCCATATCGGCCGCCTGCCGGATGTCCTCGATGGTGATCGAGCCAATGCCTTCCAGCTCGACCGCATCAAAATCCACCTGCGTTCCAAAAGCGATGGAGGCAAGGATCGCCAGCTTATGGCCCGCATCAATGCCGCCGACGTCGAGGTTCGGATCGGCTTCCAGATAGCCCAGCTTGTCGGCCTCGTCGAAAACCGCCTCATAGGGCAGGCCCGCGCTTTCCATCCGTGTGAGGATATAGTTGCAGGTGCCGTTCATCACGCCCATCACGCGGGTAATCTCGTTTCCGGCCAGCCCTTCGTTCAGCGATTTGATCACCGGAATGCCGCCCGCCACCGCGGCTTCAAAGCGGATCACCCGGCCCGCCGCTTCGGCGTGCTCGGCCAAAGCCTGCCCGTTCACCGCCAGCATCGCCTTGTTCGCGGTGACAACATCCTTGCCCGCCGCCAGCGCGGCTTCGGTCGCGGCCTTCGCAGGCCCGTCCGAGCCGCCCATCAATTCAACAAAAATATCCACGTCGTCCCGCGTTGCGAGAACCACCGGATCGTCTTCCCAAGCGTAGCCGTCCAGCGACACACCGCGATCCTTGTCGCGCGAGCGGGCCGATACTGCCGAAATCTCGATTGTGCGGCCAGTACGCGCGGTCAGCAGCTCTCCATGTTGGCGAATGATCTTGATCAGACCGACACCGACCGTTCCGAGACCGGCGATTCCGAGGCGCAATGGGGCAGACATATGAGATTCCGTGGCTTGAAATGTTACCGCGCTGTTATCGCGATCCGCCCGTCTCTGCAACGCGCGATCTGGCCTTTTCAGGGCTGCCGTGCCCGCAATGCGTCGGCCCGCGCGCGCAAATCAGCACCTTCGGCGCTCGTGGCATTAGCAATAGCCGCGCCATCGGCGCTCATCCCGTCCGCACCCGCGAGGATATAGTCGATCGAGGTCAATTCCGTACCCGATACAGCGCCGCTCGGGGTCATGTCATCGGGCAGGGCGAGCGTTTTGGGCCAATCAGCGCAGCCTGCAAGCCCTGCAAGCACCAGCACCAGAATCGCATACCTTCTCATGAAAAAGCCCCGCCCGTTTGCACGGGCAGAGCCTATCTCGAAGCCCCTCGGCTGCACAAGCGGCGTCAGTGCGCCGGCTTGATAAAGGTGCCGTTGCGCAACTCGCGCATCGCTTGGCGCAGTTCCTCTTGCGTGTTCATCACGATCGGGCCGTGCCACGCGACCGGCTCCTCGATCGGCGCACCGGAAATTAGCAAAAAGCGAATGCCTTCCTCACCTGCCTGCACCGTGACCTCTTCGCCCGTGCCAAACCGGATCAGCGTCCGGTTGCCCGACAGGTCGCGGATGTTCACCTCCTCGCCCATCACTTCCTTTTCAAGCAGAACGCCCTGCGGCGCGGAGGCGTCGCTGAACCGTCCTGCCCCCTTAAAGACATAGGCAAAGGCACGGCGGTAAGTGTCGATCTTGAAGGTCTTGCGCACATTCGGCGGCACATAAATGTCGAGGTATTGCGGATCAGCGGCAATCCCGTCTACCGGCCCACGCTTACCCCAGAACTCGCCAACGATCACCTTCACACGGGTGCCGTCATCATCGATGATTTCGGGGATATCCTTGCCCTGCACATCCTGATAGCGCGGCGCAGTCATTTTCATGCTGCCGGGAAGGTTCGCCCAAAGCTGGAAGCCATGCATCTGGCCGGCGATATTTCCTTTCGGCATTTCCTGATGCAGGATGCCCGATCCGGCGGTCATCCACTGCACGTCCCCCGCGCCGAGCGTCCCCTCGTTGCCAAGGCTGTCGCCATGTTCGACCGTGCCTTGCAGGACATAGGTAATCGTCTCGATCCCGCGGTGCGGATGCCACGGAAATCCGCGCATGAAGTCCTCGGGCCGGTCATTGCGGAAATCGTCAAACAGCAGGAACGGGTCCAGTTCCGATGGATCCTGAAATCCGAAAGCACGGTGCAGTTTCACACCCGCACCTTCCATCGTGGGCATGGCCTTTCTGGCCTCAAGAGTCGGGCGAATCGACATAACAATCTCCATTGCGTTGCTGCCTTAAATATGGAGCGCGCCCCCGCGATTGCAATTTCTCCTACTGCGGTTTTGCGCAGAGTGTCCGTGCATTTGCGCGCAGCTGTCTTTCCCTCCGGTGCTTGTCAGGCTACATCGCTGTCACCCCAGTAGGAGAGCGCCCGTGTCCGATGACCTCTATACCGCCGACGAAAACGGCTTTTATGCCCGCCTCCATGCCGCGCCGATCCGCCGCCATGTAGCCTACGGGATGATCCTGCTGTTTGGAGCGGCGGTGCTCTATGTCCTCTTCCAATCCCCGCCCTCTGGCCCGTGGGTCGTTGTGATGCTCGCCATTGCCGCCGCCGCGTTCTGGGCCGCGATCCGCTTGCGCAGCGCGACGCTTCTTTGGATCGACCTCACCGAAGAAGGCCTCAGCGACAGCGCCGGAAATCAGATCGCAAGCTTCGAGGATATTGTCTCCGTCCATCGCGGTGTGTTCGCGTTCAAGCCATCAAACGGGTTCCTGCTGAAGCTGCGCCACTCCCAGCCTCTTGGGTGGCAGCCCGGCATGTGGTGGCGCTTCGGGCGCCGTGTTGGCATCGGCGGCGTGGTGCCTGCGATCAATGCCCGCTACATGGCCGAAACCATAGAGCACCGGCTCGCCGCGCGCCGCTAGGAGCCGAGGCCCACAGGCGATCGTCCGGTCTGCCTGTCATCGACAGTCTAAAATTCTGCAAGAATTTGCCGATAGGGACTATGTCCTTAATTCGGATTTTTTTGCGTTTTTATAAAGATTTTGCATGAATTCTGGCGTTAGGGTGGAAATCAGGGTGGAGGAGCCCGTTACAAGAGCCGCGCGCTGCGCGGGATAGAGGAGGCGAAAATGGCCGCAGCCGAAACACCGATTAAAGAACCCTCATTTCGTGAATCCGTTGATATCATGTTCAACCGTGCGGTGCGGTTGATGGATCTCTCCCCGGGGTTGGAGGAAAAAATCCGCGTCTGCAACGCAACCTATACCGTCCGTTTCGGTGTGCGTCTGCGCGGTGGGATTCATACGTTCACCGGCTATCGTTCGGTGCATTCCGAGCATATGGAGCCGGTCAAGGGCGGCATCCGCTATGCCACTTCCGTCAATCAAGACGAGGTCGAGGCGCTCGCCGCGCTGATGACCTACAAATGCGCGTTGGTCGAAGCACCGTTTGGCGGGTCAAAGGGCGGATTGTGCATTGATCCCCGCGCTTGGGAAGAACATGAGCTAGAGGCAATCACCCGCCGCTTCGCCTACGAATTGGCAAAGCGTGATCTGATCCACCCCTCGCAAAACGTCCCCGCGCCCGACATGGGCACCGGCGAGCGGGAGATGGCATGGATGGCCGATCAGTACATGCGGATGAACACCACTGATATTAACGGCCGCGCCTGTGTCACCGGCAAACCGATCAATCAGGGCGGCATTCAGGGCCGGACAGAGGCAACGGGCCGCGGCGTCCAGTTCGCCCTGCGCGAGTTCTTCCGCGATCCCCTTGACGTGGCGAAGGCAGGTCTTGTCGGCACGCTCGACGGTAAGCGCGTCGTGGTGCAGGGCTTGGGTAACGTGGGCTTCCACGCCGCCAAGTTCCTGTCAGAGGAAGACGGCTGCAAGATCGTCGGCATCATCGAACGCGATGGCGCTCTGTACGATGAAAATGGCATCAACGTTCCGGCTGTCCACGAATGGATGACCAAGCATGGCGGCATTGCCGGTTATCCCGACGCCATCCACCACGAACAAGGCGCCGCCGTGCTTGAGGCCGATTGCGATATCCTGATCCCAGCGGCGCTTGAAGGGGTGATCAACCTCTCCAACGCCGAGCAAATCAAAGCTCCGCTGATAATCGAGGCCGCAAACGGCCCCGTCACCGCTGGCGCGGACGAGATCTTGCGCAAAAAGGGCGTGGTTATCATCCCTGATATGTATGCCAACGCAGGTGGTGTGACGGTTTCCTATTTCGAATGGGTCAAGAACCTCAGCCATATCCGCTTCGGCCGGATGCAGCGCCGCTCCGAGGAAGCCCGCGCACAGCTCATCATCGATGAGTTGGAGCGCCTCAGCACCGAAAAAGGGCTCGGCGCGCTCAGCGACCGCTTCAAGACCGAGTACCTGCGCGGGGCAGGGGAGCTAGAGCTGGTCCGTTCCGGCCTTGATGACACGATGCGCACGGCCTTCCAGTCGATGCGCGCGGTTTGGCACGGGCGCGACGATGTCGAGGATCTGCGCACCGCCGCCTATCTCGTCGCGATTGACCGCGTGGCGGGAAGCTACCGCGCCAAAGGCTTGTAATCAAATAAAAACCCCAAGCGGGCGCCGTCACAGCGCCCGCTTACAATCCAAAGGCGAGCGCCCCGATTTGGCCACAATCGGGTCATGATGGCGCCCATTGCTTAAGCGAAAAGACTCTCTGCGTGGCCCCATGTCACGGAGAGTCGACAATGCAAATATTCAGAAAATTGCTCACAAAGTTCCACCGCGCCGAAGATGGCTCCGCCACCGTCGAGGCCGTCCTCTGGCTGCCGTTCTTCGTGCTGACATTCGTCATGATCGCGGATACGTCCTTCGTTTTCCACCGTCAGGCCGAGATCCAGCGCATCGTTCAGGATGCCAACCGCCTCTATTCGGTGGGTTTCCTGCAAAGCGAGAGCGAGACGGTCGATTGGGTCAAGACAGCGCTAACGCCGCTCTCGACAGGCGCAAGTGTCACCGCAACCGAGGATGGCGGCGTGATCCGCACCCGCGCCTTGGTGCCGGTCGAGGATCTTGTCGCGGTCGGCATGTTCGGCTTCCTCAGCGGCTACAATATCGGGGTCGAGACCGAACAGGTCATCGAATTCTTTTAGGATTATACCATGATCGCCCGTCAAGCATTCCAGCATCTGATCCGCCGCCTCGCAACGCGCGAAGACGGTGGCATCACGATTTTTGGGCTGTTCATGTGCGCCTGTGTGCTGATCCTCGGCGGTATCGCGGTTGATATTTCGCACCTCTACGCCGCTCGCACGCAGCTTCAGGTTACAACGGATGTCGCCGCCCATGCCGCCCTGCATAGCGTGAATTTCTCGACCCGCGATCCCGTTCAGGCCAAGATCGACGCACTGGCCACGGTCGAAGCCAATATGCCGAAATCCCGCTACGGCGAGGTCATCACGGCGCAAGACATCACCTTCGGCAACTACGACTATGACACACGCACCTTCACGCCTGATGCGACTTCGGACGACGCGGTTGCCGTGCGCGGCCGCCGCGCCCGCGCTGCCCGCAATCCTGTCTCCACATTCCTTTTGCGGCTGGTGGGGATCGACTATTTCGATGCGGTCACACAGTCGGTCTTTGTGACCTACATCCCAAGCTGTTTCCGCGAAGGCTTCGTGGCGAATAACACGATCGATATGCAGTCGAACAATATCTACACGGCCGGCTTCTGCATCCATTCCAACTCCCATGTTGAATTGAACAGCTCCAACGAATTTGCCGACAATACCGTCGTTTCCATGCCCAACGATGCCGATATCGTCACCCCCGGCGGCGAGCTGGACAGCAACCCCGGCCTTGAAGGGGCGCTTGATGAACACGCCTATAAGATCGGTGTATTGAAGATGCTGCCCGTCTGGATGGCCGATTTCGCGGCGGGCAATACCAACTTCACGCCCGATTACATCAATGCATCAGGCGTGATCTCCCTCACCGCCCCTCAGTTCAAAGCGCCAAACATCAAGAAAAACCGCATTCACCTCGTCACCTGCAACGGCAGCCAGCCGCTGAACTTCAGCTCCAATGTGGTGATCGAAGATCTGGTGCTGATCACCAATTGTCAGATCCACTTCGCGGCAGACGCACTCTTGCGGAACTCGGTCATCGCGACCACCAATACCGCGTCCAAGTCTATTTACGCTGGCGCCAACATCACCATCGGTGAGGATGACAACTGCGGCGCAGGCGGCGACAGCCAGATCCTGACCTTGGGTTCGGTCGAACTGACAGCCGGCGTGAACATCTACGGCAGCCAGATCATCGCGCAGGATGACATTTATCTTACCTCCAATGCCGTGGGTATCGAGGGCGCGTCGCTGATCGCGGGTGACCAGATTTCGATTACGTCGAATGGCTCGATGGGGTTCTGTGGGGGCGAGTCGATGACCCGTAATTTCGAGGTCGATTACTTCCGCCTCGCCTACTGATACGCCCTGCGTTTCAGTAAATCCGCAGCCGCTTTCAGCTTTCGTTGAGTATTTTCCCCGCGCGCCCGAAAATCGTCGCAGATAGAAAGATTTTGTCGAAAAGCGGCATTGCCTGCCGTTGTCGGATCGTTAACGTTGCCTCCGAACCTGCCGCAGCGGCGGGCCGTATGGAGAGCAGACATGCGATATTCCGGACTGCAAGTCCTGAAAGAGGGGCTGTTCGGTCAGAAAGGGTGGAAACCCGTCTGGCGCGATCCCGCGCCGAAATCCGAATATGACATCGTGATCATCGGCGGCGGCGGCCACGGCCTTTCAACCGCCTATTACCTCGCCAAAGAGCACGGCCTGACCAACATTGCCGTGCTGGAAAAGGGCTACCTTGGCGGCGGCAACGTGGGGCGCAACACCACCATCGTGCGCGCCAACTACTTCCTGCCGGGCAATTCCGAGTTCTATTCCCATTCGCTCAAGCTGTGGGAAACTTTGGAGCAGGAACTGAACTACAACGTGATGCATTCGCAGCGCGGGTTGATCAACCTGTTCCACTCCGACGGCCAGCGGGATGCCTTCGTGCGGCGCGGCAACGCGATGATCAATCAGGGCGACGATGCCGAGCTGCTCGACCGCGAAGGCGTGCGCAAGCATCTCCCCTATCTCGATTTCGACAATATCCGCTTCCCTATCTACGGCGGCCTCCTGCACCGGCGCGGCGGCACCGCGCGGCACGATGCGGTCGCTTGGGGCTACGCGCGCGGCGCCGATCAGCGCGGCGTTGACCTGATCCAGAATTGTGAAGTCACCGGCATCGACATCGAAAACGGCAAGGTCCGCGGCGTGCAAACCACCCGTGGCGCGATCCGCGCAAAGAAGGTCGCCATCGTCACCGCTGGCCGCTCCGGTCAGGTCGCGGCGCTGGCGGGGATGCGCCTGCCCATCGAAAGCCACATCCTTCAAGCCTTCGTCACCGAGGGGCTGAAGCCCGTGATCGATCATGTGGTCAGCTTCGGCATGGGCCACTTCTACATCAGCCAGTCCGATAAGGGTGGCCTCGTATTCGGCGGCGATCTGGATTTCTACAGCTCCTACGCCAGCCGCGGCAACCTGCCGATGAAAGAGCACGTCATGGACGCCGCCATGACCCTGATGCCGATGATCGGCAAGGCCAAGGTCTTGCGCAGTTGGGGCGGCATCATGGACATGACGCCCGATGGTTCCCCAATCATCGACAAGACAGATACCGTAGGGCTCTTCGTCGATTGCGGCTGGTGCTATGGCGGCTTCAAGGCGGTGCCGGGGTCGGGCTACTCGCTCGCCCATCTGATCGCCACCGGCAACCATCACGCCCCCGCCGCCCGCTACCGGCTCGACCGCTTCCGCACCGGCTACGGCATCATGGATGAAGAGGGCAAAGGCTCTCAGCACAACCTCCACTGACGGGATGAGAAACATGACAAGCCCCCGCATAAAAGGGATTTCCGCATGAGACTGACATGCCCCGTCTGCGGTGACCGCGACCACCGCGAATTTACATATAAAGGCGACGCCGTGATGCTCGACCGCCCCGCGCCCGACGCCGGAACCGATGCATGGGACAGCTACCTGCACCTGCGCGACAACCCCTGCGGCGACACCCGCGATCTCTGGTATCACGATCCCTGCGGCGCGTGGGTCGTGGTGGAGCGTAACACCGCCACTCATGCCGTCACCGGCACCGCCCTCGCATCGGAGGCCAAAGGATGAGACTCACCGGCAAAGGCCTCCTCGATCAGAGCCGTTCCATCCCCTTCAGCTTCGATGGCGTGGCCATGTCCGGCGTCGAGGGCGACACGCTCGCCTCCGCGCTGCTGGCCAATGGCGTGCGCGTCGTTGCGCGTTCGTTCAAATACCACCGCCCGCGCGGCATCCTCGCGGCAGGGTCGGAGGAACCCAACGCACTCGTCACCATCGGGCGCGGCGCAGAGACAGACCCCAACGTCCGCGCCACGGTCCAAGAGCTTTACGCAGGGCTGGACGCCGCGAGCCAGAACCGCTTCCCGTCGCTGAAGTTCGATCTCCTTTCGGTCAACGACCTCGCTTCGCCCTTCCTCGCCGCAGGGTTCTACTACAAAACCTTCATGTGGCCGCGCAGCTTCTGGGAAAAGCTTTACGAGCCATTCATCCGCCGCGCCGCCGGCCTTGGTGCGCTGAGCGAGCAGCACAACCCCGACCGCTACGAAAAAGCCTTCGCCTTCTGTGATGTGCTGGTGATCGGCGCTGGCCCGTCTGGCTTGATGGCTGCGCTGACCGCCGCGCAAGCGGGGCTTGATGTGATCCTCGCGGACGAAGACAGCCGCATGGGTGGCCGCCTCCTGTCCGAGACGCACGAGATCGATGGAAAGCCCGGTCATATCTGGGTAGACGAGATGCTCGACACCCTGCGCAGCATGGACAATGTCCGCCTGATGCCGCGTACGACCGTCACCGGCGCGTATGATCAAGGCACCTACGGCGCTCTGGAGCGCGTGGGCCACCACCGCGCCCGCACTGAGGGCCTGCCGCGCGAATGTTTCTGGCGTATCGTGGCGAAACGCTCGATCCTCTGCGCCGGTGCGCTTGAACGCCCCATCGCCTTCCCCAATAACGACCGCCCCGGCATCATGACCGCCAACGCGGTGCGCAGCTACCTCAACCGCTATGGCGTCGCTGCGGGGCAGGCCGTCAGCATCTTCGCCAATAACGACGATGCCCACCGCACCGCGCATGACCTCGCCGCCGCAGGGGTGAACATCGCCGCCGTGATCGACAGCCGCGCTGATGCGCAAGTGTCGGGCGATTTCCCCGTCTATACCGGCGCGCAGGTGATCGGCACCTCGGGCCGCCTCGGGCTCGAAAGCATCACCATCCGGCACGCGGGCGGCACGCGGAAAATCTGCACCGACTGCCTCGCCATGTCCGGCGGGTGGAACCCGACCGTCCACATGACCTGCCACATGAACGGCCGCCCCACATGGCGCGAGGATATCCTGTCCTTCGTGCCGACACCGGGCAGCGTTCCAGGCATGTCCGTGGCCGGTGCCGCCAATGGCAGCTTCTCGACGGCCGCTTGCTTGGCCGAAGGTGCCGCCGTTGCCGCTGCGGTTGCCGCCGATCTGGGCAAGAAGGCCGCACCCGCCACCACGCCAAAGGCCGAAGATGGCGCTTATCGCCTCGCGCCCCTGTGGATGGTCGAGGGCAAGGGTCGCAAATGGCTCGATTTCCAGAACGACGTGCATGTGAAGGATATCCACCTCGCCGCGCGGGAGAACTTCCGCTCCGTCGAGCATATGAAGCGCTACACCACCCAAGGCATGGCCCCCGATCAGGGCAAGAACTCCAACGTCGCCGCCCTCGCAGTGCTGGCCGATGCAACGGGCCGTGGTATCCCCGAAACCGGCACCACGACCTTCCGCCCGCCTTACGTCCCCGTTTCCATCGCGTCGATGGGGGCAGGGGCGCAGGGCAAAGGCTTCGCGCCCCAGCGCCTGACCACCTCGCATCACGCCGCCATTGCACGCGGCGCTCCGATGATCGAGGCGGGCCTCTGGTATCGCCCCAGCTACTTCCCCCGCGATGGCGAAGAGACATGGCGTCAGTCCTGTGACCGCGAAGTGGGCTATGTGCGCAACGCGGTCGGCATTGTTGATGCGTCCACCTTGGGCAAGATCGACATCCAAGGCCCCGATGCCGCTGCCTTCCTTGATTTCGTCTACTCCAACACCTTTTCCACGCTCAAGGTCGGCCGCGCCCGCTACGGCCTGATGCTGCGCGAAGATGGTTACGTCATGGACGACGGCACCACCGCGCGACTGGGCGAGAACCACTATGTGATGACCACCACCACCGCCGCCGCAGGCGAGGTGATGCGCCATCTCGATTGGGTCTTGCAGGGCCTCCGCCCCGATTTCGATGTGCAGATCGTCTCGGTGACAGAGCAATGGGCGCAATTCGCCGTCGCCGGCCCCAAAAGCCGCGAACTGCTGAACGGTCTGCTCGACACCCCCATCGACGGCGAGAGCTTCCCCTTCATGGCCTGTGGCGAGGTCAGCATCGGCGGCATCGGCGGGCGGCTCTTCCGCATCTCCTTCTCCGGCGAACATGCCTATGAATTCGCCATTCCCGCCCGCTACGGCGAAAGCCTCTACAAGCTGCTCGTCGCCCGCGCCGAGGCGCTCGGCGGTGGCCCCTACGGGATGGAAGCGCTCAACGTTCTGCGCATCGAAAAGGGCTTCATCACCCATTCCGAGATCCACGGCCGCACCACGGCCTTTGACATCGGCATGGAGCGCATGGTTTCCGCCAAGAAGGACTGCGTCGGCAAAACCATGTCCGAGCGGGCGGGCCTGAAAGACCCGCAGCGCGGACAGCTCGTGGGCCTGCGTCCCGTCGGTTCGGTCAAGCAACTGACAGCAGGCGCGCATCTCTTTGCCGAGAGCGCGGAACCTGTCCGCGTGAATGACGAAGGCTATATCACCTCCGTCGCTTATTCGCCGACGCTGGAAACCTATCTCGGCCTCGGCTTCCTCAAGAACGGCCGCGCGCGGCACGGGGAGAAAATAAAAATGGTCGATCACCTGCGCGGCGTCACCGCCATTTGCGAGGTCTGCGATCCCGTGGCCTTTGATCCCGAGGGAGGACGTGTTCGTGGTTGAACTCATCGCTAAATCAGCCTGCGCGGGCCACTTGCCCGTCACCATCGGTAGCCTCACGCTTAGCGAGGAAACCCCCAATCCCGTCACCTCCATCGCACCGTTCAAGGGGCAGGCGGAGGCAGTGTCTGAGCGGCTCGAATCCGCGCTGGGCGTTAAATTCCCCGCTCCTAACCGCTCCACCTCGAAATCCGGCGTTCGGCTCGTGTGGTCGGGGCAGGGGCGGGCGCTCTTGATGGGCGCCGCCGCGCCTGATCTTGCTGGCCTCGCTGCGATGACCCATCAGTCCGACGCCAATGCCATTGTCACCCTCAGCGGCGACGGCGCGGAGGATGTCCTCGCCCGTTTGGTGCCGGTCGATCTGCGCGCCGCCCATTTCAAGCGCGGCCACACAGCCCGCACACTTCTCGGGCATATGTCCGCCAGCATCACGCGCACAGGGGCCGACAGCTTCGAGATCATGGTCTTCCGCGCGATGGCGGGCACGCTTGTGCATGAGCTGACCGAGGCAATGGAAAGCCTCCACGCCCGTCGGTCACATCTCGTCTAACAGCCCTTTGAGCACGTCCGGCCAATCACGGTCGGACGCACTCGCCTCGCGGATCAGCCGGTCGAAATGGTCGGTGATTGCGAGCACCCGCTCGCTGTCACGAAACGCCAGATAGTTCCGCCCCAGATACACCACCGCCAATAGCGGCCCAAAGATCGTGACCGGCGCGGAAAACAGCCGCCGCGCATCAAACAAGAACACCCGCATCTTGGGGTAGAGCTGCTCATGCAGCGTGATCATCTGTTCGATCTGCGCCCGCCTGAGTGCTTCGGGAACGCCATCGTAATAGCCCTCGCCCCGCGCAAAGCTCTCGACCTCGTGGCGGGGCAGGGCGATCTCGTAATCCGAGCGCGATCCCGCCATCCATTCCAGCCTGTCACGGCTCGCCCCAATCGCCTGATCGGTGGTCCGTCCCAGCGATGGCTCATATTCCCAGCGCAGCATATCGGGCAGTTTCAGCATATCCGGCAACCCCGCCGGCACATGGCGGATCTTGTAGCCCGCCGCTTCCTGATGCCAGCCAAAGATGCTTTCATCCACCAGCGCGCGCGGCGCTTCCGGCATGGTCAATGAGGCCGCCACCAGATCGCTCGCCTGTTCGGGCCGCTCACTCAGGCCCAAGAGCCAGTCGGCGCTCACGCCCAAAACCGCCGCGCATTGCGCCACGACCTGCGCATTCGGCAGCCGCGCCCCGTCGCCCTTCAAGATCTGGTTCACCGTGGAGCGATCCACCCCCGCCCCCCGCGCAAGGGCGCTTTGGCTGATCTGCTGTTCCCGCATCGCCTGTCCGATCCTGTCCCGAAACAGGGTTGCACGGTCACGTTTGTCGATTTTTGTAAACATAAGTTTATAAATACACCATTTGTGGCGTTCTGTTAATCACATTCCAACTGCCCGTCTGCCGTCTGCCAATGTAACGGTTTTGTGACCCCGAAATTGCAGGAGGCAAGATGGAAACCCGCACCCGTTCGCTCGTCAAAGCCGTGATCTGGAGCGCTCTTGGCTTCCTCGTGATGGCGCTTGTGGGCTTGGCTTTTACCGGCTCTCTGGCGGTTGGCGGCGTGATGGCGGTGCTCAACACGGTGATCGGCCTGATCACCTATGTGCTCTACGAACGCCTCTGGGCGCGCATTTCATGGGGGCGGCTCGATGCCTAATCGCCGCGCGAAGTTCGAGTGGATCACCCTCGCGCTGATCCTCGCCTGTTACGCGGTGTGGGGGCTGTCCGTATTCTGGCTCTCCACCATGAGCCTCTGGCTCGCGATCCCTGTGGCGGGTGCCAGCATCGCGCTGCATTCTTCCCTCACGCACGAAGCAATCCACGGCCATCCGTTCCGCCGCGCGTGGCACAATGCGGCGCTGATGTTCCCCGCGCTGACGCTCTGCGTGCCTTACATGCGCTTCCGCGACAGTCATTTGGCGCATCACACCGATGCCCGCCTGACCGACCCCTATGACGACCCCGAAAGCAATTACCTTGATCCCGCCGTTTGGGAACGCCTCGCCCCGCTGCTGCGCTGGGTGCTGGCGTTCAACAATACGCTCGCCGGTCGTCTGCTCATTGGCCCGCTGGTGGGGCAGATCGCGTGGATGATCGCCGATGCCCGCGCCATCCGCGCAGGCGACCGCGCGGCCCTCTCGGGCTGGCTCTGGCATCTGCCTGCGCTGGCGCTGGCACTGGCGCTTGTTGCCGCCGCACCGATGCCGCTCTGGGCCTATCTCGTCGCGGCCTACATCGGGCTCGCGATCCTGAAAATCCGCACTTTCCTCGAACATCAGGCACATGAACGCGCCCGCGCCCGCACCGTCATCATCGAAGATCGTGGCCCGCTCGCATTTCTATTTCTTAACAACAACTTACACGTTGTTCACCACATGCATCCCCGTGTGCCGTGGTATCGCCTCCCGCAGCTCTACCGCGCCAATCCGGAACGCTATCTGGGCTGCAACGGCGGCTACCGTTACCGCTCCTACGGAGAGGTTTTCCGCCGCTATTTCTTTCAGGCCAAAGACCCCGTGGCGCACCCGCTCTGGCGCCGGCCCTAGACCAGCCCCAGACGCATGATCTCGCGTTCCTCGTCGCGGTTCTTGAAGAACGGCACACTTTCCGGCGCGCGCCCTGTCTCCAGCGCGGCAATCTCGGCTAACACGATTTGGGTGATAAACGGCAAGTCAAACTGCCGCGCGCGGGCCAGCGGCACCCATTGCAGATGCGCCAGCTCATCCTCGGCGCCGTCAAAATCGTCAGGGTCGCTGGTCAGCAGCGCCGCATCCGCCAGCAAGAACCGGGCGTCAAACCGGCGCGGGCGACCCGGCGGCGTGATCGCGCGAAACACGAAATGCATCCCAGCGCCACTTGGTCTCAGCCCCCGCTTCGCATAACCCCGCCAGCCCTGCGGCGCATCCGGCCAAGCAGCCTGCGCCCCAATCGTCTGTCCGGTTTCTTCCCATAACTCGCGGATCGCAGCGGCGGCAAAGCTCTCGGGCGGCAGCGTGCTCTCTTGTTGCAGCCGCTCGGCACAGCGCAGATCAAGCGGCGCCGCTAGCGGCACAGTGCTGTCCACCGGATCAATCGCCCCTCCGGGAAATACGAACTTCCCCGGCATGAATGCGGCGCTCTTGCCCCTTTGCCCCATCAGCACCGCACGGCCCTCTGGCATCTCTCGCATCACGATGATCGTGGCGGCGTCTCGGATGGGGGGCGCGTCGGTCATACATTGGCTCCGTTCATCATGAGGAGCGCACCGGCACGACTGTTCAGTTTTTGCCGAACCCGTGCATCCGCTTCGCCCACTGGATGCCCACAACCAGCCCTTTCAGCCGTGGCAGCAAATAGAGCGAAAGCGCCACACAGCCGATGGTGAACCCCGTCGCCATCACGATAGGATCGGGGCGGAACTTGGTAAAGACCACATGGATCATCGGCGCCATGATATGCCCCACCACCAGAATGGTCAGGTAGGCAGGGCCGTCATCTGCGCGGTGATGGTGCAGCTCTTCGCGGCATACGGGGCAGTTGTCCTGCACCTTCAGATAGCCCGAAAACAGCCGCCCCTTCCCGCAATTCGGGCAGGTCCGCCGCAAGCCGCGCATTACAGCGGTCTTGGCATTGCGTTCGTCCTCGGCGCCGAGGGAGGTATCGGTAGCTTCGATCGGAAGGTCTGTCATATCGGGACCGCTATCTGGCATATGGTTTCTCCAAGCGTCACACTTGCGCCACGCGTACTTGTTTTTAAAGGGGGGAAACACCCGCCGCGTCGCGATGTCGCAAAGGGAAACCCACCTCTCTGAAACTTTTTTGTCTTTCTCGCGACGGAAAAGCGCCGCCGCGGCGTTTTACCTCTGTCTTCGGCAGTTGAGGGCCGCAGGACAGAGAACCTCGAAAGGATAGAAGAATGAAAACCAAACTCTTGATGGCAGCCATTATCGCGGGTCTAGCAGCCAGCGCAGTACAGGCAAATGACGGGATGTCCCGTCGTGGCGGGGGCATGGGGCCAATGGGCGGCGCGCCTATGATGGATTTCGCCACGCTCGATCAAAACGGCGATGGCGCGATCACCCTCGAAGAGCTTCAGTCCATCCCGCAATCCCGCTTCGCCGCGGCCGACAGCAACGGTGATGGTGCGCTGAGCAGCGACGAACTGTCCGCCCAGATGGCCGCGCAGATGGCGGCGCGCGTTGCGCAGATGATGTCCCGCTTCGACGCCAATGGCGACGGGCTGTTGCAGGCTGATGAAATGCCGAAGCCCCGCGGTGAAATGCCTGTCGAGCGGATGCTCGCGCACCTGGATACCGATGACGACGGTCAGATCTCTCAAGAGGAGTTCGCCGCAGCCGCAGAGATGCACGGCAAAGGGCGCGGCGGCATGCATGGCGGTCTTGGTGAAGGTCACGGCAAGGGCCACGGCGAAGGTCACGGTCATGGTGAAGGTCACAGCCACGGCCACGGCGACGACGATCACGATAGCTGATCGCCGCCTCGCCCGCGCGGTCCGGTGCGCAGAACTGCACCGGGCCGCGGCATTTGCCTTGCTGCCCGTTGCGGAGTACAGCCTGCCTCATGACACCTGCCGCCAATCCTGCTTTTGCCGACGCGCCCGACGCGGCGCTGATCGTGGCATTTGCCAACGGCGATACGGCAGCAGCAGCCGAGATCATGGCCCGCTTCGCGCCGCGCGTACTGGCGCAGGCCACGCGGCTTTTGCGCGATCAGGAGGAGGCAGAGGACGTGACGCAAGAGGCATTCTTGCGGTTGTGGCGGGTCGCACCGCGCTGGCAGCAAGGGCAGGCGGCCCTGTCCACATGGCTCTATCAGGTGACGTCCAATCTCGCGTTGGACCGCCTGCGGCGGCGGCATCGCAGCAATACCTCGCTGGATGCCGTGGCCGAACCGCAGGACGATGCACCCGCCGCCGTGGACCGCTTGCAAATGCAGGCCCGGCAGGAGGCACTGGGCGCGGCACTGGCGCAGTTGCCCGAACGGCAGGCACAAGCGGTCGCATTGCGCCATCTCGAGGGCTTGGCCAATCCACAGATCGCCGAGATCATGGAGATCACCACCGAGGCCGTCGAAAGCCTCGTTGCGCGGGGTAAACGCGCCTTGGCTACGCAGTTGATGGCCCGTAAACAGGAATTGGGGTTTGATGATGACTGATAAAACCGATCCAAAATCCGAGGCTATCCTCGACGTGCTTTTCGATGAGCGGCGCGCGGAGGATGTCGCCCCCCCTTCTGATGCCCTGATGGCCCGCATGATGGCCGATGCCAGCGCCGCGCTTGCCGACGCTGCACAAGAGGCCACGCCCGTAGGAATTCCGCGCCGATCCCCCATTGCGGGGCTATGGGCCGCGCTGGGTGGCTGGCTCGGGGCAGGCGGGTTGGCGGCGGCCACGTTGACCGGACTTTGGGTCGGCATTGCGCAGCCCGCCGCCCTTGACTCGCTCAATGACGCGCTGCTCGGCCAGAGCCAGACATTAACCATTTTTTCGACAACCGATCCGTTCGGAAGCGAGGGCTGATCCATGACTGATCCCATGACCGATCCAAAACCCGATCCTGCTATGCGTCCCCGCTCCACAGGCACCAGCCGCGCCGTGCGCCTGGTGCTGGTGCTCTCTCTGGCGCTAAACCTCGCCGTTGCCGGTGTGGTCATTGGCGGCGCCGTCAACGGGCGGATGCCACATCACTTCGGCGGGTTTGATATGAGCCTCGGCCCGTTCGAACGCGCCCTGACGCCGGAAGGCCGCCGCGCCATTCGTGAGGATCTGCGCGGTCGCATCGAGCTGCGTGATCGCCGCGTGCGCGCTGGTAGGGAGGAGTTGATGAACTTCCTTTCCGCCCTCCGCGCCGAGCCGTTCGACGGTGCCGCAGTCGCCGCCATTTTCGAGACACAGCGGTCCCGTGCCACCAGTGGCATGCAAGCCGGTCACGAGGCGCTCCTAGCCCGTCTCGGCAGCATGAGCCCCGCCGACAGAAAAGCCTTCGCTGATCGTCTGGAGAACGAGCTGCGCCGTCGCTAGCTTGCCTGAATGGTGCGCGTGTTCTGCGCATCACGCCACGGCATCACGCGGCGGCATCGTCCTGCAACAGGCTGACCTGATTGCGCCCGTTGCCCTTGGCCGCATAGAGGGCGCGATCGGCCCGCGCGATCAGTGTTTCCGGTGTCAGAGGGTGCTTGCCACCCGCTGCGCCGCTCGCCACCCCCACCGAGATTGTCAGCGTCACGCTGCGGCCGTCGGGCAGCACAAAGGGCGCGCCTTCCATTGCGCGGCGCAGCCGCTCTCCGGTTGCCGCTGCGGCGGCGGCATCCAGCTTCGGGATCACCACGAGGAATTCTTCTCCGCCAATCCGCGCGATCAGGTCGATCCGGCGGAGGGCGTCGCGCAGGCGTGCGGCAATGCCTTGCAGCACCGCATCGCCGGCAGCATGGCCGAACCGATCATTGACCGCCTTGAAGTGATCAACGTCCAGCACCAGCGCCGCGATATCTTCCTGCCCTTTGCCATGCCGCTCTAGAAGTGTCGCCATATGAGCCAGCGCATAACGGCGGTTATGCAGGCCGGTGAGCGGGCAGGTCACTGCCGCTTCCGCGCTGCGCTGCACTGTCGCCCGCAGTCGGTCGAGCCTGATCTTCTGGGTCGCAAGGCGCGTCAACCTGAGCAGTAACTCGTCAACCGGCGCCACCTCGGTGGCGATGTCATTGGCCCCCATGTCCAGCGCCATCGCGGCAATCTCCGCCTCGCTCTCGGCATGCGCTGTGAGGATCAGCTGCGCCGTATGGCGCGTGTCAGGGCGGCTGCGCAGGTCAGCCAGCAGTCGGAACAGCCAGCCGGGGTCATGGGCGGTGCTTTCCGTGGGGCGGGCGTCAATCAAGATCACATCCGGTGCCTGCAACATCGCGTCATGCGCAAGGAACGCTTCCGCCGTCCAGAGCGGGGCAGGGCGGCCTGCCTTCTGTTCCAGCGCCTCGGCCAAGGCCGCGCTCTCGGTGGCATCCGCACAAAGGATCGCGGCCCGCAGCGGCAATCCACCGGCGCTGGCGCTCGCACCTGAAAGGTCAAACCCCGCCTCCGGCTCTGCAAAGCCCAGCGCACGTCCCGTATCCTCGAGAAAGCGTAGCTCCGCTTCCGTTTCGCGGGCGCGCAACAGGCTACGGATACGCGCGCGCAGGAGCGTGTCGTTCAGCGGTTTCGCCAGAACCTCGTCCGCGCCCGCTTCCAGAACGGCCCGCCGCGCTTCGGCATTGTTAAACCGGCCCACACCGATGATCGGCACACCGGCCCCGCCCGATTCCCGCCGCAGCGCCCGTGTAAACCGCGCCGCTTCGGGCCCCAGCGTGCTCATGTCGATGACGATCAAATCCCAACGGCTCAGGGACAATTGCAGCCGCGCCTCATTCAGCGATCCGGCGGTCGTCACCTGATAGCGCGCGGTTTCCAGCCGCACTTTCAGCAGAATGCGGTTGGTCGCCACCGTATCGATAATCAGAATTCGGCCAGACATTCCGCGCCCCTTTCGCGCTGATGCATTGAGTTTCATTCAAATTGTGCGCATTAGGTTAAAAAAGCGTGAGCAGGCGGGCTGGGAGGCTAAAATGGGTCCTGAAGCGGCAGAAACTGTGGGCATTAAGGCACTTGGCTGGCTGGCTGCCAATGATGATCTGCGCTCTGTTTTCCTCGGCGCCACCGGCGCACAGCTCGAAGACCTGCGCGCCAGCGCCAGCGATCCGATCTTTCTCGCCTCGGTGCTTGATTTCCTGATGATGGATGACGCCTGGGTCATCGCTTTTTGTGATGATGCGGGCCTGAAATACGAAACACCGATGCGCGCACGCCAAGCCATGCCCGGCGCAGAGCAGGTCCATTGGACATGAGCCAGACACCCATCACCGGCATCGTTTTCGATAAAGACGGCACGCTATTTGATTTCAACGCCACATGGGGCGCTTGGGCAGGGCGCTTGATCCGCGAACTGGCGGCGGATGATCCCTCCCGCTATGACGCGCTGTGCAGCGTTTTGGGATATGATCCCGCCGCGCAAGCGTTCGAAGAGGGCAGCATCGTCATTGCCGAAACGGTGCAAACCGTGTCCGGCGCGATCCTGCCGCACCTGCCCGCTGGCACAGACCGCGCATCGCTCATCGCGCAGATGAACGCGCTCGCCGCCGACGTACCGCAAATATCCGCTGCACCTTTGCGCGCTTTCATGGCCGATCTCTCGGCGCGCGGCTTGCGGCTGGGCGTGGCGACCAACGATGCAGAGGCACCCGCCCGCGCGCATCTGTCCCGCGCAGGCGTGCTGGAACAGTTCGATTTCGTCGCCGGATATGACAGCGGCTATGGCGGCAAACCAGCCCCGGGCCAGTTGCAGGCATTCTGCGACCGTTTCGCGCTTGCCCCCGCGTCATGTGTGATGGTGGGTGACAGCTTGCATGACCTCCACGCAGGCCGTGCCTTGGGCATGTGGACGGTCGGCGTCCTGACCGGCCCCGCCCCCCGCGCGGCGCTCACGCCGCATGCTGACGTCGTCCTGCACTCGATTGCCGATCTTCCGGCATGGCTGGATCAGGTCGCCACGCGCTAAATTTCGCGAGATTTTCAAAAACGACGAAATCTGTCGCTTTCGGCACCGAAACCGACACGCGCACTCGTAATGCTGTGCAGGAAACCAAGGGAGTCTCCCATGTCCGATCCTGCCCCCCGCCGCCGCCGCTCCGGCGGTCGCGCCGCTAACACCGCCCTGCGTGGCGCTGGTACTTTCCAGCAAATGCCGTGGCGCATACCCGTCAATACCGACCGCCCGACCGAGCCGCTTGACGAGGCCGGCGTCGCCGCGATCCACGATGGCGCAATGCGTATCCTCGAGGAGATCGGCATCGAATTCCTCAACGAGGAAGCGCTGGACTTGTTCCGCGCGGCAGGGTGTACGGTGAATGGCACCAATGTTCGTATGGGGCGCGACTGGGTGATGGAGATGGTCGGCAAGGCGCCCACCCAGTTCACCATCATGGCCCGCAATCCGGCCCACGAGATCACCATCGGCGACAATCATATCCTGTTTGGCAATGTGTCCTCCCCGCCGAACTATTTCGACCTCGAGATCGGCCGCAAAGTCTCCGGCAACCGCGAGCAATGCGCCAACTTGCTCAAGCTCACCCAGCATTTCAACTGTATCCACTTCGCCGGCGGCTATCCGGTGGAGCCGGTGGATATTCACCCCTCGGTCCGCCACCTCGACGTCCTCTTTGATAAACTCACCCTGACGGACAAGGTCATGCATGCCTATTCGCTGGGCAAGGAGCGCGTCGAAGACGTGATGGAGATGGTGCGCATCGCGGGCGGGCTGACGGATGAGGAGTTCGAGTCGCGCCCCTATATGTACACCAATATCAACTCCACCTCGCCGCTGAAGCATGATGTGCCGATGATTGACGGTTGCCTGCGTTGCATCCGTCGCGGGCAGGCGGTGATCGTCACGCCCTTCACGCTGGCCGGTGCGATGGCGCCTGTGACCATGTCCGGCGCGGTAACGCTCTCAATCGCCGAAAGCCTCTCCGCCATCGCGCTGTTCCAGTTCGTCCGCCCCGGTGCGCCATGTGTTATCGGCACCTTCACCTCGAACGTCGATATGAAATCCGGCGCTCCCGCCTTCGGCACGCCAGAGTATATGCGCGCCACGCAGATGACCGGCCAGATGGCGCGCTTCTATGGGCTGCCAATGCGGGCCTCCGGCGTTTGCGCGGCCAACGTGCCCGATGGACAGGCCATGTGGGAAACTTCCAATTCGCTCTGGTCAGCGGTGCAGTCCGGCTCCAATGTCGTCTACCACGCGGCTGGCTGGCTCGAAGGCGGCCTGATCGCCTCGCCCGAGAAATTCGTAATGGATTGCGAAGTGCTGCAAATGATCCAGCGCTATTTCGAGCCCGCGATCACCGCCACCACCCCCGATGATATCGCGCTCGATGCGATCCGTGAGGTCGGCCCCAACGGGCATTTCTTCGGCCATCCGCATACGCAGGCCCGCTATGAGGAGGCATTCTACGCGCCAATGGTTTCCGATTGGCGTAACTTCGAGGCATGGGAAGCCGCTGGCAGCGTCTGGACGCCGGAACGCGCGCATCGCATTTTCAAGGATATCATCCGCGATTTCCAAGAGCCACCAATGGACGTCGCCATCCGCGAAGAGCTTGCTGCCTTCGTCGAGCGCCGCAAATCTGAAGGCGGTGCACCGACCGATTTCTAGGGCCTTGCTCCCGCCGCCGCGAGCCGCCTGAGCAGGGGTCTGAACGGCCATATCAGCGCGCGGACGACAGACGTGAGCACCGGCCTTGCATTCGCCATCATCGTGCGGGCGTAGTCGTCGGCTTCCTGCTCTTGTGTGTCCACCTGTCCGGCCTCGATATGTCCGGCCGTATGGTGGCCGATCTCATGATAGAAAGTGAATTCCCCATCCAGCCGTCGCCACCAGCGCCTGATCCCACGCGATGGGCCGGACGGCCATGTCAGAACGATGCCCGAGAAGAAACGGTTGTATTTCCCTAGATAGCCGGCGCCTTGCTCGCGCCCGATGACATCAATCCGCGTGATGTGCGCGAGCGACACCCCCCTCGTCTGGCTCCACCGCTGCATGCCAGCGATGAGTGTCGCGCGGTCGGCGATGTCGGAGGACACGAAGACAGGAATTCCACCAGCCAAGTGCATCGCAGGCACTTCGCCAATCCGTTTCGCCATCAATTCGAGCGTTTGCCTATGGAGCGGATGCAATCGGCTTGCGCGCAACCTGTCGACCTCTTTCTCAAAGGCGGCCGGGTCCACCTCGTCCAACAGCGCAAGCAAAACACCGAAATACCGCGACGCCGGCCCGCGTGGGGCGTCAAGCCATGCCGACGTGTTCAACTTCTCCTGTATCAGCTGCGCAGACGACGCCCCCTCACCGATCAGCTCGCGCCATGCGTCCCGCACAGTCTCGACCTTATCCGTCGAGATCCCCCTGAGGAGCCGGTCGATTGCGGGTCGCCTTTGCATTGTCATGCACTCCGTTTAGTTGCTGAATCGGGCGAGAGTGCGGCCCATCGGTGGTCAAATGCCCTCAAAAATAGCCAATGACTATAGCTTTCACGAAATATAGCCAGAGCGGTCGTCCTCGTCAGCTCCCGCTTGCGCAGTCCGCGATGGTCTGCGCGAGTTCGCGCATCATCTCCGCATAATGCTCCGGCCCGAGCGGGATCGCCGCGCCCATCGGGTCCACAGTGGCGCTGCCCACACCGCTGCCTGCGACAAGGTTCTCGACGATGCGCGATCCGGTTTCACGGTCGCCCAGCACGCAGGAAACCGCGCCGCTCTGCACCAGTTCGGCAAGTTCTTGCACATGGCGCAGCCCCGGATCGGCGGCATCGCTTTCGGCAATCGCGCCCGCAATGGTCAGCCCGTAGCGCCGCGCGAGGTAGCGGTAAGCATCATGCGGCACGATCACCGCACCGTTCACATCTGCCAGTACCGTCGCCAATTCCGCATCCAGCGCGGTCAGGGCGCTTTCCCAGTCGCCTGCACGCCGCTGATAAAGCGCCGCTTGCGCTGGATGACCTGCTGCCAAGGCGTCAGCCGTGACATGCCCCCATGCTATCATCACGGTGGGGTCTAGCCATGCATGCGGGTCAAATTCTCCGTGATCATGCTTGTCCTCCGCCCCGTGGCTGTCATGCTCGTCATGCTCGTCATGCTCGTCATGCTCGTCATGGGCGGCAGTGCCCGCAATCGCGATCTTCTCCCACCCGCCCTGCGCCATCAGCTCCAGCTGCGCCGTGCTTTCCGCAACCGTTTCCAGCGCGGCACCCAGCCATGGCGTCAGCCCGTCACCGACCCACACCAGCAGATCCGCCTCACTCAGCGCGCGCGCATCCGAGGGGCGCAGCGCGAAATGGTGGGCCGATGCCTCCGCTGGCAGCAACAGCCGCACGTTCTCCGGTTGCCCCGTCAGCGCCGAAAGCATGCTGTGCACAGGGGCAATATCCGCCACCAGCACCGCTCCGTCCTGCTCCGCAAACGCTTGCGGAGCGACTGTCTGCATTGCCAAGAAACCACCAATGACAACCAACTTGCGCATGAAATTCCCACCTTGTGACTCGCTCTCTTTGGGCATATAGATGATATGTTATAACATAACAAGATCGGCAATCGCATGACGCAGTCCAGCGCCAAACCTTTTTCCAGCCACGATCACGCAGGCTGCATCTCCACCGCGCTGACAGCGGCCGAGGCACAATGCGCCGCGCGTAAAGTGCAGCTCACGCCGGTGCGGCGCCGTACGCTTGAGATCTTGCTCGAAGCTCATGCCGCCCTTGGCGCCTACGATGTTCTGGCACGGCTCGATGCGGATGGGTTCGGCTCCAAACCGCCCGTCGCCTATCGCGCGCTGGCCTTTTTGGTGGAGCAGGGCCTGGCGCACCGGATCGAACGGCTCAACGCTTTTGTCGCCTGCGCCCATGCCGGTGCCAACCATGATCCCGCATTTCTGATCTGTCGTGGGTGCGGTACCGTGGCCGAGGCCGAAACGGTTCCCGGTGGCGCGCTGTCCCGCGCGGCAGCGGCGGCAGGCTTCCTGATAGAGCAAACGGTGATCGAGGTCGAAGGCCTTTGCCCCACCTGCCAAGAGGAAGCCGCCTGATGTCCGCGCCGCTACTTTCCGCCACCCATATCTCCGCAGGGCACGGCACCGGCAGTCCAGTGCTGGAGAATGTCTCCCTCTCGCTCCGCCGTGGTGAGATCGTAACCGTTGTCGGGCCAAACGGCTCGGGCAAATCCACGCTGCTGCAAGTGCTGATCGGGGCGCTGACACCCCGCAAGGGGCAGCTCACCCGCGCAAGCGGGCTGCGCATCGGCTATGTGCCGCAGAAATTGCAGATCGACCCGACCTTGCCGATCACCGTGCGTCGTTTCCTCGACTTGCCGCAAAAGGTCAGCGATGCCGCCGCCGCCGAGGCACTTCAGGCCGCAGGCGCGTCCGGCGTTGGCGCGCGGCAAATGACGGCGCTTTCGGGTGGGCAGTTCCAGCGGGTGCTGCTGGCCCGCGCGATCCTGTCGCGGCCTGATCTCCTGATCCTTGATGAGGCCACCCAAGGACTCGACCAACCCGGCTCGGCGCTGTTCTACCGCCAGATCGAAGAAGTCCGCGCGCGGCTCGGTTGCGCAGTGCTGATGGTCAGCCACGAATTACACGTCGTGATGAGCGCCTCTGATCGGGTGATCTGTCTCAACGGCCATATCTGCTGCGAAGGCACGCCTGAAGTCGTCTCTGCCGCGCCCGCATACCGTGAGCTGTTCGGCAGCGGCACAGGCGGCGCACTGGCGCTCTATCGGCACGAACATGACCACGATCATGACCACGCCCATCACCATGACCATTCCCATGATCACACCCACCACCACCCTCACTAAGAGACAGCCCAATGAGCCTCGCCGTTCTTGATGATTTCGTGATCCGCGCGGCCCTTGCTGCACTGGGTGTGGCGCTTGCAGCAGGGGCGCTTGGCTGTTTCGTCGTCTGGCGGCGGATGGCCTATTTTGGGGATGCCACAGCCCATGCGGCGATCCTTGGCGTGGCGATTGCGCTGGGGTTTTCGCTCTCGGTATTCACGGGCGTGATCGCGGTGGCGCTCCTGATGGCGCTGCTGATCTTCGCCCTGACAGATCGCGGCCACGCCGCCGATACGGTGCTGGGCGTGATGGCGCATGGTGGGCTTGCACTGGGCCTTGTCGCCGTCGCGCTGCTGCCCGGTATGCGGGTCGATCTTGAGGCCTATCTCTTTGGCGATGTGTTGACCGTCTCCCGCGGCGATCTTCTGGTGATCTGGGGCGGCGCGGCAGGCGTGGGCGCTGTGCTCTGGTGGCGCTGGTCAGCTCTGCTGACCGCTACGCTCAGCCCCGACCTTGCTTTTGCCGCCGGTATCAACCCACGCCGCGAGAAACTGATCCTGACCCTGCTGCTCGCGGCTGTTGTGGCGGTCGCGATCAAGGTCGTCGGTGCGCTTCTGATCACCGCGCTCCTGATCATTCCTGCCGCCGCCGCCCGCCCGCTGGCCCGCACACCCGAGCAGATGGCGCTCACCTCTATGGCGCTCGGCGCAGTGGCCGCGCTCGGCGGCTTGGCAATGTCCCTGCGGCTCGATACACCCGTTGGCCCGTCCATCGTGGTGACGGCGGTTTTGCTGTTTTCGCTGGGTCTTTTGGTCGGGCGGCTGGTGCCAGCGCTGCGCTAAAGCTCGATCCAGATCGTTACCGGCCCGTCATTGGTCAGCGCCACCTGCATATCCGCGCCAAACTGCCCCTTGGCGACCGGCACCCTCAACGCCGCCAATTCGCCCGCAAACGCCTCGTAAAGCCGCTCGCCCTCCTCCGGTGCCGCCGCTTGCGAAAACCCGGGCCGGTTGCCGCGCGAGGTGTCCGCCGCCAGCGTGAACTGGCTCACCACCAAGGCTTCCCCGCCAATATCCACCAGCGAGCGGTTCATCTTCCCCGCCTCATCCTTGAAAATGCGCAGCTTTGAAATTTTCGCCGCCATCTTCGCGGGCAGGTCGTCCGTGTCGCCTTCCATCGCACAGATCAGGATCAGCACACCTTGCCCGCAAGCGCCGATCTCCGCGCCATCAACGCTGACGGATGCCCCGCTGACCCGCTGAATGAGCGCCCTCACAGCTCGTCCCTCCGCGGTGGGTTGGCCCCCGCGCGGCTCACCGTGACTGCCGCCGCCTTCACACCCAGCTCCAGCGCCGCGCGGATGTCCTCCGCGCCCAGCGCCGCGACGCGCTCTTTCGTCAGGCAGCCTCGCTCATGCAGCGCCGCCAAGACGCCCGCGTTAAACGTATCGCCCGCGCCGACGGTGTCCACCACCGTGACCTTGTTGGCGGGCACATGCACTGTCTCGCTGGCGGTATATCCGGTGGCGCCTTCGGCCCCTTCGGTGATGCACACGAGCTTCACACCCTTCGCCAACAGCCCCCGCGCGCGGTCCGCAAGGTCGCCTTCACCTTCCAGCCACAGCAAATCCTCGTCTGAGAGCTTCACAATATCCGCCATCCCGATCATCCGTTCGATCCGCGCACGATAGGCGGCTTCATCACGAATGAACCCGGGCCGGATGTTGGGGTCCAGCATCGTCACCTTGCTGCCCGCCTCGCGCGCCATCAACGCCTCATAGGTTGCGCCGCACGGCTCCACCACCAGCGAAATCCCCCCGAAGAACAACGCCTCCGCATCGATCGTCGTCGGCAGGTCCGCCTCAGAGAGCATCCGCCCAGCGGTGTTCTCGTCATAAAAGGCATAGGTCGCTTGCCCGTCCACCAGCTTCACAAACGCCACGGTCGACGGCTTTTCTGAGACATGGATCAGCGCGGTATCAACGCCACTATCCCGCAGCACGTTTTGCAGGATGTCCCCCAAAAAATCCCCCGCGATGCCGGAAAAGAACCCCACAGGCGCACCCAGCCGCCCCAAGGCAATCGCGGTATTGAACACAGCCCCGCCCGCATAGGGGGCAAACGCATCTTCGCCCGCCTCGCTCTTGCGCGGGAGCATGTCGATCAGGGCTTCGCCACAGGCTAGGATCATCGTTATTCCTCCGGTTGTTGCTGCACTGATAGCGCAAACATTCCGCAGGCGCGAGGCAAAATCCGCACCCTGACAATCAAGCCAAATGGTAATCAGCGCTGCGGCCGTCAGCCCTGATCCTCTTGCGGCGATGACCTGCCGCGATCTGGCGCTTAATCAAATTTTATTGGTGATTGCTTCGCCCGATTGACCCGCAGCGTAAACACATCCGGCCGCGCATAATGCCCGCTCACATCGAACTTCCGCCGTGATGCAGCGGCGGCGCCCACGTCGATCTCGCTGATCAACAGGCCTTTTTCCCTCCGCATCGGTCCGGCGTGAAGCCCCCCGAAGGGCTTGTAAACCACCGCGTCGCCATCATTGATCCACTCCGCCGCATCGGGAAACAGCTCCCCGTAATAGGGCAGGTTGGTCGGCACATCCCCCGCCTCGAGCGAGGTTGAACAGCCGATAACCCAGCACCCGCCCTCTCGCGCAATATGCTGCATCGTCGCGAGCCAAGCTTCGCCGCAGTCCCATGTCGGTGCGCAGTAGATGTCGATATTCTGGGCATAGAGCGTGAACCGCGCCAGCGGCATGTAATTCTCCCAACAAAGCAGCGCGCCCACACGCCCGACAGCCGATTCGACCACCTTCAGCGTTGAGCCGTCGCCAAAGCCCCACACCATCCGTTCAGGGTTCGTCGGCATCAGCTTGCGGTGGTTGTTCAGCAGTTTGCCATCCGCGTCGATGATCGCCACGCTATTGAACAGCGTGCTGCCACTAAGCGTGCCGTCAACTTCCTGATGTCCCATGACAACGACTACGGAATGCTCTTTCGCCGCCTCTTTGACAGGTGCCAGATCGTCCTTGCTCAGGTCGATGGAATTGGCTTGCGACAGGGCGAACAATGCGTCGGTTTTCTTCATCTCCGCACCCGGCTTCAGCCGCCAGACAAAAGTCGGATACCCCGGAAGCCACGTTTCGGGGAACACGATCAACCCGCACCCCTGCGCCGCCGCATCCGCAATCAAGGCCACCGCCCGCGCCAATGACTCCTCTTTGTTCATGTAAATAGGTGGTTGCTGCACAACTGCGATTTTCATTATCTCTCCCTCCCCGCCAGATGACCTGCCACCAGCATAGACCAAATGCGCCGTTTCCGGTGGCTTTTCTCGCCTTGGGGTTGTGGGTCGGCAATGAGAGGCCATGCCGCAGGGGAAGTCTGTTCCGCGGGAAAAATGCGCGTTGTTGCAGCCAAATACCCGAAACCGCATCCGCCGAGGGCGTTGGGTTCCATCGGCAATCTCTGATTGCCTGCCCGTTCCACCCCGATACCCTACTGGTTCTGCGACGCGAAATACCCGATCGTGCCAATGATCACCGCCGCAAACAGCAGAGCCGCCGCGATCTTGATGATCGACCACGGCCGCCCGCCTTGCACCCGCCCTGTCTGGCCGTTGATCACCACCTGATAGCGCGTGCCGCGATAGCTGTAGGCCGCCACCCAAACCGGCAGCAGGATATGCTTGAAGGTCACATCGCGGATGTCGGTATCCACCCGATGAATGCGCTGGCGGTCGCCGCCGATGTCGCGTCTCACGTCACGGCGGATCTGCCGCGCCATCTGTTCGCGCGCATCCTCGAATCCTTCTTCGGGATCAACACGATAGGCTTCCGAGTTGAACCCCGCCAGAAAATCGTTCCGATAGGGCGTTACTGCGCCCAGTTCCCACGGGGCCAACGCTTCAGTGTCGCCCTTTGGCAAGCTGCGCGAGGCCAGCACGAAAAGGTCGTCAAACCGCCGCGCCACTGTGCCGGCCACACTGCGCCAGCGGGTTTTGCGCTGCCGGATCACCTGCGTCTTGCCGTTGCGCCTCACGGTGCGGCTAACGGTGTAATCGGTGCCGCGCTGGCCGCTATAGGTCGAGCGTGTTGCCGCATCAAAGGTCCAGAACGGCACATAAACGCCGCGCAACCCTCCCGCCTTCCGCGCGTGTTGTTGCAGCCCGTTTGGGGCAAACCACAGCTTGCCCAGCCATTGGCGCATCGCCTGCTGCGCCGCGCGTTCGGCAAGGGCGAAAGGGATCAACCCTTGCGGCTGGATGCGATGCGGCGCGCTTGTCTCCGCCACCACAGGCGTGCCGCAATAGGGGCAGGCTCCCGCGCGGCTGGCCCCGTCGAAGATCACCTCCGCACCGCAATTCGGGCAGGGATGCGGGGCAGGGGGCGGCGCATCAGAGGTCAGATCACCCGCCTGCCGCAATCCGGCCAGAGCGCGCTTGTAGTCCATCTCCTGCACCAGCGGCGGCGGTGTGGCGTCCGTGTCCTCGACATCCTCCTCCGCTCCGCAATGCGGGCAGAGCAGATGTGTCGTCCCCGGTTCATACTGCATGTCCCCGCCGCAAGAGGCGCAGGGGAAGCGCTCCGTCTCGGCGGTAGGGTCGGCTCGCTGCGCATCAGCCACTGGCGCGTTCCTGATGTTCAAAGCTCACCATCTGCGCCACCTCCCGCGCAGCCGCACTGGTGTAGCGGATCACATGGCAAAAGAGCGCGACGCGCCCCTCCCGCCAGATCCGCCCCGAAACCGTGCCTGCCCGCCCGTGGGTGACGATGTCGCTGATCTCGATCCGCTCCGGCGGCGTGAGTGCCGCAAGCCCCGCGGCAATCGCTTCCGGCCCGATCCGCACTGGCCCGCGCCCTTCCCAACTGCTGCCCGCGCCGATCAGCCCCGCAGGCATCACCGCCACGCCCGAAAGCGCCAGCGCAATCGCTTCGGTTCGCGCTCCTTTGTCAGAGGCTGGCTGTGGGCATTGCCGCTTGATCTCGGTCGTGGGGATCAGCAGATCGTCAGCCATCGGCTTACGCCTCCGGTGGCGGGGGCGGCGGCATCACCGTGAACAACTGCGCCAGCTCGGTCACATCCTCGGCCCGCTTCCAGCCGTCTTGGCCCGCGGTCCACACAAAGCTTTGCCGCGTCAGCGCGCCCTCAGCAGCCATCCGCCCCATCTGCGCCTTGGAGAACGGCCCCTTCGTCGCGCCGTTTTCGGCAATGTGCCAGACATGCTCCACGGGCGGCGGTGGTGGCGCGGCGGCCGCGCGGGCAGGGTGGGCACCCCACGGCCCCATATTCTGCGCCATCGCCATGCCCATACCAGCACCAAGCCCCGCTGCCATCGCACTGTCACCGCCCGTTCCGGCGGCACTCAGCGCCTCGGCGGCGGCATATTGCGTGTAGCGGTCCAAATCCCCGATCAGCCCCATCGAGGTCCGCTTGTCGAGCGCCTTTTCCACCGCATCCGGCAGGCTGATATTCTCGATATACAGTTCCGGCAGGCTCAGCCCGTATTGCCCCAGCACCGGCGCGATCGCTTCCCCGATCACCTTGCCCAGATCGCCGGTATTCGCCGCCATATCCAGCACCGGAATGCCCGATTGCGCAATCGCGCGGCTGAACTCCTGTACGATGATGTTGCGGATCTGGAAGCTGATCTCATCACGGGTAAATGCCCCCTCCGTGCCAACGATCTCGGTCATGAAAACCGCCGGATCGCTGATCCGCGCCGCATAGGTGCCAAAAGCACGAATCCGCACTGGCCCAAACTCCGGATCACGCAGCATCACAGGGTTTTTCGTGCCCCATTTGAAGTTCGGCATCCGCGTTGTCCGCAGGAAGTAGATTTCCGATTTGAACGGCGAGCGGAACCCGTGATCCCAATGCTGAAGCGTGGTCAGCACCGGCATGTTGTTGGTTTCCAGCATATACAGGCCCGGCGTGAACACATCCGCCAGCTGCCCCTCATGCACAAAGACAGCAACCTGCCCCTCGCGCACGGTGAGCTTCGCCCCGTATTTGATCTCGTGGCCGTAGCGCTCAAACCGCCAGACCATCATATCGGGGTCGTCCTCCGTCCATTCGATAACGTCGATGAACTCACCCGCCAGAAAATCCAGAATACCCATAACTCTCTCCTCGTCACGCCGCCCCGTCAGACAGGGCCGCCCGTCGTTTCCGCGATAATTTCCTCCGCGATCCGGCGCACCAGCGGCGCGGCAGTATCGACCGTCATCCCCGGTTCCAGCCTCGGATCATACAGCATTTCCAGCAGCAATTCGTCATGCCGCGTCAGATAGGCGAATTCCTCGTCATCGTTAAAGATCGACGGTCGCGCCTGCGGGCTGTCATTGGCCAAGCCAAGCCCCTGCGCCAGCTCCTCATGGATGCAGGATAGCCGCATCAAGGGCGGGTGCTCACCACGGATCAATGCAATCGCGCGATCATAGGTCACGCCGTCCGCATTCAACGCGCCGATCACCGCGCAAAGCTGGTCCTTCGGCAGGTCAAGAAACGCCCGCTTCGTCGCCCTTGTCATCCCGGGCATCAGCGCATCGAGTTCCGGCCCGAATGCGCGGCGGTCGTCCTCATTGAGCACGAGAACATGAAAATTGGCGCGCGCGTCGGTCTGGATGATCCGCAGCCCCGTCACCTCCGCCAGCCGTGCGGCAAAGGCGGTCACGTCTTCGGTATCCCGCAAGCGCTGTTCTTCCGCCACGGTCGCGCCGAAAATCAGTTGCATCCGCACCGGCTTGTTCCAGCGGCGCAGGCGGCTTTCGGTTTCCCGCGCGACCAGCCCGTCGCCCTCGGTCACATATTCGTCCCGCAGCGCAATCCGCAGGAAATTGGTCGCCAAGTCCCTTGCGTCAAAGGGCGTATCCACCCCGCCACCATCGGTGCGCAACAACCCTTGCGCCAGCAGATCATTCTCCAACCGCTGGTAATGCACCCCCAGCGCGATGCTTTCCTGACTGCGCTCGCCAATATCCTCCGGCGCGGCAGTATCGGGGGTGGGCATGACAGGCGCAGGCGGGCGCGGCAGGGCCACACAGCCCGCCACCAGCCCCATCAGGGCCAGCCCGCCAAGGGCGCGTCGCAAACGCCCATATCCTTGTTTTGCCGCCATGCGCGTGCTGCCTCAGGCGTCAGGGTCGGGGCCGCGGGCCGCATCCTGCGCCTTCGCTGCCGAGAGCGCGCCGCGCAGCTCCGTGGTCATGCTGGCCAGTTCCTTCTCGGCCTCCGCACGGCGGCGCTTGCCCTCATCCGCGATTTCAAGGCTTTCGTGGATCGTCGCGATCAGGTTGTCATTCGCTGCCTTGATGGCGGCGATGTCAAACACCCCGCGCTCGATCTCGTTACGGATCGCGGCATTCGCCTGCCGCAGGTTCTCGGCATTAGCGGTCAGCAGCTCGTTGGTGAGGTCATTGGCATCCTTCACCGCCGCCGCTGCCTCCGATGACCGCTGAATCGTCACCGCCTGCGCAAGCTGTGTCTCCCACAGCGGCACCGTGTTCACCAAGGTCGAGTTGATCTTGGTCACAAGGCTCTTGTCATTTTCCTGCACCAGCCTGATCGAGGGCAGGGACTGCATCGTTACCTGCCGCGTCAGCTTCAGGTCATGTACCCGCCGCTCAAGATCGTCCCGCGCGGCGCGCAAATCGCGCAATTCCTGCGCCTTCATGATCGCCTGATCCTCAGGCGCGGCGTCGGCCTCCGCTGCAAGCGCAGGGATCGTTTCGCCGTCCAGTTCCGCCAGTTTCTGCTCACCCGCCGCGATGTAAAGCGCCAGCTCTCGGTAGAAAGCGAGCGTCTTGTCATAAAGCTGGTCAAGGCTCTCGATATCTTTCAGCAACAGGTGCTCATGCCGCAGCAAGCTATCGGTGATCCGGTCGATCTGGCCCTGCACGCTCTCATAGCGGGCCATGAATTTCGCCGCTGGTGCCGCACGCCCGATCAGCCGCTCCCACCAGCTCCGCTTGCGGCGCATGTCCAGCTCGCTGATCAAAAAGCCCCGAATGGTGGTCACGATCTCGCGCAGGCTGTCTCCGGCAGGGCCAACATCCTTGTTGCGCACGCCTTGCAGCATGGATTGGCTGATCTCTTGGAGGTCAGCCTGTGCGCGGCTGCCAAAGCTGACAATCGCGGTGCTGCTCGTCAGGTCCAGCTCCGCCAGTCGCGCGGCGACTGCCGCGGCGTCGGTCACGGCTTCCGTCTCTTCTGGCGTGGCAAGCGCGGTGCCTGTCACGGCTGCGATCTTGTCCTGTTCGGCTTGCGCCTGTTTGCGAATTTCCACTGACATTGGCTTCCCCTCGTTATGCGTCTCGCGGCTTCAACCCTTCGCGGGCCAGCCGGTCACGCAGCACTTTGATCTCGATATCCAGATCGCCGCGGTTATTTTCCAGCATCGCTTGCGTGCGGCTGGCAAAGTTTTCTTCAAGATCAACCAGCAGCGCCACGAATTCCGCCCGCGTTTCCGCGTCACCGCTGCGGCTGTAATGCTGGGCGAATTTTTCGGCAGCATCCCGCGCGCCCATCAGGTAAACGCCCAGATATTTCCGTGCCGCTGTCAGGTCGCGCGGATCGCTCTCCACGCTATGGATCATCCCGCGCGCGGCGTCTTGAAAGGCGATCACCTTCAATTCCAGTTTCCTGTCGCCCAAGGCGTGAATATGACCGAACATCTCCGCCAGATAGGCTTCTGCTTCGTTCACCACCCGCGTTACCCGCTCGCGCTGCACCGCGTCCATTCCCGGCGCGGCCTTGTCCCGCAGCGGATCAATGCCAAAACTGCCCAGATGCAACACCCCCGCCGCCACGCCGTACAGCACGGCGTTCAGCAGGCCCGTCTCATGCATCAGCGCTGCACCTGTTATGCCCACGCCCGCCAGAACAGCCGCGAAAATCTTGCGCGGGATCGCCGGCCGCTTGGCCAGTTCACGCGCGTTATATGCGGCTTCCGCCCGAAGCCCGTTGCGCAACAGCCACGCGCCCAACCCCAGAACGCCCGCCGATGCCAGCCCCAACAGAAGCCCCGCCGCGCCCTCATCCAGCGCGCTGAACGCCAGCAAAACCGGCGGCAACCACATCAGGTTGGCACGAAACCCCGCCGGATCGCTCTGCCGCCCGCGCCCAGGCAAACGGCGCATCGGCTTTGCCTCCTGGCGGCGATGTCCTTCGGGGCTGTGTGCGCCTCCATACCGTTGCGCCATCACATGCCTCCCAGCCAGCCCAAGGCAACGCCGGTCATCAGCACCATCATCAGGATATAGGCAAGCTTGCCAACGGGACCGGGAATCACCGCGCCACCTCCGGCCTGTGAGGGCCGCGCATGATCACTGTGTTACTGTCATCCGCGCATCGCATGGACATAGAATAGGAAGACTTCGCGCCCATTGCGAGAGGGACAGTGCCGCTTTCGGCGATTTTCGGCAGACCTGCGCCCGCCGGACAGCGATCAGCGCTTCGGGCGCGGCGGCCCGGGCTTGCGGCGGCGCTGCGGCTTCGGGCGCGGCTTGTCGCTATCGCTCTCGGCAGGGCCTTCGCCCAACTGGTCGCGCAGCACGCGGCGGCGCACCTCTTCCACTTCGCCCGCCTTCAGATTGCCCAGCTGAAACGGCCCGTAGCTGATGCGAATGAGCCTGTTCACCACGGTGCCGAGCTCCGCCATCGCGCGGCGGATCTCGCGGTTCTTTCCTTCGCGCAGGCCAATCGTCAGCCACGCATTCGCTCCTTGCTGGCGATCAAACGTCACCTGCATCGGCTGGTAGCGGATACCTTCCACCTCGATCCCCGCGCGCAGCCGGTCCAGCGTCGCTTCCGAGGCCGAGCCCTTGATCCGCACGCGATAGCGCCGCAGCCAGCCGGTATCAGGCAGCTCCAGCTTCCGCTTCAGCGCCCCGTCATTCGTCAGGAGAAGCAGCCCTTCGGAGTTGAGGTCCAACCGCCCCACCGACATCACCCGCGGCATATCCTCCGGCAAGGTGTCAAAAACCGTCTCGCGGCCCTTTTCATCCTTCGCCGTCGTCACCAACCCCGCAGGCTTATGATAGAGCCACAGCCGCGCCGGTTCCTGCGGGCCAACAGGCTTGCCATCCACCGTGATCCTGTCCTTCGCGGTGATGTTCAGCGCAGGGCTGTCGATCTTCCGCCCATTCACGCTGACCCGCCCCTCGGCAATCATGCGCTCCGCTTCCCGCCGCGAGGCAACGCCTGCGCGGGAAAGCACTTTGGCGATACGGTCGCCGTCGGGGGGTGTCTGTGATCCGGTCATATCTCGTCGTTACGCCCTGCCGCGCCGCACTGCAATCGCCCGCGCGCAGAAATCCGCATCACCCTTGCCAAAAGCGCGGGGCAGGGGCATCACATCCCCATGACATTCCGCTCGCATATGGACATCGCGCTGGAGGAAGCCCGCAACGCCGCCGCCCGTGGCGAGGTGCCGGTCGGCGCTTGCGTCATTGCGCCTGATGGCACGGTGATCGCCCGCGCTGGCAACCGCACCCGCGAATTGAGCGATCCCACCGCCCATGCCGAAGTGCTCGCCATCCGCGCCGCCTGTGCCGCGCTGGGGAGCGAACGGCTCACCGGCCACGACCTCTACGTCACGCTAGAGCCTTGCCCGATGTGCGCCGCCACCATCAGCTTCGCCCGCATTGCCCGCCTCTACTACGGTGCGGGTGACCCGAAATCCGGCGGAGTCGCCCAAGGCGCCCGCGTCTTTTCCCACCCGCAGTGCCACCATAAGCCCGAGGTCTATGACGGCATCGCCGCACCCGAGGCCGAAGCGCTGCTCACCCGCTTCTTTGCCGAGAAGCGCACTTAAACCACCCGAAAACCCCCGCCGCGCGACTGCCACGCAAATTTGTGCTAACGTTCCACGAAACGCTAAGCGGAGCATTCTCATGGCCCACATCCCCTATCTCCAGTCCATTTATCCTCTCGCAGGCGAGTCAGCAGTCGATATCGGCGCGGGGGAGGGCACCTTCTCGCGCCAACTCGCGGCAGAAGGGGCCAAAGTCACCGCCATCGAGATCGACGCCGATAAGGTCGCATGGGCACGCGCCCACCTGCCTGCGGACATCACCGTGAAGCGGGGCGTCGCCGAAAAGCTCCCCCTGCCAGATGCCTCGCAAGATCTCTGCTGCATGTTCTTCTCGCTGCACCATGTCCCGAAAGAGGCGCAAGACACCGCCTTCGCCGAAATCCTCCGCGTGACCAAGCCCGCAGGCCGCCTCCACATCGTCGAGCCATTTGCCTATGGCACCATGTTCGATGTGGTCCGTTTCGTGGAGGATGAAACCGAAGTCCGCACCCACTCCCACGCCATCCTGCCGCAGCTTTCCGAGCGCCTCCCCCTGCGCCTGCGCGCGCATGAGGATTACACCCTTACCCGCGCCTTCGACAGCTTCGATGACTTCGCCGAACAGATCATCCGCATCGACCCCGCCCGCATGGAGGTCTTCCCCGATGTGGCCGATGAGATGCGCGCCGCCTACGAAAACGCGGTCGAGGAGGAGGCAGGCCAGCGCGTCCTGCGCCAGCCCTGCGCCGCTTATCATTTTGAGGTTATGGGCAGCGCCTAGGCCGCTCTGGCGGTTCGCCCCGTTGCCCGCCGCTTTCTACCTGTTAACCAAAAAGTTACCCCCGCGCCGCGCTCCCAACCGTTAACGTTCGCTTTCGCAGCAGTCCGGTGGGCAGGTATTCTGCAGGTGCGATATGCATAGGATGTGCATCAGTTGTGCATCACTTGTGCATGCCCATTAACCATTGATTCCGCTGCGGCGCAGAAATTTACCTTTGTTGTGAATGGGTTAAAATTTCAGTGTCTCCATCACCTCCGGCACCCGCACATCCACCTCCGGCAGCGCCTGTACCAGCGCGTCAGCGGATTGCGCCAAAATCGGGAATGTCTTGTAGTGGCAGGGGATCACCGTCTTGAATTTGAAGTAACGTTTCGCGGCATAGGCCGCGCGCCCCATATCCATCGTGTAATGGCCGCCCGCACAGAGGATACCGATGTCGGGGCGGTGCAAATCCCCCATCCACTCCATATCCGCCATGATGTCCGTATCACCCGAAACGTAGATCACGTGACCGTCCCCCGCGATCATGAATCCAGCCTCCGATCCAGCGACCGATAGCCCGTCGCCCGTATAGTCGATGCTGGAGGAATGCACCGCATTCACCATCGTCACCGCCACACCGTTGAGGTGCAGCGTTCCGCCCTTGCCAAAGCCCGTCACATCAGCGCCGCGCCCATCAAGCACTTGGCTCAGCTCATGAATGCAGCCAATGCGGGCGCCGGTTTCCAGCGCGATTTCAATGGCTTCCGCTGCGTGGTCGCCATGCCCGTGCGTCAGGAAAATCCAGCTCACCCCCTCCAGCGCCGCCGCGCGGCTCTCGTCGGGGAAACTCGGATTGGTGGTTAGCCAAGGGTCGATCAGCAGGATTTCATTGCCAATCTCGATCCTGAAACTCGCATGTCCCAACCAAGTGATTTTCATTTTCGCCTCCCGCGCTATTGTCCATGTTATCTGAGGTTAAACCGGAAACAGGACGCCGCGAAATGGAACTTTTCAACCAGATTGACGGCTATTGCGAACGGACGGATTTCACCTATTGGTCCGAGCCGCTGAACGCCGTGACCAATCTCTCCTTCATCATTGCCGCGCTGATTTTGTGGCCGCGCGTGCGCGGAATTCTGGGCGCACAGGTGCTCGTAGCGATCCTTTTCGTGATCGGCGTGGGCAGTTATCTCTTCCACACCCATGCCACCGTTTGGGCCGCGATGGCCGATACAATCCCGATCGGTCTGTTCATTCTCGCTTATCTTTTTCTGGTTAATCTCCACATCATGCGCTGGCCCCTCTGGGCCGCCACCCTCGGAACCCTCGCGTTCCTACCCTACGCCACCGCCGTCACCTCGGCGATCATGCATATGCCGGTCAGTTTCTTAAAAATCTCTTCATTTTATTGGTCGGTCCCTCTTTTACTTGTTATTTACGCCTCTTTCCAAAGGGTTAAGGCCGCAGGCGTCAGCCGCGGCTTCCTGATCGGGGCGGGGTTGCTCGCTTTGTCGCTCACCTTCCGCTCGCTCGATGAAACCCTCTGTTCGGCCTTGCCGATCGGCACCCATTTCATGTGGCATTTGCTGAACGGGGTGATGCTTGGCTGGATGATCGTCGTTTACCGCAGCCACATGCTTGCGAGTGCGCCACAGGGCAGGTAAAGCAGGCGCGATTGAGAATTTACGGAGAGCCCCATGTCGATTGACACGGAAACCGCCCGCCGCGTCGCCAAGCTGGCCCGCATCAAAGTCGAAGAGGACGCGCTGCCCGCACTCGCCTCAGAATTCAGCGCCATCCTCGGCTTCATCGAGCAATTGAATGAGGTCGATGTCGAAGGCGTCGAGCCAATGACCTCCGTTACCCCGCAACGCCTCAAGCGGCGCGAAGATGTGGTGACAGACGGCAGCCAGCAAGCCGCCGTTCTCAAGAACGCGCCCGATGCCCGCGAGGGCTTCTTTGCCGTGCCGAAGGTGGTGGAATAATGACCGATCTGACCAAACTCAAAATCGCCGAGGCCCGCGACGCATTGCGCAAGGGTGATGTCACATCCGTTGAATTGACCGAGGCATGCCTCTCCGCCATCGACGCAGCCGATGCGCTGGGCGCTTTCGTTCACAAGACACCCGAGATCGCGCTTAAGCAGGCCAAAGCCGCCGATGCCCGCAACGGCGCAAACGCCCCCGCGCTTAACGGTATCCCCTTGGGGATCAAAGACCTTTTCTGCACCAAAGGCGTGCCGAGCCAAGCGGCCAGCGGCATCCTTGAAGGGTTCCGCCCCGAGTACGAAAGCACCGTCACCAGCCAGCTTTTTGCCGATGGCGCCGTGATGCTCGGCAAGCTGAACATGGACGAATTCGCGATGGGCTCGTCCAATGAAACATCCGTCTACGGCAATGCCGTGAATCCGTGGAAGGTCGATGACCGCCAGCTCACGCCGGGCGGCTCCTCTGGCGGTTCCGCTTCTGCTGTTGCGGCTGATCTCTGCCTTGGTGCAACGGGCACCGATACCGGCGGCTCGATCCGCCAGCCCGCCGCCTTTACCGGCATCACCGGCATCAAGCCCACCTATGGGCGCTGCTCGCGCTGGGGCATCGTGGCTTTCGCCTCCTCGCTCGATCAGGCTGGCCCGATGACGAAAGATGTCCGCGACGCGGCGATCATGCTCACCTCGATGTGCGGGCATGACCCGAAGGACTCCACCTCCGCCGATCTCGCCGTGCCGGATTTCGAAGCCGCACTGACCGGCGACATTAAGGGCAAAACCATCGGCATTCCCAAGGAATACCGCATGGAGGGCACCCCCGCCGAGATCGAAAAACTTTGGTCAGATGGCGCTGATATGCTGCGCGATGCCGGAGCCAAGGTCGTCGATATCTCACTGCCGCACACGAAATATGCATTGCCCGCCTATTATGTGATCGCACCGGCTGAGGCTTCCTCCAACCTCGCGCGCTACGACGGTGTCCGCTTCGGCCATCGCGCCAGCCTTGAGGCAGGCGACGGCATCACCGAGATGTACGAGAAGACCCGCGCCGAGGGCTTCGGCCACGAAGTGCAGCGCCGCGTCATGGTCGGCACTTATGTGCTCTCCGCAGGCTTCTACGATGCTTACTACAACCGCGCACGTCGGGTGCGTGCCCTGATCAAGCGCGACTTCGATCAGGTCTTTGCCGATGGCGTCGATGCGATCCTGACACCCGCCACACCTTCTGCGGCGTTCGGCCTTGGCGAGATGACGGATGCCGATCCGATCCAGATGTACCTCAACGATGTGTTCACCGTGACGGTGAACCTCGCGGGCCTGCCCGGTATCTCGGTGCCCACGGGCCTTGATTCCCAAGGTCTGCCGCTCGGTTTGCAGCTTATCGGCCGCCCTTGGGAAGAGGGCGACCTGCTGAATATCGCCTATCGTCTCGAGCAATCCGCGGGCTTCGTGGCCAAACCGTCTAAGTGGTGGTAAGCAAAACGGTGATTGACTGACCAACAGGGATTTTAGGGATGCGTGTTTGGGGTGTGTTGGGGGTAGCAATTGCCGTTACCGTAGCAGGCTGTGCGCCAGAGGTGCCCGATAGCGGGCGCGGCGTCGGTTTTGGCGATTACACTGAATACCAACTCCAGCAATTGCGCAGGCAGCAAGCCATTGCCGCGCGCCCGAACCCAGAGTCGCTTACCGGAACGCCGCTTGTGGCCGATAACTCTCCTGCCCGTGACGGAACGTTGGCAGAGGCCCCTGCAAGCGAAGATGCTCCCTTGTCGGCAATCTCGCCCGATGCGCTGGCTGCGGTTGGTATTGGCGCCATCGCGCCGAGTGAGACGATCGAGGCCACGCCGCTCGAAGCCAACAACCCCACGCTCTCGGATGAGCAGGATTTCGCGGCCGTCTCCGAGCGTGAAACCATCGAGAGCGATGCAGAGCGTCTGGAGCGTCTCGCGGGGGCCTACGAGGTCATCCAACCGGGCGCTGTGCCTGTGCGTGAAGGTGATACAGGTCCGAACATCGTTGAATACGCGTTGAACGCGCCGAATGCCCTTGGGCAGGAATGGTACAGCCGCTTCGCCTTCTCGAGCGAAACGCGCTTCCAACGCAACTGCGCCAAGTACCGCACGCCTGATGAAGCACAGCGCGATTTCCTCGCCCGTGGTGGGCCAGAGCGTGATATGCTGGGCATTGACCCTGATGGCGACGGTTTCGCCTGTGGCTGGGATCCTGCGCCATACCGCGCGGCTCTTTCCGCCCAGTAAACCACCGCTTTTACAATTTGGACGGATTGACCCGCCCGCGCGGGCCGCATAGGAGCGGTATCGCGCGGATGGCTGGATGACCGCGGCAGGGTTCGCCCCGTCGAGGAAAGTCCGGACTCCACAAGGCACGGTGCCGGGTAACGCCCGGCGGGGGAAACCCTAGGGAAAGCGCCACAGAGAACAGACTACCGTCGCTGCGGCGGCGGAAAAGGTGAAACGGTGGGGTAAGAGCCCACCGCGGGACTGGCAACAGGACCGGCACGGCAAGCCCCACCGGGAGCAATGCCAAATAGGGGCCTCGCGCGGGTGTGATCGGCTTGCCGATATCCCCGCAGGGACGCCTGACCCCGAGAGGCCCGGGTTGGCAGCTAGAGGTCCATTGGCAACAATGGATCGAGATGAATGGTCATCCAGGGCGGTCTTCGCCCGGACAAAATCCGGCTTATAGGCCATCCGCGCAAATCTTTCGCTCTTGCCGCGCTTTGAGTGTTGACTCGGGGGCGGCTGCCGTTAAAAGGCGGGCTTCATACGAATTTATGCGCGACGCGCCCGATAGGGCCCGCGATCAGGAGAGATGAGACATGGCGAAGCCGACCACCATCAAGATCCGCCTGAACTCCAGCGCGGGGACCGGCCACTTCTATGTGACCAAAAAGAATGCACGCACCATGACCGAGAAAATGGTCGTTCGTAAATACGATCCGGTTGCACGCAAGCACGTCGAATACAAAGAAGGTAAGATCAAGTAAGATCACCTCTTTTGCAGAGATCAGGGCCGCGCTTCATCAGCGCGGCCTTTTCTTTTGCCTGCTCGCCTGTTCGGAGCTGGGAAGCAAATAAAAAAGGCCGCCCGAAGGCGGCCTTGCATTTGTGATCTTGAGGACTGCTTATTCGCGGTTGCCCAGGAATTGCAGCAGGAACATGAACAGGTTGATGAAGTCGAGGTAGAGGTTCAGTGCCCCCATGATCGCTGATTTGGCGAGCCACTCGCTGTCCATCGACTTTGCGTGCTGGATATAGTCGTTCTTGATCTTCTGCGTGTCATAGGCGGTGAGGCCTGCAAAAATCAGCACACCGAGGATCGATACGGCAAAGTAGATCGCCGGCGACTGCAGGAAGATGTTGACGATCATCGCAACCACGAGCCCGATCACACCCATGATGAGGAACGATCCCCAACCGGAGATGTCCTTTTTCGTGGTGTAGCCCCAAAGGCTGAGCCCCGCGAAAGAGATCGCGGTGATCAGGAAGGTCTGCGCGATCGAGACATCTGTGAACGCCTTGAAAATCCATGCAATCGACAGGCCCATTGCGCCGGCAAATGCGTAGAAGAACGTTTGCGCGCCGGCAGCGGAGAGGCGGTTGATTGCGCCACCAAACAGGAACACCATCCCGAGCGGCAGGAACATTGCAATCCAGCCGAGGATGTTCGGCTGCAAGGTTGCCGGATCACGGAAGATCGACAGAAGCGCATCGTTCGAACCGATCGCCCAAGAAACACCCGCCGTAACCAGTAGGCCCACGGACATCGTTCCGTAGACTTTGTTCATATGTGCGCGAAGGCCCTCATCGATCTCGGCAGTGCGGGCACCTGCCGCGGTCCGGACCGTCTGATAGTTAGCCATTAACCCCTCCAAGGTATGTTTTATCCGTTGACCCCACGCATGCGCGAGGCTTGTGTAATATATTGGAAACTTCCCTCCGGTTTTCAAGATTTTCCGGTCGGGATTTCGGATTTCCAGTGAAAATGCCGGAAACTGTGCCATTTCTTAACAGCGGGTTAAAAATAAGGCAGGGTAAGAGGTTAACCCATCGTTATCACGACTTTGCCCGTCGACTTGCGCTCCCGCAGCAGCTCAAGCCCCTCCAACGCCCGCTCAAATGGCAACTGGTGACTGATATGAGGGCAGATTTTTCCTGCTTCATAGAGCGACATCAGATCGGTGAGGCTCTCGCGCAGAACATCCGGCGCGAATTTCATATAGCCGCCCCAGTAGAAACCGATCAGGTCGATATTCTTGACGAGCAGATGGTTCGCCGCGACCGGCGGCACCGTGCCTGATGCAAACCCGATGCTCAGAATCCGCGCTTCCCGTCGTGCCGATTTCATCGCCAGCGTGAATAACTCGCCCCCCACCGGATCATAGACGACATCCGCGCCACCAGCGCCTTTTACCTCCGCAATCAGGCGCTCCAGCCCCAAATCGGAATCAAGAACTTCATCAGCTCCGGCGGCTTGCGCTGTCGCGCATTTCTCCGCACCGCGCGCAACGGCAGTAACGTGCGCACCCATTGCCTTTCCGATCTCCACCGCAGTCAGGCCAACGCCTCCCGCTGCACCGAGAACCAACAGGCGTTCACCAGCCCGGAGCCGTGCCCGCCGCGTCAGGGCAAGGTGCGATGTGCCGTAGGCGATTTGGAATCCCGCTGCATGTTCATCCGGCATGCCGTCGGGGATCGGCAGGCATGCCGCTGCCTCGAACACACCTTCTTCCGCAAGCCCGCCGGCCCCGCAAAACACAGCAACCCGCTGCCCGACTGAAATTTCGCCGCACCCCTCAGTGATCTCGATCACGTCACCCGCAACCTCCAGTCCCGGCGTAAAAGGGGTAGGGGGTGTATCCTGATAGCGCCCTTCAACCATCAGGAGGTCAGCAAAGTTCAAACCGCAAGCGCGGATACGCAGCCGAATTTCGCCCTTGGCGAGTGTTTCGCGTTTAAGCTCGCAAAGCGCCGGAAGTTGACCGTAGGCTGTCACTTTGAAGGATCTTAGCATATCGCTCTCTTTTTTAGATAGGCGGTTTAAAGAAGAATAGTCTTTAATTTCAATTGATTGATGATTTCCACCATACTTAGAGGATAGGGTGCATGCTATCCTTTAGATTGTATTTATGTGCTTTTGCCCATCTGGACCCCTGCAACTCCGGCGTGTTTTATGGGGTCAGTGAAGTTACTCGGTGTTGAGCGCGCGGCTTGATAAAACAGCAACCAAGCCAAAGTGCAAACGACTGACGCCGAAGGTAGTGATTGGAGCAAGATATGAAACACCCTGTTGACGTCCATGTTGGCAAGCGTATCCGGCATCGTCGTTGGATGAATGGTACGACGCAACAGCAATTGGCTGAAAAGGTTGGTATCAAGTTCCAACAGATTCAAAAATACGAAACTGGCATGAACCGCGTATCCGCTTCCCGTCTTTGGGATATCGGTCATGCTTTGAATGTCCCGATCTCCTTCTTCTTTGAGGGGTTGGAGCAGGACGACGCTTCCGTACATGGTGCCGCCGACCTCCCGAGTGATATCCTGGCGGATAAAGAGGCGCTGGAGCTTCTCCGTTCGTACTACACGATGCCGGAAAACCAGCGCCGCCGTCTGTTCGATCTGGCCCGCGTTCTGAGCGACGCTGCCTGAAAGGACGGTTGACCCCTGATGCCGTCCCGCGCTACCGCCTTTTTTAGATAGGCAGGAGCGGGGCGGTATGGGGTCGCAGTCAAACGAGTATGACATCGAAGAGTTGTTGCGTGTCGCGACCACGTTGGCCGATATCGCAGCGCCGGAGACACTCCGGCACTTTCGGGCGTCATCTCTCTCCGTCGATAATAAAGACAGCTCCGGCTTCGATCCGGTCACGGTCGCTGATCGGGCAGCAGAGCAAGCAATGCGTGCCTATCTCGCGGAACACCGCCCGCGTGACGGCCTCCTCGGTGAGGAATTCGGCGCAAGCGCGGGGACGAATGACCTCACATGGATCATTGACCCGATTGATGGAACCCGTGGCTACATGTCCGGCACCCCGACCTGGGGCACGCTGATTGGGCTGCGGGATGCTGACGGCCCAGTCCTTGGCTTAATCGACCAGCCCTATATTGGTGAGCGGTTCATCGGCGCGAACGGGCGTGCGTGGATGAGCGGGCCGCATGGCGAACGTGCGATCGCGACGCGGCAAGGCTCTACACTCGAAACAGCGATCTTGTTCTCGACCTTCCCTGAAGTCGGCAGTGCTGAGGAGCGGAAAGCTTTCGAGGCCGTTTCCGCTTATGCGCGGCTCACACGCTTTGGCATGGATTGTTACGCCTATGCGCTCGTTGCGATGGGGCAGGTCGATCTGGTGATCGAAGCCGGACTGAATGCCTACGACATTCAAGCGCCACTCGCTCTTATTGAAGCCGCTGGCGGTGTTGTCACTGATTGGGAAGGCCAGCCTGTCACCGCAGGTGGCCGCGTCATCGCCGCTGGCAATAAAACAGTCTACGCCGAAGCGCTGGCTGTGATCCGGTCGACCCTGAACTAGCGAAATCAAATGATTGCGCGATTTGTCTCTCGCGCCCTATAAGAGTTGGGCCGAGTCCTTGCCCCTTCTGTCGGCGCGTTCCCGTGATCTCCGAAGGGGAGAACCTGAAGAGGGGGGCACCATGGGACAAAAAACAATCATCAGGAAAGCAGACTCCATCCTCACGATGGATGACCAGCGCCGCGAGTTGGTTCAGGCCGATATTCTTTTCGAGGACGGCGTCGTTATCGCGGTGGGCGAGGACCTCGATGCACCGCTGGCAAATGAGGTTTCCGGCGTCGGTTGCATCGTGACCCCTGGCCTCGTCAATACCCACCACCACCTCTACCAGACCCTCACCCGCGCGGTGCCGGGTGGGCAGGATGCGCTCCTCTTTGGCTGGCTGCAAACGCTCTATCCGATCTGGTCCCGTTTTGGGCCGGAAGAGATGTTCGTATCTGCGCAGATTGGTCTTGCGGAACTGGCGCTGTCGGGCTGCACATTGACCTCCGATCATCTTTACTTGTTTCCCAACGGGTCACGGCTTGATGATACTATCGCTGCTGCCTCCGAAACAGGACTGCGCTTTCATCCCACCCGCGGTGCAATGAGCATCGGAGAAAGCGGTGGCGGGCTGCCACCTGATGATCTTGTTGAAAAAGAAGCCGCTATACTCGACGATTGCATCCGCGTGATCGATGCCCATCACGATGCAAGCGAAGGCGCGATGGTGCGCGTCGGCGTCGCGCCTTGCTCCCCCTTTTCCGTTTCACGCGAACTGATGCGGGATGCCGCTTTGCTGGCGCGGGACAAGGGCGTCATGCTGCATACACACCTTGCCGAAAACGATGAAGACATTGCCTATTCCGAGGCAAAATTCGGCTGCCGCCCCGGCCAATACGCTGAAGATCTTGGATGGACGGGCGATGATGTCTGGCATGCTCATTGCGTGAAGCTTGATGTACAGGAGATCGACCTTTTCGCCCGTACCGGCACAGGTGTCGCCCATTGTCCTTGTTCCAACTGCAGGCTTGGTTCCGGTGTGGCTCCTGTCCGTGCGATGCGGGATCAGGGCGTGAAAGTTGGGCTTGGGGTTGATGGTTCAGCCAGCAATGATCAAGGCAATCTGGTACTTGAGGCGCGTCAAGCCATGCTTCTTCAGCGGGTTTCGCGCGGGGCTGATGCCATGAGTTCCCGCGAAGCGCTTGAAATTGCCACAAGAGGCGGTGCCGATGTCTTGGGACGCTCTGATGTCGGCCGGATAGCGGTCGGAAAGCGAGCTGACATTGCCATGTGGGATACACGAGGTATCGAAAGCGCGGGTTCGTGGGATCCTGCTGCCCTCTTGCTGGCAGGCCCTTCTAAAGTCCGCAACCTCTTTGTCGAAGGTCGCCAAGTGGTGGCCGACGGTACGATGACGACGATCGACCTGCCCAAAGTCATCGCCCGTCAGAACGCGCTGGCACGGATGCTGGTTAGCTAAGGGCGCGCCCGTTTATCCACACGGCTCTAACCGCGCGGTCGTCACCCATCATGATCGTGGGGAATAAAGCATCCCAAAAAGACTCGGCTCTGCTGGTGCGCTGAGCGATTGCTTCGGTCGACTCAAGATCGAGGATCACCAGATCAGCAGCAGCGCCGACGCCCAAATGCCCGATATGTCCTTGCCGGTGCACCGCGCGCGCGGATCCTTCTGTCGCCAGCCAGATAAGCTGCGCCGGATGCAAAGCCACGCCACGCAATTGGCCGATCTCGTAGGCGGCTGCCATTGTCCGCAGCATGGAAAATGACGAACCACCACCGGTGTCCGTCGCCAGCCCGACGCGCAGGCCATGTTGTTTCAAACCCTGTAGGTCAAACAGACCTGACCCGATGAAGGTATTTGATGTCGGGCAATGCACCACCGAGGCATCCATTTCTTTCAACCGCGCGATTTCTCTCTCTTCCAGATAGATCGCATGCCCGTAGAGCCCTTTCGGCCCTAAAAGACCAAACCGCTCATAGGTATCGAGGTAATCGCGGCTCTCGGGGAAAAGTTCCTTGACCCACGCCAACTCTGGTATCTGCTCGCTCAAGTGGGTCTGCATCAGGCAATCTGGGTGCTCCGACCAGAGCGCGCCCACTGCCGCCAGTTGTTCAGGTGTCGATGTAGGCGAAAAGCGTGGTGTAATCGCGTAATGCGCTCGGCCTTTGCCATGCCACTTTTCCAACAACCGTTTGCTGTCATCATAGGCCGATTTTGCGGTGTCGCGGAGCGCATCGGGTGCGTTTCTGTCCATACAGGTTTTGCCCGCGAACACCTCCATTTCCAGCTCTGCGGCGGCGTTGAAGAATGCATCAACACTTTCGGGATGGATGGTGCAAAAACTCACGAGCGAGGTTGTGCCATGTTGCGTGGCCAGCCGCAGCGTCCGTTCGGCGATCTCTTGCGCATAGCCGCTGTCGGCAAAGCGGGACTCTTCGGGGAATGTATAGGTATTCAGCCAGTCGATCAGCTGCTTTCCCCAGCTCGCGATGATCGCCGTTTGCGGATAATGCATATGCGCATCAACGAAACCGGCAGAGATCAAATCGCGGCCGTAATCGTGTCGGCGCGCAGTAGGCGTGGCGGAAAGCACAGCGTCTCGTTCATCAACCATGCGAATCACACCGTCCTCGACCAGCACCGCGCCGTGGCGCCGGTGTTTGGTCACGGCTTCCCATCCAGTGTCTCCAAAAGGATCACCGTCAAAGCTAAGGGTCTGCCCCAAAAGAATGTCCTGTGTCATAATCCCTACGATATGGATTTGCGAAGCGCGGGTAAATTCAATCTCTTCATGAGGCAGTTTCAAAAAAGTCGATGAAATTGCCTGTTGTGGCGGTTCACGACCATTCCTCCATTGAGCGTTCTGCCATTCTCTTTATGGTGCCCAAAAAAGCGGTGTGCTCATGACTGACTTCATTGACGAAGATAACGAAGAAGAAGCCTTCGGTGTCACCGACAGGCTGATTTCCGATGTTCTTGAGGCCGTCGGTGAAGAAAATGCTGCCGCAATCGACACGCTGCTTGAGCCGCTCCACGCCGCTGACATCGCACACCTGATCGAACAGATCGACAATAAAGACCGTCGCGATCTTTTGAGTGTCTGGAAGGGCGGCGTCGACGGCGACGTACTGTCGGAACTTGATGAAAGCCTGCGTGAGGAGGTGATCGAAAGCCTTGCTCCGGCGGAGCTGGCCGAGGCTGTTCGTGATCTGGAATCGGACGACGTGGTCGATCTGGTCGAGTATCTCGATGAGGAGCAGCAATCAGCAGTTCTGCAATGGCTGGCAGGCCCTGACCGTGCAGCTGTCGAGAAGGTATTGGCTTATCCGGAGGAGTCCGCGGGCCGTCACATGCAGCTTGAAATTGTGCGTGCCCCCGATCATTGGACGGTTGGCGAAGCAATCGATTTCCTCCGCTCTGGCGTCGAACTGCCTGAGCAGTTTTATCATGTGATCCTCGTCGATCCCCGTATGAAGGCAAGCGGTTATGCCACACTCGGGCGTATTCTCAGCTCACCCCGCTCAGCCAAGCTTCGTGATATTGCGGAGGAAAGTTTCCGCACCTTTCACGTCGAGCAACCTGCTGCGGATGTTGCCCATGCATTTAACCACTATCACCTGATTTCAGCTCCTGTTGTCGACGATGATGACCGGATCATGGGCGTGATCACAATCGACGACGCGATGACCTTGCTCGATGAAGAGCACGAGGAAGACATGCTGCGCCTTGCTGGTGTTGGCGATGGAAGCCTGTCTGACAACGTGTTTGAAACCACGATGCAACGTTTGCCGTGGCTTGCGGTCAATCTGGTGACAGCCATTATGGCCTCGCTCGTGATTGCTCTTTTTGAAGAAACCATCGCAGGCCTTGTTGCTTTGGCGGTGTTGATGCCAATCGTTGCGTCAATGGGAGGCAATGCGGGAACCCAATCGCTAACGGTGGCTGTTCGTGCGATCGCCACACGCGACCTCACAGGCTCCAACGTCTGGCGCGTGATCCGTAGGGAGGTGTTCGTCGGCCTTCTGAACGGATTGCTGTTCGCCGTCGTGATGGGGATTATTGGCTGGCTCTGGTTCGATACGATCATGCTGGGCGTGGTCATTGGCCTCGCAATGGTGATCAATCTGGTAGTGGCCGGTCTGGCAGGGACGGTCGTGCCTGTCTTGTTAGAGAAGGTAGGCATTGATCCGGCATTGGCGTCTGGTGCGTTTGTGACGACCGTGACAGACGTTGTCGGTTTCTTTGCCTTTCTCGGATTGGCTGCGATGGTGTTGCTATGACGGATTTGGAACAACTTAAACAGACCGCGCGCAAGGCCGCCTTTGCGCGCAGAAAGCAAGCATTTGATGCCGGTCTGAGCAGCTCTGCCCAGTTATCTTCGGTTTTGGCGGGCTATCGCGGCGTGCCAACAGCCGGTTACATGGCCATGCGCACCGAGATCGATCCGACCCCCGTTATGGAAGAAGTCGCGGCACACGGCCCAATTGGGGTGCCGGTAATTCTTGGGGCGGGACAACCGCTCAAATTCCGCGTCTGGGAACCCAATTGCGAAATGATAGAGGGTGAATTTGGCGCACGCATTCCGGCCACGGGTGATTGGATCGAACCTGAGATTTTGATCGTCCCATTGGTGGCCTTCGACAGAAAGGGTGGCAGGCTCGGCTACGGTGGCGGCTTCTACGACCGCACACTAGAGGGTTTGCGCGCCAAGCGTCCGACTTTGGCTATCGGCTTTGCTTTTTCAGCACAGGAAGCCGACGATCTGCCATTGGAAGCAACAGACCAACCGCTTGACCTGATTGTCACCGAGGCGGAAGTGATCGAGATGTCGCGTTGAGGGAACTTGTTCTTCCGCGACAACATCCCTAACAGGAATTCATGCGTATACTTTTTCTAGGTGATGTAGTCGGGCGGGCAGGGCGGTCAGCGGTGATCGAGCGGCTTGCGGGATTGAAGGCAGATCTCCGGATCGATTTCGCGGTGGTCAATGGCGAGAATGCCACCAGTGGTGTTGGCCTTTCCGCCTCCCATGCCAAGGCACTGCTGAGTGCGGGCGCAGATGCGCTTACCTTGGGTGATCATGCCTTTGACCAACGCGATATGCTTCAGTTTATCGAGCAAGAACCACGAATTCTGCGACCTTTGAACTACTCCAAAGCGGCTCCAGGCAAAGGGGCACGGATATTTTCGACAACCAGTGGCCACAAAATCCTGATTGCGCAGGTGCTTGGGCAGGTTTTCATGAAGCGCCCTTTTGATGATCCTTTCTCGGCTTTGGACGCCCTATTGCGCCAATACCCGCGTGGCGGGCAGGTTCAGGCCAGTTTGATCGACATTCATTGCGAGGCGACCTCCGAAAAAATGGCCGTTGGTCATTTTTGTGACGGACGCGCCAGCGCTGTCGTCGGCACCCACACGCATGTCCCGACCGCAGATGCCATGATCTTAGCGGGCGGTACAGGTTATCTGACTGATGCCGGTATGTGCGGTGATTATGACTCGGTTATCGGGATGAAAAAGGATGAACCGCTGCGCCGATTTATAACTGGCATGCCCAAGGGCCGGTTTGAGCCTGCGTTGGGCGAGGCGACCTTGTCGGGGTTCTTTGTGGAAACAGACGACCGCACTGGAAAAGCGATGCAGGTGTCCACGGTGCGGCTCGGCGGGCGTTTGCCCCCGCAGCTTCCGGCCTAAGCGATGACATCTGTCCGCGCGCCATGGTTGGGAGTGCTCGCTGTGCTCGGGATGGGCTGGGGCCTGACGCAACCACTCGCTAAAATAACTGTATCTGCAGGTTACCCGCCGTTTGGCATTATCTTTTGGCAGTCTCTGATAATATCTCTACTTCTCGGCAGCATTTTGGTGGCTCGTGGGCAGCGGCTGCCTTACCATCCAAGGGCGCTTGGCGTTTTTATTGCCATCGCCCTTTCAGGAACAATTATTCCGAACGTATTTTCATACACTGCTGCGTTTCACTTGCCATCAGGGATCATGTCGATCGCGATCGCAACAGTTCCGATGTTCGCCTTTCCCATCGCACTTGCTCTGGGTGCCGACCGATTTTCCCTGCCGCGCCTGGTGGGGCTGGTTCTTGGTCTTTGCGGTGTTGGCGCTATTGTTCTGCCGCAAGGCAGTTTGGGCGACGGTGTCCTTTCGGTTTGGGTCTTCGTGGCTCTTGTCGCGCCGCTTTGTTATGCAATCGAAGGCAATTATGTTGCCAAGTGGGGAACGGCGGGGCTCGATCCTGTGCAAACCCTTTTCGGCGCCTCCATAGCAGGGATTCTTCTCTCCGGTGTCGGCAGCATTTCAACCGGACAGTTCTTCGTACCAGCTGCGCCGTTCCAAACAGCGGATTTGGCGATTGTTCTGAGTTCGCTCATTCACGGTGCGGTCTATACCGGATATGTCTGGCTCGTTGGTCGCGCAGGGTCAGTATTTGCGGCGCAGGTCAGTTACATCGTAACGTTAAGTGGCGTGGTCTGGGCGATGCTGATCCTCGGAGAAAGCTATTCCGGATGGGTATGGGGGGCACTCTTGTTGATGATTGCAGGTATCAGCCTTGTGCAACCACGGCTCAATACCAAGCCGGAACTGATTGACACGCCATTGCCGCCTGCGGATGGGCTCGAAAATCATGATCGCTGATTGGTTTAACCTTTCGCAAGACTTTCAAGCCTATGCCACGCTCCTCGTGGTGGGCATGATGTTCGTCCTTTTCCTACGCGAAACGTTCTCGACTGAAGTTGTTGCCCTTGTCGGTGTTTCATCTCTGCTTGTCTTGGGCAGTTTGCCATATGAAATGGGGCTCGAGGTGCTGGCCAATCCCGCTCCTTGGACCATTGCCGCCATGTTCATCGTGATGGGCGCTTTGGTACGGACCGGGGGGCTCGATAGCCTGACATCGCTGGCTGAACGCTATTCCAAAAGCCATCCTACTCTGGCAATCGCGGCGGTACTCCTTTTCGTGGTCGCGGCATCCGCTTTCATGAACAACACCCCCGTTGTTGTGGTGATGATCCCAGTCGTCGTCCAGCTGTCAAAAAGCATGGGGGTTGCCAGCTCCAAAATGCTCATCCCATTAAGCTATGCTGCGATTCTGGGCGGCTCCCTCACGCTCATCGGAACCTCTACCAACCTGCTTGTTGATGGTGTGGCGCGTTCTGAAGGGCTCGCGCCTTTTTCGATCTTTGAAATCACCCCGATGGGACTGATCGTCTGTTGTTGGGGACTTATTTACCTCCGTTTCATCGCACCGCTTCTACTCCCAGAGCGTGACAGCATGGGCAGCCTTTTGTCTGACCGTTCAAAGATGCGGTTCTTCACCGAAGCGATAATTCCGCGTGATAGCAACCTCATCGGGCGGGAGGTGAAAGGCATACAGCTTTTCAAACGGGAGGGCGTACGGCTCATTGATGTCGTGCGCAAAGAGGTTTCGCTGCGGCGAAACATGAATGATCTCAAACTTGAAGAAGGCGATCGCGTGATCCTCCGCACCCCGATGGCAGAATTGCTCTCTCTGCAACGCGACAAGAGTTTGCGTCGGATGGATCAGCTCTCGGCGGTGGAAACAACCACAGTCGAAGTGTTGATCGCACCTGATTGTAAGCTTGTTGGCCGCAGGTTAGGCGAGGTCCGCCTGCGCCGGCGCTATGGCGTATATGTCCTCGCGGTTCATCGTCGCGACCGTAATATCGGCGGTCAAATTGATGATCTGGTGGTGCGCGTCGGTGACACGCTGCTGTTGGAAGGCGCGCCGGAGGAAATTCAACGCCTTGCTGTTGAAATGCAGATGGTTGACGTCTCCAAACCTTCAGCGCGTGCCTTCAGGAGGACACATGCGCCGCTGGCAATCGCCGCTCTTGCAGGGATCGTCATTTTAGCGGCATTCGGTGTGGCTCCGATACTTTCTTTGGCGGTGATTGCTGTTGCGCTGGTCCTTGCGACGGGTTGCATTGATGCCGAAGAAGCATTCGAGTTCGTCGAAGGGCGGCTTCTGGCGCTCATCTTTGCCATGCTTGGTGTCGGGGCTGCGCTTCAGCACTCTGGAGCGGTCACGATGATTGTGGACCTTGTTGCGCCAAGCCTATCGTCATTGCCGCCGTTCTTCCTGATTTGGGCGATTTATCTCCTGACCTCGATTTTGACTGAATTGGTGACCAATAACGCGGTCGCGGTGATCATCACGCCAATTGCTATTAGCATCGGGACAGCGCTGGGAGTTGATCCAAGGCCGCTGGTCATTGCTGTGATGATTGCCGCCTCCGCCAGTTTTGCGACGCCAATCGGCTACCAAACCAACACACTTGTCTATGGACCCGGCGGTTACAAATTTACCGATTTCCTGAAAGTCGGTATTCCCTTGAATTTGAGCATGGGGATCCTTGCCTCCGCAGCGATCCCCATGATCTGGCCTCTCTAGATAAATGGCGCGGTCGTGCCGCGTGCTGCGTTGGCAACTGCCAGAGCTTCTTCAAGCGCGATAGAACGATCAAATAAAGCGCGGCCTATGATCGTGCCGGAGATACCCGGGACGTATTTGATGCGCGAAATATCGTCGAGGCCACGGATGGTGCCGCGTGCAACCACGGATGACGGTGATTGTTCGGCAAGCCGGGTAATCATCGCGAGTGATGCATCGGAATCTGCAATATCTGCATCAATGTCCGTCACCAGAATCCCTGCGAGCGGGTCGTCTTTGAACCAGCTGATGAAATCATCAGGTTCATAGGCGCTTTGCTCCTTCCAACCACCTGACATGACCTTGCCTTGAAAGACATCGACCGCCACGACGACCTGATCGGGGTACGCATGCGCCGCCCGTTTGACCAGATCCGGGTTCGTGACGGCGGCGCTGGCAATCACAACGCGCCCTGCGCCGGCGTCGATCCACTGAGAAATTTTCTCCATTGAGTTCATGCCGCCCCCCAATTGAACGGGAATGCCTGCATGGCGAATGATATCGAGTACAAGCGCCTCGTTTGTTTCAGTGTTGTGGGCGACTGCATCGAAGTCAGTCACATGCAACCATTCCGCGCCTGCCGCCGCGAACTCGCGCGCACGCTCGACGGCATCGACATGCCATATCTGGGGTTCGTCGAGCCGCCCCCGATGCAGGCTGACACAGCGTCCATTTTGCAGTTCGATTGCGGGGATAATCATCATGGCGAGAACCTCCATGCCAATGGTTTTGCGCGACACTAATCGGACCATTCTAACATATGGGTGATCAAAACCGGCATTTTGTTGGCCGCTTCCGCTTCGTTGTCGTTGTTCATGGGATTGCGGAAGGGCCTACGTCTGGCATATAGAGCCGAGAAATTCCAAGCATCTGAGGTTGTCTCATGGCCGGCCATTCCAAATGGGCAAATATCCAGCATCGCAAGGGGCGGCAGGACGCTGCGCGCTCGAAGCTCTTTTCCAAGCTCTCGAAAGAGATCACCGTCGCTGCGAAGATGGGTGACCCGGACCCCGAAAAGAACCCGCGTCTTCGTTTGGCTGTGAAGGAAGCCAAGTCGAACTCCGTACCGAAAGACGTGATCGAACGCGCCATTAAGAAGTCGATGGGCGGTGACGCGGATAGCTATGAGGAAATCCGCTACGAGGGCTATGGCCCGGGCGGTGTAGCGGTGATCGTCGAAGCGATGACGGATAACCGGAACCGGACGGCATCTAACGTCCGCTCAACCTTCGGCAAAAATGGTGGAAATCTGGGCGAAACTGGTTCTGTTGGGTTCATGTTCGATCGCAAGGGCGAGATCATTTATGCCGCTGATGTTGGCGATGCCGATACCGTCATGATGGCGGCAATCGAAGCAGGTGCCGAAGATTGTGAAAGCGATGAAGGTGGTCATGTCATCTATTGTGCCGATACAGACCTCAACGATGTATCAACCGCACTTGAAGCTGCGCTGGGCGAGTCGGAATCGACCAAACTGATCTGGAAGCCAAGCACAACCACTGAACTGGATCTCGAGGGTGCGCAAAAACTCATGAAACTCATCGAGGCGCTCGAAGATGACGACGACGTTCAGAACGTAACCTCGAACTTTGAAGCCTCTGATGAGGTGATGGAGCAGTTGGCTGGTTAGACGGCTAACGGCTCAGGTCGTAGCGTGAGCGTGGTTCTCGATGAGTGAGGCATTTTTTTCAGGCTTTGCGCTCGGCCTGAGCCTCATCCTCGCAATTGGTGCTCAGAACGCATTCGTTTTGCGGCAAGGTTTGCGCGGTCAGCATGTATTTGCAGTTGTCATGACCTGCGCACTCTCGGACGCGGTGCTGATCGCGCTTGGCGTCTTTGGGTTTGTGACACTTTCCGACCTTGTCGAAAAATTGGCAACCCCGCTGCGCTACGCGGCGTCCCTGTTTCTTTTCGGCTATGGTATTTTGAGCTTCCGTTCAGCATGGCGCGGCGGTCACGCACTCTCGGCGGCCGAAGACGGGGCATCGTCCATCCGCCAAGCACTGGGCATTTGTCTCGCACTCACATGGCTCAACCCGCACGTCTACGTTGACACGGTGCTTCTGCTTGGCTCTGTTTCGCTGAATTACGTCCCGTATACAGCTGTTTTCGCAGCGGGCGCCATGACAGCGTCTTTGGTGTTCTTCGCCTCCCTTGGCTATGGAGCGGCCGCTCTGCGTCCTATTTTTGCAACGCCAAAGGCATGGCGGCTACTTGATGTCCTTGTTGGGCTGGTCATGTGGTGGCTCGCGACGATGCTTCTATTTATGGGCTAGGGCTTGATCCTTCAGCCGTTTAGGCGTCACCTGCGGGCATGACCGACCACGCCATCATTCCAAAGCCACCCCTCATCGGCATGTTCTGGATGCTTGTCGCTGGTTTGAATTTTGTGGCGGTGACCGCACTGGTCAAGGCTATCGTGTCTGATGTGCCTGCGGCGCAGGCGGCTTTCATACGGTACGCGCTGGGATTGCTTTTTATCGTACCGATGATCCGCGCCATGCGCGGCACCCGCGTGACAGCCCGTGCATTTCGGGTGTTCGTGTCGCGAGGGCTCTTTCATGCTTTCGCGGTGATTTTGTGGTTCTTTGCTATGGCTCGTATACCGATCGCCGAGGTTACCGCACTGAACTATTTAAACCCCGTGTATGTCACCGTTGTTGCAGCGTTGTTCCTTGGTGAAGGGATTGCAGCGCGGCGTTTGCTAGCCGTTGCTGCTGCATTCATCGGTGCGCTCGTTGTCCTGCGCCCCGGCCTTCGGGAACTTGAAGCCGGCCATATTGCAATGCTCGGAACTGCCGTTCTTTTTGCCGGGAGTTATCTTTTGGCCAAGCGCCTCTCCGCCGAGTTCTCGGCGGCAGTGATTGTCGGGTACCTTTCAATGATCGTCACCGTCATTCTGTTCCCGTTCGCATGGGCTGTTTGGGTCACGCCAAGCTGGCATGATCTGGGTGGCCTCTTCCTCGTTGCACTGTTCGCAACAGCTGGGCATTACACGATGACCTTGGCTTTTGCCGCTGCGCCGCTTTCGGTCACGCAGCCGGTGACGTTTCTTCAGCTTGTCTGGGCCAGTCTTCTCGGTTGGCTGATTTTTGACGAAGGGCTTGATCCTTTTGTCATCTTCGGTGGCGGGCTGATCGTCGCTGCCGTCAGTTTTATAACTTGGCGGGAGGCTGTTTCCGCCCGCAAGAACAGGTCAACCGCGCTGTAGGTAACGCCTGATCAATTCACCTTGTAGGGCAAGATCTCTCGTGTGTCGGGGTTGATCTCAATCTGTCTTTCCAAGGGGGGGATTGATCTTTGAGCGCAGGTTCGGCGTTCGCATATGCGACACGAAATTCCAATCGGCTCGAACGCTTCGGCGACGTCTGTATCCATATGATCGGCGTAAACCAGTTCGCGGGCATGTTGCACTTCGCATCCTAAACCAATGGCATATCTGCGCGTGGGTGCATGAAAAGCGCCGCCAGATTTGGTGACGTCCCGTGCGAGACAAAAATAGCGGATCCCGTCCGGCGTTTCTGCAAGTTGCCTCAGGAAACGGCCAGGAGTTTCGAATGCGCGATGGACGTTCCAAAGCGGGCAAGCGCCGCCATAGCGCGCAAATTGCAGCGTGGTGGCCGAATGCCGCTTGGTAATGGTTCCTGCCGGATCCACACGCACAAAGAAGAAAGGAATGCCCTTGGCGCCGGGGCGCTGCAGGGTCGAAAGCCGGTGTGCAACCTGCTCTAATGACGCTCCGAAACGGTCAGAAAGCCTTTCAAGATCGTGGCGGAACTCGCGCGCCTTCTCGAGGAATAACATGTAAGGCATCATCGTTGCGCCAGCGAAGTAGTTTGCCAATCCAATCTTCGCAATTGAGCGCGCTTCTTCGGATTGGAAACGGGCGAAATCAAGCGTAGCGTCGATGAGCTTTTCTGACGTTAACAGCGCGAGCTGGGTCAGTATCTGAAAGGTTTGTGTAGACTCCTCGGAGCGCCTTGAAAGGGTCAGGCGCCTGTTCTCCCGATCATACGAACGCAGAGTTTCCGTATCTTCAAAATGAACAGAGATTTGCCGCGCGCGAAGCTGCTCGATGGCCGCTTGCATCAGGGTGCCATGTTCTTTCAGCCGATCGTGGAAATTCTCCGCTGCCCGATCAATGGCATCAATGTAATTGTCGCAGTAGTGAAAGAAGTCACGCACCTCTTCCCAAGGGGAGGGTTGAAGGCGCGCGCCATCGCGTCCTAGTGCCTCGTCGAGCGAGGCAAGTCGTTCATGCGTCTGTTTATAGGCGTTATGCAGTTCCAGCAAAGCGCGCGCGAAACTCGGCGCGTTTGAGGCGACAAGCCGGAGATCGGCTGGTGTCGGACTGACGCCGGCAAACACAGGATCGGCCAAAATTTCCCGCATATCGCCAATCAACCGCGCCTCATCACCTGATTGTAATTCGGTGACATCGAAGCCGAACTCCCGCGCGAGCGAGAGGACGACTGTTGTGCTCACCGGACGATTATTGTTTTCCATCTGATTGAGGTAGGGCAGCGAAACGCCCAGCTTTTCGGAAAACGCTTTTTGGGTAAGGGAAAGCCGCGCGCGAATCTCGCGTAGCTTTGCTCCGGCATATAGTTTTTGAGTGGCCATGTCGCTTTGCAGTTTTGCTAGTTCCTATTAGCTACTGCAAATTGCGTCGCCGCTGTCAACCAAGGGCCTTGTTCCGCCGCACCACATAGAGGCTGCTGAAAATCGCAAGAACCGATGTTGCGAACATTAGGATTTGGAGCGGGATTGCACCGCTGGATGCGTCCAGCAAGCTACCTGCAAAAGCTGAGAGAACGGCGCCACCGGCAATCATGATTGCGCCGCCAAGGCCGCTGGCAGTACCTGCAAGTTGTGGCCTAACGGACAGCGACCCTGACGTCGCGCTTGGAAGAAGTATGCCGTTTCCGACGCCAAGCAACGTGCAAAAGCCGAAGAAAATTAGAGGATGCTGAAGCCCTAAAAGTGCAAGCGCAAGAGAGATGCCTAGTCCAATCGTTGAGATGCTGGACCCAATCACGCACATTTTGTCGATTCCAACCCGCACGGAGTAGCGGCCAGATATGAAATTACCAAATGCGTAGCCAATCGCCGGTGAGCCGAGAGCTACACCTGCCCAAAAGGGTGAGAGGCCGAAGACAATGCCGGCGACAAATGAGGTGCCACCCAATAAGGCAAAAAACGCCCCCGAGGCAAATGCCGCGCTGAGCACATAACCCCAAAAGCGGGGCGAGGTCAGGAGGCCGGGGTAATCGCGAATTTGATCTCTGAAAGTGCCAGTTTGTGTTGGGCGGGTTTCGGGCAAGTTGGCGATACAAAGTAAAAGCACAACAATTGCTGCGAAGCCTAGAAGGTAAAAACTGGATTGCCAGCCAAAGAACTGGTCCAAGATACCGCCAACCATTGGGCCGACCATCGGGATCAGGGCCATGCCCATCGTTACATATCCGATCATCGACGCCGCGCGGTCTTGATCGTAGATATCACGAACAATCGTTCGGCTCAGAACCATCCCAGCGGCGACAACAGCTTGGCTGAAGCGGAAGATCAGGAAGGGCACAACCGAGGTGCTAACCGCGGCACCAATACTCGCGATGGCGAAAATAGCCATTGCGCCCAGTAAAACAGGTCGCCGCCCAAAGCGATCAGCCAGCGGGCCAATGATGATCTGAAGCACAGCAACGGAAGCAAGATATCCCGAAACTGCCAACTGAATAACGCTGTAGTCAGTTTCAAAATAAACTGTCATTGCCTGCAACGATGGCAGAAAGATCGACATCGACATGGCTGAGATACCCGCGAGCATGACGAGCATTCCAACACTAGGAGGCTTGGCAGCAATGCCGGGTTCTTGGATCATTTTCAGATTCATGATCTTCGGTTACGCTTCAAATCCCAAAATGTCTATCGGCTAGCGGCTTACACTTTTTGCAAACATGAGTTTTCTGCAAAGCTTTTTATTTGCAAATTTACGGAAAGGTGCTTCGTGATTTTGTATCGGGCCGGTACACATGGGCAAACCGGAGGAGATTCTATGCGCGACATTCTTCAGCAATTGGAAGAGAGGCGGGAAACAGCGCGCCTCGGAGGCGGGCAAAAACGTATTGATGCTCAGCATTCCAAAGGAAAGTTAACAGGACGAGAGCGGATCGAGCTTTTGTTGGACGAAGGCTCCTTTGAAGAGTTTGATATGTTCGTCTCTCATCGCTGCACCGATTTCGCCATGCAGGAAAACAAGCCCTCAGGTGACGGTGTCATTACCGGATGGGGGACTGTGAATGGCCGCATGGTTTATGTTTTCAGTCAGGACTTTACCGTTTTTGGTGGGTCGCTCTCCGAAACGCATGCACAGAAGATCTGCAAGATCATGGATATGGCCGTTCAGAATGGCGCGCCTGTGATTGGTCTGAACGATTCCGGTGGCGCGCGGATTCAAGAGGGTGTCGCCTCGCTTGCGGGTTATGCCGAGGTGTTCAAGCGCAACATCTTGGCATCCGGCGTCGTGCCCCAGATAAGTGTGATTATGGGGCCGTGCGCGGGCGGTGCTGTTTACTCGCCCGCAATGACTGATTTCATATTCATGGTGCGTGACACGAGCTACATGTTCGTGACCGGGCCTGATGTGGTGAAAACCGTCACAAACGAGATCGTTTCTGCCGAAGAGCTTGGCGGCGCAAGCACGCACACAAAGAAATCATCCGTTGCGGACGGTGCGTTCGATAATGACGTCGAAGCCCTGACGGAGGTGCGACGGCTCATTGATCTTTTGCCGCTCAATAATCGTGAAAAACCACCTGTCCGCCCGTTTTTTGACGATGTTCAACGGATCGAGGAAAGCCTCGATACACTGATTCCGGAAAACCCCAATGCTCCCTACGATATGAAGGAGCTGATCCATAAAATAGCGGACGAAGGGGATTTCTACGAAATCCAAGAAGACTACGCAAAAAACATCCTGACGGGGTTTGTTCGGCTTGAAGGGTCAACAGTTGGCGTTGTCGCCAATCAGCCAATGGTTCTGGCAGGTTGTCTCGACATTGATAGCTCACGAAAGGCCGCGCGTTTCGTTCGTTTTTGCGACGCTTTCGAAATCCCGATTTTGACGCTCGTTGACGTCCCTGGTTTCCTTCCAGGTACCAGCCAGGAATATGGTGGTGTTATCAAGCATGGCGCCAAGCTGCTCTTTGCTTTTGGCGAAGCGACGGTGCCGAAAGTTACGGTGATTACGCGCAAAGCATATGGTGGCGCCTATGATGTGATGTCGTCGAAGCATTTGCGCGGTGATTTTAACTACGCTTGGCCAACGGCCGAGGTCGCGGTTATGGGAGCCAAGGGCGCGACGGAGATTCTTTACCGGTCTGAACTGGGCGATGCAGACAAGATTGCGCAACGCACGAAAGACTATGAAGATCGCTTTGCAAACCCTTTCGTTGCAGCCGAGCGCGGCTTCATTGATGAAGTGATCATGCCGCATTCCACCCGCCGCCGCGTTTGCAAGGCTTTTGCGAGCTTGCGCGGCAAGTCGCTGCAAAATCCGTGGAAAAAGCACGACAATATTCCGCTTTGAGGCTCACCCCGCATGCATAAACACAGAGGTTTCCCAAGTCGTCTCCCTGGAACGGATTATCAATTCACGATCCGTCGCCCGGGGAAGGACGGCGCGACGAAGCTGGTCGCCCGCGAACGATTTCGTGACAGGCGCCCGGCCGATCGCCGTGCCGATGCTGGCTTTATGCAGGCACTCTGGGAGGCATTCGGCGAGGAGCCTTTTGTGCGCGGAAACCTCGATGCGGGCCGTTTGGGATGGCTGCTGGGCCGAGAGGTTGTCGCCCTGGATGAACCATTCGACGCAGAGGATTACGATGCGTTGCTTCAAATCAATTTACCGCTCGCGCGGCAGAGCTTTCCGGAGATCTTTGAATGATTGCCCGTCTCTGCCTGCCGCGCGCCCAACATCGGGGATAATCGGATGTTCAAAAAGATACTGATCGCAAACCGTGGCGAAATCGCCTGTCGGGTTATCAAGACAGCCCGTGAAATGGGCATCGCGACGGTTGCGCTCTACTCGGATGCGGACCGCAATGCGCTTCATGTAAAAATGGCGGATGAAGCGGTCCATATCGGGCCAGCGCCCGCCAATCAGAGCTATATCGTGATCGAAAACGTGATGGCTGCCATTCGCGAAACTGGTGCGGAAGCTGTTCACCCGGGCTATGGCTTCCTTTCGGAGAACCCAAAATTTGCGGAGGCCTTGGCCAAAGAAGGCGTCGCCTTCATCGGGCCGCCGGTCGGGGCGATCGAGGCGATGGGTGATAAGATCACATCCAAAAAAATCGCGCAGGAGGCGGGGGTAAGCACGGTTCCCGGCTACATGGGGCTTATAGAAGATGCCGATGAGGCCGTGAAGATTAGCCAGCAAATCGGTTATCCGGTCATGATCAAGGCCTCCGCTGGCGGCGGCGGTAAGGGCATGCGGATTGCGTGGAATGACGAAGAAGCCCGTGAGGGGTTCCAATCCTCGAAGAACGAAGCGGCATCATCGTTCGGAGATGACAGGATTTTCATCGAAAAATTTGTCACCCAGCCGCGCCATATCGAAATTCAGGTTCTCGCCGACACCCATGGCAATGCTGTGTATCTTCACGAGCGGGAATGCTCCATTCAGCGCCGTAACCAGAAGGTCATCGAAGAAGCGCCATCGCCGTTTTTGGACGAAGCGACCCGCAAGTCGATGGGCGAACAAGCTGTCGCTCTTGCACAGGCTGTCGACTATGCTTCGGCAGGGACGGTCGAGTTCATCGTTGACGGTGAACGGAACTTCTACTTCCTCGAAATGAACACCCGCCTACAGGTGGAACATCCCGTTACGGAGCTCATCACTGGAATTGATCTCGTCGAGCAGATGATCCGCGTTGCGGCTGGCGAGAAGCTGGCGATCAAGCAAAGCGATTTGAAGATTAACGGCTGGGCGATGGAAAGCCGTCTTTACGCAGAGGACCCATATCGGAACTTTCTGCCATCCATTGGCCGCTTGTCTCGCTACAGGCCACCGGCTGAATCACAAGACGCGACTCGTGTTGTGCGAAACGATACCGGCGTCTTTGAGGGTGGTGAGATCAGCATGTATTACGATCCGATGATCGCCAAACTCTGTACATGGGCGCCCGATCGCAAATCAGCGATCGAAGAAATGCGGATCGCACTTGATCGTTTCGAGATCGAAGGAATCGGACACAATTTACCTTTCCTCTCAGCGGTGATGGATCACCCGAAGTTTGTCTCGGGAGATATAACAACCGCATTTATTGCAGAGGAATACCCCGACGGCTTCGAAGGGGTCGCGCTGAACGAAGAGAGCCTCAAGCGCATAGCTGCTGCTTGTGCCGCGATGAATAGAGTCGCTGAAATCCGACGGTCGAGAATATCCGGAAGGATGGATAATCACGAGCGTCATGTAGGCGAAGATTGGGTGGTGTCGCTGCAAGGGCAGGATTTTGTGACCCAGATCTCGGCTGACAAGGGTGGTTCGACTGTCACCGTCGCTGGAGAAGCGTACCGCGTCGAGAGCACATGGGTACCCGGGCAGTCGCTCGCTGTTCTCGAAGTGAATGGTGTGTCGCTTGTTCTCAAAGTTGAGAAACGCACCTCGGGCTACCGCATTCGCACAAGGGGCGCGGACTTGCGCGTTTTCGTGCGCACCCCACGGCAGGCAGAACTCTCACAATACATGCTTGAAAAGGTCGCGCCTGACACATCGAAGCTGCTTCTGTGTCCAATGCCTGGTTTGATCGTTTCGATGAACGTATCGGAAGGAGATGAAGTTCAGGAAGGGCAGTCGCTCTGCGTTGTGGAAGCGATGAAGATGGAAAACATCCTTCGCGCAGAGCGAAAGGCGGTCGTGTCAAAAATCCACGCAGCGCCGGGTGACAGTCTGGCGGTGGACGAAATCATCATCGAGTTCGAATGATGCTCACGGCACCCGCTCAAAGCAGACCCTACCGTTGCTCGAGTAACTCTTGCTGGCGGATTGTGGATTTATCAATTGAGCGGGATACCTCGCGCATATGCCAAGGCGCTGGCTTGCGCAGAATGACCCTGCCGTCCTTGTCAAGCACGACAAGACCGAAGCCCCGCGGGCGCAGGTTATCGCGCCATTCTGACGGGTTCGCGCGGTCCGTGTCTGTGATGATGATAACATCCCGCTCGACGAGAACCTCGATCCGTTCTTCGATGAATTCCATTTGGGTGCGAAATTGCGGATCAAATGGGCTATCAGCAAAAACGATTAAAGGCCGAGCCTGCCAGATCAAATCGCCAGGAGATACTTCGTCCCCTTCAAAGATCGTTGCAGGCTCTTGCAGCCATGTTTCGAGCGCGTTGTCGGCCGCAACCAGCGTGCCTGACGCAAGCCATGCCAAGAGTGTTGCTGTGAATAAGTTCGGTCTCATACAAATCAATATAGTATCGGAAATTGCGAGTGCTAACCGAAAGTACGCGGAAACATGCAACTTCCCGAAAATAGCCATGAGCGCCAATACGAACTTCTTGAAACCAAGCGTTTCTACCAGCCATTTGAACAAAATGATGCCGGTGATCCCTCGGATCACCGGCCTTTCGGTATCGATCCAGAGGAGCCAAAAATGAGCCGCGATGACACCTGGAGAAACCTTGCCGCAAAAGAACTGCGTGGTAAGTCTTTGGATGAACTGCATTGGGACACGCTGGAGGGTATCAGGGTTAAACCGCTTTATACTCAGGATGATCTGGCGGAGGTGACGCATATCGGCTCCGTGCCGGGGGAGGAGCCATTCGTACGCGGTGTGAAGGCGACAATGTACGCTGGTCGTCCCTGGACCATTCGCCAGTATGCGGGGTTTTCCACTGCCGAAGAGTCCAACGCTTTTTACCGCAAAGCCCTCGCCGCCGGTCAGCAGGGTGTATCCGTTGCCTTCGACCTTGCGACCCATCGTGGGTATGACAGTGACCATCCGCGTGTAATCGGCGATGTGGGCAAGGCTGGGGTCGCAATAGATAGCGTCGAGGACATGAAAATCCTGTTCGACGGTATTCCGCTTGATCAGATTTCTGTCTCAATGACAATGAACGGTGCCGTGATCCCGATTCTGGCCAACTTTATCGTTGCAGGCGAGGAGCAAGGTCACGACAAATCGCTGCTTTCAGGCACGATCCAGAACGATATTCTCAAAGAATTCATGGTGCGGAACACTTATGTATATCCGCCCGAGCCTTCGATGCGGATCATTGCGGATATTATTGAATATACATCCGCTGAGATGCCGAAATTCAATTCGATCTCTATCTCTGGCTATCATATGCAGGAGGCTGGCGCGAACCTTGTTCAGGAACTTGCCTACACCCTCGCAGATGGTAGGGAATATGTCCGCGCTGCGATTGAGCGCGGACTTGATGTGGATAGGTTTGCAGGGCGGCTGTCGTTCTTCTTTGCTATCGGCATGAACTTCTTTATGGAAGCCTCCAAACTGCGCGCAGCGCGGCTTCTTTGGCATCGCATCATGTCTGAGTTTGAGCCGAAGAACCCCAAATCCCTGATGCTGCGGACCCATTGCCAAACATCCGGCGTCTCTCTTCAAGAGCAGGATCCGTACAACAACGTTGTGCGCACGGCTTATGAGGCGATGGCCGCAGCCCTTGGGGGTACGCAATCGCTACACACGAATGCACTCGACGAGGCAATGGCCCTTCCTACGGAATTTTCGGCGCGCATTGCTCGGAACACGCAGCTCATCTTGCAGGAAGAGACAGGGATCACGAATGTCGTAGATCCATTGGCCGGATCCTACTACGTCGAAACCCTTACTCAGCAATTGGCAGACGAAGCTTGGAAGTTGATTGAGGAAGTCGAAGAGCTTGGCGGAATGACCAAAGCTGTGGCTTCTGGTATGCCCAAACTGCGTATTGAGGAAAGTGCCGCGCGGCGTCAGGCCATGATTGATCGCGGGGAAGAAGTTATCGTTGGGGTCAATAAGTACCGATTGGATAAAGAGGATCCGATCGACATTCTGGATATCGACAACGCAAAGGTGCGCGACGGACAGATCGGGCGATTGCAGCGTGTTCGTGCGGAACGGAACGAGGCTACATGTCAGGGGGCGCTCGCAGAGCTGTCCAAGCGCGCGAAGGACGGTGGAAACCTGCTTGAAGCGGCTGTCGATGCGGCGCGTCACAGAGCGAGCGTTGGAGAAATCAGTATGGCAATGGAAAAAGAGTTCGGCCGTCATCGGGCGGAGGTGAAGACCCTCTCGGGTGTTTATGGCGCCGCCTACGAAGGTGATGAAGGATTTGCTGAAATTCAGCGTAATGTTGAAGCCTTTGCCACAGAGGAGGGCCGTCGACCGCGCATGTTGGTTGTGAAAATGGGGCAAGACGGCCATGACAGGGGCGCGAAGGTGATCGCAACCGCGTTCGCTGACATCGGCTTTGATGTTGATGTCGGGCCACTCTTTCAAACACCGGAAGAGGCAGCCCAAGATGCGGTTGATAACGATGTTCATGTCATCGGTATCAGTTCACAAGCAGCCGGTCACAAAACGCTGGCGCCAAAACTGGTTGAAGCGCTGCAAGCCGCGGGTGCCGGAGATATCATCGTAGTTTGTGGGGGCGTCATACCGCAGCAGGATTATGATTACCTATTTCAGCGCGGCGTAAAGGCAATCTTTGGCCCGGGTACCAACATCCCTAAAGCTGCCGCAGATATTTTGCGGCTCATCCGCGAAGCACGCGATTGAGCCGCAAGCCGTTTTCGAAGTGTTATGGTGTCTCGGCGGCCAACGGTTGCCGCTCTTCGCCGCGCGATGCCATCACGAGGACGGTGTAGCCAACAATGGCCGAAATCACCGATCCTGAAAGAACGCCTATGCGTACTTCATTCATCAAGGCGGGGTCAGAGAAGCTGAGCCCCCCTATGAAGAGTGACATCGTGAAACCGATACCAGCAAGGCAGGCGATGCCATATATATGCGCCCAAGTGACGCCAAAAGGCAGCCTAGCCAATCCCAGTTTTACCATTGCAAAGGTCACGCCGAAAACGCCCACTTGCTTGCCAACGATCAGCCCCAATGCAATCCCCAATGGGAGCGGAGCGAGCAGGTCCGAAATGCCAATCCCGCTCAAGACAACGCCAGCATTTGCAAAGGCAAATATCGGCACAATTCCGTAAAGAACATACGGCGTCAGACCGTGTTCGAGTGCGTGCAGGGGCGACTTCCCATATTTATCTTTAATCGGGATCAGGAACGCGGTTACGACCCCTGCCAGCGTTGCGTGTACCCCCGATTTGAGAACTAGGAACCACATTACAGCGCCAAGCAGAATAGCCGGCGCGATACGGTGGCTGCCATTCCTGTTGAGCAGAACAAGGCCTGCCAACGGGATAAGTGACAACAAAAGATAGTCAATTTTGAGATCTGCGGTGTAAAATAGCGCGATAATCACGATTGCGCCGAGATCGTCGAGAATGGCGAGTGTGAGCAGGAAGACTTTCAACGCAGCGGGCGCGCGCTTTCCGACAAGGGCGAGCACGCCGAGAGCAAAGGCAATGTCCGTCGCTGCCGGAATGGCCCATCCGCCCAGAGTTTCGGGCGAACTGCTATTGAAGGCAAAGAAAACTAGAGCAGGTACAGCCATGCCGCCGACGGCCGCAGCGCCGGGAAGGATTACGTCTCGGGGGTTCTTGAGTTTTCCTTCGACGATCTCGCGTTTGAGCTCTAAGCCAATAAGGAAGAAGAACACCGCCATGAGGCCGTCGTTGATCCATAGGATCAACGGTTTTTCCAAGCCAGTTCCATTCAGCGTGACGGCCAGATACGAACCGAGAAAACTTTCGTATAGCCCAGCCAGTGAAGAATTGGCGATTACCAATGCGGCAACTGCGGACAGCATCAAAAGGATGCCACCCGATGCGTCACTTTTGAAGAAGTCGTCAAAGGCTGTTCTTAAGTTCACGGTTCCCTCCAAATTATTTGGCTATAGCTATGCGCAAAAGCTCTGTTTTCAAGCGCTGCGACGTTAAAACCGTCCCAAAAGCTGTATTGGCCTTGGACATCGTGGCCGTCCTGTTACTCTCGAGCCAGATCATGTGTTGAAACGGTGTACTGAATGTCGATTTGGTCAAGAATTAGCGAGGCAATCGCAGCTTTGCGAGCAGGAGAGAGTCTCTCGACCGTTTTCGAGAAATTGAAAACACCACCAGAGCGTTCCGTTGCGTTTACAATCGCGGTTATCGCGCTTGGGGCGAAGATGGCGAAGGCCGATGGGCGCGTGACCCGTGATGAAGTGCAAGCCTTTCGGGAGATTTTCTTCATTCCACCCGAAGATGAAGGAAACGCCGCAAAGGTCTTTGATCTCGCGCGACAGGACGTCGCCGGATATGACATTTACGCGAGACGGATCAGGCGCATGTTTGGCGATGAAAAAGGCCCGCTTTGCGATCTGTTGGAGGGCTTATTTTATATCGCAATGGCAGACGGAAAGTACCATCCTCACGAAGATGCAGTTCTCACCGAGATAGCGCGCATTTTCGATATTGAGGAGGCTCAATTCAAAAACGTGCGTGCCAGATTCGTTCCAGACGCGGAGCGCGACCCGTACGATGTTCTCGGGGTCTCGCATAACCTCCCCTTGGCGGAAGTGCGTAAGGTATGGCGTGACCAGATCAAGGCATCGCACCCTGACAAACTTTTGGCGAAAGGCTTGCCGGAGGAAGCGATCAAGCTGGCCGAAAAGCGGGTCTCTGATTTGAACCGTGCGTGGCGCGAGATTAGCGGGAGCGCGGCTTGAGGATAGCCACCTACAATGTCGAATGGTTTGATGCGCTGTTTGATGAAGGTGGGCAGTTGCTGGATGATGATGAATGGTCGGGCCGCTACAATGTTACAAGAGGCGATCAAGCTTGGGCATTGCGCGACGTTTTTCGTGCACTAGACGCGGATATAATCCTCGTTGTCGAGGCGCCCGATCACAAGCCGAAGCGGCCTTCTACGAAGTGTCTTGAGCACTTTGCCAAGTTTGCAGGCATTCGGGCGACCACTGCCGAAATTGGGTTTCCAAACCAAACACAGCAGGAACTCGTCGTTCTTTTCGACCCGAAGGTGGTAAAACTGCGCCATGAACCGGTAGGGCACAAAAGCGGAAAAGCTGGGTTAGCCGACGCACCGAGGTTCGATACGGTTTTTCGATGGGACCTCGATAATGACCAACGCGGTGACCCTGTACGTTGGTCGAAGCCGCCGCTTGAACTGATCGTAAAACACCGAAGTGGCTTCGAATTTCGTATGATCGGCGTGCACGCGAAATCAAAAGCACCACATGGCGCCAAGAACGAAGTCGAAATGATGCGTCGCGCTGTTGAAAACCGGAAAAAACAATTAGCGCAATGTGTTTGGCTGCGACAGCGAGTCGAACAACATTTGAAAATGCACGAAGACCTCATTGTGCTGGGCGACTTCAATGATGGGCCGGGTCTTGATCCTTACGAGGAAGCGCTCGGAAAGTCCGGCGTCGAGATCGTTGCGGGACAAGATGGTGAGGCAAAGCTATTTGACCCTTCGCTGCTGATGGGCGCGACAATGACGACTTCGCGCTTCAAGTTAAAAGGCGACGATTATCTGGAAGCGCTGCTCGATTTCTTGTTGGTAAGCCCAGATTTCCTTGACCGGAAGCCGTTCTGGCGCGTTTGGCATCCACTACGGGATCCAGAAATTAACGCTAACAAGCGCCTTCGCGACGCACTTCTTCTAGCTTCTGACCATTTTCCGGTGACATTGGATTGCGAAATCGACCTTGGGAAGAAGTCACCTGTTTGATAGGTTGGTATCATGAAAAGAATGGTTTTGATCACGACACTAGCCTGCGCTTCGCTCCCGCTTTCTGCACAAGAAGCCCCCGAAAGCGGGGCTGAATTGATCGAGCGCGGCCTGTCGCTGTTTTTCCAAGGGCTTGCGGATGAATTGGACCCGGCTATCGACGAGTTCAGGCGTCTGGGAACCGAGATTGGCCCCGAACTCCGCGCCCTGCTGCTCGCATGGGGCGGCGGTTTGATCAAGCTGGCTGAACAGATTGATGATTTTGATCATTATGACGAGCCGGAAGTGCTTGAGAACGGAGACATCATCATTCGTCGGATGCCTAGCGCTCCGCCACTTGCCGTGACCTATGAAGTAGATCTCTAGAGTGCTTCGCTGATGACGGTTTCCCCGGTGGCGTCCAAGGCGACGGCCAGCGCGTCAAACCGTGACTGCGCAACTTCACCAAATAGGGGTTCGGCGTCCGAAGAAAGCGTGAGTTTCAGGTGTCGTTTGCGGGGCTTCCAGCGTATTTTCGCGGGTAGATCGTCCGATTGGAGCCAAAGCATAGCGCCGAGCCGCATCGCCTTTCCCAGTACTTCGGCGTCTTTCTGGCTTTCTTTCGAGATCATATCCAGCAAATGATCAAAGCGGGTGCTCTTCAATTTGTTTGTGTAACGATGCATGAGAGAAAGACCGAGAAACACGCGCTCCGCATGCTTGAGGCCGCCGAGGTTTGCGCGGGTCGCGTTGTCAAAAGCGACTTCCTCCCTGTAATCGGGATGCGCGCGCCAGCTCACGTCATGTAGCAGGCATGCAGCTTTTATCACCCGCTTTTGCTGCCAGTCGGCATTTGGGAATAGCGGGATCACAAAGTCATAGAGGACTTTGCCAAAACCGGGGAGGCGGGCATCCTTCGACTCGGCAAAGCGACATGCTTCAATCAGTGGGTCACGTTCCCGCAGATCGGGCGGCATTTGCTCGTAAAGCATACCTTCCCGAATTCCATAGGACGAAACAGTAATATCCTTTGGCTTGAAGAGCGCGATGAGTTGCTTGAGTATTTGAACGGCGATCGGCACAAGCGCCATACGTTCGCTGCTTATGCCGCAGCGACCGCGTAGATCTTCGAGGTTCGCGGACCAGATGTAATCTGCGGTTTTCGATATTTCGCGGGCAGTCATGCGGTATTCATGCAGGACGGTGAGCGGGTAGCCGCGCCGCTCCATGTCGATCCGCGCGATCGCACGCCACGACCCGCCGACCAAAAACAGCCGCTTGCCTGTTTCGTGGTCCATCTGCTGGTGAAGGTCTTTGATGATACGCTTGATGTGATCTTTAAGGCCGCGCTTCCCACCCGGAATGTCTCTCAGCTTTAGCGGCCCCAATGGGGATGTCAGTCGGTGCCCGACATTGCCATCGGCAAGGTTGGCAAGCTCCATGGATGATCCGCCAATATCGCAGACGAGCCCATAACTTCCGGGCCAGCCAAGGAGTACACCTTGTGCAGACAGCCGCGCCTCTTCCTGCCCGTCGACGACCCAAAGCCTGACGCCTGTTTCTCGCTCAACCTGCGCTCGGAATTCAGCGCCATCATCGGCTTCGCGGACGGCCGCTGTTGCCACGGCAGTTAGCGGCAGAATGCCCATCCCGCGCGCGAGAGCGGCAAACCGACGGATGGCCGAGATCGCACGCTCTTTACCTTCAGGGTTCAACTTGCCGGTTTCTGATAATCCCGCACCGAGGGCGCACATGATTTTTTCGTTATAGAAATAGGCGGGAGATCGTGCCGCGCCATCGAAAACGACCAGTCTGACCGAGTTCGAACCAACGTCGAGAACACCCACGCGGGATAGCGCCCGTGCTTGCGGATTGTCGAATATTGGCCTTCCAAACGGGCCCCATTCGGCATCTTCGGTCGTGGTCATCTTATCCTCACGAAGTTCGGAAAGGTGTTGCTCGGGCATCTGATGTCAATCGTCCGTGTGGGTCAACTTTGGAACGTCCGCCGCACCCGCGGACCCGCGCCCCGAAAGCGACGGATTTTCCATGAAGAACCGGTGACAGTTGAATGCGAAAGCACCTTCTTCGATCTGTTCTCGTCTGAAACTGCCATCGGCGGCCATCAGCCAACTTTGTGCAACGTCATGCAAATTGGCCGCCATGACTTGGCTGACGATTTGCGCTTTGACGGTCGGGTTGGTGATCTCGACGAGGCTTTCAACGCGACGGTTGAGGTTCCGGTCCATCCAATCCGCCGAGGAGATAAATACACGAGCCTTTGAGGAGGGAAGACCTGCGCCATTTCCGAAGCAGACGATGCGCGAGTGCTCGAGGAAACGCCCGATGATCGATTTGACGCGAATGTTCTCGGACAGGCCTCTGATGCCGGGGCGAAGGCCACAGATGCCACGGACGACAAGGCTGATCTTTACCCCTGCCTGACTTGCATCGTAGAGAGCGTCAATCACGTCCTCCTCGATCAGGCTGTTCATTTTCGCCCAAATGGCCGCAGGCTTTCCCGCGCGGGCAAGCTGGACCTCCGCTTGGATCATCTCGAGTAGTTTGCTCTTGAGGTTGAGCGGCGCTATGGCAAGGTTTTCCAAGATTGCGGGCTGGGCGTAGCCAGAAAGGTAATTGAAGACCTTTGTTGCATCTCGCCCCAGTTTGGCGTCGCAGGTGAATAGGCTGAGGTCTGTATAGACCCTTGCTGTGATGGGGTGATAGTTGCCTGTTCCGAAGTGGGTGTAAGTGACAAGACTGTCACCTTCCCTGCGCACAACCGTGCTGATTTTCGCATGGGTTTTGTAATTCAGAAAACCATAGACAACGTGCGCACCCGCCCGTTCGAGCCGGCGAGACTGGCGAATATTCGCAGCCTCATCAAAGCGTGCCTTGAGCTCGACCAGCGCAGTGACAGACTTCCCTTCCTCTGCCGCTTCGCAGAGCGCCTCGACAATTGGTGAATTGCGGGATGTGCGGTAAAGTGTTTGCTTGATGGCAACAACGTTCGGGTCTTGTGCCGCCTGCTTAAGGAAGCGGACGACCATATCGAACGTTTCGTAGGGGTGGTGGAGGAGCATGTCTTTTTGCCGGATCGCCGCAAACATGTTGCCGTCGTGATCCTGGACCCTCTCAGGCACCCGCGGGGTGTATGCGGGCCATAGCAAGTCACCACGTTCATCAAGGACGAGTTCTTTCAGGCTGCCGAGCCCGATCGGCCCTTCAACCTCAATGACTTCGTCTTCGGTGACGTGCAGTTCGTCCATAATCATCTGCCGCAAAGATGACGGGGCATCTGATGACAGCTCCATGCGCACCACTTCGCCACGGCGGCGACGCTTCAGGGCAACTTCGAATTCGCGCACCAGGTCTTCTGCTTCGTCTTCGACCTCGAGGTCACTGTCGCGGAGGACTCTGAAAGCGCAGAAGCCTTTCATTTGATAACCCGGGAATAGCTGCTTGAGATATATCAGCAGAACCTCTTCGAGCGGCACGAATCTCCCGGAGCCCTCGCCAGCAAGCCGGATAAAGCGATCAATCTGATGCGGGACCGGCAGCAACGCGCGTAATGAGCGGTTGTCTCCTTCACGCTTGAGCTGCAAGGCCAGCGCGAAGCCCTCATTGGGGATGAACGGGAACGGGTGCGCGGGATCAACCGCTAAGGGGGAGAGAACAGGGAAGACGCTGTTTAGGAACACATCTTCCAGATAGGCCAGATCGCTCTTATCAAGATCATCGCGCCCAAGAACGGAGATTGCTTCATCAGCGAGCAGGTCTTTGAGTTCGGCAAACACTGATTGTTGCCGTGCCATGAGCGCGCGTGCGTTCTGGTTGATCAGTGAGAGTTGTTCGACTGGGGTGCGTCCGTCAAGATGCGCGGTCGAACTGCCAGATTTTGCCAACTCACGCAGACCCGCCACGCGGACAGTGTAAAATTCGTCAAGATTGGTTGCCGAGATTGACAGGAAACGAAGCCGTTCGAGCAGAGGGACACGCTGGTTTTCAGCCTCTTCCAAAACCCGCCAGTTGAAGCCCAGCCAGCTTAGCTCTCTGTTGAAGAACCGCTCGGGGCCAGACAGGTCGTCTTCCACTTCAAGCGGCTCTGGAAAAGGGGAGCCAAGGAAATCGGTCAGCGTCATTTGGTGGCATGCCTTTCAGGGTTTGGTGGCATTATGGCAGTTGATCGCTACGCTGGTCCAGAAGCTCGGCGGCCAAAGCACGGTTGATTTTGCGTTTTCTTGCAAGAGCTTCGCTATCAAGTTCTGCGACGATTTTCTGCGCTGCTTCGAAGGAGCGCTCAATCCGATGCGCCAAGAACGAGACAAGACGAATATCGACGCTTATCTGTCGATCCTCGAAAAGCTTCATCAGAACGGCGCTGAGGAGCTGATCGTCCGGATCTGTGATTGAGACGCTGGAGGTGGCTTGCAAGCGGCTGGCGAGGTCGGGCAGTTTTACCGCCCACTGACTTGGTGGGGTTGCCGCAGTCAGTAGCAGCCGGCCGTTCCTATGTGACAGATCGTTGTGGATGTGGAAAAGCGCTTCTTCAGACTGGTGGGGAAGCTCTTCCAAATCTTCGATCACAAGATGGCTGGCCTCTGACAGAAGAGTAGATGGTGTTATCGCGGCGGCGGAGAGGATCTCTGCGCCGGTTTCTTGGGCGAAGACACGGGCCAGGTGGGTCTTACCAGAACCTTTGGAGCCATGAAGCGCGAGTTTCCCATTTGGCCAGTCATCTGGCGCCATGACAAGCGCATAGGCATGGGCATTGGCTTCTGAGACGAAATAATCGTCATGCACCAATGAAACCTGGCGGGGCAGGTCAAAGATCAATTGCTTGGACATTTAGTCTTTGTTCTTTCCGGCAAATCCTGTGTACAGGCGACCGGTTTTGTACTGCGCGATGGCAAAACGGGCGATGACGCCTAAAATCGCGGCGATTGGAACAGCTACCAACATGCCCACAAACCCGAACAAAGTGCCGAAGACCGATAGCGCAAAGAGAAGCCAGACAGGGTGCAATCCGACCGAGCCGCCGACCAGCTTGGGTGTCAGGATGTTCCCTTCGAGAAACTGGCCGAAGGCAAAGATCCCAGCTACGGCGGCGATCCAACCCCAATCACCCCAGAATTGGAACAGTGCCAGACCAACTGCGAGTACGCCACCGACCAGCGCGCCGACATAGGGTATAAAGGTGATTAGTCCCGCGATGAACCCAACAACAAGGCCGAAATTGAGCCCGACCAGCATGAGGCCAAGGGCATAATAAATCCCAAGTGACAGGCACACGGTACCTTGGCCGCGAATGAAGGAGGCGAGGGTGGTGTCTATGTCTCCAGCGATTTGGCGAATGATGGGTGCATGGTCGCGGGGCAGAAGTTCGTCGATGCGTGCCACCATGTTGTCCCAATCGAGCAAAAGGTAGAAGGCAACAACCGGCACGACAACGAGGAGAATAATCAAGTTGATCAGGCTCAGTGCCGATGTCAGCACCCCGTTGAAAAGTTGGCCACCCTTGGATTGCACCATTTCACCGATAGCGGTGAGTTGTTTGCGAATGGTGCTTTCGGAATCCACAAGTTCCGGAAAACGCTCGGTCAGCCATGTTTGAATAGTGGCGATGTAACTTGGTGCCGCGTCAATCAGCGCTGCTGCTTGCTGGATCAGAGTGGGGATGACGAGCAGTACCAAGAGCACAAATGCAATTGTCGCGACGAGAGCAATCACGGCAACCGATAGGATACGGTTTAATCCGAGGCGTTCCAATCTGTCGGCAATAGGGTCGAGAACGTAGGCGATTGCCCCGCCAAGGATGAATGGTAAAAGGACGTCGCCAAGCAGCCAAAGCACGACAAAAAAGACTGCGACAGCAATCCCCCAGTATTTGACTTGATCGCGGACAGGTAGCGCCATGGTTCCCCTTCGTTTTGGCTGTATGTCGTTCGTTGGCGCGGCGGTTGCAAGGTATTAGCTTGGTTTATTCTGCGTTTGCGCGCAATAGCAGGGCTTTGTCTGCTCTTGCCTGTCAGGTCGCGCTCTTCTACACCGCGTGGGACCAAAAGTTTCAACTAAGGAAACCATTCCATGCGCCTGAGCCGCTATTTCCTTCCTGTTCTTAAGGAAAACCCTGCCGAAGCCCAGATTGTGAGCCACCGCTACATGCTGCGTGCGGGGATGATAAAGCAGGCCAGTGCTGGCATTTATTCTTGGCTTCCAATGGGGTTCAAAGTTCTGCGGAAACTTGAGCAGATTGTGCATGAGGAACAAATCCGCGCAGGGCATATCCCGATGTTGATGCCCACTTTGCAGTCAGCGGATTTGTGGCGTGAGAGTGGCCGTTATGACGATTACGGTCAGGAAATGCTGCGGATCAAGGACCGTCATGATCGCGATATGCTCTATGGTCCGACCAATGAGGAACTGATCACGGACATTTTCCGTAGTCATGTGGGCAGCTACAAAGATCTGCCGCTGACGCTTTACCACATCCAGTGGAAATTCCGCGACGAAGTGCGCCCGCGCTTTGGCGTGATGCGTGGCCGTGAGTTCTACATGAAGGATGGCTACAATTTCGACCTGACGAAAGAGGACGCGCTGCATGCTTATAATCGCCATCTGGTAAGCTACCTGCGCACCTATGAGCGAATGGGCTTGCAGGCCATTCCGATGCGCGCTGACGGCGGACCGATTGGTGGTGATTACACCCACGAGTTTCTCGTTCTCGCGGAAACTGGCGAGTCGGAAGTTTTTTATGACAGCGAGATCACGGATCTCAAATTTGGTGATCGTGAAATCGATTACGACTCGGTTGATGCCTGTCAGGCCGTGCTGGAGGAGTTTACAAGCCGCTACGCACGCACCGACGAAACCCATGACGAAGCCCTGTTCAGCCAAATCCCTGAGGAGCGCCGTCGTTCGGCGCGTGGTATCGAGGTTGGACAAATCTTCTACTTCGGCACCAAGTATTCGGCGCCGATGGGCGCGGTTGTCGTGAATGAAAAGGGTGAGCGCGTGCCGGTTCATATGGGCAGCCACGGGATCGGTGTGAGCCGATTGGTTGGTGCGATCATCGAGGCAAGCCATGATGACAAAGGGATCATCTGGCCTGAGGGCGTGACGCCGTTCCACTGCGGGATCGTCAACCTCAAGCAAGGTGATGATGAAGCTGATGCCGCTTGTGAAGCAATCTATGCGTCGCTCACTGCGCTTGGGCTTGAGCCACTTTATGACGACCGCAACGAGCGTGCGGGTGGGAAGTTTGCCTCGATGGACCTTATTGGTTTGCCGTGGCGGATCACCGTTGGGCCGCGCGGATTGAAGAACGGGGTTGTAGAACTCACCAGCCGCCGCACGGGCGAAAGCGAGGAGCTGCCGCCGGAACAGGCGATTGCGCGGATTGCCCAGATCTACGGGAAGGCGCAGGCCTGAGGGCATGTTACAAACACGCGCGGGGGAGCCAGACTTGATGGCCCCTTGCGCGGGTGTGCGGCTTCTCTCTTTTCTGGCTCTACGACGCTGGCTGACCTATAACGACCTGAAGCTGATATAGGCCCAGAAATGTCCAAAGGTTCGACAAGACCGTTCGCCAAATTCGAATTCATGATCGCTTGGCGTTACATCCGTGCGCGGCGGGCCGAGGGTGGCGTCTCGGTGATGACATGGATCAGCCTGATCGGCGTGTCACTGGCGGTGTTTGCGCTGATTGCAACGCTTGCCGTGCGCTCGGGCTTTCGGGCGGAGTTCGTTGATACGATCCTTGGCGCGAACGCTCATGTGACGCTTTACCAGACCATCGAAGTGGACGAGGCCGGGCGGACAAGTCGCGCTATTTCTGACTATTCAGATCGCGCGCAGGCTGTGCTTCAGGTCGAAGGTGTGACGCGCGCAGCGCCGCTGGTGCGTGGTCAGGTGATGGGAAACTTTCAAAATTCGAACATTGGCGTCGAGGTTTATGGCATAAACCCCGATGATTTTTTCACTATTCCAAGAATTGGGCGTGGATCTGACGGCTTGGGCGATATTGGCTCCTTCTCACAAGGGATTGCGATCGGAACTGGCGTCGCGCGTGAATTGGGGGTCGGCGTCGGTGATCGGATTAAGCTGATTTCTCCGAACGGGGTGCGCACGGCCTTTGGCACATCGCCTCGCGTGAGCGCCTATGATGTGGTTTATGTATTCTCCGCAGGGCGTTGGGATATCGACCGCACGCGCGTGTATCTACCGCTCTCCGAAGCGCAGCAGTTTTTCAATCGCGGCGATGTGGCGGATGAGTTGGAGGTCATGGTCGACGACCCCGAGGCGATTGACGGGATGATACCCGATCTGATGGCGGCGATGGGGCCGCGCGCGCTTGTGTGGACGTGGCGCGATAGTGCGGGTGCGTTTCTCCGCGCCTTGAGCGTTGAAGATAACGTAATGTTCATATTGCTCTCGATCCTCGTGTTGATCGCGTCGATGAATATTATTTCCGGCCTGATCATGCTGGTAAAAAACAAAGGGCGGGATATTGGCATTTTGCGGACGATGGGGCTGACCGAAGGGGCGGTGATGCGGGTGTTCTTCATTTGTGGAGCCAGCATCGGAACGGTCGGAACGATTGTCGGCGTGGTTTTGGGCTGTCTCTTTGCAATCTATGTCGATCCGGTTTTCGCATTTATTAATTATGCGACCGGTGGTGGGGTGTGGGACCCATCGATCCGGGGAATTTACGAACTGCCCGCGGAATTGAGGCTGTCAGATGTGCTATCCGCTGTTGCCCTTTCGCTGGGGCTTTCTTGGGGGGTGACGCTGTTTCCGGCGCGGCGGGCGGCGCGGATGAACCCGGTGGAGGCGCTGCGCTATGAGTGAGCCGGTTCTGTCGCTGCAAGGGGTCACGAAATCCTACAACCGTGGAAAGCCGAATGAGGTCAATGTCTTGCGGGGTGTGGATTTGACCGCCTCCGCGGGTGAGATGATCGCGCTCGTGGCGCCTTCGGGGGCGGGTAAATCGACCCTTTTGCATATCGCGGGTTTGCTGGATGTACCGGACAGCGGGACGGTCGGCCTGGCGGGGCAGGATATGACCGCACGGAGTGACCGGCTGCGGACAGCGGCGCGGCGCTCGGAGGTGGGGTTCATCTATCAGTTCCACCATTTGCTTCCCGAATTTTCGGCCTTAGAAAACGTCGTTTTGCCGCAACTGGCCGATGGTGTCCCGCAGAAGGTGGCCAAGGCGCGGGCTTGGGCACTTCTGGAGTCTGTCGGTGTTGCCGAACGGGCGGCGCACAGGCCAGCCGCGCTTTCGGGAGGGGAGCAGCAGCGGGTCGCGTTTTGTCGTGCGTTGGCGAATGAACCGAAGCTTCTATTGGCGGATGAGCCAACCGGCAACCTCGATCCGGAAACGTCGGAGCGCGTGTTCGAAGCGCTCATTTCGTTGGTGCGGGACACCGGCCTTTCGGCCGTGATCGCGACGCATAACATGGAACTGGCCGCGCGAATGGATCGAGTTGTACGGTTGGAAAACGGGAGGGTCATTGAAAAATGAAGGTTCAAGTTTCTGAAATAAAAGAGAAATCCAAGGCCGCCCTTGTGGCGCGCGGGGCAGGGGAATTTCAGGCTGACGAGGTCGCGAAAGCCGTTGCGCGGGCCGAGGCACTGGGGAATGTGATCTGCGGTCTTTACTATTTGGAAAGCTATTGCATCCAGCTGACCTCCGGTCGGGTGAACGGCACGGTTGCGCCGGTCATTTCGCGCCCTAAACCGGGCGCTGTGACAGCGGATGCGCGCCTTGGTTTTGCGCAGCCTGCGTTCGCCCGTGGTCTGCCGGAAGCGGTGGCGGCGGCGCGGGAGTGTGGTGTCGCAACTTTGGCGGTGGCGCATTCCCATACATGCACAAGCTTGGGCTATTTCACCGAACAGATCGCTGCTGAAGGTCTTATCGGGATCGGGTTTACAAATGCTTCGCCGATCGTGGCACCGCCGGGGGGCAATAAGGCTGTGATCGGCACGAACCCGTTTGCAATGACCGTTCCAGGTGATGGTAAGCCGCTGATGCATTTCGATTTTTCGACCTCTGCGGTGGCGCTGGGCAAGATCACCATGGCCAAGGCGGCAGGGCAAAAAATCCCGCTGGGATGGGCCGTGGATGCAGATGGAATCCCGACCGACGACCCCGAATCAGCCCTTAAAGGCGCATTGGTGAGTGCGGGTGGCTACAAGGGCTGGGGGTTGGGCCTTATGGTCGAGATGCTGGCCGCTGGCCTGACCGGATCGGTAAACTCGTTAGATGTCAAAGGCTTGAAACTGGCCGATGGCCCGCCGCATGATTTGGGGCAGTTCTACATCTTGATTGACCCCGGCACCCATGCCGACACGTTGGCAGAACGGTTCAAACGGGTGGCCGATGCGGTGGCGGAACAGGAAAATGCAAGGATTCCAGGGGCTTCGAGGCGTGAAATGACAGAGATCGACGTGCCGGATGCGCTTTGGAGCCAAGTGTTAACGCTCGCCGGTTCGGCCTGATCGGGGCGATGCACAACCCATGCACAATTGATGCACAACCTATGCATATCGCACCTGCAGCATTTTGCGCAGTAACGAACCGTGACGGTGGCTATCGTCACGGGCAACGGGCTATTGATTAACGAAAATATTCTGTCCGTCAGGGCCAGAGAGCACATCAATCGACGTCAGATCATCGCTGCTGAAATCGAAGGTCGTGCGCGGCCCGTCTATGCAGACATCGACAATGGCGGCGGCGGTGTCTTGGCTGATGTCGACATTTGTAGGCTGAAGCGTATTCGTTGCGGTGACAATAGCCTCGGTATCCGGCGCGCGCTGGGCGATATGGACGAACACATCATTGCCATCAATTTGGACAAGCGCGACCGCGCCTTCGGCCTCTTCTGATTGGACGACCTCGGCGGCGGAGCCACTGCCCGTGACATCGATCACGACGCCACCATCCGCGAGGCCGGGGATCGTGACGGCGTGCTCTTCGTCCAAGCAATAGATCGGATCATAGGCGGCGCTGTCACCGGAATAATAGAGCGTGTCTTCGCTACGCCCTTCGGCGATGAAGCCGCGCGTATCGCCCGTGGGTGCCTCAGCCTCGTAAATACGCAAGAGATCGGTCATTCGGGTGTGTTGATCTGCATGAGCGAGCGAGGCAATGCCAAGGGATGCAAGGCTGAAAAGGATCGTTCGCTTCATGAAAACACCCTCCGCAGGGTGGCGCAAAGAGAGTTCGCGCTATGTTGGGGCGGCCATAAGAGTGGAAATCAGATAAGTACTGTCAACACTTTGTCAACGGTTTGGGCTTTCGATGGTGCGAGGGGAACGGGGCGCGCAGTTCCAAACCACCTCGCGATTGAGAGACGTCTCGTTGAGGGTGCCGCGAAATGGAGCGTGGCAGTCTATTGAAAGTGATTAGACATCCAACTCCTCAACGAACTTCGCGTTCTCCTGAATGTACTGGAAGCGCAGTTCGGGTTTCTTGCCCATGAGCCGCTCGACGAGGTCGCCGGTTTCGCCGGGTTCGTCCTCGTCGATGGTCACGCGGATCAGCTTGCGGGAGGCGGGGTCCATCGTGGTTTCCTTGAGGTCTTTGGCGTCCATCTCGCCCAAACCTTTGAAGCGCTGCACGTCGATCTTGCCTTTGCCGCCCAAGCCCTTTTCCATCACGGCTGCTTTCTCGGCTTCATCGGCCACATAGAGCCGCCGCGCACCTTGGGTCAGGCGGTAGAGCGGCGGGCAGGCGAGGTAGAGGTGGCCGTGATCGATCATCGGGCGCATCTGGGTGAAGAAAAACGTCATCAGAAGCGAGGCGATATGGGCGCCGTCGACATCGGCGTCGGTCATGATGATGATTTTGTCGTAGCGGAGGTCATCGACGTTGAACTTGGTACCCAGCCCGACGCCGAGCGCTTGGGTCAGGTCGTTGATCTCCTGATTGCTGCCGAGCTTTGAGGAGGCGGCGCCAAGCACGTTGAGGATTTTGCCGCGCAGGGGCAGGAGGGCTTGGGTCTTGCGGTCGCGGGCCATCTTCGCGGAGCCGCCGGCGCTGTCGCCTTCGACGATGAACAGTTCGGTGCCTTCACGGTTGGTGGCGGAGCAATCGACAAGCTTGCCCGGCAAGCGGAGCTTTTTGGTCGCGGATTTGCGGGCGGTTTCCTTCTCCTGCCGGCGGCGGAGGCGCTCTTCGGAACGCAGAATGAGGAAATCGAGGATGGCGCCTGCGGATTTGGTATCGGCGGCCAGCCAGTTGTCGAAATGGTCACGGACGGCATTTTCGACGAGGCGCTGGGCTTCGGTAGTGGCGAGGCGGTCCTTGGTTTGGCCCACGAACTCCGGCTCGCGGATGAAGCAGGATACCAGCGCACAGCCGCCGGTGATCAGGTCGTCGCGGGTGATCTGGGCGGCTTTGCGGTTATTGATCAACTCGCCATAGGCGCGGACGCCTTTGAGGATCGCGGCCCAGAAACCGGCCTCATGCGTGCCGCCCTCGGGGGTGGGGACGGTGTTACAGTAGGACTGGATGAAACCGTCGCGCGCGGGCGTCCAGTTGATCGCCCATTCGACCTTGCCGGTGGTGTTAAACTTCTCTTGGAAATCAACGGTGCCTGCGAAGGGGCGCTCGGCATAGGTGGAGGCGCTGCCCAAGGTTTCGCTAAGGTAATCGGCTAGACCACCGGGGAAATGGAAGGTGGCTTCTTGCGGGGTTTCGCCATCGTCGATCGCGGATTTCCAGCGGATCTCGACGCCGGAGAAGAGATAGGCCTTGGAGCGCACCATCTTGAGGAGGCGGGCGGGCTTGAAACGGTGATGGCCGAAGATCTGTTCATCGGCATGGAAGGTGACGGTGGTGCCGCGCCGGTTGGGGGCGGCGCCGACTTCCGCCACGGGGCCTTGCGGCAGGCCGCGGGAGAAGCTCTGCTCGTAGAGTTTGCGATCACGGGCGACCTGAACGACCATAGAATCGGAGAGCGCGTTGACCACGGATGCGCCAACACCGTGCAGGCCGCCGGAGGTTTGATAGGCCTTGCCTGAGAATTTGCCGCCCGCGTGCAGGGTGCAGAGGATCACCTCCAGTGCGGATTTGCCGGGGAATTTCGGGTGCGGATCGATCGGGATGCCGCGGCCATTGTCGCGGATGGTGATGGAATAATCGTCGTGTAGCTCAACCTCGATCCGGTTGGCGTGACCGGCGACGGCTTCGTCCATCGAGTTATCGAGAACTTCCGCGACGAGGTGGTGCAGGGCGCGTTCGTCGGTGCCGCCGATATACATGCCGGGGCGTTTGCGGACAGGTTCGAGCCCCTCCAGCACTTCGATGGAGGAGGCGTCATAATCGGTGGGCTCGTTGCCCGCGAGGAGATCGTTGGCCATGCTGCTCTTCTTGCGTTTCTCTTAGCGCATATTGTGGCAGGTGGCGCGGGCGGGGGCAATCAGTAGTTACGGTGGCAAGCTGGTAACAGGGGCGGAAAAACCGCCGTTATCTTGATCAGCGTCAAGGTGCTGTTTCATTCTTTGTGCAGGGTGGCTGCCGAGAGATAAAAGGAGAGCTGCATGACCACCGAAGGAAAAGCGAAAACCGAAGCGGCCGAAGCCGTCCAGCCGCAGAGCCAGATGCCGACCGCGGCATCCATCGCGCAGGCGTTTGAATCAGGCACTTACCCCTATGAGGACAGGCTCGGCCGGAAGGAATACGAGGCCGAGAAGGCGCGCCTTCAGGCGGAGCTGTTGAAGGTGCAGCTGTGGGTGCAGGAGGCGGGGCAAAAGTTTGTGCTGATCTTCGAGGGGCGTGATGCGGCGGGTAAGGGCGGTACGATCAAGCGCTTTACCGAGCATTTGAACCCCCGCTCGGCCCGCGTTGTGGCGCTCAACAAGCCCACGGACGAGGAGCGGGGGCAGTGGTTTTTCCAGCGGTATATCAAGGAGTTGCCGACCGTTGGTGAGATGGTTTTTTATGATCGGTCTTGGTATAACCGTGCCGGCGTGGAACGGGTGATGGGCTTTTGCTCACCTAACGAATATCTGGAGTTCATGCGGCAGACGCCGCTTCTGGAGCAGATGCTCGTGCGGTCGGGTATCAGGCTTTACAAATACTGGTTCTCGGTGACGCAAAACGAGCAGCAGAGCCGCTTCAAGGCGCGGGAGACGGACCCGCTCAAGCAATGGAAGCTTTCCCCGATTGACAAGGCGAGCCTCGATAAATGGGATGATTATACCGAAGCGAAAGAGGCGATGTTCTTTTACACTGACACCGCCGACGCACCTTGGACGATCGTGAAATCCAACGACAAAAAGCGCGCGCGGCTCAATGCGATGCGGCATTTCCTGTCAACGATCGACTATCCGGACAAGGATGAAAGCATTGCCCGCGCTCCTGACCCGCTGATCGTGGGTGGGGCGCACCATGTGGTACATCGCTCGGAGCATATTCTTGGGTCGTCGCTGCATCCGGATCATCGGCGCGGTGGCAACGGTAAGGCAGGCTAACGGCGCTTGGCTTTGCGGGGCGGCAATGGCAAGTTGCGCGCCAAAGGTCGCATTACATTTGGGGAGCGGGACATGCGCGTATTTTTCACTGGTGGCAGCGGTAAGGCTGGACGACATGTGATTCCTGTGTTGCAGGAAGCAGGCCATGATGTCGTCAATATTGACCGCGTGCCGAGCGGATTGCCGAACACAAATGAACTGCTGATCGACCTGTGCGACAGTGGACAGGTGATGGGGGCGATGACCCAATGGGCCGGTTTTGACGAGCTTGAAAGTACGCCTCAGCCCTATGACGCGGTGGTGCATTTTGCCGCCGTGCCGCGCATTTTGATCGGAACGGACGGTGAGTGCTTCCGGCAGAATACGCTCGCGACCTATAATGTGATCGAAGCCGCGGTGAAGCTGGGAATCAAGAAGATCATCTTTGCCAGTTCGGAGACGACCTACGGTGTGTGTTTTGCTGCGGGCGAGTTGAAACCTGAATATGTGCCAATCGACGAGGAGCATCCGACTGTTCCGCATGACAGTTACGCAATGTCGAAGGTGTGTAACGAGGCGACGGGGCGCAGTTTTCAGGCGCGGTCCGGTGCTGATATTTACGGGCTACGGATCAATAATGTGATTGAACCGCATGAATATGCGGAAAACTTTCCGGCATATGTGAAAGATCCGGCGCTGCGGCGGCGCAATATTTTTGCCTATATTGATGCGCGCGACTTGGGGCATATGGTGGACCGCTGCCTGCGGACCGATGGTTTGGGCTACGAGGTGTTCAACGTCTCGAACGATGACAGCTCAGTGGCGATGCCAACTGATGAGGTGATCCGCACGTTTTACGATGGTGTGCCGATGAAGGGCGAGATGGGGCCGCAGGACACCTTCTACAGCAATGCCAAGGCAAAACGGTTGGTGGGATTTGCGCCCAAGTATGGCTGGCGAGGTGACCTGGGCGTTTAGGCGCGGTCCACGTTGCCAGAAGTGTGCTCAGGCCTGCGGATCGGGGAAGGTATCGACCGCAGGTGAAGGCACTGGCACGGGTGTCTCCGTCGGAGTGAAATGCGGCAGCGTATCGCGGCGGATCAATAGCCAATACCGGATTGTCATGGAAGTGGCGGCAGCGCCAAGGCCGACGACGAGCCCGATCCAGACGCCTTTAGCGCCCAAGTTGAGAACGAAGCCCAAGACATAGCTCGCGGGCATGCCGATCAGCCAATAGGAGATGCTGGCCAAGAACATCGGTATGGTGGTGTCTTGCAGCCCGCGCAGGACGCCAAGTACCATGATCTGCATTGCGTCCACAAATTGGAACGCGGCGGCGACCAGCACCAGCGTTGCGCCGGCGGCGATGACTGCCGCGCGGGCGGGTTCATCTGGGTCGACGAAGATTGCGACGAGTGCCTCGGGGAAGGCAATGAAGCAGGCGACGACAAGCGTGCCGAATGCCAAGGATACCGCGAAGGCCACCATTGCGCCGCGCTGGAGATTGGCGCGGTCTTGCCGCCCGTAGGCCGCGCCGGTGCGGATCGTCGCCGCTTGGCTCATGCCGACATGGAACATGAATGTGATCCCTGCCAGTTGCAGCGCGATGCCATGCGCGGCGAGGGGGATCTCGCCAAGCCAGCCCATCATGATGGCTGACGCAGTGAAGAGTGCGGATTCTGCAAAGGTGGTCAGGCCGATGGGAATGCCCATGCGGGCGACCTCGGTAAAGATTGACCAATGCGGCCGCCACCATGCCTGAAGGAGCGCGTATTGTGGCAGCTTGCGCAGTGCGTAGACCGTGAGGCCGATCAACGGCAGCACCTGCATGCTGACCGATGCGATGGCCGCGCCTTGCAAGCCAAGCTCGGGCGCACCGAAATTGCCGAAAATCAGGACGTAATTGAAACCTGCGTTGGCAAAGACAGCCATCACCGTGACGACAAGCTGAACGGTTGTATATTCCAGCGCGGAGAGGAACGACCGCAGAGTGACCATTGCGAGGGCAGGCGCCATTCCGAAGCCGATGATAGACAGGTAATCGCTGGCAAGGGCTGCCAGTTTCGGATCTTGGCCCGCGAGCAGGAAGAGCGGCTCGGAGAAGAGCATAAGCGGCAATACGAGCAGCGCGAAAAACAGCCCGAGCCACACCCCCATGCGGGTGACTTGGCGGACGCGGGCGCTATCGCCGGTGGCCGCGGCAGCGGCGGCCTTTGGCATCACGGCAAAGCCAAAGCCCGCGCCGACGATGAACAGGATAAAAAAGAACGTCGATCCCAGTGTCACGGCTGCGAGCGCGGTCACATCGTACCAGCCGAGCATCAGCGTGTCTGTCATGTGAATGGCGAACTGCGCACCCGAACTGCCCACGAGCGGCAGGCCCAGCACGAGAAGCTCGCGCAGGTGGCGGTGCCAGGGAAGGAGGGGGCGGTGGGCAGTCATAGCGGCTCTCTAGATTGTGATTGCGGTCAGGTCCACCCGTTTGGCGACACGCCGCAATAATGGACAGGGCGGCGCCTACGGCGCATGGTGAGCGGGATATGATTGAGGTCGCCGTGAAATGGTTAATGAACCGTTAAGGCGCGAGAGAAGAGTGGCAGAATGATAGATAAACTTGAGATGCTGATCGCGCTGGCGCGGGAGGAGCATTTTGGCCGCGCGGCGGAGAGCCTTGGACTGACGCAGCCAACGCTTTCGGCGGGGGTCAAGCAGTTGGAGGCGCAGCTGGGGGTGCAGCTTGTCTGGCGTGGCTCGCGCTTTGGCGGGCTGACGCCAGAGGGTCAGCGGGTGCTGATCTGGGCGCGGCAGATCGTGGGCGATGCGCGGACCATGCGCGAGGAAATGCGCGCGGTGCGGCAGGGGCTTTCGGGGGAGGTGCGGCTGGCGGTGATACCGACCGCGCTGACAGCGGCATCGGCGCTTTCTGCCGGATTTGCGGCGGCGCATCCCGGGGTGCGGTTTACCATCCTGTCACGCACGTCGATCGAGATTTTGGCGATGTTGGAAAACCTCGAAGCGGATGCGGGGATCACCTATCTGGACAACGAGCCGCTGGGCCGCGTCGCGACTGTGCCGCTGTATCGCGAGGAATACTGCCTTGTTTGCACGCAGGACATGCCGCTGGCGGAAAAGGTGGAGATCGGTTGGGACGAATTGGAGGGGCTGCCGCTGTGTCTCCTTACGCCGGATATGCAGAACAGGCGGATCCTGAACCAGAACTTTCAGGCGGCGGGGGTAAGCGTCACGGCCTCGGTGGAGGCAAATTCGACCGTTGTGCTGGCGGCGCATGTGGTCACGGGGCGCTGGGCGACGATCCTGCCCAACAAGATGGCGCGATTTCTGGCTGCCGGAAACGGGTTGAGCGTTGTGCCGATGGCGGCACAGGCGCGGGCGCCGTTGGTGGGGATGGTGGCGCTACATCGTGACCCGCATACGCCGGTGCTGGAAGCGCTGATCAAGGCTGCGGGGGCGATGCGGGAGGCGGTTTGAGCCTATTTCTCAGGCGTGGTCGAGAGACAGGTTCCGGCGGTCGATGGATGGCGCGACTTTGCCACGGGATGCGACAACGCACAGCGCCTCGATATCGACGCCGCGATCCTGCCGCAGCACGCAGTCATGAAGCTGGATGGCGTGGAAGCCTGCGGCCTCTAACACCTCTGCGATATAGGTGGGGGAATGGGCGAAGCGGCGGCTCTCGCGCAGTTCCACCGGAGCCGTGCCGCGTTCGATGGTGAAGGCGAGGCGGCCTTGTGGGGCGAGCGCGCCGGCGATCCAGCCGATGATCCGTTCGAGCGCGCCGAGATAGATGAACACATCAGCCGCAACGATTAGGTCATAGGTGGTGGTTGCGAGGGCGAGTGTGCCGATGTCCTGTTTGGAGAGTTCGTCGTAAACGCCCTTTGCGGCGGCTTCGTCCAGCATGCCTTGGGAAATGTCGATGCCGCCGAGCCAGTCGCAGAACGGGCGCAGCTCTTCCCCCATCAGACCTGTGCCGCAGCCGAGGTCGAGCGCCTGTGTGGCATGGGTAAATCCATCCGCCTGAAGTGCGGAGAGAAGCAGCGCGGGGCCGCGATAATCGAGCGCTTCGACCAGCGATTTGTCGAACCGTGGTGCGTATTGATCAAACAGCAGTTCGACAAAGGCGGGTGGGATGTTTTCGGTCACGGGGATATCGCGCATGAGGTCAAGCTTGAGGCCCGCGCCGAACGGGTCGGCGGGGTCGGCGGCTTGGGCCTTGCGCCATGCATCGGCGGCCTCATCCTTTGCGCCGACCATTTCGAGAAACTCGCCCAAGCGGAACCAGCCTGCGGCCCAATCGGGTGCAAGTGAGAGAGCACCGGCGAGAACCTCGATCGCAACAGGAATATCGCCCAGATGGGCCATCGTCTCGGCATAGGCGGCACGCCGGTCCGCAAGCGGATGACCCGAGGGGAATGGCTTTCCAACCATTGATGAACTTTCCGAAGGGCCGCTGGCAGGCCAATGCCATGCGGGAAGCACCGCGCGTCATGCACGCGGCACTCCGGCGCTTAGGGCCAAGGAGGGGAAGCTGTCAAGATGGGTGTTGGGCCTATGGATGGGCGCCCTGAGTACAGGACGCCCAGTTGCCGGAACAGGAAACTGTTAGAGGCCGAAATTCTTCCGCAATCCGGCAACGAAGGCTTCGTCTTGTCCGAGGTCATAGCGCCCGCTGAGAAGCGACGCAGCGCCATCGCCGGAGACGTAGCGCATTTGATCGCTGCCGTCGGTTGCGGCGTTCCAGATCACTTCGGCAACATCTGCCGGTTCTTGGTGGCTGGACGTGTCCATGTTCGCCATTGCGGTGGTCATGGCATCAACCATCGGCTGGTAGTCAGTCAGGTTCGGGTCGGTCGTGAATTCAAAGCTGCGGCCGCCGAAATCGGTTTTGACACCGCCGGGCTCGATGATCTTCACCCGCAGGCCAAGTGGCCATAGCTCGTAATGTAGTGCCTCCGACAGACCCTCCACCGCGTATTTGGAGCTGTGATAGAGCGTGCCGAGCGGATAGGTCATGCGCCCACCGACCGAGGAGATATTGATAATGATGCCTGCCTTTTGTGCCCGCATGATCGGCATAGCCGCCTTGGTGGCTTCTATAAGTCCAAAGAAATTGACCTCGAATTGGCGGCGAATGGTGTCCATCGGGGTGGCTTCGAGCGGGCCATAGGCGCCGTAGCCTGCATTGTTCAGCAGCACGTCGATGGAGCCGAAGCGCTCCATCCCTGCGGCGAATGCCGACGCGATTGAGGTGTTATCGACGAGGTCGAGCCGTGTTACCAGAATGTTGTCATGGGCAAGATCGGCACCGTCATCAGTGTTGCGCATTGTGGCGACGACGTTCCAGCCGCGCTCTGCGAAGAGGCGGGCGGTTGCCTTGCCGATGCCGGAGCTTGCGCCCGTAATGAGAATTGTATGGGTCATGAGGAGATCCTTTAGGGTTGATTGCGCCGTCTGATGCTCAACATATGGGTGTTGTGATGTGATCGTCACTCGCCGGACGCGCCAAATGACATGCGGAAAGTGCCAATGGGGGCATTAGGCCCGCGCGTCTGCCCGCCATGCTTCAGGTGTGGTGCCTGTCCACCTGTGGAAGGCGCGGAACAGTGAATTGGGATCTTCAAAACCAAGGAGGAAGCTGACCTCGTCAACGCTGAGGTTGGTCGAACCCAAGTAATGGCGTGCCAGTCGCGCGCCGCAGAGGTTGAGCACTTCGAGCCAGCTTGTCCCTTCCTCGGCAAGCCGCCGTTGGAGCGACCTTTTGCTGACGGCGAGTTCGCGGGCGACGTCCTCGATCTGGGTCCGGCCGCTGGGCAGGAGTTCGTTGAGCGCGTGTTCGACACGGGTGCGCATGGTTTCGCCGCGCTTGGCGTCCTCCATCCTGCGCCGAAGTGATGGCGCGAAAAATTCCCACATCAGATCATCATGGGTGAGAAACGGCCGGCGGGCGTCAGCGGCAGCCAGCGTGATCGCGGTGTTGGTACCAAGTGTTACTGGGCAGCCGAACCATGCCTCATATGCAGCGTCCATTGGTGCAAAAGCAGGAACCTCGACGCTGACAGGCTGAACATTGTGGCGCGTGGCGCGGCGGATGAAGCTGACGAGAAAGACAAGTTCAGCCAGTCCCATGATCAAGGGCACATCCGGCCGGAATTTGCAGCTATGGCGGATGGTGGTGACGGTGCTCTCGACATCAACATCGAGGCTGAACGCGCCGACGAGGCGTTTGAACTCTCCCAAACGTCGCGCGGCGGTGTTCATATCAGGGGAGCAAATCGCGGCAAAGAGCGCGGGATCGAACAGTTCTGCCGAGGCGACTTGCCCAAGACGCAGGGCCAATGTCGGGTCGTTTGCCTCGTCGTTCAGGGTGTCCCAAAGGGTGTAAAAGGCGTCGAGCGTGATCCGTGTGCCGTCTCCGTCAAGCACGCCGTTTGGAAGGCCCGCGCGGCGCAGGACGGTTTGGGGCGAAAGGCCGAGATCGGACAGGATCAGGCGCCATGCCTTCCCGACATGGACCGTTGGGGCTGTTTGGGATCGGGACATGCGCACCTCCGGTATGTGGATACCGCTTGGAGGTGATTCCAGCAATTTCAGGCTGCGCCAACATACTTGCCGAATGCGCCAAAAGGGGGGGTGTTTGGGTGGCGGAGGCGTTATTCCCCGCGCCGCCCCTTGAGCAGGCGGTCGGCCTTTTTGCGCACGAGGACGTTGCGTAGGTCGTGCATGGCGAGGAGGAGGGTGTCTGTCACCGCTTCGAGTTGCTCCTCGTCGGCTTTGGACTGGACCCATTGCGCGGTGAGGTTGAGGTGGTCCACCGTTCGAAGGATGTCATCCACGTCCCGCTGGGCGAGGAGGGCGAGGCGTTCGGTCATCCAGTCCTTGATCGCGGCGAGGTCTTCGTCCGTCAGGCGGGTGTCGCCTTGCGGCTTGATCTCGCCATTGCGGATGTTGACCACGGCGATCTGGTCAAGGTCGATGCGGCGCTGGCGGTTTTCGGTATCGACGCGAAACACCGTCGCGCCGTTGTCGCGCACGCGGAAATAGTAGTCCGGTAAGTCCGCGCCCATGATCGCCTCACTTCAGTTTCGTGCAGAACTCGGTGATCCGGCGGCATGCCTCGGTGAGCTCTTCTTCGGAGGTAGCGTAGCTTACCCGAAAGCAGGGGGAAAGCCCGAAGGCCGCGCCGAAGACGACCGCGACGCCGTATTCCTCAAGCAGCGCGATGGCGAAGTCTTCGTCGTTGGTGATCTGCTTGCCGCCTGCCGATGTTTTGCCGATGCAATCACGGATCGACGGATAGACGTAGAACGCGCCTTCCGGTGTGGGGCAGGTGATCCCCGGCGCGGCATTGAGCGCAGAAACCACCAGATCGCGGCGGCGCTGGAAGAGCGCGCGGTTCGGCTCAAGATACTCCTGCGGGCCGGTCAGTGCGGCCAGCGCCGCATATTGGCTGACGGTGCAGGGGTTGGAGGTGGATTGCGATTGCAGTTTGCGCATCGCGGCGATCAGCGGCTCTGGCCCACCCGCGTAGCCGATGCGCCAGCCGGTCATCGCGTGGGCCTTTGACACGCCGTTGACCGTCAGCGTCCGGTCATGGAGCGCGGGGGCGACTTGCGCGGGCGTGCAGAAGCGGAAATCGTTAAAGACGAGGTGCTCATACATATCGTCGGACATCACCCATACATGGGGGTGCTTTTCGAGCACGTCGGTGAGGGCTTTCAGCTCGTTCCAAGCGTAGCCTGCGCCTGTCGGGTTGGAGGGGGAGTTGAACAGGAACCACTTCGTTTTGGGGGTGATGGCGGCTTCGAGCGCGGCGGCGGTAAGTTTGAAATTGTCGTCGATCCGTGTCTCGACGATGACTGGTGTGCCACCCGCGAGGCGGACCATGTCGGGATAGCTGACCCAATAAGGTGCGGGGATGATCACCTCGTCGCCGGGGTTCAGCGTGGCCATGAAGGCGTTGTAGAGCACTTGCTTTCCGCCGGTGCCGACGCTGATCTGTGATGGTTTGTAGGTGAGGCCGTTTTCGCGGGAAAACTTATCGCAGATGGCTTGCTTCAGCTCGGGGATACCATCGACGGCGGTGTATTTGGTTTTGCCCGCGCGGATGGCGGCGATGGCGGCTTCCTTGATCGCGTCTGGCGTGTCGAAATCCGGTTCGCCTGCACTGAGCGCGATGATGTCGCGCCCTGCGGCGCGCAGCTCGGCGGCGCGGGTCGTCATGGCGATGGTGGGCGAAGGTTTCACGCGCGACAGTGTCGCAGACAGCAGGGTCATGGTCGGCTCCGGTGGCCATTAACGGTCACTCGTGTCATATGGTGCAGGTACAACCCGATCAAGCGGCAAAGAGGACGTTGATATGACCGAAACGAACTGGTTCAGCGAAGATGCAGCAACCTTCGGCGATAGGCTTGCGGCGGCGCGGGAAGCCGCGGGACTTCAGCAGAAGGAGCTTGCGGCGCAGATCGGGGTGAAGGTCGAGACGCTCATCGCATGGGAGCATGACCTCAAAGAACCGCGCGCCAACCGCTTGCAGATGCTGTCGGGGATTTTGGGCGTGTCGTTGAGCTGGCTTCTGACCGGCGATGGCGAAGGCCCGACCGATCCCGGTGATGTGGATGTCATCCCTGACGATATCGCGGCGATCCTGACCGAAATTCGTGCGGTGCGGACGCAGATCGTTCAGCGCACCGACCGGCTGGCGCAGCTTGAAAAGCGTCTTCGGGCAGCGCTGAAGGACAGCTGATGCAGGGTGAGACTCGCGAGATCAGACTGAAGCGCCTGCGCATGCGCTCGATGCGGCGGGGGATCAAGGAGATGGACCTGATCCTTGGTGGTTACAGCGATCAGCATCTTGATGGGATGGATGCGGAGATGCTCGACCTTTACGAGCGCCTGCTGGAAGAAAACGATCAGGACCTCTACCAGTGGGTCAGTGGCCAGGTTGCCGCGCCTGCGCCCTATGGTGAGTTGGTGGCCGAAATCGCGCTTGGCGCGGACGGGATCGTGCGCCCTGCATGACATTTTTGCGGTTTTCGAACTGATTTAACCGAAAATTCGAGAATTCGGGTCAATGTGCTCTCCAGACGGAAAAAGGAGAGCCATCATGACCCATCATAGCCCTGTCGCGCTGGCAGAGGCAGAGCCCAAGGCCATCACCGCCGAACAGACCGCATTTATGGGGCGGTATCTGGAAACCCTAACCTTGGTCGAGCGTCTGCATCGCCTTTTGCTCGACGTGATCAAGGACGAGTTCGAGCGGCTTGGCGTGCTGGAGATCAATCCGGTGCAGGGGCTGTTGCTGTTCAATGTCGGTAATAACGAAGTGACGGCGGGCGAGCTGAAGAGCCGCGGATATTATCAGGGCTCGAATGTCAGCTATAACCTAAAGAAGCTGGTGCAGCTTGGCTATATGCATCACCAGCGCTGCCAGATCGATCGTCGCGCGGTGCGCGTCCGGCTGACGCAGGAGGGGCGGACGGTGCGCGATGTCGTCGGGCGGCTGTTCGCAACGCATGCGCTTGGCCTTGTGGAGAAGGGCGTGATGGGATTTGCCGATATCGAGGAGATTACCGCCACGCTGCGGCAGGTGGAGCGCTACTGGACGGAGCAGATCCGCTATATCTATTGAGCGGGCGTGGCGGGGTGCCTAGAGCGCCCGCCAGCCGATATCCCGACGGCAGAAGCCCTCGGGCCAGTCAATCGCATCGACCATCGCATAGGCACGGTCGCGGGCCTCTTGCAGGCTGGCGCCGCGCGCGGTGACGTTGAGGACGCGGCCGCCGGTTGCGGTGATCTTGCCATCAACTTCGGTGGTGCCTGCGTGGAATGCCATGTTGGAGGAATCTTCGGGTAGGATGTTCAGGCCTTTGATTTCGCTGCCTTTCTGATAGCTGCCCGGGTAGCCGTTTGCGGCGAGGACGACGGTGATTGCGTGATCGTCGGCCCATTTGACCGCGACGTCAGCAAGGCGGCCTTCGGCACAGGCCTGGATCAGATCGAAGGCCTGACCGCCAAGCCGCATCATCAAAACCTGACATTCAGGATCGCCAAAGCGAACGTTATATTCCACAAGGCGCGGCTGGCCGTCCTTGATCATCAGGCCCGCGTAGAGGACGCCTTGGTAGGGCATGCCCTGACGGGCCATTTCCGCCATCGTCGGACGGATGATTTCATCGAGCGCTTTTTGGGCGATTTCGTCGGTCAGGACCGGCGCGGGAGAGTAGGCGCCCATGCCGCCGGTATTGGGGCCGGTATCGCCATCGCCGACGCGCTTGTGATCTTGAGCTGTGCCGATGGGCAGAACAGTTTCACCATCGACGAGTACGAAGAACGAGGCTTCCTCGCCGTCCATGAACTCTTCAATGACCACTTCGGCACCGGCGGTGCCAAACTCACCGCCGAACATATCGTCGATGGCATCAAGTGCTTCCGCCTCGGTCATTGCGACGATCACGCCTTTGCCGGCGGCGAGGCCGTCAGCCTTTACTACAATCGGCGCGCCTTGGGCGCGGATGTAGTCTTTGGCGGGTGCGGGATCGGTGAAACGCTCATAGGCGGCAGTGGGGGCGTTGGCCGCATCGCAGATCGCTTTTGTGAAAGATTTGGAGGCTTCCAGCCGCGCAGCGGCGGCGGAAGGTCCGAAAACTGAAAGTCCTGCATCGCGCAATCTGTCGGCAACACCAGCAGCGAGAGGCGCTTCGGGGCCGATGACCACGAAATCAATGGCATTCTCGGCGGCAAAGGTCGCGACCACATCGCCATCGTTGATGTCAATCGACGCGCATTCGGCGATTTCGGCCATGCCAGCATTGCCGGGCGCGCAGATCAGCCGATCGCATTTGGGGTTTTGCTTGATCGCCCAAGCGAGGCTGTGTTCGCGCCCGCCGCTGCCCAAAACCAGAATGTTCATTGCGTCCCCCGCTTGGCCTTTGATTGCGGGCGTTCTAAGGTCGGGGGAAGGTAAGAGCAAGAGCGACAGATGGACCTGTTTGAAGACGAGGCGGCGAGCGGCAACACACCCGAGTTCAGCGTGGCGGAAATTTCTGGCGCGGTGAAGCGGACGATCGAGGGTGAGTTTGGCCATGTGCGGGTGCGCGGCGAGGTGGGCCGCGTGGTCATCGCGCGCACGGGGCATATGTATTTTGACCTGAAAGACGATCGCGCGACGCTGGCGTGCGTAAGCTGGAAGGGGCAGGTTTCAAAGCTGACCCATCGCCCCGAGGAGGGGATGGAGGTCATCGCGACGGGCAAGATGACGACCTTTGGCCCGCAATCGAAATACCAGCTGAATGTCGAAGATGTCGCCCCTGCGGGGGCGGGCGCGCTGATGGCGATGCTGGAAAAGCGCAAGGCGATGTTGCAGGCGGAGGGGCTTTTTGCGCCGGAGCGCAAGGCGGCGCTGCCGTTTCTGCCGGAGGTGATTGGCGTTGTGACCTCGCCCACGGGGGCGGTAATCCGCGATATTTTGCACCGCTTGCGGGATCGCTTCCCGAGGAAGGTTCTTGTCTGGCCGGTGGCGGTGCAGGGCAATGCCTGTGCGCCGGATGTGGCGGCGGCGATTGAGGGGTTCAACCGGATGACGCCGGGCGGTGCGCTGCCACGGCCCGATCTGTTGATCGTGGCGCGGGGTGGCGGCAGCATCGAGGATCTGTGGGGCTTCAACGAGGAGATCGTGGCGCGGGCGGCGGCGGCGAGTGAGATACCGCTGATCTCGGCTGTGGGGCATGAGACGGATACGACGCTGATCGATTATGTGTCCGATTACCGCGCGCCAACGCCGACGGCGGCGGCAGAGCGGGCGGTGCCTGTGCGATTGGAGCTGATGGCATGGGTCGAGAGCCAAGGCGGGCGCTTGGGGCAAGCAATGCAACAGGCGCTGCGCCTGCGGGAGCAGCGCTTGCGGGATATTGCGCGGGCCTTGCCGAAGGGCGATGCGATTCTCGCGCCCTACCGGCAAGCCTTTGATGTGAATGCGGAAAAACTGCCGGTTGCCTTGCGGACAGCCACGGCGCGGAAGGCGCTGCGGTTGAGCGAGGCAAGCGGCAGCCTGCGGCCTTCGGTACTGCAATCGCGGACGCGGCAGGCGGCACGGGAGCTGGCGCAACCGGCAGCAAGGCTCGATCCGGCTTTGGCGCGCTATGCCAAGGATCAACGGCGGGCGCTGGAGGCGTTGGTGGCACGGATGCGGCCCGACACGCTGGCGCGCGAGACGCGGCGAGAGCGGGAGCGTTTGGCGCGGGTGTCACGGCAGTTCGCGGATGCCGCGCGGCGCTTGGAGGACACACGGCGGGCGCGGGTGGAGGCGCTTGACCGCCTACGGGAGACGCTCGGCTATAAAGAAACGCTCAAGCGCGGTTATGCGGTGGTGCGCGGTGATGGCGCGTTGGTCACAGGGACCAAGGCTGCGCGGGCAGCGGGCGAGTTGGAGCTGGAATTTGCCGATGGCAAGCTCGTTATCGGCAGCGGCGGGGGTGGCGGCGGGGGCAGTAAGCCGAAGAAGCCCGCGCCAAAAGCCCCACCGGAGCAAGGGACTCTTCTATAACATCAGGAGCCGAAGCCGGGGCAGGTTTGGCCGGGGTGGTCGGATACCTCGTAAAGTTCGGTGCTTGGGCTGCCGGAGTAGCGCGCGCGGAGGCGGTCGTTTTTAAGGAAGAACTTCCAGCATTGGGGCGTGTCATCGGGCGGGTAGATGAAGCAGATCTCGCCCGTGGCAGAAGCGTACCAGTGGCCCGAACGGCAGGCTTCGCCCTCGAATGACCAGATCACACGGCGGTCGCGGAAGTAGGTTTCGGTGCCGTAGATCGTTTCGCCGGCGCGGGCGTAGCCGAGGGTGCGGCCGAGGGTGAGGGCCGCGAAAGCATCTGGACTTAGCGGCTTTTCGGCGGCGCTGAGCGTGCTGGCCCAGAGGAGCGCCGCTAGGAGGGCAAGCGGTTTACGCTGCATTGCTTTGTTGCCATTTTGCCAATCTTGGGTCCATCACCCGCCGCCACAAGCGTGGATAGAGGGCGACGCAGGCCATCACAGGCAGTGACCGCGGAAGCATTGGCACATCGGGAGCGAGGGTCAGTGCCGGGTAGGGGCGCGAGGGATGGGCGTGATGATCGGAGTGGCGGGGCGCGTTGAGCATCAATCCTGAAGAATACCAGTGCGGGCTGTTCCAGCTATGTGCGGGGGCGATGGGCACGGGTTTGCCATTGTCGCCGGTGGCGCGGCGCAGGCCGTAGTGTTGAACGTAATCCGACATCAGGAGCTGCATTTGTGCGAAGGCACAGAGCAGCAGATATGCCAGAACGCCCCATGCGCCGCCGATCGCCACGGCAAGGAACAGCATCAGCGCAGCACCTGCCCAGTAGCGGAGATAGGGGTGGGCGAGTTGGCTTTTGCCCGTGTTTTGGAGGCGGTCGCGTTCGGCTTGCCAACCGGCGCGGTAAGAGCCGACCCACGCGCGGCGCAGAAAGCGGTAGAGGCTTTCGCCACGGCGGGCGCTGTTGGGGTCGGCATCCGTCCCCACAAAGCGGTGATGGACAAGCGGATGCGCCGAGGCGTGATGACCGAAGAGCAGCGAGACATAGACCCAGACGCCGAGGCTACGCAGGGAGCGATCGGTGCGGTGGATCAATTCGTGTGCATTGGAATTACTTACTTGCCCGTAGACCAGACCTGCCGCCGCGAACAGCGCCAGCTTGGCGGGAAGGGAGAGCGCATCGCCTGCGAGCGCGGCGACGGTGGCCGCAAGCGAGACGAGATGGGCCATAGCCAAGAAGGCCGAGAGCACATCCGCTGCGGTCTGGGAGGCGTCGGGATTGGCGGCTGCGGAGCGGCGGGAAACCCATTCATCAAGGAGCGCTGTGAGTGCCGTCATATAGGCGAGCGCGGCAAGCACCCAGAGCCCACCTGCGAGCGCACCCGCGATGAGCAAGGCGTAGGCTGTGAGAGTGGCGATAGCGAAAAGGCGCATTGGGTTTCCGGTGATGTATGCGCGCATGATAACCGCCGTGCGCGTCGGGTCCAGTGGGGAGGCCTTCCCAATTCGGTTCTTTGCGATTAGGTGGGAAGAAGAATTCCTAAAAGGCCTGCCGCGATGTCGTTTTTTAAGAAGCTCAAGGACAGATTGCTCAAGTCCTCCTCGAAGATTGATGAGGGGTTGGAGGCAATTGTTGAGGACGGCGGTAGCGCTGAAGCGGGCGATGAGCCGGTCACTGAGGTTGAGGAGACAGCGCCGCAGGAGGTGCAGGCTGCGGTTGACACGCTTGCCGAGGTGAGCGAGGCGATTTCTGAGCCTGAGCCTGAGCCTGAGCCTGAGCCTGAGCCTGAGCCTGAGCCTGAGCCTGAGCCTGAGCCTGAGCCTGAGCCTGAGCCTGAGCCTGAGCCTGAGCCTGAGCCTGAGCCTGAGCCTGAGCCTGAGCCTGAGCCTGAGCCTGAGCCTGAGCCTGAGCCTGAGCCTGAGCCTGAGCCTGAGCCTGAGCCTGAGCCTGAGCCTGAGCCTGAGCCTGAGCCTGAGCCTGAGCCTGAGCCTGAGCCTGAGCCTGAGCCTGAGCCTGAGCCTGAGCCTGAGCCGGAACAGCGCCCTGTCGAGGTGCAGCCGCAGCCGTTGGAAGTGGATCGCGCGGTGGCGCCTGATCTGGAAGAGGCCGCTGAAGAAGCGCCGAAGACCGGATTTTTGGGCCGGATGCTGGGCCGTTCAGCGCCCAAGCCGGTGGTGCGGCGCGTGCTGGATGACGACATGCTGGAGCAGCTTGAGGAGCTGCTGATCACCGCTGATATGGGGGTCGAAACCGCGATGCGGGTGACGGCGAACATGGCGGAGGGGCGCTTGGGCAAAAAGCTCTCGGTCGAGGAGATCAAGCGGCTGATGGCCAGTGAGATTGGCCGCATCATGGAGCCCGTTGCGCGGCCATTGCCGATTTATGCCAAGCGCCCGCAGGTGGTGCTGGTGGTTGGGGTTAACGGCTCTGGCAAAACCACGACGATTGGCAAACTGGCGAGCCAGTTCCGCGCGGCTGGGAAATCAGTGGTGATTGCGGCGGGCGATACGTTCCGTGCGGCAGCTGTTGAGCAATTGCAGGTCTGGGGCGAGCGGGCTGGTGTGCCGGTGCTGACCGCGCCTGAAGGATCGGACCCTGCGAGCCTTGCCTTTGATGCGATGACCAAGGCGCAAGAGGATGGCGCGGACCTGTTGATGATCGACACCGCAGGCCGCTTGCAAAACCGTGCCGACCTGATGGAAGAACTGGCGAAGATCGTGCGGGTGATCCGCAAGAAAGACCCTGAAGCGCCGCATAATACGCTGTTGGTACTGGATGCGACGACGGGGCAGAACGCGGTCAATCAGGTGGAGGTGTTCCAGAAGCTTGCCGACGTCTCGGGGCTGGTGATGACCAAGCTTGACGGTACGGCGAAGGGCGGGGTTCTGGTGGCGCTGGCGGATAAGTTCGGCCTGCCGATCCATGCCATTGGCGTAGGTGAGCAGATCGACGATCTGGCCCCGTTTGACCCGGAAGAATTTGCTGCAGCGCTCGTGGGGCTGACGGACTAGGCCAATGGGAGAATGGCTAGTCTCGATCGCCGGTACACCAGAAGGGGCGCGGCTGGCGACGCTGTTGGCGCTGATGTCTGCGGTGGCGCATGCGAGCTTTGGCGCGCTGCAAAAGGGCAAGCATGATCCGTGGATGAGCCGTGGGGCGATTGACCTGTGGTTGGCGATCCTGTCGGCGCCGGTTGCGCTGTTTCTGGTGCCGTGGCCGACGGGCCAGACGATGGTGATCCTGCTCGGTGCGTTGGTGATCCATTTTGCCTACAAGCTGTCGATGGCGTTGGCCTATGAAAAGGCGGCTTACACGGTGGTTTATCCGGTGGTGCGGGGATCGGGGCCGCTGTTCACCGTGATGGCGGCGAGCATCATCTTCCATGAGTTTTTCACGCCTGTGCAGTGGGCAGGGGTGGCATGCCTATCGGGGGGCATCTTGTTGCTGGCCTTGCGCAACCTTTCGGAAGAGAAGATCGACCCTGCCGCGCTAAAAATCGGGATGTTGTGGGCGGTGATCGGGGGGCTGACGGTTGCGGTTTACACCACCTATGATGCATGGGGCATCCGGCAGTCGCTGAACCCGTTTACCTTTCTGGCATGGTTCTTTTTTATCACCGCGCTAGACTTTCCGGTGCTGGCCTACATGCGGTACCGGCGGATGCCGGAAAAGCCTGCATTGGGGGCGCTTATGCTGCGCGGGGTTGCTGGGGCGGTGATCGCGTGGTTCAGTTTTGGCGGCGTGATGTTGGCGACGCGGTTGGGCAAGGTGGGCGAGGCGGCAGTGCTGCGGGAAACCTCGACCGTTTTTGCGGCCTTGATCGGCTGGTTCATTCTGGGCGAGAAGGTAGGCCCGCGCCGCTTGGTGCTGATGACAATGATCGCGGCGGGGGCCGTGCTGGTAGAAATGGGTGGATAATGGCCGAACGTAAGATCAATCCCCTGCTGAAGCAGGTGCTGGAGCTGGGACCAACGCTGGCGTTTTTCTTCATCTATTTGCGCATCCGCGATGATGTGTTCACCTTTGGCGGAACGGAATATTCAGGCTTTATCGTTGCGACGCTGATCTTTGTGCCGATCCTGCTGGTGGCGATGGCGATCCTGTGGGCGCTGACGCGGAAGATGAGCCGGATGCAGGTATTTACTGCCTTTATGGTCGTGTTTTTCGGCGGGTTGACGGCGTGGTTCAACAATGAAGCCTTCTTCAAGATGAAGACGACCATTGTTTATGGGGTTTTTGCCGCGATCCTCGGCTTTGGGCTGCTGAGGGGCACGAGCTATCTCGAATGGATCATGGGTGAGTTGCTGCCGATGCAACGTGAGGGGTGGATGATCCTGACGCGGCGGCTGACGGCGATGTTCACGGCGCTGGCGGTGGCGAATGAGATCATCTGGCGGACGCAGAGTACTGATCTGTGGGTGAAGCTGGAAACGTTCGCCTTCCCCGCGGTGATGTTCTTGTTCCTGTGGGGGCAGATCATGGTGCTGCAAAAGTACCTGATCGAACTGCCGGAAAAGGAATAACCGCCGCTGGTTAGCGGCTGGCACCGAAAAGGGCATCGCGCATGGTGTGCGGATCGAACGGTGTGCCATCGCGAAGCTCGGCATGGAGAGCGCGGCCGCGCTGGACGGCGGGGCGCTGGGCCATCGTATTGAGCCAGCGGGCGAAATGGGGTTTATCCTCAAGCGTTTGGCGCTGGCCCTCCCAGAGCGAGGACCATCCCCAAGCGGCCATATCCGCGATGGAGTAGAAATCACCGGCGAGGAATTCATATTCCGCCAGCCGCTTGTCCATCATTCCGTAAAGGCGCGCGGTTTCGTTGACGTAGCGGTCCTGGGCATAGGTGTTGATCACCGGCGGATCGAAGAAGGGCGCGTATTTCACGAAGTGATGCACCTGGCCGGCCATCGGGCCGACGGAGGCAACCTGCCAGTGGAGCCATTGATCGACCTCGATCCGCGCGCGTTCGGTTGTGCCGTAGAAGAGGCCGGTTTTGCGGGCGAGGTATTGCAAGATCGCGCCGCTCTCAAAGATTGTGATCGGTGCGCCGTCGGGGCCATCAGGATCGGTGATGGCGGGCATTTTGCCGTGTGGGTTGATGGCGTGGAACTCTGGCTTGTGTTGATCGCCCGCGTTGATGTTGATCAGCGTCACTTCGTAGGGCAGCGCCATTTCCTCTAGCGCGACGGAGATTTTCCAGCCGTTTGGCGTGGGCCAGAAGTAAAATTGAATCGGTTGTGTCATTGTGCCTCTTCCCTGTGCAAGACGTAACCTGCACGCACCGAGATACAAGGGATACGTTGACCTTTTCGCGGGGTGGGCGTAAGAGATTTTTGTGGCGATTTGTTACCGGATTGCGGGCCACGTTAAATATGCCGCTAAAGAGGTCGACGGGTTTGTCACCCCGATACCTTTTCCGGTGTCGGGGTTTTTTCGTGCCGAGAGGGGCAAACGATGGACGATTGGAGCAAACGGACGAAGGCAGTGCACGGCGGCGTGCGGCGGAGCCAGTATAACGAGGTCAGCGAAGCGATCTTCATGACGCAGGGCTTTGTGTACGACAGTGCGGAACAGGCGGAGGCGCGGTTCCAGCAGCTTGGCGATGACGAGTTCATCTATGCCCGCTATGGCAACCCGACTGTGCGTATGTTCGAGGATCGGATCGCTGCCTTTGAGGGGGCAGAGGATGCCTTTGCCACCGCCAGCGGTATGGCGGCGGTAAACGGGGCGCTGGTGTCGATGCTGAAGGCGGGCGATCACGTCGTCTCGGCGCGGGCGCTGTTTGGCTCTTGTCTCTACATCCTTGAAGAGGTGCTGACCCGTTACGGGGTGGAAGTGAGCTTCGTCGATGGGACCGATCTGGCGCAGTGGGAAGCGGCAATCCGGCCTGATACGAAGGCTGTGTTCTTCGAGAGTATTTCTAACCCGACGCTGGAAGTGATTGATATTGCGGCTGTTTCGAAGCTGGCCCATGCGGTGGGCGCGACAGTTGTGGTGGACAATGTGTTTTCAACGCCGGTGTATTCGAATGCCATCGCGCTGGGCGCGGATGTCGTCGTGTATTCGGCAACGAAGCATATTGACGGGCAAGGCCGCGCGTTGGGCGGAGTCGTTCTCGGCGCGAAGGACTATGTTCGCGGTGTTCTGGAGCCGTATCTGAAGCATACCGGCGGTGCGCTTTCGCCGTTTTCGGCATGGCTGATGCTTAAGGGCATGGAAACGCTTGAATTGCGGGTGCGAGCGCAGACCGAGAGCGCGCAGATGCTGGCCGAGGCGCTGGAAGGGCATAACGCATTGAGCCGCGTTCTGTATCCCGGTCTTAGGAGCCATCCGCAGCACGCGCTGTGCCACGCGCAGATGGGCGCTGGCGGCACGGTACTGGCGCTGGATCTCGGCTCGCAAGAGCGGGCGTTCAAGTTCCTTAATGCGCTGAAGATTGTGGTGATCTCGAACAATCTGGGTGACGCGAAATCCATTGCGACTCACCCTGCTACCACAACCCACCAGAGGCTGGCGGATGATCAGAAGGCGGCGCTGGGCATTACGCCTGGACTGGTGCGACTCAGCGTTGGGTTGGAAGGCGGAAACGATTTGCTACGCGACGTAGAAAATGCGTTACTGGCGCTGTAATTGTGATCCTTATGTCGGAAGTTAGCGTAGTATTAACGATTTTGTTTGAACATCGTTAACCAATGCCCATCTAAAAAGCAGGCGGGCGTCACCGTTGAGGATCACGATATGAACTTTCATACGACGGATATGGACCGGGAGCCAACCAAGGAAGAGGCGGCAGCCGCGCTGGAGGTCGTGCGCCGGTGGGCAGGGCTCGCGTCGGACGGGGAGGTGACAGCGCTTGATCCGCAGATCCGCCTGCTGACCGAGGAGCCGGAGGTGGACAGCTATCCGGTGCTTTCTCGCAGCTATCCGCGTGATTTCAAAGTGACAGACGCCTATAAGGATAGCCTTCCAGACCTGCAAAACGGCCCGACATCGTTGATCCGCGGGGCCAAGCAGCAAATTCAGCATGTGGGGATTTCAAACTTCCGCCTGCCGATCCGGTTCCGCACGCGGGACAACGGTGACTTGACGCTACAAACATCCGTGACGGGAACGGTGAGCCTTGATGCCGAAAAGAAGGGCATCAACATGTCTCGTATCATGCGCAGCTTTTACAAATACGCTGAGGAGACATTCTCCTTCGAAGTGATCGAGCGCGCGCTGGACAGCTATAAATCCGATCTGGAAAGCTTTGATGCGCGAATCCAGATGCGCTTCTCTTTCCCGATGAAGGTGCAATCGCTGCGCTCTGGGCTGGAAGGGTACCAGTATTATGACATCGCGCTGGAGCTTGTTGAAAAAGCGGGCGTGCGCAAGAAGATCGTGCATCTGGACTATGTCTATTCCTCGACCTGCCCATGCTCGCTGGAACTGAGCGAACATGCCCGCCAGACCCGCGGGCAACTGGCAACGCCGCATTCGCAGCGCTCGGTTGCGCGTGTGTCGGTGATGCTGGAACGGGACGCGCCGGTGGTGTGGTTCGAAGACCTGATCGAGATGGCGCGCGCGGCGGTCCCGACCGAAACACAGGTGATGGTGAAGCGCGAGGACGAGCAAGCCTTTGCCGAGCTGAACGCTTCCAACCCGATTTTCGTGGAAGATGCGGCGCGGCTGTTCTGTGAGAAATTGCAGAAAGACCCGCGGATCGGTGATTTTCGCGTGGTGGCGAGCCATCAGGAGAGCCTGCACAGTCATGATGCGGTCAGCGTGCTGACCGAGGGCGAAACCTTTGCCACGGACAGCATTGATCCCAAGCTTTTCAGCACGTTATTCCACGTCGGCTAAAGCGCGGGCAACAAGTGACATTTCAAGGGGAAGGCGGGCGCTTGCGCCCGCTTTCGCTTGACAGGGCGGACCGGCCACGCCAACGATCCGCCCCATGTTGGACCTGCGCCCCGTCGGATATGTGATCGGCCTTTTGGTGGCCGTGCTTGGCCTGATGATGCTGGGGCCGATGTTTTTCGATCTGGTGGAGGGTGACTCTGAATGGCGGACCTTCCTGCAAAGTGCGACGATAACATTCATGGCTGGTGTGCTTGTGGCGATGGCTTGCGCCAATGGCACAGAAGCGGGGATGAACGTCCGTTTAAGCTTTCTGCTGACTGTCGGGGTCTGGATCGCGCTGCCGTTTTTTGGAGCGTTGCCTTTCATCATCGGTGAGACGCACCTGAGTTTTGTTGACGCGATTTTTGAATCGATGTCGGGGATGACAACCACCGGAGCGACTGCGATTCCCGCGTTGGAAAGCCATTCCTATGGCATCCTGTTATGGCGCGGCATTTTGCAATGGCTTGGGGGGTTGGGCATTGTGATCGTGGCGATGATTTTCCTGCCGGTGATGAAGGTCGGCGGGATGCAGTTCTTCCAATCGGAAGGGTTTGACACGCTTGGCAAGGCGCTGCCGCGCGCGCTGGACATCGCCAAGGGTTTGTTGGGCATCTACGTTCTGCTGACGGTGGTTTGCATTGGCGCCTATGCGCTGGCGGGGATGACTGTGCAGGAAGCGACCGTTCATTCATTCACGACGATTGCAACGGGCGGGTTCTCGACCTCGGACAGTTCTTTCGCGGCATTCCCCGGCGCGCCGCAATATGTGGCGGTCTTTTTCATGTTGTTGGCGACCTTGCCCTTTGTGCGGCTGATCCAGCTTTTGGCAGGGGAAACAAAGCCCTTGATGTTGGACCCGCAGGTGCGGGCCTATCTGCTGTGGACAGTCTACGCGGTGGTGTTGATCGTTGCTTACCGGACGAATGCCGAGGGTGGCTTTAGCGAGGAATTGTTTCGCTCAACGCTATTCAACGTCGTGTCGATTTTCTCTGGGACTGGGTATGGCGACGGGGATGTGCTGGCATGGGGGCCGTTTGCCTTTGCCATTCTGATCTGCGTTGGCGCGGTTGGGGGCTGTTCCGGCTCGACCGGCTGTTCGATCAAGGTCTTTCGGTACCAGATCGCTTTGCGGGCAATATCGGCGCAGATCCGACGCATCCACAGCCCGAACCGCGTGGTTTCGGTCAGGTTCGATGGGCGCGCAGTCTCGGGCGAGGTGATCGACTCGATCATGCTCCTATTCACCTGCTTTATCCTCAGCTTTGGGGTGTTGATCGTGGCGTTGAGCGCGACAGGGATCAGCTTCTTGGCGGCGGTGACGGCGGCGTGGACGTCGATCTTTAACATCGGGCCGATTTTTGGTGCCGAGGTGACGGCATCAGGCGCGATCCATCAGTTCCCCGATGCGGCCAAGTGGCTGATGGTGCTGGGAATGCTGGTGGGGCGATTGGAAATCGTATCGGTGTTTGTGTTGTTGTTGCCGCGCTTCTGGCGGGCGTGACCCCGCGCTTGGGAAAGCGCGCAGAATCAACAAATATGTGCGCGATCTAGTCTTGCCAGCAACCGACAAGGGCCACGATTTCTGCCGCGCGGTTGGAGCGCTGGGTCGGGGTGAGCTCCTCGCCCGATGGCGTTGCGCTCAGGGCGGAGATACCAGCCGCGCTCAAGACAGGCAGAATGGCGTCCGTGTCGACTGCGAAGCCGACACCGGGGGGGAGCTGGCGGTCGCCGTCGGCAGGGGTTGCCGCCAGAATGCCGAGGAGATCGCCTGACAGGTTCATAATGCCGCCGCCGACATCGCCTGCCGCCGTGCTCACTGAAAGGCGCTTGAGATGCTCCTCCCCGCCGAGGCCACGGAGATCTTCGAGCGTGCCGTAGGTGACGGTGGGCATCGGTAGCACGCCGCCATATGAGTAGCCCGCAACCCCAACACGCGCGCCGAGCCGAGGAACGGCGCTGTCGAAACGCGCAACACTGATCGGGGCAAGCGGGTCTTCGGGGCGCAGGACGGCGAGGCCGGTGGCCGGATCACGATGCGCGATGCTGGCGGCGAAATTGCGATTGATGGTCAGGGCGTCGCAGGCCTCAACGGCGGGTAGCGCAGTGAGGACGGCGCCGCTGGCATCCACAAAAACACCTGACGCTGTAGAAGCAGGATACCGGATCGCCAAACCAGAAACGAAATCGATGGATTGGCTCTCATCAATTGGTACCGAATTTGGGTCGAGCGCACCCGAGATTTCGCGGTAGCTTTGCTGCATTTCGCTCAACAAACGGCTGCGGCGTTCTTCGTCGCCAGCGGGCCAGACCAGTGCGAAACCTTTGACGGTACGGCCGTCGGTTGCCGCTTGGATATGGGTGTGAATACGGCTGTTGACGCCTTCGATTTGGAAGCTGTCCCCCCGGCGGCTGCGCGGGCCTTCAGGCGGGACGATTTCGAGCGTTTGCAGCACGTCGTAGAGGGCCGCGAGGGTCACGCTGTCGCCCGGCTGGGAGATCAACAGGACTTGGGCGTCGCTGCCGTCGATCGCATCGAAACGGGCGAAGGGTGGATCATAAGAGGTGAATTCGACCACGCTCATCGGGATCAACATTTCGATGCCAGCGCTGCTGTCGCTAACGATTGTCAGGCCGAGCCCTTCGAGCACCGCATTGTACTGGCGCAGGAGTTCGGCCCGCTGGGCGGTTGTGAGAACGCCCGTAGGTTCGTGGTTATTGGCCTGCTGCCATGCTTCCATCGCTGCGCGGGTGCCACGGCCAAAGGCGCCATCAATCGCTGCATTATAGAAACCCGCCCATCTGAGCGCGATTTGGAGTTCTTCGCGGGCGGTGGCGCTGAGCGCGGCCTCGCTTCTGCGGGCTTCTGCCACGGTTTGATCCGGTGGGGTGATCGGGAGAGGATCAGCGGCAGGGGGAGCGAGAACCGGCGTGGTTGCTGCCTCGGTGCTGTCGCTAGCGGCCGCGTTGACCGGCCAGAAACGCTCGCGGAACTGATCACCATCGGTCAGGAAGCTGTCACCGGGAATGATGCCTTGCGCCTTGAGGCGGCGCATGTTGGCCACGGCGGTATCGCGGTCGAACGGGCCAAGGGCAATGGCGTACCAGCCGCTGGCAGACAGGAAACCGTTTACCGTATCGAAGGTACTGTCATAATCATTGGCGCGGAACTGGGCATCGGTGAGAGTTGGCTCGGCTTCGACCTGAATCCAGAAAGGCTCCTGGGCATAGGCTTGGACGGCGATGACGGTCGATAACAGGACCGCGAGACTGGTGCGCTTCATTATTCTTGTTCCAAATCTGTTGACTGTCGCGAGCTGTGGTGGCGTCGCAGTTTGGGGGAAACTATCAGAGATTTTCCGCCAGTCAGCACCCAAAACAGCAAGTTTGCGCAACTGTGGCACACAAGGCGCGATTGACCCTGCCGCCCCCGCCGCATATGGAACGGGGCAACGCAAAAGAGGGCGCGAAAAGAGGCGAAAATGGCGGAGAAACCCCGTTCCTTTCAGGAAATCATTCTGCGACTTCAAAGCTATTGGGCATCAAAAGGGTGCGCGGTGCTGCAACCCTATGACATGGAAGTGGGTGCGGGCACGTTCCACCCTGCCACCACGCTGCGCAGCTTGGGATCGCAACCTTGGGCCGCGGCCTATGTGCAGCCTTCGCGCCGCCCAACGGACGGGCGCTACGGTGAGAACCCGAACCGCTTGCAGCACTACTACCAGTATCAGGTACTGATTAAGCCCAGCCCGCCGGATTTGCAGGCGCTCTATCTGGGATCGCTGGAAGCGATTGGCATCGACGCCAACCTGCATGACATCCGTTTTGTCGAGGATGACTGGGAAAGCCCGACGCTTGGCGCGTGGGGCTTGGGCTGGGAGGTCTGGTGCGACGGGATGGAGGTGAGCCAGTTCACTTATTTCCAACAGGTGGGCGGGCATGATTGCCATCCGGTTTCGGGCGAGCTGACCTACGGGCTTGAGCGCTTGGCGATGTATGTGCTGGGTGTGGATCATGTGATGGATATGCCGTTCAACGACCCGGATGCACCAATTGCGCTGAGCTACGGCGATGTGTTCCGGCAGACCGAAGAAGAATATTCGCGGCACAATTTTGATGTTGCCGATACGGAAAAGCTCCTGCGCCATTTCGAAGATGCTGAAGCCGAGTGCCAGCGCCTGTTGGAAGCGCCGGCGGAAGACCCGAAAACCGGCAAGCGGATCATCATGGCGCATCCGGCCTATGATCAGTGCATCAAGGCCTCGCACCTGTTTAACCTTCTGGATGCGCGTGGGGTGATCTCTGTCACCGAACGGCAGGCCTATATCGGGCGGGTCCGAGCGCTTGCGAAACTGTGCGCGGATGCCTTTGTGCAGACCGAAGCAGGAGGGTTTGCAGCATGATGGGGCGGTTTATGGCGCTGTTGCTGTTGCTCAGCGCGCTGGTCGCGGGCGGTGCGATGTACTACTTGCAGGTCTATGCCTTCTACGAGGAGTTGGATCCGGCTGATGTTGGAAATGTGAAAGTTTTCGACCTAAATACCGGGCAATCTGAAGGTATTTTGACAGAAAACCTCAAGGCCATTGATAGCGACAGTTCTCCGATCCGGTTCCGTTCTTGCTTCGAGACGCCGCTGAGCGTGGCGATGATGACCGAAACCTATGCGATTTACGATGCAGCCGAGCCGCTCGTGGCGCCGAGCTGGTTTGACTGTTTTGACGCGCAGGAAATCGGTGAAGCGCTGGAGCAAGGCGGGGCTGTGGCTTTCCTTGGTGAAGAGAACATCACCTACGGGATTGACCGCGTGATTGCCGTGATGCCGGATGGCCGCGGCTTTGGCTGGAACCAAATCAATGCCTGCGGCGAGGTCGTCTTTGATGGCGACGCGGCGCCGGAAGGCTGTCCGACACCACCCGAAGGGGCGAACTGATGCCTGACGTTCTGATTGAACTGTTTTCTGAAGAAATCCCCGCGCGGATGCAGCGCAAGGCGGCTGATGACCTGAAGTCGCTTGTGACCAACGGTTTGGTTGAAGCGGGGCTGACCTATGCGGGGGCGGCGGCTTTTTCGACGCCGCGGCGCTTGGCGTTGTCGGTCGAAGGGCTGACCGCCGAGAGCAAGCCCGTGCGCGAGGAGCGCAAGGGGCCGCGTGTGGATGCGCCGGAAAAGGCGATCGAGGGTTTCCTGCGGGCGACGGGGCTGAGCAAGGAACAGCTTGAGGTCCGCGACGAGAAAAAGGGGCAGGTCTACTTCGCTGTGATCGAGAAGCCCGGACGGACGGCTGCGGAGATCTTGGCCGAGGTGCTGGAAAAGGCCGTGCGCAATTTTCCGTGGCCGAAATCCATGCGCTGGGGCGCGGGGAGCCTGCGGTGGGTGCGGCCGCTGCATTCGATCATTTGCCTGATGAGCGATGAGCAGGGCGCGCAAGTGGTGCCGTTGGAGATCGACGGGATCGTGGCGGGCGACGTGACGCGCGGGCATCGTTTCATGGCGGGCGATGCCTTCCGCGTGACGGGGTTTGACGACTATGAGGCCAAGCTGAAGCGGGCGAAGGTTGTGCTGCGCGCCGAGGAGCGGGCCGAGATGATCTGGCACGACGCGACCAATCAAGCCTTTGCGCAGGGATTGGAAGTTGTTGATGATAAAGGCCTTTTGGCCGAAGTCGCCGGGCTGGTAGAATGGCCGGTCGTGCTGCTCGGTGCGATTGATGATGCGTTTCTGGGACTGCCGCCAGAGGTGTTGCAGACCTCGATGAAAGAGCATCAGAAGTTCTTTAGCGTGCGGAACCCGAAAACCGGGCGGATCGAGAAGTTCGTGACTGTGGCCAATATGGAAACCGCTGACCACGGCGCGACGATCCTTGCAGGCAATCAGAAGGTGCTGGCGGCGCGGCTGTCGGATGCTAAGTTCTTTTGGGAGAATGACCTGCGGATTGCTAAGGCGGGCATGGGCGCGTGGCGGGAGAGCCTTGCCAATGTGACGTTCCACAACAAGCTTGGCAGCCAAGCCGAGCGGATCGCGCGGATTGCGGCGCTGGCCGGTGAAATTGCGCCGATGGTGGGTGCGGAGGCAGCGCTTGCCGTGCAGGCGGCGGAAGTGGCGAAGGCGGATTTGTCCTCCGAGATGGTTTATGAATTCCCTGAATTGCAGGGCTTGATGGGGCGCTATTACGCCGAGGCAGCGGGGCTGCCAGCGGAGGTCGCGGCGGCATGTGAGGCGCATTACTCGCCGCTCGGACCGTCGGACGATGTGCCGACTGCGCCGGTTTCGGTGGCTGTGGCGCTGGCGGATAAGTTGGACACGCTGACTGGCTTCTGGGCGATTGACGAGAAGCCCACGGGATCGAAAGACCCGTTTGCCCTGCGCCGTGCCGCACTGGGGGTGATCCGGCTGGTGCTGGTGAATGGGCTGACGCTGCCGCTCGGCGCTGTGAAAGGGGTGAGCGATGATCTGCTTTCTTTCTTCCATGACCGGCTCAAGGTGTTCCTACGGGATCAGGGCGTGCGGCATGATGTGATTGATGCCTGTATCGCGATGGACGGGGCGGATGATTTGGCGCTGTTGGTCAAGCGGGCCGAGGCGCTGGGCGCGTTCCTCACGACCGATGACGGTGAGAACCTGCTGCAAGGGTTTAAGCGGGCGAATAATATTCTGACGCAGGCCGAGGAAAAGGACGGCGTTGAGTATTCATTCGGTGCGGATGTGAAATTTGCCGAGGACGAGGCGGAGAAGGCGCTCTTTGCTGCGTTGGATGCGGCTGAAGCCGAGATCGCACCGGCAATGGCTGCGCAGGATTTTGCCGCAGCGATGGCCGCAATGGCGCAACTGCGCGCGCCGATTGATGCGTTTTTCGAGGCGGTGCAGGTGAACAGCGACAATCAAGTGGTGCGGCGGAACCGGTTGAACCTACTTTCTCGCATTCGCAGCATTTGCGGTTCGGTGGCGGACCTTCGCGTCGTCGAAGGCTAGGGATTCCTTCGATTTTTTGAAGTTTCCCTTGCCGCGAATCGGAAGCTGCCTATGCTCGGCCCATCTCATTGGAGTGCTGCAGTGCAGAAAGAGCGCCGATTCGAACCAATTACGCTGATCACCGCCACCGCGGCGATGTCGCCGGCTGTGCATGGCGGGCGGGCGAAGTGCCTTCAGCGCTTGGTGCGGTTGGACATGCCGGTGCCGACGACGGTGGCGCTGTCTTTCAAAGCGGTGCTTGATCTCGCGCATGGCAACCTGCCTGACATGGCCGCGATCATGGCACCGTTTGGGGATGCGCCGCTGCTCTCGGTGCGGCCGTCGAGCCAAGACCCGGATTGGGGCGGGCCGGGGGCGATCCTGAACATCGGGATGAACGATAAGAAATACGTCGCTATGATCGAAGAGATCGGGGAAGCAGCCGCCACGGCGCTTTATCTGCGGTTTATTCAATCTTATGCGGTGCATGTGGCGCGGCTTGATCCGGATGCGTTTGATTTGCCCGAGGCACCGACGCCTGCGGCGTTGCAAGCGGCGCTGGATGCTTACGAATACGAGACGGATGAAACATTCCCCCAAAGCCCTGCGGAGCAGCTGTCCGAAGTGCTGCGCTCGATGGCGCGGGCTTGGGATGGCACGTCGGCGCGGCTCTTGCGACAGGCGCGTGGCGCACCGGCGGATGCGGGTCTGGGTCTGGTCGTGCAGGAAATGGCGCTCGGTGTCGGCCCGGGAGAATGCGGCTCTGGGGTGATCCAGTTCATTGACGAGGCGACCGGCGAGCAGCGGATCACGGGGCGTTACCTGAGCCAAAGCCAAGGCCGTGAGGCGCTGACGGCGGGGTCGGGTGCATTGTTCCTGACGAAGGATGAGCGCGGACCTTCGGTCGAAGAACAAATGCCGGAGATCTTTGCCGAGTTGCTTGCGCATGGGGAGCTGTCCCGCAAGCGTTTGCGTGAGGAAATGCAGATCGAGTTCGTCGTTGATCAGGGCAAGCTGAGGATACTTGACGCCGTACGGGTGCAGCGCTCAAGCCGCGCGACGGTGCGAGTCGCGGTTGCGTTGGCCGAAGATAAGGTAATCCCGCGCGAAGAGGCGCTTATGCGGGTGACGCCGACGGCGCTATCGGAGCTGCTGCACCGGCAGGTAGACCCGAAGGCCGCGCGCGACCTGATCGCCAAGGGGATCGGGGCCAGCCCGGGTGCTGCGACGGGAAAGATCGTTTTCACCGCGGATGACGCGCAGGCGAGCGCAGCGCGGGGAGAACCGTGCATTCTGATCCGGCGTGAAACGACGCCGGAGGACATTCGAGGCATGCATGCGGCGCAAGCGGTCGTGACGGTGCGCGGTGGCATAACCAGCCACGCGGCGGTGATCGGGCGTGGCTTGGGCCTGCCTTGTGTGGTGGGCGCATCGGACCTGACGTTTGATCGTAAGACCAAGGCCTTTGTTGGCCCGCGCGGGCGGGTCTTTGCCGCTGGCGATGTGATCACTGTTGATGGCACCACGGGCGAGATCCTGAACGGGCAGGCGGCGATGTTGGAAGCGCAGCTCGATGATGCGTTCAAGACGCTGCTGACATGGGCGGACGAGTTCCGCGATATCGGCGTGCGGGCAAATGCCGACACGCCTGCGGATGCGCAAACGGCGCGAAACTTCAAGGCGCAGGGGATCGGGCTGTGCCGGACGGAGCATATGTTCTTTGAAGGGGATCGCCTTGGCGTGATGCGCGAGATGATCTTTGCCGACAGTGCCGAGGAGCGCAAAGCGGTGTTGGAGCGGCTGCTGCCGATGCAGCGGGGCGATTTTACCGAACTGTTCGAGATCATGCAGGGGCAGCCGGTCTGCATCCGGCTGTTTGATCCGCCGCTGCACGAGTTTCTCCCGTCTGATAAAGCGGGTTTGCGGGAACTGGCTGACCAGTTGGCGTTGCCGCTGTCGGATGTCACCACCCGTGTAGAGGCAATGACCGAGTATAACCCGATGCTTGGTCTGCGGGGAGTTCGGCTCGGGATCACCGTGCCGGAAATCTACGAGATGCAGGCGCGGGCGATATTCGAGGCAACCGTTGCCGCGAGTACAAAGGGCGCGCCTGTTGTGCCAGAGATCATGATCCCGCTGGTGAGCGCGATGCGAGAGGTTGAACTGGTCAAGACGCGGGTGGATGCGGTGGCAGCGTCGGTCAAGGCGGAGACGGGCAAGGATTTTGCCTACCGGCTGGGCGTGATGGTTGAAACGCCCCGCGCGGCGCTGCGGGCTAGCGACATTGCCGAACATGCGGCTTTCCTTTCTTTCGGGACCAACGACCTCACGCAGATGACCTATGGTCTGTCGCGCGATGATGCGGGGCGGTTCATGTCGGCCTATGTGAATGCGCATGTGTACGAGGAAGATCCGTTCCACAGTCTCGATATTGACGGTGTTGGAGAGCTGCTGTCCATCGGCGCCGAGCGCGGGCGACAGAGGCGCAAGGACATCGTTCTTTCGATTTGTGGTGAGCATGGTGGAAGCCGTGCCGCGATCGCTTTTTGCCGTGAACAGGGCTTTGATTATGTGTCGTGCTCGCCCTTCAGGGTGCCCGTTGCGCGACTTTCCGCCGCTCAGCTGGCCATTGGGGCAACACTCGAAGCCTAGATTTTGTAGCCAATTGCATAGTTGCCACCGTATCTAGAACCCTTTGAGCCCATGCGCATAGGTCGCAGGCCGTAATGCTAGACGCAGAGCCGGTTTTCCCCTAGGAACGGCCCGCTTGCGCGAGGCAGATCGCGTGTATCACGGATGGGTCGATGACTCTCACGCGTTTTGGTCGATGGGTACGCCGCGTTGTTATGAGCGGCATGATGTTGGGGCTGGTTGCAAATGTTGCCGCCGCTGAAGAGGGGCTCGCCGATCGGCTGGGCGCACTTTTGGGGCAGGAGCGCGAAGCCTTGGCTGTGCTGCCTTCATCGCGCCTCAACGCATTGACCGCGCCGCCGCGTGCGACGAATGAGGGCGAGGCTTTTGCTTATGATCGCGCGTTTCTGGCAGAGATGCCGCGTGCGGATGGCGGCCCCCAGTGGGAATGCTTGGCCGAAGCTTTGTATTTCGAGGCGCGTGGCGAAAGCATCGCGGGGATGTTCGCGGTGGGCGAAGTGATCCTGAACCGTGTGGAGAGCGCATCCTTCCCCGATAGCATTTGCCGCGTTGTCAATCAGGGCACGGGTCGGAAATTTGCCTGCCAGTTCACCTATACCTGTGATGGGCGGCTGGAAACCGTGTCGGAGCCGGAAGCGTGGACCCTTGTGGGCAAGGTTGCGCGGCTTTTGATGGATGGCGCAGAAACGGGGCTGACCGATGGGGCGACGCATTATCATGCGAACTGGGTGAACCCGTCATGGTCGCGCCGGTTTGCGCGCACGGCGACGATTGGCGTGCATCATTTTTACCGCATGCCGACGCGCACCGCCTCTAACTGATCAACTGTCGTTTCTCTGGTTCTTGAGCATCCAGTCGTGGGCTAGTATGCCGCCGATACCACTACGGGAGGGGCTGCTTCATGTCTGACGAAATCCGCATGGCTTTTGCGCATCCGAGCGAAAGGGCTGAAGCCAGTGCCACCCAGCCCTGTGACAGGATCAGCCTGCGGGACTATGTTGTCGAGGTCGAGATCGGGGCGTTCCAGCTTGAACGTGGGCATTTGCAGCGGGTGCGGTTCAATGTGGTCGTCGAGGTTGCCCCCTTGGGGCCGATTGATGACGATGTGGATCAAATCCTCTCTTATGATCGTGTCACCGAGGCGATCAATTACGAATTACAGGCTGAGCGGCTGAACCTTCTGGAAACACTGGCGGCGCGTGTTGCGGAGCGCATCTTGCACGAGCCGCAGGCGCTGCGGGTTTTTGTGCGGATTGAGAAGCTTGATCGTGGGCCGTTTTCGCTCGGCGTTGAGATCGTGCGGGCCAAGGGAGAGGAAGCCAGCGCAGGGCAGGTGCACGAGGAGCCGCCGCACCCGCGTATGGTCTATCTCTCCAATGCGGCGATTACTGCCCCGCAGTTAAAGGGATGGATCGACACCTTGGTGTCAGACGATGTGCCGCTGGTGATTTGCGTGGGCGCGGCAGATGTGGCTGCGCCGCAAGCTGGTAATGCACTAGCGCAGCGGCGGATCGACCTTCTTGCGATTGAGCAGAACGCCTGGATTTTGGCCGCGCGGGACAAGCGTTGTATGGTGGTTGGCACCCGTACCGAACTGGACTGGGCGATGAAGAATGGGCAGGTGAGTGTCTGGGCGCCGTCGAAGATCGTGCTTGACGCGGTGGACGGCCCATCGGCGAGCCCGCGCGACGCGCTGGCGCTGGTCGCATGGTTTGCGGGCGAGATGACGGCAGCTGAGCTGCTGGTGATCGGGGCGGACGCGCCCGCCTGCGAAGTGCCTGTCCGCGCGATGGCTGTGACCGAGGAGGTTGTGCTGTGAGTGTTTACTACCGCCCGCTTTTGCAGACAGATTTGCACCGCCCGATTGAGGCGCTGACATTGGGTAACGGATGGTGCTGGTTTACCCATGCGGAGCGGCTGGAGCGGGGGCGCGACCCTTGGATCGTGCCGGTCAAGGATTTGCCTGAAAGCGTGCTTTCGCGCCTGACGGACCCGCGTGCGCCGATTGCCGGAATGGCAATGGACAGGCCGCAGTTGATGGGCATTCTCAACGTCACACCGGACAGTTTCTCGGATGGGGGCTTGTTCTTGGGTGCCGATGCGGCACTGGCGCAGGCCCAGGCGATGGAAGCGGCAGGCGCGGCGATCATCGACATTGGGGGGGAAAGCACCCGACCGGGTGCGAAAGAGGTAGAGATCACGGAAGAGATCCGCCGCACCGCGCCGGTGATTGCGGCGATCAGGGCAGGATCGGACATCCCGATCTCGATCGACACCCGAAAGGCGGATGTGGCGCAGGCGGCAATCGCGGCAGGTGCGACGCTGGTTAACGATGTGGCGGCGTTCACCTTTGACCCAGCATTAGCTGCCGTGACGGCGGATGCAGGACTGCCCGTTTGCCTGATGCATGCCCAGGGGCGGCCCGACACGATGCAGGACAACCCGCGTTATGATGACGTTTTGCTGGATGTTTATGACTTTTTGGAGGCGCGGCTGAAGGCAGCGGAGGCCGCCGGCATTCCGCGAACCAAAGTCGTTGTCGATCCCGGCATCGGTTTTGGAAAGACATTGCAACATAACGTGACTTTGCTTCGCGGCTTGTCGCTGTTTCATTCGCTGGGAGCGCCGATCCTTCTTGGCGCGTCGCGGAAACGGTTCATCGCGGAAATTTCGGATGCGCCGGAGATGGCGGCGCGGATGCCGGGCTCGGTGGCTGTGGCGCTGTGGGGTGTGACGCAAGGTGTGCAGATTTTGCGTGTGCATGATGTTTTGGAGACGCGGCAGGCAATGAGCTTGCAGCTGGCATTGAGTGGGGTCGTTTGAATGGCGCGGAAGTTTTTCGGGACGGATGGGGTGCGTGGACGGGCGAATGCGCATCCGATGACTGCCGAAATGGCGCTGAAACTGGGCGCTGCCGCGGGGCGGTTTTTCCGAAATGATGGCAGCAACGGGCATCGGGTCGTGATCGGCAAGGACACGCGGCTTTCGGGCTACATGTTTGAAAATGCCCTGACCGCTGGACTGACCTCCACCGGGATGAATGTGTTGCTGTTGGGGCCGGTGCCGACCCCCGCCGTAGGGCTGTTGACCACTTCGATGCGGGCTGATGTGGGGATCATGATTTCGGCCAGCCATAACCCGCACCACGATAACGGGATCAAGTTCTTTGGTCCTGATGGGTTCAAACTGTCGGACGCGGCGGAGACTGAGATCGAAGCGCTTTTGGCGAGCGAGATCGAGCCTGCGAAGGCCGAGAACATTGGTCGTGCGCAGCGGATCGACGATGGGCGATTCAGGTATAACGAACGGCTGAAATCTACCTTCCCCTCTGGGCAGACTTTGAAGGGGCTGAAGATCGTTGTCGATTGTGCCAACGGTGCGGCTTATCGCGCGGCGCCGGAATTGTTGTGGGAGCTGGGTGCGGAGGTGATCCCCGTCGGTGTGGCGCCCAATGGCTATAATATCAATGACGGCTGCGGGTCGACCGCGCCGCAACTGGCGGCGGAAGCCGTGTGCGCGCATGGCGCGGATGTGGGGCTGTGTCTCGATGGGGATGCGGACAGGATCATGATCATTGACGAAAAAGGGCAGGTGGCCGACGGCGACCAACTGATGGCGCTGATGGCGACGCGCTGGGCAGACGCCGACCGACTCTCGGGTGGTGCATTGGTGGCGACGGTGATGTCTAACCTCGGGCTGGAGCGGCATCTCGCGGCGCGTGGTATCGGCCTGCAACGGACGCAGGTGGGCGACCGCTATGTGGTCGAGGCGATGCGGGCGGGTGGCTATAACCTCGGGGGGGAGCAGTCCGGTCATATCGTGATGACCGATTATGCAACCACCGGAGACGGGCTGCTCGCCGGATTGCAATTCCTCGCCGCGATGGTTGAGACGGGCCAACCGGCGAGCGCGTTGCGACAGCAGTTCGAGACTGTGCCGCAGATGCTGAAGAACGTCCGTTACGGGGCGGGCAGCGATCCGATGACCGCAGATACGGTTCGGAAAGTCATTGCCGATGCCGAAGGATTGTTGAGCGGCAAGGGCCGTTTGTTGATCCGCAAGTCGGGCACCGAACCGCTGGTGCGGGTGATGGCCGAATGCGAAGACGAGGCGCTGCTTGTTCAGGTCGTTGAGGGGATCGTGGCCGAGGTGGAAGCCGCCGCGAGCTGATCAGGCGCGTGGCAGGAACCAGCGCGTGATCCCTGCAAGCTGGCTGACGGCCAGACCGCTGAGGATCAGCGCAAGTGCTGCGTAGAAGCGCAAGGGCAGGTCTTCGGAGAGGACCATCGCGCCAAACACCATCGACCAGAGCGGTACCTGATAATTCACGAGGGTCATAAAGACGGAGCCTGCGCTGCGGATGACCTGCACGCGCAGAAGTGTTGCCAACGCGGTAGGCAGGAAGCCGAGGAACAGGATTGCGAGGCTGCTGCGCGTATCGACCCATTGGGGGACGCCTTCAAATACCAGCATCGAAGGGACGAGAATGATTGCGCCCATCGTCAGGGATAGCGCGGAAAGCGAAACCGGATCGACGGGTGGGCAGCGCCGCGTCAGGATCGAGGAAAGCGCATAGCAGAGCGCCGCACCGAGGCAGGCGATCTGGGCCAGTGGCTCGGCGCCTTGGCCCAACTGCATCACCCCAGGGCCGATCAGTACAAGCGCGCCGACAAAGCCAAAGCAGACCCCGAGGAACTTGCGGATGGAGAGCCGCTCATCGGTGAAGAAGTGTGCGAGCGGCAGGATCATCAGTGGCACGGCGGACATTGAAATCCCAGCAAAAGCCGAGGGAACATATTGTTGCCCCCAACTCAGCAGCATGAAGGGGAAGGCGGTGCTCAGTGCGCCGATGACGGCGATGTAGCGCCAGAGCCGTGCATCGCCCAAGTTGGGCATGGGGCGGCGCATTGCGGCGCGTGCCGTCAGAAGGGCAATGGCACCCAGCGTGGTACGGGCGCAGGCGACGGTAATTGGCCCGTAGCCCTCCAGTGCGATGGACACGACCATGAAAGTTCCGCCCCAAATGAGGCCTAGCGTGAGAATCGAGAACCAGTTGAAGGGTGTAGGTGCCGTCGTCATGCCGGTGTTTGAGCACGGCAATCAACGGCTGTCCATTACCCTTGTGTGGTGCGTGCCGTGTTTATTTGGTGAAGACGCCAGCGTCGCGCATTTGTTCATACATTTCGACAAGGCCCTTATCTGAGTCGGAGAATGTCAGGCCAAGTGACTTTTGAGCCTTGCTGTTATCGGCGCGCCATGAATGGCCGATGGTGCGGCTGACGGTTTTGCGTGTGAGAGCTTTGTTGACCATAGGACCAATAAGCCAGACCAGCCATTTTGGCATGGTTCTGCGCGGCACGTGGGCATCAGGGTAGGCGGCGCTGATGGCGGCGCCCATGTCGATGATCGTTCCGGCTTTCTCGGCGAGGATATGGCGCCCTTCGGCATCGGGGAGGTAGGCGCCGCGGAGGTGCGCTTCGGCGACATCGCGGACATCAACCTTGCCCGTTTCGAGATGCGGTGCGCCGGATTTGAAATCACCGCCTGCGATTTGACGGACGAGGTTGAAGGATTCGCTCGTCGGGATCGGGCCGCCGACGGACGGGCCATAGATGCCGGCTGGGTTCATCACCACGAGGCGCCAGCGATCTTGTGCGTTGGCCATCTCCCATGCGGCGCGTTCGGCGACTGTTTTGGAATAGCTGTAGGGGATATGGTCAATGGAGGAAGTGGTGTTCCAGATCTCTTCTGTCAGGATGCCGCCCGGGGCATCAGCGCAATCGCCGGTATCGCCGTAGATGGCGGCGCAGGAGGAGGTGAGCACCACGCGGGTGACGGTGTCTGTCCTGTTGACGCTTTCAAGGACATTGCGGGTACCCTTGAGGGCCGGATCGACGAGATCGCGCTGTGGGTCGGCGACGCTGAGGATATAGGGCGAAGCGGTGTGAAAGACGATACCGCAGCCGGCCATCGCGGCATCGAAGCTGTTTGGCTCGAGGAGGTCGGCTTTGAACAGGGTTAGCTCGCCGGGTAATTTGGTACCCATCTCGATCAGGTGACCGACTTTCGCGTGGTTAGACGGGTCGCGCACCGTTGCATGGACGGTGACGCCTGCCTCTAGGAGCTGTTTGACGATCCAGCCGGCGAGATAGCCTGTGGCGCCGGTGACGAGAACGGGACGGCTGGTATCAACTGTGAAATCAGACATGGAAGCTCCTCAATTTTTGTAATCAAATGTTTACATGATGGGTGTTTGACGGTTTGTCAACAACTGTTTACAGAAATGGATGTGGCAGGAGGTGACATGATGGCCCAAGAAAAAACGCGAAGACGCGATTCCGAGGCGACCGCTGCGGCGATTGTGGCGGCGGCGGCGGAACTGTTTTCCCAGCGCGGCTACGATGGCGCCAGCACGCGTGAGATTGCGGATCGTGCGGGGGTGAATGTCGCGTTGATCAGCCGTTATTTCGGCTCGAAAGAGGGGCTTTTCGAGGCCTCAATTCTGCCAATGCTGTCGATCAACAGGTTGCTTTCACACGACATGGCGACTTTTGGAACGCGCATCGCGGGCTATTATTTTGATGCCTTGCCGGAAAAGACCGCTGATCCGATCCTTGCGGTGATCCGTTCCAGTGGCAATGAAGCGGTGCGGGCGAAGGTGCGGGACAGGCTGCGCGAACGGTTTGTGAATGCCATTGCCGAAAAGCTGGACGGGGCAGATGCCAAAACCCGCGCGGTGATGATCGTGATGGTGCTGAGCGGTGTCGACCTGATGGTAAGGGTGCTGGGCGTTGTGCCGGAACATGACAGCGAGAGAGCCGCGCTGAAGGAACGGTTGGCAGAGGATATTCAGAAGCTGGTGAATGGCTGATCCTATGCGGCGCCCTTTGGAGTGAATAAAAAAACAGCCCGCCAGAAGGCGGGCTGTTCGTTTGTCAGAAGTGACCTGACTTAGTTCTTGGACTTGTCGACCATTTTGCCTGCGGAAATCCACGGCATCATGGCGCGCAGCTTGGCGCCGGTTTCTTCGATCATGTGCTCGTCGTTGTGGCGGCGAGCGGCTTTGATCGTCGGCTGGCCGACAGCGTTTTCGAGCATGAAGTCGCGCACGAATTTGCCCTGCTGGATGTCGTCAAGGACGGCTTTCATGCGGGCTTTGGTTTCGTCGTACTTGAAGATGCGCGGGCCGGTGACGTATTGGCCGTACTCGGCAGTGTTGGAGATCGAGTAATCCATGTTGGCGATGCCGCCTTCGTAGATCAGGTCAACGATCAGCTTCACTTCGTGCAGACACTCGAAATAGGCCATTTCAGGTGCGTAGCCTGCTTCGACCAGAGTCTCGAAGCCGCAGCGGATCAGCTCGACGAGGCCACCGCAGAGAACAGCCTGTTCGCCGAAGAGGTCGGTTTCGCACTCTTCGCGGAAGTTGGTCTCGATGATGCCCGAACGACCACCGCCGATGGCGGAGCAGTAAGAAAGAGCGGTTTCCAGCGCCTTGCCGGATTCGTCGCTGTGGACGGCCACGAGGCAGGGAACGCCGCCGCCTTTGGTGTACTCGCCACGCACGGTGTGGCCGGGGCCTTTCGGGGCCATCATGATGACGTCAACACCGGCTTTCGGCTCGATCAGGCCGAAATGCACGTTCAGGCCGTGTGCGAAGGCAATCGCTGCGCCCGGGCGGATGTTGTCGTGGACGTATTTCTTGTAGGTCTCTGCCTGAAGTTCGTCGGGCATGGTGAACATGATGACGTCACACCAAGCGGCAGCTTCGGCGATGCCCATGACGGTGAGGCCTTCGGCTTCGGCTTTGGCGGCCGAGGGGGAACCTTCGCGCAGGGCGACGACGAGGTTCTTCGCACCGCTGTCGCGCAGGTTCAGCGCGTGGGCGTGGCCTTGGGAGCCGTAGCCGAGGATGGCGACTTTTTTGTCTTTGATGAGGTTCACATCGCAATCGCGATCGTAGTAGACGCGCATTTTGGCGCTCCTTCTCCATGAATTTCGATGCGCGGACCATACGGTGCGATCAGGTGAAGTGCGAGAGAGAAGTGGAGGTTTTTGCCCCTCAAAGCGATATTGTTATTCGTATAATTTACATTTATTGATATTTTTATGCTTGATGATCTGGATCGCCGTTTATTGCGCCAAATGCAGTCTGATCCGGCGCTTTCGGTGCCGGAGTTGGCCGAGCTGTGCGGCGTGTCCGTGGGGCGGGCGAGCCGGCGCTTGGAGCGGTTGCGCGAAGAACAGATCATCAAGGGGCAGGAAGCGGTGATCGATTGGCAAGCCTTGGGGTTTGCGGTGCGGGTGTCGCTGCGGGTGACATTGGACAAGACCGCACCGCGCGCTTTTGACGATTTCCTCTCTGCTGCGCGCGAAGTACCGGAGGTTATAGAATTGCAGACGTTTCTTGGGCAGGTCGATGTGCGGCTGCATCTGGTGGCGAAAGACCTGCCACACTACCAAAGCATCTATCGCCAGCGGATCCTCACCTTGCCACATATCGCGGATATCGAGGCGCTGATGACGGTTTCGACGGTGAAGATGGATATGGACCTTCCGCTATGACCGAAATCGACGCGACCGACCGGAAACTGCTTCGCGCCTTGGCCGAAGACGCGACGCAATCGGCCAGTGCGTTGGGGCGGAAATTTGGACTGTCGCAACCGGCAACGTGGCGCAGGCTGCGGCGGCTTCAGGAGAGCGGGGTGCTCTCGCGGCAGCGGTTGGTTCTGGATCAGGAACGCTTGGGGTTCGGGGTGACGGTGTTCCTTGGTGTCAAACTCGCAACAAAAGGACGTGTGAGCCTTGAGGATTTCGAGCGGGCGGTAAGTGCGATCCGTGAGGTGCAAACGGTGGAGCATGTGCTGGGGCTTTACGATTATCGCCTGCGCGTGGTGGCGCGTGATCTTGCGGATTTTGAGCGCGTGTTGCGGCGGCGGATCATGACATTGCCCGGGGTTGGCAATGTGGAGGCTAACGTTCTGCTGAGTGAAGAACGCCGTCCCGGCCCGATTTGAGACTTAGCCGCGCTTTGTAATTGCGTTGGAGCATTGGGCGCGGTTAGGTGTGCCAACATTATAGGAGAATGATGATGTCGCAGGTCGATCCCGATGGGCTGATGGAATTTTCGGTGGTGTTTACCGATCGCTCGCTCAATCACATGAGTGTGGCTTTTCAGACCGTGATGCGGGATATCTCCGGCATGTTGAAAGAGGTCTATCAGGCCGACCATGTGGTGATTGTGCCGGGCGGTGGCACCTATGGGATGGAGGCAGTGGCCCGTCAGTTTGGCAAAGATGCACATGCGCTGATCGTGCGGAATGGATGGTTCTCGTTCCGTTGGACGCAGATCTTTGACGCTGGTGACTTTGCCAAGACGACCACGGTGATGAAGGCGCGCCAAACGGGCAATGACAGCCGCGCGCCCTTTGCGCCGGTGCCGATCGAAGAGGTGGTCGCAGCGATCCACGATGCGCGGCCTGATGTGGTATTCGCGCCCCATGTTGAGACGAGTGCGGGGATTATCCTGCCGGATGATTATGTCGCGTCCCTTGCCGCTGCCGCGCATGAGGTTGGCGCGTTGATGGTGCTGGATTGTATCGCCTCGGGTTGCGCATGGATCGACATGAAAGCGACAGGCGTTGATGTGCTGATCTCAGCGCCGCAGAAGGGCTGGTCCTCAACGCCATCGGCGGGGTTGGTGATGATGTCGGAGCGTGCATGGGAACAGCTTGGGGAGACAAGCTCCAACAGTTTTGCCATCGACCTGAAGAAATGGGCTGACATCATGAAAGCCTATGAAAACGGCGGCCATGCCTATCATGCGACGATGCCGACGGATTCTCTGCGTGCTTTCCGTGAAACGATGAAGGAAACGCAGCGCTACGGGTTTGACCGGCTGAAAGAAGCCCAGTGGGAGTTGGGCAATCGCGTCAGGGAGATGTTGGCGGCAAAGGGCATTCGCTCGGTTGCGGCAGAGGGCTTTGGCGCGCCGGGGGTTGTTGTGAGCTATACGGACGATCCGGAGATCCAGAACGGAAAGAAGTTCATGGCCGAAGGAATGCAGATTGCCGCTGGTGTGCCGCTGCAATGTGATGAGCCGGATGATTTCCGCACATTCCGGCTCGGGCTTTTCGGGCTGGATAAGCTCTATGACGTGGATGGCACGGTCGAACGGCTCGGGCTTATCTGTGACAAGGTGCTGTAAGCAGATCTAGGAGCGCGCGCCAAGGCCGAGGCGCATCAGGCCGCGCCGCAAAGGCGTGAGCTTGTAGAGCGCCTCGATCCCTTTGGCGCGGAGATCGCGCAGCAGTGGGCTGCCAGCGATCGACGCGCGATTGAGTGCATCCACACCGCGCACGCGGAGCATCACTTCGGGGTGGCGGCGACGGTTGTAGGCTTCCAGCATCTTGCGGTCGCCCAAGTCTTGCGGGCGGGCTTTTGCGAGGTCGAGCAGGCAAGAGAGATCAGCGAGCGACATGTTCAACCCCTGTGCGCCGATGGGCGGCACCACATGGGCGGCCTCGGCGACAAGTGCTACGCGCTCGGCGATCATTTTGTCAGCCAATTGGCTGATGATCGGCCAGACGAGACGCTTTGATGCCAGTTTGAGCGGGCCATAGACCCCAGCGGAGCGTTCTGTCGCTTCGTCTTCAAACGCGGCTTCAGACAAGTTTGCGAGGCGCTGGGCGTCGGGGCCGTGAGTCATCCAGACCACAGCGGAGCAGGGTTTCCCCTCGTGATCAGGCAAGGGCACGAGGGTGAAGGGGCCGCCGGTACGGTGGACCTCGGTTGAGACATTCTCATGCGGCGCGTCGTGGGTGACGGCGAAGGTCACGGCCTTCTGACCGTAGCGGGTGGTTTTGGCGGCGATGCCGACAGCCTGTCGCAACGGGCTATTGCGACCATCCGCTCCGATGACGAGGCGCGCCGCGATGTGCTGCCCATCGCTGAGGGTGACACGGGCCTCGCGCTCGCGGGTCAGGATGCCGGAAAAACCAGTGCCGGAAAGGAAACGGACATTGGGAAGCTCCGAAAGGCGGGCGACCATTTCGCGGCGTAGGAGCCAGTTTGGGAAGTTCCAACCGAAGGGGGCAGAGGAGATATCCTCGGCGTTAAAGTCGCGGGTGACGCGGGGCGCGGCCTCGGCGCCGCCGGCGTCGACGATGCGCATGACTTGCAGCGCGCTGGCATGTGGCGCGAGGCGGGACCAAAGTCCCGCCGCATCAAGAAAGGCGCGCGCTGGCTGGAGGAAGGCGGTGGTGCGCAGATCGGCACCTTCGGCCTGCGCGTCGGTCACCGGCGGGGCCGGATCGACGATCACCACATCAAAGCCCGCGCTGCCGAATGCCGCCGCCGCCGATAGACCGGCAACGCCGCCGCCGGAGATCACGATATCTGTCGTCGAAATGCTCATGTATCAGTCATAATCCGCGTGGGGTGAGACGGGAAGGGGGCTCAGACCAGCTGCGACAGAAAAGCCGCGAGATCATCGGTATGGTGATGGATGTGATCGGCGGGCAAAGGTTCCGGCCCTACATGGACCGTGCGCATTCCCATTGCATGGGGCGCTGCGAGGTTGCGGATGTCATCCTCGAACATGGCGCCTTGTTCGGCGGCGAGGCCATCGAGCGCGAAGATCGCCTCGAAGGCTGCCTGCTCCGGTTTGGGGCGGAACTGCGCATGTTCGACGCCGTAAACGGCATCAAAGACATCGGAGAGCCCGCGCGCGGCCAGAACCCGCCTTGCATAGGGTTCGGTGCCGTTGGTGTAGACGATCCGTCGCCCGGGCAGGCGGGTGATTGCGGCGGCGAGCGCGGGATCGGGGGTCAGGTGGCTCATGTCGATCTCGTGCACCTCGTGCAGATAGGGTCCGGGATCGACGTTATGTTCGTTCATCAGGCCGGCGAGGGTGGTGCCGTACCGCTGCCAGTAATCGGCGCGGAGAAAATCCGCCTCCGTCCGCGATACGCCGAGGGCGGATTGCACGAACGTGGTCATTTTGACTTCGATCTGGTCGAAGAGGCGGGCTTCGGGTGGGTAGAGGGTATTATCGAGGTCAAAGACCCACGCGCGGACATGTGTGAAATGTGCAGCAACCATGGCCTATGGGTAGGAGGCAAATTGGCGCGGCGCAAGTGGTTTGGCTTGATGCTGCCGCTGTGAGGGGGCTAAGGTCGCGGGACAGTGCCGGAGAGAGTGATGACAGCCCCTAAAAGCCCGCAACGCGATGCGTATGAACTGATACTCGAAGCGATTGATACGCATGTTTACAAGCCCGGCGACCGGCTGGTGGAGAGCGATCTGGCGGACCGGTTTGGCGTGTCGCGGACGCCGATCCGAGAGGCATTGCAACGGCTGGAGACGCAATCTTTGCTGACCCGTGACGGGCGCTCGCTGATCGTGTCATCGCTTGATCATACGCAGATGGCCGAGCTTTACGTCGTGCGCGGCGAATTGGAGGGGTTGGCGGCGCGGTTAGCGGCGAGCCATGCGACACCGGAAGAAAAGCATGTTTTGCGCGATATGTTGGAAAACGATCGCGCTTTGGTGGCCGATCCGGGGGCGCTGAGCCGTGCCAATAAACGGTTCCATAAGCAGATCCACCTGGCCAGCCATAACCGATTTCTGGTGCAGCAGCTCGATCTTGTGCATCGCTCGATGGCGTTACTGGCCACGACGTCTCTCGCGGCAGAGGGGCGGGGTGAGGTGGCGCTGGCTGAGCATGAGGCCATCGTAAGCGCGATTGAGGCAGGTGATGGCGATGCGGCTGCGGCGGCGCTGCGCGAGCATATCTCGCGGGCGTTTGTCACGCGGCTCAAACTGGATGCCGAGGCTGTTGAGGGGCGTGACGGGGCGTAGCCACCGGTCCGGCCGCGCTATGCCCGTGGCTTGTTTTGTCCCAGTAGAACGGACGGGCAATCATCTCCCATAAGCCTTTATACATCGCCAAGGCTGCCAGCGGAAAATAGAGGTGTAGCGTGAGTGCCCAGAGTGGGAGACTCGCATGACGGGTGCGGCTTGCAGCAACCATTGCTAAGGCGATGGAGATGACCTCTGACAGAATAAACACCGCAGCCAGCGCGATCACCGCTGAATCTGGCAGGAGGGATGAGAGCGGATGCGGCAGCCCGAGCGCCAAAAGCCAGAATGACCAGAGCAATGGTGCGAGGGTGAATTGAAAGAGCGTGCCAAGGAACAGCACCTGTACGCCGATGAAGCGCCATGTGCCGAGTGACCGCCACAACCCCACAGGCGCGCGCATATGGGTTGCGTAGGTCATGGCGTAGCCTTTGAGCCAGCGGCTGCGTTGCCGGACCCACGGCCACGGGCGGCAGTTTGCTTCTTCGTATGTGACGGTGGGGACGAGCGCGGTCTGGTAGCCGAAACGGGCCAGACGCAGGCCAAGATCGGCATCCTCGGTCACGTTATGGGCATCCCAGCCGCCAATTTCTTCGAGTACAGAGCGCCGGAAGAAGAGTGTCGTGCCGCCAAGCGGTAGCACCCAGCCGATCTTTGACAGCGTCGGCAGAACCGCGCGAAACCAAACCGCATATTCGAGCGTGAAACAGCGGGAGAGCCAGTTCTGGTCGCTGTTATAGAAATCGAGCACGCCTTGCAGGCAGGCGACCTGTGCCGGGGCGGCGGCAAAGGCGCGAGCGATCTTTTGGAGTTGGGCGGGCGCGGGGGCATCCTCGGCATCGTAGATGCCGATGATTTGGCCGCGTGCGAATGTGAGCCCGTGATTGAGCGCGCGCGGCTTTGTCTGGATTTGCCCAGGTGGGACGGTAATCACCCGCATCCAGCGTGGCAGGTTCGCGGCGGCGAGGGCCTGCTGGGTGGTTGTATCACCCTCCTCAAGCAGCAGACAGATATCGGTGAGTGGGCGGGGATAATCGAGCTGCTGCAGCCGGTGGATGAGATGCGCGGCGATCCGGCGCTCGCGGTACAGAGGCACGAGGAGCGAGATCACCGGCAGGCGGGCGGGGAGGACTTCCGCCCCGCCAGCGGCTGGTTTTTGCGGGCGGATGAGCAGCAGTAAAGCGCGCAGTTTGAGAATGCTCAGTGGGATCAGGCTGAGGACAGCGAGGGCTGATAGGACGACAAAGAGTGGAATGGGGGCAAGGACTGCGGCGGCGAAGAAGAAACTCGCAGCGAGAGGGAGCAGGGCAGAGAGACGTAAGCTGCGGCACGAAAATTCAGCGGCTGTAGCGGATTCGGCGTGGTGTTTATGTGCCGTGCGGTAAAGCGTTGCTTGGGCTGCGTCGAGGGAGCGGCTTTCAACCATCGCGACGCGGACTGCGCCGAAGGCGGCTTGGAGCGCTGGAAGGGCGGCTCCTACGCGAGACGGGTCCGCTGCGAGTATGACGACCTGACCGCCGATCCGTTGCCACGGGCAGACACCGAGCGCCTGTGCGCGGGAAAACGGCAAAAGTGCTGCCAATGCGGCATCAGGCGCCGGTGACAGCTTGCCGAGAGGTACCGTCCCGAGGTCATGGGCGAAACGGGCGGCGATATCTGACGGGGCGATTGTGGGAGCGTGCAGCAGCGCCTCATTCGGTGTGATATCCCAGTGCCGTGCCGATCGGATGAGCGCATCTGTTGGATCACCAACAGGCGCTGGTGCGACGGACGGAACACGACTCTGGGTTTTAAGTGCCGAGAGCGCCATGATTGCCCCTTTCCCTGTGGCGACAGGGTGGAGCAATCTTGCTTAACAGCTGGTTAAGGCCACGGGTGAATTAGGCCTTGCGGGCGTCCATTGCCTCAGAAAAGCGGTCGAAGAGGTAGTAGCTATCCTGCGGGCCGGGGCTTGCTTCGGGGTGGTATTGCACAGAAAATACCGGCCGTTCGGTCATACGAATGCCGCAGTTCGAGCCATCGAACAGCGAAACGTGGGTTTCTTTCACGCCGTCGGGCAGGGTCTGGCTATCCACGGTGAAGCCGTGGTTCATCGAGGTGATCTCCACCTTGCCGGTTTCCATATCCTTAACGGGATGGTTGGCGCCGTGGTGGCCGTGGTTCATCTTGATCGTCTTTGCGCCGAGGGCGAGGGCGAGCATCTGGTGGCCGAGGCAAATGCCGAAGACGGGCAGGTCCGTTGTGTTCAGAACCTGTTTGATCATCGGCACGGCATAGCTGCCGGTTGCCGCCGGATCGCCCGGACCGTTGGAGAGGAACACGCCATCGGGGTTGTGCGAGAGCACTTCCTCGGCGGTGGCGGTGGCAGGCAGTACGGTCACATCGCAACCCGCGGAGGCGAGGCAGCGCAGGATGTTACGCTTGGCACCGAAATCAAGCGCGACGACCTTGTGGCGCGGTGCGGTTTGCGGAGCGTAGCCTTCGGGCCAAGCCCAGCGCATTTCGTTCCATGTGTAGGACTGGCTGCAAGTGACCTCCTTCGCGAGGTCGAGGCCAACGAGGCCTGAGAAGCCGCGCGCCGCAGCGACGAGGGCGGCAACGTCGAAATTTCCCTCGGGGTCATGCGCCAGTGCGACATGGGGAGCACCTTGCTGGCGGATCGCACGGGTCAGGCGGCGGGTATCAATGCCGCCGATGCCGACGCGGCCGCGCTTGGTGAGCCATGCTGTCAGTTCCTCTGTTGCGCGCCAGTTGGAAGGTTCCGTCGGATCCCATTTGACGACCATGCCTTCTGCTACCGGATCGCCGGTTTCGTCATCCTCGGCGTTGACGCCGACATTGCCGATATGGGGGAAGGTGAAGGTGACGACCTGCCCTGCATAGGAGGGGTCGGTCATGATTTCCTGATAGCCGGTCATGGCGGTGTTGAAGCACAGTTCAGCGGTTGTCTGGCCGGTGGCGCCGAAGCCTTTCCCGTAGAACAATGTGCCATCGGCAAGGGCGAGACAGGCGGTAGGTTTATCCTGAATGCGTTGGGCCATGGCAGCGACTCCGGAAAGGTCAAATCGCCGTGGTCCTAAGGGACTGGGAGGGGCGGGTCAAGGCCGATAGCCGTAGATGAGGCGGTTTAGATGATGAGTTGTCATAACTGGCATGGCAGGCTAAATGGGGGTCTTGATTTTGCTTTGCCATGAGGACTGCCAATGGACATGCGTAGCCGGATTTCCGCAGCATTGAAGGACGCGATGAAAAACAAGGAGGCCGAGCGCCTCTCGACGTTGCGCCTGATCAATGCCGCGATCAAGGATCGGGACATTGCCGCGCGTGGTGATGGCGAGGAAAGTGCCGTAACCGATGATGTTGTGCTCGGCATTCTGGGCAAGATGGTCAAGCAGCGACAGGAAAGCGCGCGCGCCTACGAAGAGGGCGGGCGGCTGGAACTGGCTGAGAAGGAGCGGTCTGAAATCGAGGTCATCGAGGACTTCCTGCCGCGTCAGCTGGATGCGGATGAGGTTGATGCCGCAATTAGTGCCGCGATTGCGGAAGTCGGTGCCGAAGGCCTGCGTGATATGGGCAACGTTATGGCTGCCCTGAAGGCAAAGTACACCGGACAGATGGATTTTGGCAAAGCCGGACCAATGGTCAAAGATCGCCTGAACTGAGGCGTCCTTTTTTCAGGTCGGAAAACAGTTCGTTCAGCTCTTGATAGAGTGTGAGGCGCTCTTGTTTTGTCAGGAATGCGCCGAGTTCGACCTCGCGGCCGCCGCCGGTGAGCGTGAGGTAGTTCTCGATCTGGCCATTTTTTTCGTAGCGGTTGACCCGCACCCAATGCGGATTGGCGGACCAATTCTGCCGTAGGCGGTTTGGATTGTGGCGCGTGAGTTCGACCTTATCGGGCCAGATTTGCATTTCCTCGACCAGTGACCCGTCCCGATAGCTGCGCCCCAGCCCCCACCAGACACCCGCCAAGGCGAGCCCCATGAAGGGCAACAGCCCCCAGAGCACCGGAGTACCGAGCACTGCGAGCAGCGGCAGCGCGATCATCACCGCCGTGAGGCCAATGAACAGCACAAAGCCACGTTTCGGAAGCGAGCGATACGGCCAGAGATACAGGCTGGCGATCGGGCTTTCGGGATCGCGGGGGAGGGCAAAGGGCGGCGGCGTTGGGGTCCATTCGTGGGGCATGGGGAACCTTTTAACATGTCAGCGCTGAATTAGGGCGCAGCTGTTTTGTGAAAAGGGGCGTGGGCTGTGCAATTTTGCCGCTGATGGCGGGGCAAAAGAAAACCCCCGGCAGCGGTGCTGTCGGGGGTCTTTTGTTCACAAGCCTTGCAGCATTAGTGTGCGTGGACTTTGTCCCAGTCTTCTTGCTTGGGGAGCGTCTCGAAAGTGTGCTCCGGCGGCGGGGAAGGCAGGGTCCATTCCAGCGTGTCTGCGTATTCGTTCCACGGGTTGTTCTCGGTCACACGCTTGCCAGCGAAGAGCGTGTAGAACAGCAGAACGATGAAGAACACGAAGGATGCGAAGGCGATGAAGGCGCCGATCGACGAGATGTAGTTCCAGTAGGCGAACGCCTCAGGATAGTCGATGTAGCGGCGCGGCATGCCCTGACGACCCAGGAAGTGCTGCGGGAAGAAGGTGAGGTTGGCACCGATGAACATGGCCCAGAAGTGCAGCTTGCCTGCCCACTCAGGGAACATACGGCCGGACATCTTCGGCATGTAGAAGTAGATACCTGCGAAGATACCGAACACGGCGCCGAGGCTCATCACATAGTGGAAGTGCGCAACGACGTAGTAAGTGTCGTGGTAGGCACGGTCCACACCTGCTTGCGACAGGACGATACCTGTCACACCGCCGACGGTGAAGAGGAACAGGAAGCCGAAGGCCCAGAGCATCGGGGTGCGGAACTCTACCGACCCGCCCCACATGGTGGCGATCCACGAGAAGATCTTAACCCCGGTCGGAACCGCGATCACCATGGTGGCCAGCATGAAGTAGGACTGCTGAGTCAGCGACATACCAACGGTGTACATGTGGTGGGCCCAGACAACGAAGCCAAGCGCACCAATGGCAACCATTGCGTAGACCATCGGCAGGTAGCCGAAAATCGGCTTCTTGGAGAAAGTCGCGATCACATGGCTGATGATACCAAAGGCCGGTACGATGATGATGTACACTTCGGGGTGGCCGAAGAACCACAGGATGTGCTGGTAGAGCACAGGGTCACCACCGCCTGCCGGATCGAAGAATGTCGTCCCGAAGTTGCGGTCGGTCAGCAGCATGGTGATGGCGCCAGCCAGAACCGGCAGGGCCAGCAGGATGAGCCATGCAGTCACGAAGATCGACCATGAGAACAGTGGCACTTTGTGCAGGGTCATGCCCGGCGCGCGCATATTCAGGAAGGTGGTAATCATGTTGATCGCACCAAGGATCGAGGACGCACCAGAGACGTGGACGGCGAAGATCGCGAGATCCATCGACATACCTGCCTCATTGGTGGAGAGCGGCGGATAGAGCACCCAGCCAACGCCGGAACCGAGTTGGCCGTTGCCGCCTGGTGCCAGCATGGACGCAACACCAAGCGCGGTGCCGGTGACATACATCCAGAAGCTGAGGTTGTTCATTCGCGGGAAGGCCATGTCCGGCGCACCGATCTGCAGCGGCATGAAATAGTTGCCGAAACCACCGAAAAGCGCGGGAATCACGACGAAGAACATCATCAACACACCGTGGTAGGTGATCAAGACGTTCCAGAGGTGGCCGTTAGGGGTACATTCGCCCGCGGCAGCTGCCGTGAAGCGTGCGCCTTCGAGGCACATGTATTGTACACCCGGTTCCATGAGCTCGAGGCGCATGTAAACGGTGAAGGCGACCGAGATAAACCCGACCAGACCTGAAACAAAGAGATACAGGATCCCGATGTCTTTGTGGTTGGTGGACATGAACCAACGGGTAAAGAAGCCCCGTGTGTCTTCGTGTTCATGGCCGTGGATGGCTGCGTCTGCCATTTGGCACTCCCATATTGGCTACAACTCGAAAACGGTTTGACCAGAGTCGCCCCGCCTTTGGTCCGGTTCTAGTGCGATGGGACATGAGGGGCAACAAACAATCAGAATAATCTGTTGAGATAAATTGGCGCACTTGGCCCAAAGGGATGGGGCCGTGGAATTGCCAACATATGCCTTTTGCACAAAAAAACGTGCCGCCCGAGTGGGGCGGCACGTTGTGGTGCGGTCAGGTGATTAACCGATTTGTCCGTTGTCGTCGCGCTTGACCACAATGACAGACGAACGCGGCAGGCCGTTGCCATCGGGCCAGCTGCCACCGGGGTGCTGGATGCCAACAAACATTGTGCGGCGGTCTGCCGACCATGTCAGGCCCGTCACCTCGGAGCCGTTCGGGCCGGTCAGGAAGCGTGCAATCTCGCCGGTAACGGGATCGCCGACCAACATCTGGTTATTGCCCATGCCGCCAAAGTCACCTTCGTTGCTGTCATCGCCGTCTGTCTGGATCCAGACGAGGCCGTTGCTGTCAAACGCCATGCCATCGGGAGCGTTGAACAGGTTGCCCGAAGTCACATTTTCGGAGCCTGCGTAGGCGTCGGAATGCACATCGGGATTTCCTGCCATGACGTAGAGATCCCAATCAAAGGTATCTGCGGCATGGTCATCGTTATGTGGCATCCAGCGGACGATCTGACCGTAGTTATTGACCTCCCGCGGGTTTGGTCCGTTCGCAGGCGTGTCGTCGCCACCCGCGTTGGGTTTGACGCCACGGTTCTTGTTATTGGTCAGGCAGCAATATGCCTCGACCGCAACAGGGTTTGCAGCGATCCACTCTGGGCGATCCATCGTGGTTGCACCAACTGCCGATCCGGCGATGCGCGAAAAGATCAGGATCTCGGCAACGCTCATGCCTGTGGTTTCTGGTGTCAGCGGAAGCCATTCGCCCGTTTGGTCATCGTTGAAGCGCGCGACATAGAGCGTGCCTTCATCCAGCAAGCCTTCAGTGGACGCCTCCGGGCTATAGGTGCCGTTCGACACAAAGCGATAGAGGAACTCACCGCGCTCGTCGTCGCCCATGTAAACAACCACGCGGCCATCAGGCGCGAGCACCACCTCGGCGTTTTCGTGCTTGAAGCGGCCAAGGCCGGTGTGTTTCACGGGTGTGCTTTGTGGGTTGGTCGGGTCTATTTCGACAACCCAGCCAGCGCGATGCGGTTCGTTGGGGTTTTTCGAGGTGTCGAAGCGGGCATCCCACTTGTGATAGTCGTAGCCCCAACCTTCGACTGGCACGCCGTAGCGGCTGTAACCTGCGGCGACGTTTTCTGGGTAGCTTGCTGTGGCATCGGTCGAGCCGAAGTAGCCATTAAAGTTTTCTTCGCAGGTCAGGTAGGTGCCCCAAGGGGTTTTGCCGGAGCCACAGTTGTTGAAGGTGCCGAGGCTTTCGGTGCCGGTGGGATCGGCATCCGTCTTAGGAGATCGTGGCCAGCAGCGGGGCCTGTCATTTTCATTGGGGTATTGTGGTGGATACGGCGGTTGAACGGGCTGTCGGTGACGAGCTGCCATCCGCCTTCGGCCTCTCGAACTTCCATGACTGTGACGCCTTGCAGGTTTTGCAGTTTGCGCACGTCTTCGGCGTTGGCTGGTGTTCCGTCTTGCGCGGAGGGGAGATTGATGCCGCGGTTGGTGTATTCATGGTTGATCGCAATCAGTTCGTGGCCGTTGAAGGAGAAGGTTTCCATGCCGTCGGTATTTTCACCGAAAACCAGATCTGAGCCGGAGACAGACCCGCCATCGGTGATATCGTAGCCAGCGCCTGCTGACATGAGCGGATCGCCCCAGCGCGCGAGAACCTTCCAGTTGTAGCCTTCCGGCACATGGACGGTGAAATCGGTTTGTGCCGCGATTGGCGTGAACGGGAAGCGGCTCGCAGTCTGTGCTTGTGCGGAGGTGCTGCTGAGAAGCCCCGTTCCCATGACAGCAGCGCCCGATCCGAATGCCAGAACGCCGCCAAGAAAGCCGCGGCGGGAAATGGCGCGTTCGACAACATTGTCGAAATCATTGGTTTCGGGACGCGGGAAGTTGAGTTCATCCCAATCGTCTGCGGACAAGTTAACGGTATTGATGTCTTTCATGACAAAGCCCTGTAGCTAAGGTTGCGGATCATTTCCGCGACCGTGGCTAGAGGCTTTGATTGTCGGATTCGTTACGAGTGGATAAAGCTTTTGTAACGGACGCTATGAACGCGGGGTGATGGCCGTATCAAAGGTGCGCCGCAGTGCGTTGTCGAGGTCGTCCATCGCAACTGGGAGGCCGAGATCGACGAGGCTGGTGACGCCGTGATCACGGATGCCGCAGGGGACGATGCCGTCGAAATGGCTCAGGTCTGGGTCAACATTAATCGAGATGCCATGAAAGCTCACCCACCGGCGCAGGCGGATGCCGATTGCGGCAATTTTGTCTTCTGCGACGGAGCCATCGGGAAGGCGCGGTTTTTCGGGGCGTTCGACCCAAACGCCGACGCGGCCATCGCGGATTGCGCCGTGGATGTTGAACTCGGCGAGGGCCGCGATGACCCAATTTTCGAGATCTTGCACAAAGCGGCGCACGTCGTGGCCGCGCTTTCCGACATCGAGCATGACATAGGCCACACGCTGACCCGGGCCGTGGTAGGTATACTGGCCGCCACGTTTGGAGGTAAAAACGGGGAACCGCTCGGGATCGGTGAGATCTTCGCGTTTGGCGGAGGTTCCGGCGGTGTAGAGCGGTGGGTGCTCCACGAGCCAGATCAGTTCATCACCCGTGCCAGCCGCGATGGCTTCGGCGCGCGCTTCCATGAAGGCGACGGCATCGTCATAGGCGGTGAGCCCTTCTGCAATGATCCACTCTACCATCTGTTTTCCGCTGTTTTGATGGGTTTTCCGGCCGGTTTACATTCATATGCGGGCTAGCGCGGGAAATGTCATCCCGCGATGTGAGAAGATCGCGGACAATTTCTGCATTTTGCCTCTTCACAAGCCCTGCGCCCTTCGGTAGAGAGCGCGTCACCAAGCCTAGACAGTGCGGTCGTGGCGGAATTGGTAGACGCGCAGCGTTGAGGTCGCTGTGGGGTAACTCCCGTGGAAGTTCGAGTCTTCTCGACCGCACCATTCAAAAGAAAAAGCGCCCCTGAAACGGGGCGCTTTTCTGCTTTTGGTGGTATTATCAGTTCGCGGTGAGGGGGCTATTTACCGACATCGCTCGCAAGACATTGGCTTCGCCTTGGCCGTAGGTGGCGAAGTCCTCGGCGCCCCAGCCGGTTGCGCCCAGATCAACGAGCGTGTCACGGTCGGTCGTAGTGAGGAGGCGCGTTTTGATCTGGAGGGGATCTTCGGTGCCGAATTTGCCGCCAAGGAGCGCAGCGTAACCTGCGACAACAGGTGCGGCGAAGGATGTGCCGTAGAGACAGTGACCAGCCGCCGCCCCACAATCCGCACCGTAATTCGCGAGTTCATCAGCAGTGGTTTCGCCACCTTCAACACCGACGACGAGGAATTGCGCTTGTACCGTTTCGTTGCTGCCTGCAATCGTCGAGTAGCTGGCGATGGAGGCTAGCGCATTGGCATCGCCGTTATTGCGCAACGCACCAACAAATACGGCCGATGCGGCTCCGATCAATGCTTCGTTCAGATAGTCTCTCGTTCCGTTTACCGCAGTTCCAACAGCCGCGCCCCAGTCATTGCCTGAGGACTTTGCAACGAATGCCGAACCGCTGGTCGCAGCGTCGATGATTGTTTGCTCGCGTTTTGACCACAGCAGGTTATCGACATTGAGACCGTCATTGGCGATCATTCCATAGCTGAGGTTTAGAACATTGAATCCAGATCCCATCTTAACCGGACCGTTTGACGTCCAGTCACGTTCGACAACATTGGCACCCGGCGCGAGCAGGCGCACCTGATCGGATGTCCAGTCACCGTGGTGTTGGAGAATGACGCCAGCACCATCGAGATTACCTTCGAAGATGTCGCCGCTGGAGTAATCGTCAACGACAGTTACCGTGGCGCCTACGCCGATTGCGCCCGTGTCCCAAACGCCCTGAACATCGGAATCCATCCAGTCGTAATAAGTTGTGCTGGGTGGAGGGGGCGGAGGGTCGCCGCCGCCATCGCCGCCTTTGTCCTTGTTCGGTCCTTTGCCTTCTGGTGGGGCAAAGGCGACAATGTCAAAACCCTGCGCCGGCAGGGCGGTGACGCTGGCGAGTGTGAGAGCGGTTGTCGCAAGGGCAACGCCGATTGCGGATTTGAAATGGGTCATGGCAGCTTCCTCCCAAAAAAGTGGGTTATGGAGGCATCCTAACACGAAACAACTTTAGCGTGATATTAATCGTGCAAAAATTTTGGCAGTAACCGGCGCCGGAGCAGGTTTCCCGACAATAATGGGGTAAACAACATATTGTTGATCGTACCGACCCAATGAGTCGCCGCGCCGGAAATTTAAAAGCGGATTGTATAGGCGAAGCGAATCAAACCCCAATCAGGTGTGCGCTCTTCCCAGAGGTAATCCAGTGTTTCTTCTGGTGGCAGAGGAGAGCCTGAGAGGCGGCAGTTAACCTCGCGTGCGCCGCCGATGGCACCGTAGTCGGCGGTGCAGCTATCCTCGGAGAGCCATTCGCCCAGTCTGAATAGCACCATCAGAGTGACGGAACGGTTTTCATCAATGTCGATCCGATGGGTCAGGCCCAGTGATAGGCCAGCGGAAAGATCATAGCTGGGCGCGGATTCAGGTGTGGCAAAGCCCCAAAGACCCTCGGTTTTCGCGCCGATGTCGGTGCGAAACAGTGCGCGAATGGTGCGGCGTCCGGTGCCGTAGAGCGGGGCAAAGGATTCGTATGCACCGGTGGAAAGGAGATAACTGTCGAGGCTGACGGCGCGTGTTCTGTCCGAGAGAGGCGAGCCGAGGGAGAGGCTTGCAAGGTCGGTGCGCTCCCAAAACGACTGCGCGACCGTGACCTGCGGCGAAAGAGCGAGCGCCACGCCGAGGCAGAGGAATCTAACAATGAGCCGCTTGACGCGCAGGGGGCATTCCTTTTCCGGTGTCTCGGTCAACTGTGCCGAACTGGCGAAAGGATTGCTACCTAATTGGACGGCGCTTTGTTGGAAGCAGGGAAATACCGTGGAAGGCGGGCAGGTATTGGCGGGCTTTAGGGCAGCAGCGAGAGCCAGCCCCATGCGGTGAACAGCGACAGGGCGGTCGCGATCAAGACGCTCGATGCTGCAACGCGGCGGGCGGAGCCGTACATATTCGCGAAGAGGTAGGCATTCACCCCCGGCGCCATCGCGGAGGTGAGAACGGCGCTGCGCAGGCCGTCACGGTCGAGGCCGGTCAGCTTTGCGAGGGTGAAGGTGACCGTCGGGTGTAGGATGAGTGAGACGCCCACGATGAACAGGATGACACGAATGTCTCCTTCGGGGCGGTAACGGTAGAGCACACCGCCGAGGCCGAAAAGGGCTGCGGGCAGGGCGGCGCGGATCATCATGTCAATCGCGTCGGTCAGGGCAGAGGGCAGGGTAATGCCGGAGAGGTTCACAACGAAGCCAAGCCCGATGCCGATCAGCAGCGCATTGCGGAAGATTGCGCGGAATACTTTGCCCGGAAGGGCGGCAAGGCCGGCATCGCGGTTGCGCACGATTTCCATCGCGGTGATGCCGATGGTGTAGCAAAACGGCGCATGTAAGGCGACGATGGCAAAGTTGGCGGAGAGCGCATCGGCCCCGTAGGCGCGTTCGGTGAGGGGCAGGCCGAGAAGCACCGAGTTGGAAAAGAGGCCGACAAAGCCGATGGCGATGCTGTCTTCCCATGTTCGGCCGAAAAGGAAGCGTGCGCCGAGAAGACCGGCTGCAAAGCCTGAGAACGCGCCAACATAGAAGCTCAGCAGCAGGTCTGCGCGGAAGTTCTGGGCAAGGTCGAGATTGGCAATGGCGCTAAACAGAAGGCAAGGAATGGCGAATCCTTGGGTGAATTTCATCAGGGCATCTGTGCCTTGGTCGCTGAAAAGCCCGCGCCAGACGGCAACATAGCCGAAGCCCACCACCAAAAAGACGGGCAGAATGACATCGAGGAGCGCAGCCATCCGACCAGCCTTTCAGGAATGTGGATCAGATAGGTAGGGTGATTTCCATGCCGTCATAGGCGGGCGTCACATGCTCGGGGGTTTCGGCGGCAACGGTCGCGTAGTCCAGATCAATGTGCATATTCGTCAGGATTGCATTTTTTGGCGCGGCGCGGGCGATCCACTCAAGCGTTTTGTCGAGATGTGCATGGGTGGGGTGCGGTGTGCGGCGCAGCGCATCAACGATCCAGTAGTCCAGCCCCTCAAGTGTTGGCCAGACGCTATCAGGAATTTCGGCCACATCCGGCAGGTAGGCCAGCGAGCCGATACGGAAGCCGAGGGCGTCGATGCTGCCATGATTGACGCGGAACGGGGTGAAGGTGATGTCACCGCCCGCGCCGGAGATGCTGACGGGGCCATCAAGAGGGTTGAGATCGAGGATCGGCGGGTAGGGCGAGCCTTTTGGCTGCACGAAGGCATAGCCGAAGCGCGAGAGGAGAGCATCGGAAGTGTCACCATCGGCCCAGACTTGCAGGCGTTCGCGCATGTTAAAGACGATCATCCGCAGATCGTCGATGCCGTGGACATGATCGGCGTGGGAATGCGTATAGATGACCCCGTCGAGCGCACCGACATCTGCGTCGAGCAATTGGTGGCGCAGGTCGGGTGAGGTGTCGATCAGCACGGTGGTGGTGCCATCCGGCCCTTCGCGGGTGACGAGCGCCGAGCAGCGTGTGCGCCGATTACGCGGGTTTGACGGATCACAATCGCCCCAGTGGCCGCCGAGGCGCGGAACGCCGCCCGACGAGCCGCAGCCCAGAATGCGGAAGCGAAGTGACTCTGTCATCAGGCGGCGGCCTTCCATTGTGCGGCTTTCCAGAACAGTCGGTCGAAATTGGCGGTTGTCGCGGCGGCAAAGTCTTCGACTGTCAGGCCGAATACTTCTGCGCCGACACGGGCCGTATGCGCCGTGTAGGCAGGCTCATTACGCTTGCCACGGTGCGGCGGCGGGGCAAGGTAGGGGCTGTCGGTTTCAACCAGAATACGTTCCAAGGGTGCCGCCGCGAAAATATCGCGCAGCTCTTGGCTTTTGGGGAAGGCTGCGATGCCGGACATTGACAGGTAAAAGCCCAGATCAAGCGCCGCGCGGGCCAGTTCTGCCGAGCTGGAGAAGCAATGCATCACGCAGGTATAGGGGCGCTGGTGATAGGCTTCGCTCAGGATGCGGGCCATGTCATCATCGGCGGCACGGGCGTGGATGATCAGGGGCAATCCGGTTTCCTGCGCGGCCTCGATATGGATGTTCAGCGAGCGTTGCTGAATTTCGGCGCTGTCAGCAGTGTAGTGATAATCAAGCCCGCTCTCGCCTATACCGACGAATTTCGGATGTTGAGCGAGGGAAACGAGGTCTTCAACCGAGGCCAGTGGTTCTTCGGCGGCAGACATCGGGTGGGTTCCGGCGGCGTAAAATACGGGATCGTATGCCTCGGCTATCGCGCGGACGGACAGTTCGTTGCGCAGGCGGGTGCAGATGGTGACCATCCGCGTCACACCGGCCTCGGCCGCGCGGGCAATGATGTCGTCGCGCTCACCGTCGAAATCGGAGAAGTCGAGATGGCAGTGGCTATCGACGATTTGGGGCGGTCTGTGCGTCATCCTTGGCCTCAGACGGTGGCCGCGGCGTGCTTTGCGGCGGTTTCTTCGATCTTGAACAGCATATCTAGGATGACGCCGGAGGGGTCAAGGTTGACCGCGCGGGCGTGACCGGCGCGAGCGGAAAGCTCTTGTGTCAGATCGGCCCACGCACGGGCAGCGCGGTCGTTCGGTGACAGCCGCGTCAGAAGGCGGGCCTCGCCGGAACTGCCTTGCAGCGATGGTTCGCCCAAAAGGCCCGTGCGCGCACAGCGGGCAAGGAAGGTCAGGATCAGGTCCAGCAGAAGCGTGTAGCGGACATCTGCCCCTTTGGAACTACAGGAATTGGCGAGCGCGATAGCGGTTGGACGGTCAAAATTGGGCAGACCTGAGAGGAGGGTGACGATCTCGTGGTAGAGATGCAGACCCTCATGCGACAACAATCGGATGGACTCTCCCACTGAGCCGCCGGAGAGCGCGGCCAATGCAGCGGTTTCTGGCGCGGGAAAACCGGCAGCAGGCATTGCCTCGGCTATCTGGCTTTCAGTTAAAGGCGAGAGACGCAGCTCGCGGCAGCGGGAACGAATGGTGGGAAGGAGTTTGGAGGGGTGATGCGATACCAGAAGGAGAGTGGTGTTTGCGGGTGGCTCTTCCAGTTCCTTCAGGATGGCGTTGGCGGCATTGCGGTTCATTTCGTCGGCACTGTCGACGATCACCACCCGCCGTCCGCCATCCGCGGCGGAAAGGCCGAAGAATGACTTGATGCCGCGTACGGCGTCGACGGTGATTTCCTTGCGCAGGCGGCCTTTTTCGTCATGGCCACGGCGGATGACAAAGAGCCGTGGATGGGCCCCAGCGGCCACGAGCTGCACATCATGATTGTTGGGGTCGGTATCGAGGCTGGCGGGGGCGATTGGCGCGTCACCGAAAAGGCTTGGGCCGCTCTCTGCCCCTGACAGCGGGCGGGAGAGCAGGAAGCGGGCAATGCGCCATGCCAGCGTTGCTTTGCCGATGCCTTTAGGGCCTGTCAGCAGCCAACCTGAATGCAGCCTGTCTGCATTATAGGCAGCAAGAAATGCGGCTTCAGCCGGTTCCTGCCCGATCAGGCGGCTGGTTTCACGCGGGTGAGGGACGCCTTCGAGGCGGTCAGGTTCTTCAAGCGCTTCGGGGGCGTCGATCATGACGCTCATTGGCGTGCCTCGAATTGTGCGGCGACTTCTGCTGCGACGGCTTCGACGGCGCGATTTCCGTCCACGACCAGACATCGTGAGGGGTGCGCCTTTGCAAGCGTGAGAAAACCATGCCGGAGTGTTTCTTGGAATCCAAGGCCGAAATCCTCGAACCTGTCTTCGCCCGAGCTGCGGGCCAAGCCGCGTTCGAGCGCGATTTGGGGGTCCATATCAATGATGAAGGTCAGATCCGGTTCCTGTCCAATCATAATGGAATGCAGCTGCTCAACGGCGCCGCGCAGATCGCCACGAGTGGCGCCCTGATAAACACGGGTTGAATCCGCGAACCTGTCAGAAATCACGACCGCCCCTTCGGCGAGGGCGGGGCGAATGGTTTTTTCGAGATGGTCGCGGCGGGCCGCATTGAACAGGAGCAATTCGGTTTCTGCCGACCAGCGGTTTGGATCGCCAGTGAGCAGCAATTGCCTTATTTCCTCGGCGCCTTCGCTGCCACCAGGCTCGCGCGTGAGCACCACCTTGCGCCCGCTGAATTGCAGCCGCTCGGCGAGGAGGCGGGCTTGGGTAGATTTACCCGAGCCGTCGATACCTTCGAAGGTGATGAATATTCCCTGCGTCACGCGGACTGCCCTTTAGGTGCCGTCAGCGGCGGGTTGCTGTGGTGCGATTTTGCTGAGCAGAACTTGCGCCGCGGTGCGCAGCCGTATCGCGAAGCCGCCTTCGACAACGGATTCTTCGGCCACCAACGGCACGCGCGTTTCGGGCAGGCCCTCCAGAGTGATCACCAGTTCACCCAGTTGCTGGCCCTTTCGGATTGGCGCGGCGATGGGGGAATCGTAGACAACTTCGGCTGAGATGGCGTTGTCGCCGATCACGGGAACGAGCAGGTGAATATCATCTTCGACGGTCAGCCCGACATTGGGCAAAAGCCCCATCCATACATCGGCGCGGGCCAGTTCGGTACCAGCGCTTACGACCTCGCGTTCGGCAAATTGGCGGAAGGCCCAAGTGACGATGCGCTCGCTTTCAACCGCACGGTCAGCGGCGGTATCGAGGCCTGTTATCACCCAGATGATGCGCCGATCACCCTGTTTTGCCGAGCCGACAAGGCCGTAGCCTGCCTCCTGCGTGTGGCCTGTTTTGAGGCCATCAGCGCCGATATTCATACTCAGCACAGGGTTACGATTGCGCGAGTTGGCGGGGACACGCCCATCAAAATTGAACTCTTCCTGCGCGAACAGCGGATAGAAAGTCGGGAATTCGGTGATCAGGTTTTGGGCCAAAATCCCCAGATCGCGCACCGACATGCGGTGCCCAGCTGCCGGCCAGCCATTCGAGTTTGTGAAGGTCGAGTTGTTCATGCCCAGCTGTCGTGCGCGGTCTGTCATGAGGCGGGCAAAGCCACCCTCCGTGCCATCGGGAGACAGCGCCTCGGCAATCACTGCGCTGGCGTCGTTGCCTGACAGCACGATGACCCCCCGCAGCAGGTCTTCGACGCTGATACGCTCGCCCGCGCGCAGGAACATCGACGAGCCGCCATAATCCATCGCGTGTTGCGAGACGGTCAGTTCTTCATCGACCCGAAGCCTCCCGTCGGCGATCGCCTCGAATGCCATGAACAGTGTCATCAGTTTGGACATTGACGCAGGCGGAAGCGGCTCATCGGCGTTTTTGGCCATCAACACGGTGTCGGTCGTCAGGTCATAGACGAACGCGGCACGCGCCTTTGTATCAAAAGACTGGGCATGCGCTGCCGGTGAGATGGCTGCAACAAGGACGAAAAGGATGGCCTGGCAAAGCTGGCGCGTCATGGGGATGCGATTTCCTCTTTTTAGTTCGTCACATAGTAGGCATCGGCGAAGCCTTTGGCCCGCACTTGCTCAAGTAGGGCGGAACGCTCGCGGGCCGAGCTTGCGGGGCCAACAATCAGGCGCCAGAAGGTGCGGCCTTGGCTCGTTTGTTCGAGAATGGTCGGGATGATGCCGGACTCGCGCATCATGTCCGCCGTGCGGATCGCGTTTTCCTCAATGTTGAAAATGCCGATCTGGATGAAGGGCTTCTCAAGCGGGCCGTTGCTGAGCGCCGTTGTCGGCTGCTCGGTAGGGGGCGTTGGTTGGGTGACGGTTTCTGCCTCTGGAGCAGGGGGCGCAACCGAGGTTGCCTCCTCGGGCGCTGCGAGGCCGGAGGGACGGGCGATTGGCCGTGGCTCGCCGTCCGGAAGCGCCATGCTTGTTTCGGCCGCATCAATGGCCGCAGCGGCACCGGCGAGGGTGTTGCCCAGCGTGGTTTCTTCGATGTCTCTGGGGCTGTCGAAATCTGTCGTGGCTTCCGGTTCTTCCACCGCAACCTGCTCGCGCCGCAGCGCGGTGACATTCAATTGCGTGGGCGCGCCAGCGAACAGGTCTATCGCCGCGGCCGCATCAGACGACACTTGCAGTGCGGGGCCGGGGGTGCTGCGTTCGCGCCGGAAAAGAGCACCGATAACGAATTTCCCGTTTTCCTGATTGCGGATAATCACGCGTTCCGGCTCGATTACATCGGGGTGTGCCACCCATACGCCGCCAAGCGACGGGCGCCCGTCCCAAAGACCGTTTGCGGTGATTTGGAATACTTCGGGCGCTTCGACGTCACGTTCGATCAGCTGGATAGATTGTGCCGCGCCCGTTGTCGCTTGATTGCGTTGCAACGCGGCACCGAAATCGAAGCCCTCGCCCGGTGCGCAGGCGGTGAGCAAAGCCACCGCACATAAGGCGCTGGCGGCCGTTCCTCTGCGCAAGAAATGTGACGTCATCACTGCCCCCGTTTTTGTATGTGTTTCGCCGCAAAACCCGCGGATTTTGCGAACCGAATGCTCTTTTTTCTATCCCGCGGCCCAAATGGCCTAACCCTTGAGAATGATAGACTGTGATTTCCTGATTTGAAAGTGCGGGGTCGGGCGGTTGGCGGAAAAATGACTGTTACGATCGCCACTGGCAGAATCGTTTTAGCCTGCGTAAAGGAAATGCGCCGGAGGAGTGGCAGAGTGGTCGAATGCGGCGGTCTTGAAAACCGTTGAACGTCAAAAGCGTTCCGTGGGTTCGAATCCCACCTCCTCCGCCAGCGACCCCTGTCTCTGTCAGCGCAGTTGTTCTCTCGCGTTTTCCGGGGGTTTACGCTGACAGCATCGAAAAACTGCTCATACTGTCGCTATATTGAAGAATTCCTGATCAACGCGATTAGTTAGAATTTCTGCACCGAGTATACACTTAACCTCCTATTTTCCGACGCAGGCGCTTCATGTGGGATCCAAATCGGCACCAGCGTAAGTGGGGCCGACCTTTTTAGAAAAGGCAGCTTGTGCATCACAACCTACTGAAATACTTATAAATCATCAGCCTAGTTGCTTGGCTGTGAGTTAGGAGCCTTTTGGCCGACCAATAACTGGGATTTTGAGCTAAGGCGCTATGATCACCGGATATATGGCCTCAACGCGAGTCGGGTTTGCTGCTGTGCAGCAAAAACTGATGGGGTTTTGACAGCTTTTGCGTTGTGCGAGCGGTCACTTTTTGGGCAGTCGGGGCAAACGCGAACGATAATTGGGCGAAAACTCATCAACCCAAGCACCCTGTCGCGCACTTATTGGCATTGCAGCAATTGCTGTGGCTTGTTGAGCGGGCCCTGTATGGGCATTGAAACGTCCCGCAGGGCCCATCCTGGCAGATAGTTTCCCCGCGAGACGACAACATCACTGCTGTGGGTTTCAGATAAGTCGTCTGCGACCGTTTTCAAAGTGCTTTAGAGCATTTTTGAAACCGCCCAAGAGGCCCATGGCGCAACTTGGAACGTATATAATGGCTAAACTCCTCCCCCTTTCTTCGTTGCTCACGGCTGGTCTGCTTTCATCGACAGCTGCCTTTGCTTGCGATGGCCCGATAAAAGTAGGCGTCTTGCACTCGCTCTCTGGCACCATGGCGATTTCGGAAACCACGCTCAAAGATACAATGGAGCTTTTGATTGAAAATCAGAACGCGGCCGGCGGTTTACTTGGCTGCGAAATCGAGGCTGTCGTGGTTGACCCGGCATCCGACTGGCCGCTTTTTGCTGAAAAGGCCCGTGAACTGCTGACTGTATCAGAAGTCGACGTGATCTTTGGCTCCTGGACGTCAGTATCGCGCAAATCGGCGCTGCCCGTCTTGGAAGAGTTGAACGGTTTGATGTTCTATCCGGTGCAGTATGAGGGCGAAGAAAGCTCGCGAAATGTGTTCTACACTGGCGCTGCGCCAAATCAGCAGGCGATCCCAGCGACTGATTACTTCCTTGAGGAACTCGGCGTTGAGAAATTTGCGCTGCTTGGAACTGATTATGTCTACCCACGGACAACCAACAACATCCTTGAAGCCTATCTGATGGATAATGGCATCGCGGCCGAAGATATCTTCGTGAATTATACGCCCTTTGGTCACTCTGACTGGGCAACCATCGTTGCAGATGTCGTCGCCTTGGGTGCGGACGGCAAGCAGGTCGGCGTCATTTCAACCATCAACGGTGATGCAAACATTGGTTTTTATAAAGAACTGGCTGCGGCAGGGATCTCTGCGGATGACATCCCCGTGGTTGCGTTCTCGGTGGGCGAAGAAGAACTCTCGGGCCTTGATACGACCAATCTTGTCGGTCACTTGGCCGCTTGGAACTACTTCCAGTCCGCAGAATCCGAGTTGAATGACGAATGGGTCACAGCCTGGAAAGCAAAGATGGGAGAAGATCGTGTAACCAACGATCCGATGGAAGCCCACTATATCGGCTTCAATATGTGGGTGAACGCTGTGACTGACGCAGGCACAACGGACGTCGATGCAGTGCGCGAAGCGATGTATGGGCAGGAGTTCCCGAACCTCACTGGCGGCACCGCCGTGATGTTGCCAAACCATCACTTGGCTAAGCCGGTCCTGATTGGTGAGATCACGGCAGACGGTCAATTCGACATCATCAGCCAGACCACAGAGGTACCAGGCGATGCATGGACAGACTACTTGCCAGAGTCGGCAGTTCTGGTCTCTGACTGGCAAGAGCTTGGCTGCGGTATGTACAATACCGAAACCGAGACCTGCGTTCAGCTGACCTCGAACTATTAAGACCCTCTGGGCGTGCGAGCCTTCGTGCTCGCGCGCCTGAATTCCTGACGAACAGGCTTCGCACCATGCTCCGAATACTGCTGATGGCACTCGCCGTTTATCTTGCCATACCCAATGGCGCGACCGCCCAAACCCTACAATCCATCTTGCAGACCCACGCTGATGAGGTCGCCAAACCTGGCCGCAGGACAGTTGGTGTTTTGCTGGATGATCTGGTGGCCAGCGCGTTGCCTCAGGCCGTCCCCTTTCTTGAGGCATGGCGTGATCGGGAAATCGTTCAGCGCGAAGAAGACGGCCTGTTCCTGCGTCAATTGGGCGGTGATCTGCTTGATCTGGACACCGGCGAGGTGATCGGCACAACCGAAGGATCTGCACTTACCGAATCCCGTCCAAATGGCGGCGTGCGACGCGCGATTGGCGACGTGTTGGTTCAGTTTCAACTTTCAGATCCGGTGATTGAAAAACGTCAGGCTGCGGTCGATGCCATTGCGCGCAGCATGGACTCCAGTCAATTGGCCCCTCTTGCGGCTTCTATTGCAGATGAAGCGGATGCCACGTTGCGCGCCAGAAAAGAGCGCCTCGTGGGTCTGCTCCGCGCCAGTTTCGCACCGACAACGGCAGAGCGTATTGAAGCGATCGCCAACCTAGGTAGTGATCTTTCGGTCGATACGCGCGCCGTTCTGAATAATATCCTCGCCACCGAGGCAGGTGTCGCCGCCGAGTTTCCTGAGGGTTCAAATATTGCCGCTATCCTGACACCGGGAATTGATCTGACCGAGGCGGACGCTTACGCCCAGTTGGTTGATGCGGGCCTTGCTCCGCCGGTGATCAGCCCCTCGGAAATCCGGCAAGCGCTTGTGGCCAACATTGTCGACGAGAAGGTCGGTGGCCTGCAAGTTGCGACGCTCGGGACACAGGATGCGCGCGCGGCGGCTTATCAAGCTTTGGCTGCTGCTGGCACGGTCCCGACGCTTGTCACACCGGCAGACCAAGCGGCGGCACTCGAAGACCATGTGTTCTACCTGAGCTACATTGAACCTGACAAAGAGATCACAGACGCCGCCCGTTCATCCCTCGATGCGATCGAGACGAAAGTGGCATTCAGCCAAGCCGCTGATCTGGGGCTCGACGCGCTGTCGCTCGCTTCGATCTACTTTCTTGCAGCCATCGGCCTCGCGATCACTTTTGGTGTTATGGGGGTCATCAATATGGCCCATGGCGAGTTCATCATGATGGGCGCCTATACGGGCTATGTCGTCCAACTTTTTGTGCCGGATTACACAGTGTCGATCATCGTCGCCCTCCCGCTGGCCTTTGCGGTAACATTCGGCGCAGGTGTCGCAATGGAACGCCTCGTGATACGGCATCTCTACCATCGACCGCTAGAAACCCTGCTGGCGACATTCGGCATTTCCATTGCCCTGCAACAGCTTGCCAAGAACATCTTTGGCACCCAGGCCAGGCCTCTGACATCACCGAGCTGGCTTGATGGCGCACTGGTCTTTAACGATGTGGTTGCCATCAGCTACATCAGGATCGCGATTTTTGTACTCGCGCTGATCTTTCTGGCATTGATTGTCTACGTCCTCCGGCGAACACGGCTTGGTTTGGAAGTTCGGGCGGTCACGCAAAACCCGGGCATGGCCTCTTCGATGGGGATCAATCCTGATTCTATCAATATGATGACCTTTGGCCTTGGCTCAGGGATTGCCGGGATCGCAGGTGTGGCCATCGGGCTTTTCGCGCAGGTAACTTCGGAAATGGGGCAAGCCTATATCGTTCAATCGTTTATGACCGTTGTGGTCGGAGGGGTCGGCAGCGTCTTTGGTACGCTGGCTGGGGCCGGTCTGATCGGTGGTCTGCAAAAAGGGATCGAATGGTTGAACCCGTCGAACACGCTTGCGGCCCAAACTTACATGATCCTTTTCATCATTCTTTTCATTCAATTCCGTCCCAAGGGCATCGTTGCTCTAAAGGGACGGGCAGCGGCGGATTGAACTATGGGCAAATCATTTCTTTCTCAAAACCCGTCAGTTCTTTGGTTCTTGATTGCCTTGTCAATCTTCACCCTTGTTGTGACGCTGCTATCCGAGGTCACTGGGGTCGCCTTCATCTCAACCAGCTTTGTAAAGACATTGGGCAAAACGCTTTGTTTGTGCCTGATCGCGGTCGCGATGGATGTTGTCTGGGGATATTGCGGAATTCTCAGCCTCGGACACTTCGCCTTCTTTGGGGGCGGTGGCTATGCCATTGGGATGTGGCTGATGTATGCGCGCACAGAAATCATTGTGCTTGAAAGCCTAGCTGGGCAAGCGCTACCGCCGACGCCACAAGAAGTCTCTGATGCCATTGGCACGCAGATATTCGGTGTGGTCGGCAGCTCGGAGTTTCCGTTGATCTGGGCGTTCGCAGACAGTCTGATCCTGCAACTGGTTATGGTCGTTCTGATCCCTGGCCTGCTTGCATTGGTTTTCGGCTGGCTCGCTTTCCGTAGCAGGGTCACAGGGGTGTATCTGTCGATCCTCACACAGGCGATGACGCTGGCTCTGGCTCTTTACCTTTTCCAAAATGACAGCGGTTTGCGTGGGAACAATGGCCTCTCTGGCTTGCAGAATATCCCCGGGTTTGAGGACACGTCGCAAGCCACGATCTCCATCGTCTTTTTTTGGGCCTCAGCGCTCGCGCTGGGGCTGGGGTATGTGTTCTTCGCTTGGGTTGTGTCTGGAAAGATGGGGAGCGTGATCAAGGGCATCCGTGACAATGAAGCCCGCGTGCGTTTCCTTGGCTATCACGTCGAAAGCTATAAGCTGTTTATCTTTACGATCACAGCCATCGTCTCTGGCATCGCTGGCGCGTTGTACTACCCGCAAGCGGGGATCATTAACCCAGGCGAAATTGCACCGATCGCTTCGATCTATCTTGCGGTCTGGGTCGCCATCGGTGGACGCGGGCGGCTTTACGGGGCGGTCATCGGCGCGGCTTTTGTCTCGCTGCTGTCCAGTTGGCTCACGGGCGGTGGTGCCCCCGACGTGCCGCTGGGGTTCTACACGATCAAATGGACAGATTGGTGGCTCGTCCTGCTGGGGCTGAGCTTTGTTGTGGTTACGCTTTTCTTCCCCAAAGGCATTGGGGGAGTGTTCGATAAATTGGTAAGGAAACCGTCATGACAAGCCTGCTCGAAGTCTCGGGCGTGTCCGTCAGTTTTGATGGGTTTCGCGCTATTAACAATCTCTCCGTCCAATTTGCTGAAGCCGAACTGCGGGCCATCATCGGACCCAATGGCGCAGGCAAGACGACGTTCATGGACATTGTGACCGGCAAGACAAAACCCGACGAGGGCAAGGTTGTCTGGGGGGAAAAGAATATCTCCCTGTTGGGGATGTCCGAAAGCGAAATTGCTATGGAAGGGATTGGTCGGAAATTTCAGAAACCCACGGTGTTTGAAGATCAAACTGTTCGCCAAAACCTTGCGATGGCTCTCAAAAACCCCCGCAGCCCCTTTGCGGTACTTTGGCACAAGCGCACCAAGGCAAATGCGGCGCGTATAGAAGCTATCGCCGAGCAGATCGGCCTGACGGCGCAGCTCACTAGGATCGCAGGGGAGCTTAGCCATGGACAAAAGCAGTGGCTTGAAATCGGGATGCTGCTGGCGCAAGAGCCGCGGTTACTGCTCGTTGATGAGCCTGCCGCAGGTATGAGCGTTGAGGAACGCGAAAAGACCACCAATATCCTGCGCGAAGCCGCCAAAACTAGGGCCGTTGTGGTTGTCGAACATGATATGGAGTTCGTCCGCCGCCTGGAGTGCAAAGTCACGGTCCTACATGAAGGATCAGTGCTGGCCGAGGGCAACCTGGATCATGTGACCAGCAACCCAAAGGTCATCGACGTTTATTTGGGGCGCGGACATGCTTAGCGTCGAAAACCTCAGCCTGAAATATGGCCAAAGCCAAATTCTCTTCCACGTTTCCTTGACTGCCAAGCGCGGTGAAATCACGACCTTGATGGGCAACAATGGTGTCGGCAAAACCAGCTTGCTCAAGGCAATTGCAGGCAGGCACCCCTATAGTGAGGGCAGTTTGGAAGTGGACGGCGGCAGGTTGACTCTTCCAAGCGCGTTTGAAGCAGCCCGCGCTGGCATCGCCTATGTTCCGCAAGGGCGTGAGGTCTTTCCACTGATGACCGTGCTTGAAAACCTTGAGACAGGTTTCGCGTGCCTTCCAAAGTCAGATCACATGATCCCTGACGAGATTTTTACGCTCTTTCCGGTTTTGCAAGAGATGCAAACAAGGCGCGGCGGTGACCTCTCGGGTGGGCAACAACAGCAATTGGCGATTGCCCGTGCTTTGATCACGCGCCCCAAGGTGCTCCTTTTGGATGAACCGACAGAGGGCATCCAGCCAAATATTATCCAACAGATCGGTGATGCGCTGCAACAACTGCGCAGCAAAGGGGACATGGCGATTCTGCTGGTCGAACAGAATGCCGACTTCGCCTATGGGAATGCAGACCAGATTTACGTCATGGAACGTGGGACCATGAAACTGAATGTGCACAGATCAGCGATCTCTCAGGCTGCCCTTCTGGAACATTTGTCGCTTTAGCTTGGATAACTGCGTCGCTGGATTGCGCCGAGGAAAATTCAGACCGCGGATTCCTTGCGGAGACGGGGCAGCATGGATCTTATTTCACCGCCAGTTGCCCTGTTTTTGTTAGCGCAGCCGTCTCCTCTCCGTTTTTAGCCGCTTTTTGGCGGGTTTGGTGAGGGCCTGCGGTGAGAGCGATCGCCAACGCTCCGTGCATTCCTGAGGCTCATTGCGGCGCCAATTGGCGCTGTTCCCGTGCATTAAAAGGTGCTGCGACAAAAGCCAAGCTGGGGAGATCAGTGCCTCGAATGCGGCTGTCTTATGCTAGAGCAACTCCCCAAGAAAGCGACTGCCCTGAGAGGTTTGACTGCGCCAGCAGCCCTGCGGCGCGGATGGTGCTTGAGAATGTTCCTAAAATCCGCACACTGATCCCAATTGGCATTGAATGGCCATCCTGAGTGATGGCGCCAGCGTAGAAAATTGAATTTTGGATACGGGACGACTACCCATGACAACCGGTTTCTTCGACGGCATTGCGCCGGTCAAACATGAGGGTGAAAACAGCAACTCCCCTATCGCCTATCGCCACTATAACCCTGATGAGCTGGTTATGGGTAAGCGGATGGAGGAGCATCTGCGGTTCGCTGTGGCATGGTGGCATTCTTTTGCTTGGGAGGGCGGTGATCCGTTTGGCGGGCAGACATTCGAACGGCCATGGCATCCGCAGGACAATATGGCGAAAGCGCGCGAAAAGGTTGATGCTGCTTTCGAGTTTTTTGACATTCTCGGCCAACCTTATTTTTGCTGGCATGATGCTGATATCCGGCCCGAGCAGGGAAATTTCGCGGACAATCTGGCGACCCTCGACGAAATAACCGACTACATCGGTGACAAGATGCAGGGAAGGAGTATTGGCTGCCTTTGGGGCACCGCCAATATGTTCTCGCATCGCCGATGGATGGCGGGCGCGTCGACGAACCCTGACCCTGATGTGTTTGCCTTTGCCGCCGCGACCGTGAAATCCTGCCTTGACGCGACCCACAAACTCGGCGGTGAGAATTATGTCTTGTGGGGAGGACGTGAGGGTTATGAAACCCTGCTCAACACCGACATGGGGCAAGAGCTGGATCACATGGGCCGCTTTTTGAGCATGGTCGTCGATTACAAACACAAGATCGGTTTCAAGGGGACGATCTTGGTCGAACCGAAACCACAAGAACCTTCGAAGCACCAATATGATTTTGATGCGGCGACGTGCATCGGCTTCCTGCGCAAATACGGTCTTGAGGGCGAGGTGAAATTAAACCTTGAACAGGGGCATGCCATCCTCGCTGGGCATTCATTCGAGCATGAGTTGGCAGTTGCCGCATCCGAAGGTTTGTTGGGGTCGATCGATATGAACCGCAACGACTACCAGTCTGGTTGGGATACTGACCAGTTCCCCAATAATGTCCCCGAGGTGGCACTGGCCTATTACCATATCCTGAAGGCTGGTGGGCTTGGAACCGGAGGCACCAACTTTGACGCGAAGCTGCGGCGTCAATCCTTGGACGCCGAGGATCTGGTTGCGGGGCATGTTGGGGCGATGGATGTCTGTGCGCGTGGATTGAAGGCCGCAGCGGCAATGATCGAAGACGGCGGACTGGAGACCGCGCTACAGGAGCGTTATGCTGGGTGGCGGACAGATGCCGCGCAGCAAATGCTGGGTAGCGATCTGGCCGCGATTACCGACCGGGTGCTGGCCGAAGAGATTAACCCGCAGCCGAGATCGGGGCGGCAGGAAATTCTTGAGAATTATGTGAACCGGTTTGTCTGATCACAGGCTCTGCGGTGGCCCTGAATATAGGGCCGCCGCAATAAAAATGGGTGTATCGCGCGATGAACGCCTGAGGGGCATGCGCCGCCCGATCAAACGGCGATGGGCGTAAGCCATACTGGGCTTTCGCTCGAAGCGCTGTCCACGACCGCCTCGACGAAGGCCACGCCTTTGAGGCCGTCATAGGCGAGAGGCACGTTTTGCCCCAAAGGTCCGGGCGCGCGCCCCGCCGAACGCGCGCGGATCGCTTCTGCAAAACCGGAATAAATGTTGGCAAATGCTTCGAGGTAGCCCTCGGGGTGGCCGGGCGGGGTGCGCATGCGAACCTGTGCATCCGCCGATAGCTCGTCTGAACCGCGTTTGATCAATTGAACCCGTCCGCCAAGTGGTTGGAAAACCAAGTCGTTCGGTTGCTCTTGGAACCATTGGAATGATCCCTTATCGCCGAAGACGCGCAGGCGGATTCCATTCGAGTTGCCTATCGCGACCTGTGACGACCAAAGAAGCCCGCGCGCGCCGCCTTTGTAGCGTATCATGACATGGGCATTATCGTCCAACGCGCGCCCCTCGACAAATGTGGCTATATCGGCGGTTAAACTTTCGAGTTCCAGCCCGGTCACAAAACCCGCCAGGTGGTAGGCATGGGTGCCGATGTCACCGATTGAACCGCCGCGTCCATTCTTGGTCGGATCGGTGCGCCAGGCAGCCTGGGCGTTGCCCTCTGCCTCGATGGCGGTCGCCATCCACTCTAGAGGGTATTCCACTTGTACGGTTCGGATTTTGCCAATTTCTCCGTTGGCGATGCGCACCCTTGCTTCGTGGATCATCGGGTAGCCGGAGTAGGTATAGGTCACGCCGACGAAGCGGCCGGATTCGCGGGCGAGCTTTTCCAGTGCGACTGCGTCGTCGAGCGTTGCGGTCAACGGTTTTTCGCAAATGACATCAAAGCCAGCCTCTATGAGCGCTTTGGCGATGGGGTAGTGGGTGAAGTTCGGCGTGCAAATAGCAACCGCATCGACGCGATCTTCGCGGCTGGCTTCGCCAGCGATCAATGCCTTGTAGTCGCCATATGCGCGGTCCTCGTTCAGGCCTTGTGATAAAGCGAATGCGCGGCCTTTTTCAGGATCGACGTCAAATGCGCCAGCGACCAGATCCCAAGCGCCGTCGAGGCGGGATGCTATGCGATGAATGTTGCCGATATAAGCGCCTTCGCCGCCGCCGACCATGCCGAGGCGCAGTTTGCGTTGATAGCTCATAGTCAATTCTCCAGTCCGAGCATTTGCCGGTTCGCCTTTTGATCCGCGCCAGATTTGACAAAATCGTCGAACGCGCGATCCGATATTTTAATGATGTGATCCGAGATGAATTCTGCGCCTTCTCGCGCACCATCTTCAGGGTTCTTGATGAAGCATTCCCACTCGAGGGTAGCCCAACCATCGAAGCCGTAAGTAGAAAACTTGGTGAAGATCGTGCCAAAATCGACTTGTCCGTCACCGGGGCTGCGGAAACGACCGGCCCGCTTTGACCAAGGCATAAAGCCGCCGTAGGCGCCGGATTTTCCATCCGGTCGGAACTCGGCATCTTTGACATGGAAGGCTTTGATACGGTCATGGTAGTGGTCGATGAACGCCAGATAGTCCAAGGCCTGAAGCACGAAATGGCTAGGATCGTACATGATGTTGGCGCGTGGGTGATGGCCCACTTTTTCGAGAAAGTATTCCCATGAATGGCCGTCGTGCAGATCCTCGCAGGGGTGAATTTCGAAGCAGGCGTCAACGCCGTTTGCGTCAAACTCGTCGAGCAGCGGCTTCCAGCGCGCCGCCAATTCCGTAAAGGCATCGTCCACAAGCCCTTCTGGCCATTGTGGATAGGGGTAAAGGTAAGGCCAAAGGAGCGAGCCCGAAAATGTGGTATGCGTGGTGATCCCAAGGCGATTAGACGCCCGCGCGGCCAATCGCAGCTGTTCCTCCGCCCATGCGCGCCGCGCGGTGGGGGAGCCACGCACATGATCGGGCGCAAAACTGTCCATGATCTGGTCATGGGCTGGATGGACGGCGACCAACTGGCCGGTGATGTGCGAGGCGAATTCGGTGAGGGTCAGGTCATGGTCGGCGAGCAACCCCTTGATTTCGCTCGCGTAGGTTTCACTTTCGGCCGCACGCTTAATGTCAATAAGCCGCGTATCCCATGTCGGGATTTGCACACCTTTGAAGCCCTTTTGCTGCGCCCATTTTGCGAGGCTTGGCAAACTGTCATAAGGGGGGTCGTCGGCGGCGAATTGCGCGAGAAAGACGGCGGGGCCTTTGATCGTTTTCATCGTCATAATTGCAGGGCCTCATCGGGTACGGGCGCGTCATCGTAGGCGCCCCAGATGGATTGGTCGAAATTGACGATCGTTCCGGTCATCATTCCGCTATCGTTAGACGCCATCCAGAGAACGGCTTTTGCAACTTCCTTCGGGTCGAGAATGCGACCGAATGGCTTTGCGGCGGCAGCGCGGTCTATGAAATGTGGGTCGCCTGTCTCGAACTCGATCAATTTGCGCTCATGGTCGGAATTCATCCAGCCAATCGAGAGCTGGTTTACATGTATCCTGTTGCGCATGAGGGCAAAGCCTGCGTTCCGTGTGAGTGTCGCCAATGCGCCTTTGGACGCGGAATAGGGGCAGAGGAAAGGTTGGCCTGCGTGTTCGGACATGGAGCCGATATTGACAATGCGCCCTTCAACGCCTTCGCGGATCATGATTTTGGCGGCATCCTGCATCAGGAAGAAAGGCGCGCGAACGTTGACGGCGAACATGCTGTCGAACAGTTCGGCACTTGTGTTCATGATATTCCCGCGATCCGTTAGGCCTGCGGCGTTGACGAGAATGTCGACCCGGCCGAAGGTTTCATCAGTCTCGGCCATGATCCGGTGTACGTCCTCGAGATTGCCCAGATCGGCCGCGACCATGCGCACATCTATGCCAAAAGCTGCGCCAATCTCTGTGGCGACTTTCTCGCCCTTTTCGCGGCCTCGGCCGACAAGCACTATTCCTGCGGCGCCGGCTTCGGCGAACTGGCGGGCAATTGCCGCGCCTAGGCCTTGCGTTCCGCCAGTAATGACAGCGATCTTTCCGTCTATCCGGTTCATTCCACTACCTCGTATCCTGCGATATCCATCACGTTTTTGAGCGTTCTGCGCCCCTTGATTGCCATCTCTAGAGGCGGGTGCGCCACCGGATCTTGTTCGGCTTCGATTACAAACCATCCTTGATAGCCCTTGGCGGCGAGGGCTTTAACGATCTCTTCAAAGTCGAGGGAGCCATCACCGGGAACTGTGAAGGCGCCCTTGATGACCGCATCAAGAAAGCTTTCGCGGCTTCGGTCCAACCCATTAATCACGTCGAAGCGCACATCCTTGGTGTGGACATGCGCTATTCGGGCATGGTGATTGTCGATCACGCGCAGATTATCGCCGCCGGCGAACGCCATATGGCCCGCATCGAACAGAAGTGGCACTGACGAGTTCTGCATGAACATGTCGAGTTCGGCCTCTGTTTCGACTACGGCTGCCATGTGGTGATGGTAGGCGATCGGCATGCCCTGCGCTGCGCACCAGTCCGAAAAATCCGATATCTTGCGCCCATAGACGGCCATCTCGGCCTCGGTCAATCGCGGCTTTTGGGCAAGTGGAGTGTAGCGTTCCCCTTGCACCGAGCGCGCTGTTTCGCCGTAAACAATGCATGGCGCTCCGGCTTCCTTGAAAAAGGTAAGTTGAGCTGCGATCCTGTCTTTTTCGGCTTCGATGTCGCCATCGAGCAGCAGTCCGGAAAACCATCCGCCACAAACCGACATTCCGTGCCGTGCGAGGGTTGGGCCAAGTTCAGCCATATTCATGGGGAAGCGACGGCCGGTTTCCATGCCGCTAAGCCCTGCCGTGGCAGCCTGTCGTAGACATTCGTCGAGCGAAACATCATCCGACAGGCTCTCCAGATCGTCGTTCCACCACGCTATCGGGGCGATCCCTAGTCGCGCTTGCAACATGCGATCACACGCCCCGGCGTTGTTTCTGGCGGAACGCTTCCTGACCTGCTCGTGCCTGGCGGATGCTTTCACGGTTGTTGATCTCGGGAACGCCGACGTACCAATCTGCACCGCCGGGCGTCCATGTGTAGGCATCTGAATTGATCACCAAAACGGTTGTGCGATCAGTGCCTTGTGCCCATTCCATATTGACCTCGAGGTCAGCGAGGCTCTCGCAAAAGCGGGCTTCGGCGCCCATGGCGCGGGCGTGCGAGACGAAATCAACGTGCAAAGGATTGTCCTTGTTCTGCACGCGGCTGTCTTTAAGCAAGTTATTGAAGCCAGGAACGCCCATGCCGGTTTGCAAGCGGTTGATGACGCCAAAACCGCCATTGTCGCAGACCACGACAATCATTTTATGGCCGGACAAGACTGTCGAATAGATGTCGGAGTTCATCATCATGTATGAGCCATCGCCAACCATGACGATTGGCACACCGGTTTGAGTGCCGTCTGGGCTGGTTTTGGCCATTGCGTGCCCCCAACCACCCGCGATTTCATAGCCCATGCAGGAAAACCCAAACTCGAGGTCATAAGTGTTCGGGGCTTTTACGCGCCAGTTCTTGGCCGTTTCGCCGGGGAGGCCGCCGGCGGCCGTGACCATCGTATCCTCCTTGCGGGCCATCTTGTTCACCACGCCGATGACCTGCGCATACGAGGGTAGGGCGCTATTTGTCGGGGTTTGGCCCTCGTCCAGTGCCGTGTTCCATTCAGCGTAGAGCTTTTGAGCGCGCTCCATTTGTGCGGGATCGCAAGCCCAATCGCCCAGCTCGGCGTCGATTTCTTGGATGCATTCCAATGCGTCCCCGACCACAGGCACCGCGAAATGTTTGCTGGCGTCAAAGCGCGCCGCGTTGATGTTCAGGAATTTCGCGTCCTTGGCGAATGTAGTCCAAGAGCCTGTTGTGAAATCCTGCATTCGAGTGCCGACGGCAATCACGACATCGGCAGTTTCTGCCAGTTCCTTCGCTGCGTCGGTTCCCTCGATCCCCATTGCACCCACATTCACAGGGTGATCATGCACGATCCCCCCTTTGCCAGCGATGGTTTCCGCGACGGGAATGCTACGACGCTGAGCAAAGTCGGCCAGCAATTCATTCGCGCCGGAGTAACGCACACCGCCGCCGGATATGATCAATGGCTTTTTAGCCGATTTCAGCAGCGCGACAGCAGCAGCGACCTCGTTACGAGAGGGCCGAGGACGCGGTATGATCCACGTTTTTTCGGCAAAGAAACTTTCCGGGTAATCATAAGCGATTTCCTGAATGTCCTGTGGCAGACCGATGAAGGCAGGCCCGCAATTGGCGGGTTCGAGCATCGTTGTCAGTGCTTGCGGCAGTGACGATAGAATCTGTGCCGGATGGGTGATCCTGTCCCAGAAGCGGGTCACGCTGCGGAAACCGTCATTGACTGTCGTGGAGGGGCTTCCGAAATGCTCGACCTGTTGCAGAACGGGATCCGGCAAACGGTTTGTGAATGTGTCGCCCGACAGTAAAAGAAGCGGTAGTCTGTTAGCGTGAGCGGTGCCTGCGGCAGTGATCATATTCGTCGCGCCCGGTCCGACAGAGGATGTTGCAATCATGATCTGCCGGCGAAGCTTGGCTTTCGCGAAACCGACGGCGGCAAGGGCCATCGATTGTTCGTTTTGTCCGCGCCAAGTGGGAAGGCGGTCTTGAACTTGCTCAAGCGCTTCTGACAGGCAGGTGACATTGCCATGGCCGAAAATGCCGAAAACGCCTGCAAACAACGGCACCTTTTCGCCGTCAACTTCGGTATACTGGTTACACAGATAACGCACTATCGCCTGTGCCATGGTCAGATTGACTGTTTTGTCGGACATCGCGGCTTCCTCCCGTTGACGGATTCTCCTCAGTTGTGAAATGTATATTGACATTGATCGATCGTTGCAACGATCATTGCGAAAATTCACGGGGAGGATTCCATGCTGAGAATTGCCGTCTTGGGGTGCGGGCGTATTGGTCGCATGCATGCCGAAAATATCCATGCCCACCCACGGGCGGAGCTAGCGGGTGTATTCGACGTTGTTGAAGCAGCCGCGAAAGAGGTGGCTGCGAATTTGTCGGTTAAGCAATTTGCCAGCGCGGACGATATTTTCAGTGCCAATGAGGTTGATGCGGTTCTCGTCGCGACGTCGACGCCAACGCATGCGGATTTCATCGAAGCGGCGGTAACGGCCGGAAAGCCTTGCTTATGTGAAAAGCCGATTGACCTGTCGGTAGCGCGCGTCAAGGCATGTGCATCAGCCATTGCAGGGACGACAGTGCCGATCATGTTGGGCTTCGTGCGGCGGTTTGACAAAGGTCATGCGGCGGTTCGCGCTGCCATAGAGGCCGGACAGATCGGCGACGTGCATCAGGTGGTGATTACTTCGCGTGATCCCGATATCGCGCCGGATGCCTATATCGAGGTTTCGGGCGGTATTTTCAGAGACATGACGATCCATGATTTTGACATGGCGCGGTTTATTATGGGCGAAGAGTTCGAAACGATCTCGGCGGTTGGTGCGAGATTGGTCGCTCCCGCACTTATGGAACGGTGCGACGACTACGACACCGTGACAGTCACCATGACCACGGCATCTGGAAAGCAATGCGTGATCTCAAACTCGCGGCGGGCTGTCTACGGCTATGATCAGCGTGTTGAAGCCTTTGGCACGGGAGGTATGGCGATTTCGGAAAACCATCCGGAGAACAATGCAAGGCTTTATGGTGGCGCCTATACTGACCAAAAAGCGCCGCTGTTGAATTTCTTTATTGAACGCTACGCACAGGCGTTCGCGTCCGAGATTGATGCTTTTGTTGACGCGGTCGAAAACGCCGCGCCGCCTGCCGTTGGTTTTGATGATGGTCACAAGGCACTGTTGCTCGCTGAAGCGGCGTTGATCTCGGTGCGCGAAGGTCGGCCGGTGCATCTGAAAGAGGTTGAGTAAACATGTACGAACAATTTGGATGTTTCATTGATGGTGCGTGGTGTGCTGGCGGTGCCCGCCTCGATGTGTTTTCGCCTGTTACAGAAAAGCTGCTCGGTACCGTGGCCGCGGCAAGCGTTGAGGACACTGAGGCGGCGCTTGATGCGGCAGCGAAAGCTCAAGCGCAGTTGCAGGCAATGGGTGGCTTCGGCAGAGCTGACGCGCTGCACAAGATCGCCGATGCCATGATCGCCCGCGCTGATGAAGCGCAGCGCATGATCTCGACCGAGACAGGTAAGCCGCTGGTGCAATCCGGCAGGGAATGGGGCCTCGCTTGCGACCAGTTCAGATGGTACGCCGAAGAGGCGCGCCGGATTTATGGTCGAGTGGTCGATAGCCGCGTTCCGGGTGGTCGCTTTGAAATTTCCCGAGAACCTGTTGGTGTCGTCGGTGCCTTTACCGCTTGGAACTTCCCCGCCGCCCTCCCAGCCCGCAAGCTGGCGCCCGCGCTCGCCGCGGGCTGCCCGGTGGTTCTGCGTCCTTCCTCGCAGACCCCGGGCGTGGCGATGATTATCGTGGACTGCATAAAAGCTGGTGGCTTGCCTGATGGAGCTGTCAACCTCGTGGCGGGGTCGACGGCTGCGACCTACGGGACAATCATGGCTGATCCCCGAGTCCGAAAGGTTTCACTGACCGGATCGACGCGCGTGGGGCAGCAAATGATCCGCGACGCGGCCGACACGGTGAAGAAAGTGTCGATGGAACTTGGGGGTAACGCGCCGTGCATACTATATGATGATGCTGATTTGGAGGTCGCGCTGGACGTAATCGTCGCTACAAAATTTGCCAATTGCGGCCAAGTGTGTGTCACGCCTGATCGCTTCTTTGTGCACGCATCCTTGCATGATGCATTTGTTGCGGGTTTCACCGACCGCGCCAAGAAAATCAAGCTGGGCGACGGGCTCGACGACAGTGTTGGCATGGGGCCATTGATTAACGAAGGGCGTCTCTCTGAGATTGATTCAATCGTACAGGGTGCGGTTAGAAGCGGGGCCACCGTCGCGACGGGCGGCCAGCGTGCGGCTGGCTTCAACGAAGGACATTTCTATGAACCGACCGTTCTGACGGGGGTTACAGATGATATGGAAGTCTTTTCCGAGGAGAATTTTGGACCAATTGCGGCGATCACGACCTTTACAGACGATGACGATGTCTTGGCGAGGGCAAACGCATGCAACATGGGGCTTTCGGCTTATGCCTTTACGACCTCACCCGAGCGCGCGCGCCGGACGATTTCGACGCTAAAGGCGGGCATGGTCGGCATAAATTCATTTGCTTTGGCAGCCAGTGAGGCGCCGTTCGGCGGCACAAACTTCTCTGGCATGGGGCGTGAAGGCGGGCTTGAGGGTATTGAGGATTATCTTGATACGAAACTCGCCCAGATCGTTTTCTGATGAATTTGGGGGACTTGAAATGATCGAGAACAAGGTCAAAAGGCTCTGGGCTGAGGGTAAGCCGGTACTCCATGGGTGGTTGTCTGTTGGCAATGCCTTCACAGCAGAAATTATGGCCGCGCAGGGGTATGACGCGATATCTGTTGATTGGCAGCATGGCGCTCTGGACTATTCGGACCTGTTGCCAATGTTTCAGGCGATGCGGGCCAGCGGCACGACAATCGGGGCGCGCGTGCCGTGGTTGGATCCTGCCGCGATCATGAAGGCACTTGATGCCGGCGCCATGCAAATCATTTGCCCGATGATCAATTCGCCTGAACAGGCTGCGGAGTTCGTCGGCTATTTGCGTTATCCGCCTCATGGACAGCGCAGTTTCGGTCCTACACGGGCAGCATTTGCGCAAGGGGCGAACATCCATGCCGAGGCCAATGATCAGATCATCGGCTGGGCAATGGTCGAAACCAAGGAAGCGATGGCAAATCTGGATGCGATCGCTGCGACCCCGGGGCTGGACGGAATTTACGTTGGGCCTGCGGATTTGACGTTTTCCCTCTGCGATGGGCGATATCCGCCCGGCTTTGACCGCGAGGAGCCAGAAATGATCGCGGCGTTACAGACCATTGTGCGAACCTGTCATAAGCATGGGATCAAGGCCGCGCTTCATTGTGGGACAGCCAACTATGCTGCCCGCGCGAGTGGTTGGGGCTACGACATGACAACGGTATCCGGCGACTCGCGGCTGCTTGCCGCGGCTGCTGCGGAATCGGTTGCGGGCTTCAGGAGCGCGGTTTCTGGCATCAAAACGAAACCTTCGGACGCGAAGGGGGGATATTGATGCCCAGAGTTATTGTCGCTGGTAAACTCCACCCCTCGGGCAAAGCGCTGCTGAATGCGCAGCCGGATATTGATGTTCACTTCATAGATGAAATCAGCGAGGAAAGTTACGCGCCCTTCATCCACGATGCAGATGCATTGCTCTTGCGGACACAGCCGTTGACGGCTGCGACGGTGGCAATGGCTAAGCGGCTAAAGATCGTTTCGCGCCATGGCGTTGGATATGACGCTGTCGACGTCGGGGCATTGAGCGCGCGCGGGATTGCGCTGGCCGTGTGCGGGGATGTCAATTCATACTCGGTTGCCGAGCATGCGTGTATGATGATCCTCGCGGCGTCAAAACGTGCTGTACGCGGGGACAACTCGGTGCGCCATGGGCCGTGGGAGTGGCGCAATTCATTGCAAAGCCAGGACCTTCGTGGCCGGAATCTGCTTGTGCTTGGCTATGGCAGGATTGGCAGGCACACTGCAGAGATGATGAGCGGCTTTAAGATGAATGTCAGGGCGTTTGACCCGTACCTTCTTGCTCAGGGCTGGCCCGCTGGGGCGATCGAGCCCGTCGCTGATATTTCTTCCGGTTTGGCTTGGGCGGATATCATAACCATTAGCGCGCCTAAGTCGGACAAACCGTTGATCGGCTCCGCAGAATTTGATGCGATGAAAGACGGTGTGGTGATTGTGAACACCTCGCGTGGCGGTATCGTTGATGAGGTGGCGTTGGTGGCGGCGCTCGAATCCGGCAAAGTCGGTGCGGCGGGACTGGATGTCTTCGAGGAGGAACCAGTGCGTGATGACAATCCGCTCAAGAGGTTCGATCAGGTTGTGCTCTCGCCTCATATCGCTGGTGTTACCGAAGGTGCTGCCGAGCGCATGGCGCTGGGTGCGGCTCAGAACATCATCGATCATCTGAACAACGAAATAGACACCTCATTGGTGGTTAATCGAGACGATATTTTACATGCACTCAAAGTCTAAGCTCCGCGTCGGCATGGTCGGCACAGGTTTTATGGGAAAGGCGCATGCCTTCGGCTTCTCTGCTGCGCAGAAAGTCTTTGATCTGCCCTTTGAGATCATCCTTGAAATGGTCGCGGATGTAACCGTCGAAGCGGCGCAAAGAGCAGCGCGTGCCTATGGGTTCAACCAGTTCACCGCGAACTGGCGTGACATCATCGAGAGCAGGGAGATTGACGTTGTATCAATCACCGCGCCAAACGCCTTGCACAAGGAAATTGCTCTGGCTGCGATTGCCGCAGGGAAGCATGTTTATTGCGAAAAACCATTGGCGCCTTTGGTTGCGGACGCATTGGAGATGACCGAAGCGGCCGAGGCGGCTGGCGTCAAGACGCAGGTGGGATTCAACTATCTGTGTAACCCGATGATGCAGTTGGCCCGCGCGATGATCGCTGAAGGTGAGCTCGGTGAGATCCGTAGCTACCGTGGAATCCATGCAGAGGACTACATGGCCGATGCGGCGTCCCCCTATACATTCCGTCATGACCCCGCCGGGGGCGGGGCGCTGGCCGACCTCGGTAGCCATGCGTTGGCGACCGCAGAATTCCTCCTTGGGCCAATTGGTGATGTTCTTGGAGATTGCCATACAGTCATCGGCGAGCGCAGTGATGCCAGTGGGACGAAGCGACGGGTCGAGGTGGATGATGTCGGGCGAGCGTTCCTGCGATTTGAGAATGGTGCGAACGGTACGATCGAAGGCAACTGGATCGCGACCGGCCGAAAAATGCAGCATGATTTCGAGGTATATGGGACCAAGGGAGCGCTGGTTTACACAGGCGAGCGGCTTAATGAACTGCTCTTTTATGAAACTGGGGCAAAGACTGGCAGACAGGGGTTCCGCAGGATTGAAGCTGGGCCGGACCATCCGCCTTATGGTCAGTTCATCGTCGCGCCAGGGCACCAGATTGGGTTTAACGATCTGAAAACAATAGAAGTTGCGGAATATATCCGCGCGATTGGTGGGCAAACTCCGGAGCCTTTCAACTTTCGTGATGGATTGCGAATCCAGACTTTGGTCGAGTCGATTCATGCTTCGTCCCGCGAGAGAAGCTGGCGGAGCACGCCGTTCACCTAAACGGGCATCGTTTCAACCACATCAGATGTTTGACGACCGTGCTCTCTTGAGGCGCGCGGGGTAGGGTATTCGGGTTTTTGCAACAACTATTGCAAAAAAATAAATTTGACAAATTTTGCTTTATGGGAAAAGCTAGGACCGAGGCGGCCCGTTTGTGCGACCGTCTTGGAAAACATTGGGAGGAAACCAAGTGAAAAAAACTATTCTGCTCGCATCAATGGCAGCAGCCATGATTGCAACCGATGCAGTCGCACAAGACCTGACGGTTTGTGTAAGCTGGTCGAATTTCCGTGAGGAACGCTGGAAGACGGATGAAGCTGCAATCGTGGGCGCTCTTGAAGCCGCTGGTGCAAAATACGTTTCGGCTGATGCGCAGACCTCTGCGACAAAGCAGCTGGCGGATATCGAAGGCATGATCACCCAAGGATGCTCCTCGATTATCATTCTTGCACAGGACTCCGCGTCGATCGGACCGGCTTTGAACGCTGCCGAAGACGCTGGTGTGCCGGTCGTTGGATATGACCGCATGATCGACGACCCGCGTGCCTTCTACCTGACCTTTGACAATGTGGAAGTTGGCCGGATGCAGGCGCGTGCGGTCTTGGAAGCGCAGCCGACTGGCCGGTATGTCATGATCAAGGGTTCGCCGGTTGATCCGAACGCAGACTTCCTGCGTGGCGGTCAGCAAGAAGTGCTGCAAGAAGCGCTGGACTCCGGTGCGATCGAAATCGTGGGCGAAGCCTACACTGACGATTGGCAGCCTGCAAACGCGCAGCGCAACATGGAGCAAATCCTGACACAGACCGACAATGGCGTTGACGCTGTTGTGGCCTCGAATGACGGAACCGCAGGTGGTGTTGTTGCTGCCCTGACGGCGCAAGGCATGGCGGGTATCCCGGTTTCTGGCCAGGATGGTGACATGGCTGCACTGAATCGCGTGGCGCTGGGCACTCAGACGGTTTCCGTCTGGAAAGACAGCCGCGCACTGGGCCGCAAAGCAGGCGAGATCGCTGTAGCATTGGCAACCGGTACTGCAATGGCTGATGTTGAGGGCGCTGCCACCTTTACGTCCCCGAGCGGCAAAGAGCTGACCTCGGTCCTGCTCGCACCGCAGCCGATCACGCAGGACAAGCTGGATATCGTTCTGGACGCTGGCTGGATCTCGAAAGAGACACTCTGTGCAGGCGTGACGGGACTGGCTGTTTGCGAATAATGGCCGCTTGAAAAACGAGTGCGACGGTCGGATCATATCTGATCGTCGCACCCAACTTTTGAAGAGCCGACGGTTGCTTGGGAGGGCACACTAAATGAGTGACAGAGACGCCGCGTCAGGAGCGCCAACTCCGAAACGTAATATTTTTGAAACCTTGGAACTGGATGTGAGGTTGTTGGGAATGTTGGTGGCGTTTTTTGCCATCACATTGGTTTTCACAATCTGGACAGGTGGAACGTTCATTCAGCCCAGAAACGTGTTCAACATCACGGTTCAGACGGTACCCGTAGCGATCATGGCATGCGGCATGGTCTTCGTGATTGTCTCGCGCCACATCGACCTCTCTGTTGGCTCCATGTTGGCAATGTGTTCTGCTGTCATGGCTATGATGCAGGCATACTGGCTGCCGTCACTTTTCGGATTGGAATATGGCAGCCCCCTGATCCTTTTGCTGACAATCGTAATCGGGTTTGCTGCTGGTACAGCGATGGGGGCAGCTTCGGGTTGGTTGATTGGATACCAAGCGATCCCGTCATTCATCGTCACTCTTGGCGGACTGTTTATTTGGCGTAACGTCAACTGGTTCACGACCAATGGTCAATCTGTTTCCCTGACTGACCCAAATCTGCTGATGTTCGGCGGCACCGAAGGCGTTCTTGGGGCTCAATGGAGCTACGCTGTCGGGATAGGGGCGTCGATCGCTGCTGTCGCAGTGTTGTTGTCAGCCCGCCGCAATAAGGTCCGCCATGGTTTCATGGTGAAACCGGTTTGGGCAGAAGGCGTGATGATGGCACTCATAGTCGGTTCGATTATGTTGTTCGTTGGGTGGCTCTCTCGGTACCCGATACCCGCAGGCAAATTGCGCCGCATGTTCGAGGCGCGCGGAGAGGTGGTGCCAGAAGGCTATACCGCGATGCATGGTCTGCCGATTTCGGTTTTGATTTTGATCCTCGTCGCGGTGGGGATGACCGTGATCGCGCTCAAGACGCGCTTTGGTCGCTATATCTTTGCAACGGGGGGCAATCCGGATGCGGCTGAACTTTCCGGTATCAACACGAAATTTCTGACGGTGAAGGTTTTTGCGCTGATGGGCTTTCTCTGCGCCGTCGCCGCGCTGATCGCGCAAGCACGACTGCAAAGCCACGGCAACGATATCGGCATGCTTGAAGAACTGCGGGTTATTGCGGCCGCCGTCATTGGCGGAACCGCGCTGGCTGGAGGTGTCGGGACGATTTACGGTGCCGTGCTCGGCGCGCTGATCATGCAGTCTCTGCAATCGGGCATGGCGATGGTCGGTGTCGATACGCCGTTCCAGAATATCGTGGTTGGCCTTGTCCTGATCATCGCTGTCTGGGTTGATATCATTTATCGTAAACGTGTGGGGATCGCAAAATGACCAACGAAGCAAAAACGCCACTTGTTGAGATGCGCGATATCTCTATCGCTTTCGGAGGTATTAAGGCGGTGGATCATGTCTCCATTGACCTTCACCCCGGGGAGGTTGTTGGATTGCTTGGGCACAACGGTGCTGGCAAATCGACGCTTATTAAGTGCCTCTCCGGTGCATACCAAAGAGATAGCGGTGATATCTTCATCGACGGAAAGAAGGTTCAGATCGATAATCCGCGCGACGCGCGTGCGCATAATATCGAGACGATTTATCAGACCCTTGCGCTCGCGGACAACCTTGACGCTGCTTCCAATCTCTTTCTGGGCCGCGAACTGATGCGGAACGGGTTGGTCGATGATGCGAAGATGGAAGCTGAAACGCGGAAGATCATGGGAAGGCTGAACCCGAACTTCAAGAAGTTCAACGTTCCTGTAAGTGCATTGTCTGGTGGACAGCGGCAATCCGTTGCGATTGCCCGGGCCGTGTACTTCAATGCAAGAATTCTCATCATGGATGAGCCGACTGCGGCGCTTGGACCGCATGAAACTCAAATGGTGGCTGAGTTGATCGCAGAGCTGAAGGCCCATGGCATTGGTATTTTCCTGATCGAGCATGACGTTCATAACGTGATGAAGCTATGCGACCGAGCGAGCGTTATGAAGAATGGCGAGCTTGTGGGAACCGTCAATGTCGCCGACGTGACGGATGACGACATCCTCGGAATGATCATTCTTGGTAAGAAGCCGGCGCATTTGGCTGCGTGAGGTCCTGCTGTGCGCGCGCCGTCAAGGCAGGTAAACAAACGTACCGTCGATACAAAACACCCCAAGCGCGGTAAGACAGGGGCCTTTCTGCTATGCGCGCTTGGGGTATGTTTTGCCAGTCATGCCAATTTTGCTTTGGCCGACGTGGCTTTTGTCGATCGTTCTGCGGCACTTCCGGCCGAGCATGTCTATGATGGTGGCTGGAACTTCTTCGTCGGCGGTGGTCTCGCTGTTTTTGACTGCAACGGCGACCGCCTGCCGGACGTGTTTGCCGCAGGTGGCAGTAACCCGGCGCGGTTGTTGATCAATGCATCGGAGCGCGGCGGTGATATCGGCTTCGAACTTGGCGCGCTGCCGGTGATAACAAGCGTTACCGGAGCTTATCCTCTCGATGTCGATAGCGACGGGGTGCTTGACTTGGTTGTGCTGCGCCACGGTGAAAATATTCTCCTACAGGGGTATGGGGAGTGCCGTTTTGCGGAAGCACCGCCAGCTTGGAACTTTCAGGGCGGCAATGAATGGACCACTTCTTTTACAGCCACTTTTGAAAGAGGGCAGGGGTGGCCGACGCTGGCGTTCGGAAATTACGTTGATGAAACGAACCCGGAAGGTCCGTTTGCGGCGTGTGATGCAAACTATTTGATGCGCCCTAATGGGCGGTCATTTGCCAAACGCAGGGCTTTGGAACCCGGTTATTGCGCGCTGTCGATGCTCATATCGGATTGGAAACGCAACGGTCAGCCTGACCTTAGAATATCGAATGACCGGCAATATTATGTGCGGGAAGGTCGTGAGCAGATGTGGAGCCTTGACCCGCTGAGAGAATATTCCGCAGCAGATGGTTGGCCCGAGCTGAAAATTTGGGGAATGGGGATCGCAAGCCGCGATTTGACAGGCGATGGGCTTCCTGAGGTTGTCCTGACCTCTATGGGCGATCAGCAAATCCAATTAAACCAAGGTAACGGCATCATGACTGCCGCGCCTTACACGATTGGTACTTATGCCACGACACCCTATGTCGGCGACGATGGGCGCCCCTCTACGGGTTGGCATGCCGCGTTCGGTGATTTCGACAATGATGGCCGCGATGATCTGTTCATTGCGAAAGGGAATGTCGATCAAATGCCTTCCAACGCTATTCATGATCCGAACAACCTCTTGATGCAGAACACTGACGGGACCTTCACGGAATGGGGCGAAATAACCGGTATTGGGACGACTGAGCGTGCGCGGGGCGCGTCGTTGGTGGACCTCAACAATGATGGCTTGCTCGATATTTTAGTGATCAACCGTCGGGCCCCGATGGAGGTATGGCAAAACCGTTCGGTGAATACTGGAAACTGGATCACGCTCGATTTGGTGCAAAAAGGTGCCAATTCTGACGCGATAGGGGCCTTTGTCGAGCTGAGACTGCCGGACGGGCGCATCTTGACCCGTGAAAGGACGATTGGGGGTGGCCATGCGTCGGGGACCGTTGGGCCGCTGCACTTTGGCTTGGGGGCGGCTGAGGCCGCGTCTATGCGGGTTATCTGGCCGGACGGCGAGGAAACGGAGTGGGCGGAGATCGGCTTGAACACTGCCTGGACGGTCACACGAGACGTCGGCGCAGCGCCGGTACTCAGGGAGGAATGAGATAATGCGTTTCTTACCGTTGATCTTGCTTTGTTTGCCGACGGCGATTTACGCACAAGCCTTGCCAGAGCCTCTGACCGACGCTGACTTTCCCAAGGCGAATATGGAAGAGATTGCGCTCGGGCAACTTCTGTTCTGGGACGCTGAACTGTCGGGAAATCGCAACATCTCATGTGCGAGTTGTCATCACCCGCGGTTTGGTACTTCGGACGGGTTGTCGCTGGGCATTGGGGAAGGAGGTCTCGGTTTGGGGCCGGATCGACGCCCAAATCCGGACAACCCTCCGGAGCAACGTATCCCGCGTAATGCGCCGGCCCTTTGGAATGTAGGCGCGGCTGGGTTTACCGTGCTTTTTGCCGATGGTCGGATCGAAGTAGATCACAACCGGCCAACTGGGTTCAGAACCCCGCTTGAGGATGAGATGGTGCAAGGTTTTAACTCGCTCCTTTCAGCGCAGACCATGTTCCCTGTATTGTCGCAAGATGAGATGGCAGGCCATTACAGCGAGAATGAGATCGCAGCGCTGGTGCGCACTGGACGCCTTACTGGAAGTGACGGTGCGTGGGCGGCTATAGCGGCGCGAATTGACGCCATCCAAGAATATCAGGCGCGTTTCCGCCAAGCCTATGCAGAAATTTCTGGTGGGCGAGAGATCAATTTCACCGATATTTCGAATGCAATTGCCGCCTATATGGCATTTGATTTTCGATCAGACACTTCGCCATTCGATGCATTTCTGCGCGGCGAAGATAGCCTCGATGCTGATGCGCGTGCAGGGCTTGAACTGTTTTATGGGGATGCCGGTTGTAGCACTTGCCACAGTGGGCCGTTGCTGAGTGATATGTCTTTCCATGCAATGGGAGATGTTCAGATCGGACCGGGCAAGGCGGAGCGTTTCGAGACGCACCAACGCGATACCGGACGCATGCGCGTTACCAACAGGGCAGAGGACGCCTATGCTTTTCGGACGCCTTCGTTGCGAAATGTTACGCTGACGGCGCCCTATGGGCATTCAGGCGCCTTCGCCGATTTGGAAGCGTATTTGCGCTCACACATCGCGCGGGGAGGCCAGATCGCTGACTATGACACGACCGAGGCCATTTTGCCGGAGATGACCCTTTCCAAACCGGATTTGGCACCCGATGCGGCCGGAGCGGATTTTGCTGGCATCTACGCGGCGGCGCAATCAATGCCCGCACAGGAAGTTGAACTAGAGGACCGCGAAATCAAACAATTGATGGCATTTCTGAAGTCTCTTGAAGACCCCATAGCGCGAAGTGGTGGGCGCTTGGGGATCCCTGAAAAAGTCCCTTCGGGATTGCCGGTTGAGCGCTGAGTAGATCGCTTTTGACTCTTTCTAATTATTGCAACGATTGTTGCAGGTTCAATCCATTCGATCTAATGTCATGTGTCGGTTTGTGATCTGGGTGGGGCGCTGTTGATGAGGAGAAGAGCATGGTAACGCAGGACGGATCGCCACCGGCGGACTATGAAGAACTCATCCGGTTGATCCACGACCGCTTCGAGCAGATGAGCAAAACGTATCAAAAAATTGCCGAGTATCTGACCCAGAACCCCAATGAAGTTGCGGTCCAGTCGGTGAACGCGATTGCAGCGCATTGCGATATTCATGCATCCAGTTTTGTCCGGTTCGCGCAGTCGTTGGGTTATAGCGGCTTCAAGGATTTGCAATCACTGTTTCAGCGGCGACTTTCTACCGCGGCGCCCGGTTTTGAAGCGCGAAAGAAAGCTTTGGAGGGCGAACTCTCGAGGCGGGAGGACCGCTCGGAATACGGTTTTTTGCGCGATCTGGTGGTGAGGGATATCGCTTCATTGCAAGACCTGCTGGAAAAAATGGATGCTGGTGACATTGCCCGTGCCGCGGAAATGATCGAAAGAGCCGGTACGGTTTATCTGGTTGGTCAATTGCGATCCGAGCCGGTGGTGAGCCTGTTGCGCTATATTCTTGCGATGCTTGGGCGGCCATGTGTGCTTCTTGATGCGAGCGGTGGGCTGGCGACCCATATGGCGCGTAACATGAAGCCTGACGATGTCTTGATTGCGGTATCCTTCAGGTTCTACGCCACAGAGGTGGTGAATATCGTCGAGGAATGCGCAAAACTAAATGTGCCAATCATCGCAATCTCTGACAGCACTTTATCACCACTGAAGAAGCCATCTGCGGTGCTCTTTGCGGTGCCAGAGCATGACTATACGTTTTCACGCTCGCTTGCTGCACCGATGTGTTTGGCGCAGGCTTTAATGGTCGCTGTCGCGGCGCGGGTTCAGCAGAATTCAAACGATCCGCGGATACCGACAGTCACCGCGCAATAGGCGCGCCATTTCTATCAAAACTCGGCATTTTCGCGAACAGGTTGACAGTGTATGAGCTGATCAAGGTGGGCAGTTCTTTGCTCCAAATGTCGTGTGGCTCTCGTTTGAGTGCATCTGTCGCGATTACCCGCGGCGTTTTTCAATCGCTTCAGACAAAACTCCCATCAGTTCAAACAGGAGGGAAGCCCCGAGCCAAGCCGTGCCGCCTGTTGGGTCGAACGGCGGCGACACTTCCACGAGATCAGCGCCTACCAAATTCACGCCGCGCAGTTGGCGAATAACCTGCTGCGCTTGATAGCTGTTCGGGCCACCAATTTCTGGTGTGCCGGTCCCCGGTGCGTAGGTTGGGTCGATAAAATCAATATCAAAAGTGCAGTAGCTTGGCCTTTTGCCCAAAATTTCCCTCACCTCCGCCATGACGTGACTGGTGCCCCGCTCGTAGAGTTCTTCGATCCTGATGATGCGGATGCCCTGTTCCAGTCCCCACTCAACATCGGTCGTGTCATAAGCGGTTCCTCTGATGCCAACCTGAACGAAGCGCTTCGGGTCAACGAGTCCTTCTTCGACAGCGCGGCGGAAGGGCGTGCCGTGGGTATATTTGCTTCCGCCAAAATAGGAGTCGAACAGGTCGGTATGGCTGTCGAATTGCACCAATCCAAGCGGCTCCTCCTTACCCAGTGCGCGGAGAACAGGTAGAGAAACCAAGTGATCTCCTCCGACCGTCAATGGACAAATACTTTGGGCCTTCATCGCTGCAAGGAATGTTTCGACGCGAGTGAGCGTGTCCATGATGTCTACGGGGTTCGGCGCGACATCGCCAAGGTCCGCACAGTTTACCTTCGCGAAGGGGGCAATTCCCGTGACTGGGTTCATCGCGCGGATCATCGTTGACGCATCCCGCAATTGCCGAGGGCCGTGGCGGGCGCCCGCGCGGTTTGTTGTGCCGCCGTCCCAAGGGACGCCGATGAGCCCTAACTCAACATCATTGTAACGTTCATTACCGGGCGTGAGATGCGGCAGTCGCATGAAGGTGGGGACGCCAGCAAAGCGGGCCAATTCCATCGCGGAAACGGGTTGAAAGAACGGGTCAATTTCGCGGGTCAATTCGTTACTCCGATGCGACGTTCTCGGCTATCATTGCAACCATCTCGAACATGATGGCCGCGGCGGTCAAGGCCGTGATGTTATTGGGGCTGTCCTTGGTCGGCATCATGCACACCACATCGCCGCCCACGATGTTCATACCACGCGCGGCTCTAAGCAGGCTGATCGCCTCATCTATGTCAAACCCCTTCTCACCAGGTTCAATATTCGAGACGCCGGGCGCAATGGTTGGGTCGAGGCAATCGAGATCGAATGTGATGTAGACGGGGCGCCCCGCGAGCACTTCCTTGCTTTGGGCGACCACGTCTTCGAGTCCGCGATGCCGGAACTCCTGCATGGTGACGACGTTGTAGCCATAGTCATAGGATGGCTGGAGCCAGTCCAAGGTCCGCGGGTGCCCTCGCAGGCCGATCTGCATCGAGCGGGTCGGATCAACCTTCCCCTGATCGGCGAGATATGCGCCCCAATGGGCTGCGGATTTGTGGGCGCCGAGGAAATGATCCACCTTGGTGAAAACGTCTGTATGGGCATCAAGATGCAGAAAGCTGATAGGTTCCCCACCGGCGATCTTGCCGCAGCCTAGGGCCTGAACGATGCCGCCAGTTATGGAATGATCGCCGCCGACGGATACAGGCCGCGCGCCGGCATCGTCTATCGTTTGGTAGAATTTGGTAATCTGCTCAATGCAATGCTCGTTGTCATTTGCCCGCGGGAAGGGGACGTCACCGACATCAGCGATCCGCGCGGCGTTCCATGGATCGATGCCGAATTGGGCATGAACCCGCCGTTGTACTGCGGATACGTTTCTGAGGGCGCGCGGCCCAAGGTGCTGATCGCGCTCGGTTGTTCCATTGCCTGCCGAATGCGGCACACCCACGAGCGCGATGTCTTGATCTTCCGGTCCGGAATTCGGGCAACGAAACATGGTGGGAATGCCCCACCAATAGAGGTTTTCCATCATCGAGCGGTCGTGTTCGTCAGCCATGTCTAATCCGCGCTCTTTGCCTTTTCGACTTCTTCCATGAGTATCGGAACCCCCATTGTCATCGAGTGTATGCCCATGATCGAGGTCAGTTGGATCACCTCAAGGATTTCTTCTTTGGTTGCACCCGCGGCGAGGGCATTCGCCATATGGCGCCGCGCACCCGACGGCCAGAGATGCGTTGTCGCGACGTTGATGGCGATAAAGATCAGTTCTTTGGTTTTCTGATCCAGCGGTCCGTTCTGGGGGACTGACCGGAATTGCAGGAAGGCCTCTAGATAGTCACGATCCAGTTCCTCCAGTGTTGACCAGAACGGATTCCAGTCGCCGGTAGCGCGCTGTGCGTCGGTCGCGGGGTAGGTTTTCTTGTCTGTCATGTTAGCCACCTCTGTGCTTGAAGCTGTCGCGGCGGAATGAATAGAGCGCAGCGGGGTCGACCATAACGTCGATAACAGCGGGTTTTCCGCAGTCCAGCGCTGCCTCGATTGCTTCGGCCGTTTGGGAAAGCGTTTCGGCGCGGTAGCCCTTGGCCCCATAAAGCTCGGCGAGTTTGTCGAACGGCGGGCTGGAGATATCCGCGCCGATGTAGCGCCCATTGAAGAAATCGCGTTGGTAGGCCTTTTCGGCGCCCCAGCAACCATTATTCATCACCACCGTGACGGTATTGATGCCGTAGTCGACCGCTGTGGAAAGCTCAGATGTGGTCATGCCAAATCCGCCATCGCCCATCAGGCTGACTACGGGGCGATCAGGACAGGCCAGTTTTACGCCCAAGCCTGCGGCAAAGGAGAAGCCAACCAATCCGAAATCCAGTGGTGTGAACAGGCTCTTGGGCTGCCAGTAGTTCAGTTTATCGGTTGCTTGCAGGCAGAGTGTTCCCGCATCCATCGTGAATGCGGCATCATGAGGAACAACATCGCGTAGAGTTTTAAACAAGCCAGAAGGCTGGATGATGGTATTCGAGACGTCCGCATCTATATCGCGCTGCGTCAGAAAGGCTTTGCGCTCAGCTTTGTAGCTCTCCGTCCATGCCTCGGCTTCGGCGCGACGCGCCAGCTTTCCTGCCTCATATGTGAGCTGCTGTGCGACGGTAGGTGCGTCACCCCAGATGCCCAATTCGACAGGAAAGTACCGGCCGATCGCGGTGGGTTCTTGTTCAACATGAATGATTGCGGCGGCGCGGTTGATATTGTCGTAACTGAAGAACGTCGCGTTGAAGCCGATCCGTGTACCCAAGGCCAGGATCACATCGGCTTCTTTCATGAGGCGGGAGGCGACCTCGTTGCCGCGCGGCCCCATCTGGCCCGCATTCAGCGGATGACCGAATGGTATGGCGTCGCCATGGCCCGGAGACGAAACGAGTGGCGCATTGAACGCCTCTGCAAGCGCGATGGCGTGACTTGAGGCGCCAGTATTTTTGATGCCGCCTCCAACCATGATGACCGGACGTTCCGCATTCGCTAGCATTTTGGCGGCTTGAGCGATGGATCGCTCTGGCGCGGCAGTCGGACCAACGGGGCGATAATGTTCGGGCGCAGGCATCGCCTCATAGTCGGCCTGACCGGAAAGGACGTCGCGGGGAAGGTTGAGATGAACAGGCCCCATACGCGGGGCATTTGCCACACGAAATGCCTCCTGCACGAGTTCGGGAACCCGTTCGGCAGAAGGGGCCGTCCAGGTTTTTTTGGTAATCGGGGTGAAAAGCGCCTGCTGGTCGACCTCCTGAAAGGCATCGCGATACACATGACCAGACGCCAATGCCCCACCGATTGAGACGATCGGAGTATAAGCGGCTTTTGCCTGTGCGAGGCCGGTAACGAGGTTGGTCGTACCTGGGCCGTTTTGACCGGCGAGAACGACGCCGGTTTCGCCACTCGCTCTGGCGTAGCCGTCGGCCATATGGGTGCCCGTACGCTCGTCGTGTACGCCGATGAAGTTGATCTCTTTGGCGTCGTATAATGCATCGAACATTTCCATCGTCGCAGAGCCGATCAGCCCGAACACATATTTGGTATCTTCTGCCTTCAGGGCTTCAACGGCGGCCTGCCCACCGGAAAGTCGGGTCATAGCGTTTTCCTCTATTGTTTGGTGAGCGTGCGGTTCAGGAAATCCCTGAGCGCGTGCGCGAAAAGTTCAGGTCTTTCGATCAGACCGAGATGCTGAAGCGACGGGATGATAATCGCTTCGGCGCCGTCAATTTCGGCCGTGATGGCCCTGGTCATTGCCGGTGTTGAGCCGGTGTCGTTTTCGCAGGTGAGGACGAGCGTCGGGTGGTTAATGGGGGAATCGGGTGCTATCAATTCGCGCACGCCTTCTGCCAGCACCCAGCGGTGCGCCGCATAATTCTTTGGATCATTGGCCAAGACGATCTGCCGAATTGATGCGACGTCTTGCGCATGGGTTTCCATGAAGTCTTTCGTGAACCATCGTGCCAGCGTTACGTCTATGCCGGCGGCAGGGCCGCCTTCCGCTGTATCTTGTGCGCGTTTCTCAACAATTTGTTGTTGCTCTTCACCACGATCGTGCGGTGAGTTTAGAACAGCCAGCGCGGATACGCGGTTGGGGAAATCGATAGCAATGCGCCGATTGATCATCCCTCCAAGTGAAAAACCGAGCAAAGCCGCTTTTTCAATTTTCAGTTCGTCCATGAGGTCAACAAGCTGCTTGGCGAGGGATCTTAGCGTAACCTCGACGTTTGGTAGAGCGGATTGGCCGTGGCCCAACAGGTCGTATGTAAGGACGCGGAAGTTCTGAGACAGATCGGGTACAATAGCCCCCCAAGTGCTGCTGCGTGTCAATCCAAGCCCGTGGATGAGTACGACCGCGGGGGCGTCGCTCGGGCCGGACAATTCATATGCGGTTCCGTTTTGCGAGATCGCCATCATAGGCCCGCAGGGTTGTCGGGGTCGCGGCCCATCTCTGCCAAATCTTGATACCGATCGCCGATGCGGTGGTTCGGATGCCCGCCCACAGATGCCCCTAAGGCAACAACAATTTCATCGGCGGCGGGAGCATCGGAAATCGAGGTTTGAATGGTTTGATAGTGCGACCTGCGACCTCCATCATCCTTGTCCATCAGGGGGATAGTGATAGGGCAATTCGCGGCACCGCGCGTGTTGGAAAAAACGAGATAGGATTTTGCGTTCACTGCTTCGCGCAGTTGGTTGCCGAAGTGAACGGTGTGCGTCATGGCTTGGGCGTGCTCAATTTCGCCTCCCATGCCAACGACGCTGGCCTTTCCGCACCCCTCCAGTTGATCGCCCGTTACATCGAGCAGCATCTCCGTCAGCATTTTCCCGATCACGGGACCATGCTCCATGATTTCGGGGCGCATGTTTTCAACATGCCCGCGACCGAACCACGGGTTCTTGATGATCGCCAAGGCCGCGACGAGCAAAGTTGGTTCGTCGACTTTCTTCCAGCCTTCGAGATATGTTGTTTGTCTCCAAAGAAGCGTGCGACGAAGTTCAACCGGCATCAGCTATTTTCCTCCTCTTAAATTCCGGAATTACCTTGTCGATGAAGAGTTGGAGCGACCGTTTTTGCTGATCCATGTCCATGCCCATCGACGCGTAGTAGATGAAGCCATCGAGGCCCAGATCCTCATAGAGTTTCAGTTTTTCGAGAACTTGAGACGGCGAGCCGAAGAGTAGGTTCTCTTCGAGTGTCGCGGGATCATATCGGAAATTGCCCTCAAGTTTTTCTGGTGGCACGGCTTCGGGGAAGCCATTCACGACATCACCTGTCTGCGTCATGAGATTGCCGAACTGGCTTAGTTGAACGCGGACGGATTGCAGGGCGTTCTGGCGGTCTGCCTCAGTTTCGTAGACCGCTGCGTGGCGCATCATCACCCATCTGCCGTCGTACTTCCCGCCATTCTTTGCGATCGACTCGTCGAGGCGTGCACGATAGGCCTCGGCCTCAGACATCGGCATCGTCAATGGCCATGACATGATATTGCAGTCGTTTTCGACGGCGTAGTCAAAGGTTATTGGCGAGCGCGCTGCCACCCAGACGGGTACGTCATCCTGAATGGGTTTGGGGCAAGACGTCGCGCGTGGAAACTGCCAATAGGTTCCATTGTGTTCGTAATCGCCCTTCCACAATTCGCGCACTACCGGCAGCATTTCCTGCATGTAGCGCCAGCTGTCTTTTTGATCGAGGCCGGGTTTCATGCGGTCGAATTCACGCTGATAGGCACCAGAGCCAATGCCAAACTCCAAACGCCCATCGCTGATCAGGTCAAGAAACGCCGCCTCGCCTGCAAGGTCGATCGGGTGCCAGTAGGCGGCGTTAACTACGCCAACACCGAGGCGAATATTTTTGGTGTGTTCGCCCCACCAAGTCAGGATCTGAAAAGGGTTCGGGGCGATAGTCATCTCCATGGCATGGTGCTCGGCAGCCCATGCGATTTCGAAGCCGGCGGCGTCTGCCATTTTTACCATTTCAAGCGTGTGATCCCTGACGTCCTTCATGTCGGTTTCGGGGCTCATGCGCTCCAAATTGATTGCGAGCTGAAATTTCATCGCTTCCTCCCTTGTTCAACGCGCCACAAACTGGCTTCCCAGTGGCTCTGAGGATGTGTTCATCCATACTGTTTTGGGGCGGGTGTAATCGTAGACTGCTTGGAACCCACTCTCGCGGCCGTATCCGGAGGTCTTCATGCCGCCAAATTCTGCGATCGGAGAGACGGCTCGGTAAGTGTTGACCCAGACGATACCTGCTCTGACGCCCCGACTCATGCGTAAAGCGCGGGCGCTGTCTCTCGTGAAGATGCCAGCGGCAAGGCCGTGCACGGTATCATTGGCCAGCGCGAGGGCTTCTTCCTCGGTTTTGAACCGCAGGACCGAGAGGACGGGGCCAAAAAGCTCCGTATCGACGATGTGCAAATCCGGCGACGGGCAATCGATGATTGTGGGCCTATAGTAGAGTTCGGAACCCGCCACAGCACGCTCACCGCCGCAGATGACTCGCCCGCCTTCCTCGATTGCGCGGGCAACCTCACGTTCGATGTTTTCAAGCTGACCGTGAGTGCAGAGAGGCCCCATTTCCGTTTCCTCGGCCATCGGGTCACCGATTTTCGCCTGATTGGCGATCTGGGCGAGACGTTGCAAGAATTCGTCTGCTATTGCCTCGTGGATGACAAGCCGAGAACCGGCGACGCAGCTTTGACCGGAGGCTGCAAAAATACCTGAGACCGCACCGTTTACAGCGCTTTCGATATCCGCGTCATCAAAAACGATTAAGGGTGACTTTCCACCAAGCTCAAGGCTGAGTTCGGCAAAGTTTTCGCGGGTGTTTCCAATGACATGACGGGCCGATGAAGGGCCGCCTGTGAACGACACACGCGCAACAAGCGGGTGTGATGTGAGAACGCGCCCGCATGGGTCGCCATGCCCAGTCACGATGTTGACCACGCCATCAGGTATTCCGGCCTTTGTGATCAATTCACCGAATTCCAACATTGCGGCGGAAGCATGCTCGGACGCCTTGAGGACAACGGTATTTCCAGCGGCAAGGGCGGGGCCGATCTTAACCGCGGAAAGGAACAGTTGCGAGTTCCAAGGCACCACTGCGGCAATCACGCCCAGTGGCTCGCGATTGGTAAAAACGAACATTTCCGGTTTGTCGATCGGAAGTGTCTCACCGTTGATCTTGTCAGCGGCGCCGGCGAAAAAGTGATAGAATTCACTTATGTATTTTGCCTGCCAGCGTGTTTCCTTGAACATTTTACCCGTATCGCGTGTTTCCGTTGCGCCGAGGCTTTCGGAATGCTCGGAGAGCAGATCGGCCAAACGCCTGAGGCAGTGGCCACGCTCGGTGGCGGACATGCGCGACCATGGCCCGTCGTAGCAGGCATGATAGGCCACTTTGACAGCGCGATCGACGTCAGCAGCGGTGGCTTCGGGGATGCGGGCCCAAGCGTTTCCGGTACTGGGGTCCATGCTCGTAAATGAGCCATTGTCGGAAGCACTGACCCATTCACCCGCAATCAACATCTTGTAGTTTTTCATATCGGTTTCTCAGGTTGCGGCGGATAGAAAGCGATCCGCTTTTGGGAGTACCCGATGGTAGCTGCCGTCACGGTAGGTGAGGGGTCGTGCGGCGCCCGCGAGAACGTGCCGAACATGGCCTAGAATGATGAGGTGGCTACCCGACAAAATCGTCTGTTGTTGTACGCATCGAAAGGCGGTCGCACCATCGATTTGGGGAGGCGTACCCGGGGCACCGTAGCAATCAATCCCAGAAAAACGGTCCTCTACCAGAGCATCGTGCCGACCAGCAAAGCGGTCTGCAATGTCGCTATCCTCCTCGGAAAGGACATTCACGCAGAAGTCTTTGTTCTCCAGAACGGCTTTGGCAATCCGGCTTTCTGCAAAGAGGCATATCAATATGGTTGGCGGGTCCGCAGAGACCGATGAAAAAGCACTTACTGTGGCGCCTAGCCGTCCGGCTGGGCCATCTGTGGTCACAACGGTAACCGATGAGGCAACCCTTCGCATGGCGTCGATAAAGCTGTCACGCGGCACCAGCTTCGTAGCATCCCGAAACATGTTTACCCTCCTGCGACTGCAAAATTTTGTTGATTGGCCAGATGTGTCACAGAAACTCAATTCTTGATAGTGAATAGTTTTGCTGCAAAAATGCAAAAAATTCGAATTAAGGGGGCGAGATGAATATTGTCGCGTTGCAAACGTTTTTGGCGATTGTGGAGACGGGTAGCCTCGTTCGGGCGTCTCAGCGGATGAACGTTACGCAGTCTACGGTGACGGCTCGCCTTAAGACGTTGGAAGACGAAATCGGCCAGGTGCTGCTCAATCGTCAGAAATCAGGAACGACATTGACGCCTGCTGGAACCAAACTCTTGGGGTATGCGCGGATCATGACTGGCCTCTGGCGGCAAGCCAAGTTTGAAACGGCGCTCCCTGCGGGCCTCGATGCTGTTTGCACATTTGGCTGTGACCGAGAATTATGGCACGGGCCGGGGCGGCGGTTCTTTTACGATATTCTGTCCAAGCATCCTGAGATTGCGATGTCTGTGCATCAGGGTAGCGCTAACGATCTCGAGGCTTGGCTTTCAGAGGGGTCCGTTGATGTGATCCTGACCTATGAGGCCGTCGCACGGGGGAGCCAAACGATACATGAGCTGCCGGTTGAGAGGCTGGTTCTTTACTCTGACAGGAATGATACTCCCATCATCGGGGATCCCGATTATATCTTTGTCGACCATGGGGCGGATTTTCGGCGTATGCATGCGCAATCCTATCATGATGCTGGGGTTGCGCGGATCAGCTTTGACAGCTCTTGGTGGGCGTTACAGTTTATGCTTGATAATCGCGGTTCGGCCTATCTGCCCGAGGCTTTGGCTGACAGGTTTGTGCGAAGCGGGCGCATTTTCGCGGTGCCCGATGCGCCTGTTTATACGCGCAAGAAGTGCCTTGTTGTCAGCGATAGCGCAGCGCAAGGTTGGAGCTGGTTCCAGCCGCTGGTCGAGCGGCTTATGGACGAGTCCGCGCTCTTCAATTTGTAGATAATTCGATTTTTTCGAATATAGTCTGCACAAAGTTTCGCTTATCAATTTTTTCACTCCCGCTAACCTGAGTGGGTCGAGGTTGCGTGCGCCGGTCGCCAGATCAGCTGATCCTCGCCCAAGAATGCGCCTGTGCGCTGGCGGAGAAGTCTCCACGGCGAATGCGGGCCAATGAGAAATTAGCAAATGCCGGATAAAGAACATGTCGGCGATAACTCATAGGGAGTAAGTCAATGAAGAAGCTTGGAACCATTCTGGTAGGTGCGACCGCACTTGCCGCTTCGCCGGTTATTGCGGCGGATATTGTCATCGGTGTACCCAACTGGCCTTCGGTAAACGCAACAGCGCATATCATGAAGGTCGCGATTGAGCAGAACCTCGGGCTAGAAGTGGAACTGCAGAACGGGACCAACCCGATTGTATTCGAGGCGATGGATTCTGGCGCGATGCATGTGCACCCCGAGGTTTGGCTGCCGAACCAGCAGAATCTTCACGATACGTTCGTTGTGGATAAGGGCACGGTGTCGATGAACCCGAATGGGGTTGAAGCGTTTCAGGGCATGTGCGTCGACAAGGCGACGGCGGATGCCAATGGCATTACGTCGATCGACGATCTGACCAATCCCGATATCGCGGCACTGTTCGACAGTGATGGCGACGGCCAAGGGGAGCTTTGGATCGGTGCGCCGGGTTGGGCGTCAACCAATGTTGAGAAAATACGCGCAAAATCATATGGTTATGATCAAACCTTCACACTGACAGAGATCGACGAGACAGTTGCCTACGGTGAACTTGGCAACGCGATTACTGCTGGCGATGCATGGGCGGGCTTCTGCTATACGCCGCATTATGTGTTTGCGCTGCATGATCTGGTCGTGCTCGATGAACCGGCCTATGATCCTGCAAAATGGAATGTCACCCAGCCGACAGATTCAGCGAATTGGCTCGAGGAGTCGGATGCAGCGGTCGCTTGGGACTCTGCTTATTTGCACATCCATTATGCAACCTCATTGGAGACGGACTACCCCGGGGTGGCAACGTTGCTCTCCAACATGATGTTCGACACAGATACAGTCTCGGCGATGACGTTTGCGCTGGTCATCGATGGTGTTGAGCCGCTTGCCTATGCGGAGCAGTGGGTAGCTGACAATGAGGATGCCGTGCTTGGCTGGATGGCCAACTAGGCGGAGCTCACACTGCTGATACGGAAATTGCAGGCTGCCACTGGTGTGGCGGTCTGCTCGGGGAGCCGGAGGCGTCATGAGCGAAGCTGTCGTCAAATTAACTGATGTCTGGAAGATCTTTGGCGCGCGTGCCGACGAAGCAATGGCCACCGTCAAAAAAGAGGGTATCGGAAAGCCCGAGGTTTTGGAGCGTTTTGGCTGCGTTGTTGGGGTGCAGGGTGCGTCTTTCGAAGTATCTCGAGGCGAGATCTTCTGCATCATGGGTTTGTCGGGTTCGGGGAAATCCACCCTCGTGCGCCATATCAACCGCCTGATTGACCCAACCGCCGGAAAGATTGAAATTCTTGGTCATGATGTTTCGACCATTTCTGACAAAGAGTTACGCCGTATTCGCGCGCAACAGATCGGGATGGTTTTTCAGCACATGGCGTTGATGCCGCACCGGAGTGTGCGGGACAATGTGGCGTACCCCTTGGAAATACGAAAGGTTTCAAAGTCCAAGCGCTGGGCGATCTCAGATCACGCTCTTGGGCTTGTTGACTTGACGGGATATGAGGACCGCCTTCCGAATGAACTGTCCGGCGGGATGCAGCAGAGGGTTGGAATTGCCCGGGCGCTCGCTTCCGATCCTGAAGTCCTTTTGATGGACGAACCTTTTTCGGCCTTGGATCCGCTGATCCGGTTGCAACTTCAGGACCAATTCAAGGCCTTGGTCGCGCAGCTGAAGAAGACGACGCTCTTCATTACTCATGATTTAGACGAGGCGATCCGAATTGGTCATCGCATTGCCATCATGAAGGACGGTGTCATCGTTCAGATCGGTACGCCTGAAGACATCGTGATGAATCCAGCGGATGAATATGTCCGCGAGTTCGTGCAGGGCATTTCCAAGCTGAAACTTGTTAGAGCGCATTCGATCATGATGCCGATTGATGAGTTTCGAGCGAGAGACGAGCGTTCGCTCGATGAGTCGCCACGGGCCGATGAAAACGCCGATCTTGATCAGTTGATCGATCTATCGGTTGGAACCTATGCACCAGTGATCATTACTGAAAATGGTGTGGACGTTGGTGTTGTGGACAAAGCACGCCTGCTGCGCGGTATTCAAGGAGGCAAGGATGACTGATACTCAGACCGGAATAAAAGTCACCGCTGCCTCTGACATTGAGGTTGATCGAGACGCTCTTGATTCATCCATCAGGGAATTTGCAGGGGCTAATGGCGATGTTTATGTTTCCGCCTTTCACAAAATCCATAATTCGACCGAATGGTGGCCGAGCACATTCAATTGGGCCGCCGCGCTATTCGGACCGTTGTGGTCCGCCAGCCGCGCTATCTGGGGTTTGTTCTGGACGTTTCTGATCCTGGAAATCGTGGCTTGGGTGCAGATCGGCAGGGGGCTTTGGGGTAATCCAGGCGCGGATATGCTCGACCGTGCCAATCGGCAACAGGCGCGCGTCGACGACATGCTTGAACGTGCTGCTGCGGCGACAGAACAGGATGACATTGATAGGTTCACGACACTTGCCGAAAACCTGCAAAAAGCGACCGATAACAGCTTCGCGCAAGCCGAAGCGATGCAAGCCGAGGCGCCAGTGATCGCGCTTGCTGGAATTGTCCTTCTTGTAATTTTTAAAGTAATTCAGGGCTTTATAGCGAACGGTCTGTACGAGAAGCGCTATTCCAATTGGCGGGTCGATAGCCGCAAGGTTGAGAGTGGCCGGAAATTGGGCAATGTCATAATGGGTGTGGTGCTTGTCGCCGCAATCGCGCCGCTGATCGTTTACAAGTTCACAGTGAATGTGACCTTTGCTCTCCTAGAAACCTTCCCTGAAAAGGAAGTTTCCCGGCTGATCCTCGGTGATGGTAGCGGTACGCTCTTTTCTGAACTTGCGGGCTGGCTGGAGGCACGGATTGATGCCGCAGCGCTGGCGGGAGGGGACGTTTTTGATGGGGTCGTTGCGGGTGTCCGCACGGTGCTTGACGGGCTGACACTGGCCCTGAACGGCTCGCCGTGGCCGGTGGTCATGTTGATTATTTGCGTGACGGCTTGGCGTTCTGCTGGGCCAAGGGTTGCCATTTTTACGGCATCGTCCCTCGCTTACATTGCTTTGCTTGGCTATTGGTCGGTTGCAATGGAGACGGTGGCGCTTGTGGGGGCGTCGGTGTTGCTTTGCGTGGTCATCGGCATTCCGCTAGGCATTTGGTTTGGCAAGTCGCGCCGGGCCTACTCTGCAGCTGAGCCGGTTCTCGACCTGATGCAAACCCTCCCAGCCTTTGTCTATCTTATCCCCATCATCGCGTTTTTCGGCACGGGGAATCCGCCTGGAATTTTGGCGACCATTATTTTCGGAATGCCGCCGGTGATCCGTCTTACCGCGCTTGGAATGAGGGGGGTGCCTGAAAGTATTAAAGAGGCCGCGGTCGCGTTTGGTGCCTCTCGATGGCAGCTGCTTAAAGATGTTGAGGTGCCGCTCGCATTACCTTCGATCATGACTGGTGTGAACCAGACCATTTTGATGTGCCTTTCAATGGTGGTAATTATCTCATTGATCGGTGGTGGTGGCTTGGGAAAAGAGATTCTGGAAGCTCTTCAATATGCCGCGAAAGGGCCAGGGCTTTTGGGTGGGTTCGCCATTCTCTTTCTCGCGATGGTGATGGATCGCATTGTGCAAGGGGCGTTTCGTCAGAAGCGAGACTGAAGGGGTGGTGCGCTGTATCATAGCGGCACACCCGCGCCGAATGCGAGACGTCTAGGAGGAGGTCAAAAGACCTGTTTGTCGCTTATGGCGTTGTCTGTATGGGCAGTCTGGGGCAAGACTTGTGCTTAATGGAAAACTTTAAAAACACGAGTAAGCCGGTGCCACTTTCGCAAGATCCCCATAAACTTCGTGAAGGTGGCGAAAAGAAACTGGAGGTCGCGATCGGGCGTGAAATTCGCGCACTGCGGCAACAGCACGGTATGACCTTCGCAGAACTGTCCAACCAAACAAAGATCTCTGTCAGCATGCTTTCGAAGATCGAAAGTGGTTCAACATCGGCATCTCTTGCCACATTGCAGACCCTCGCGGACGCTTTGAGCACCAGCATCACTTCATTCTTTCGGCGCTTTGAGGAGGCAAGGAATGCAGTGCATACGAAAGCTGGTGAAGGTGTTGAGATTGATCGCACTGGAACCAGAGCCGGGCATCAGTATAATCTATTGGGTCATCTTGGGTCTAATGCCAGCGGTGTTGTTGTCGAGCCGTATCTGATTACCCTTACTGAGGAGTCAGATGTATTCCCGACATTCCAGCATGACGGAATTGAAATGCTCTACATGCTGGAAGGTGAGGTTGGATACCGACATGGTGATCAGAGTTATCACCTGAGACCAGGGGATACGCTGTTTTTCGACGCGGACGCGCCGCATGGGCCAGACGTGTTGATAAAACTTCCAGCAAAATATTTGTCGATCATCTCGTATCCTCAGCGGAGCTCGGGTGACGAAAAACCCTGATCCTTTTCAGGTAACAACCACGCAAGCTGGCAGTTTCGGTTGGCGGAATCTATTTTCCTGAAAGGAAAATTTATTTCACTATATTGCAATTCCGTTTTTCGCTATTTAGCCTAACCTTGATACTTTCAGGGAGTCGCTTGGAAATGTGCGGAATTGTCGGCCTGTTTTTAAAAGACGACGCGTTGAACCCTCAACTTGGTCAATTGCTTTCTGATATGCTGATCACAATGACGGATCGTGGGCCGGATAGCGCAGGAATTGCCGTTTATAGTGATCGCTCTTCCGGCAAAGCAAAGGTGACCGTTCAGTCGGACAAGCCTGAGAGCGATTTCCCCTTACTAGAAGCCGCATTAGCAACTGAACTCAATGCGCCTGTTGCGTTAGTTCGTAACGACACTCATGCAGTTATCGAATGTGACAGCCATCTGATCGTAAATGTCCGTGAATACATTCGCGAGAAACACAAGAATGTCCGGATCATGTCAGGTGGCGATGCAATTGAGATTTATAAGGAGGTTGGCCTTCCCAAAGATGTTGTCGGCAGGTTCAGTATCGGAAAAATGTCGGGCTCTCACGGGATCGGACACACGCGTATGGCCACAGAGTCCGCCGTAACGACCGAAGGGGCGCATCCGTTCTCGACCGGCGCTGATCAGTGCCTTGTGCATAATGGATCGTTGTCGAACCATAACTCCTTACGGCGCAAGCTTGTCCGGGAGGGCGTGCGCATCGAGTCGATGAACGATACGGAGGTGGGCGCAGCCTATCTCACATGGAAAATGCGAGAGGGCGCAACGCTGGGCGAAGCCCTTGAAAGCAGCCTGAGTGATCTTGATGGATTTTTCACGTTCGTAGTGGGAACCAAGGACGGTTTTGGTGTGGTGCGTGATCCGATTGCCTGCAAGCCCGCAGTCATGGCGGAAAACGACCAATATGTAGCATTCGGGAGCGAGTATCGAGCGCTGGTCAACCTGCCGGGTATCGAAGATGCGCGGATATGGGAGCCCGAACCCGCGACCGTGTATTTCTGGAGTCGTTGAAATGAAAGTCTATGACCTCTCCAAAGACGGTTTGCGTGGCTTGAATTCGGCGCTGCATGCGCAATCGGAAATAGTCACCGCGCCTGCGTGGAAAATCGTAAACCCAAAAGGGAGCCATGCCCTTGCGGTTGGATTGGATGCGGCGCTTGATGTCACTATCCAAGGGTCCACTGGTTATTATTGCGCCGGCATGAACCAAGAGGCGACAATTCGCGTAAAGGGGTCTGTTGGCCCGGGGGTGGCCGAAAATATGATGTCCGGAACTGTCATCGTTGAAGGCGATGCAAGCCAGTACGCGGGCGCGACAGGGCACGGTGGGTTGTTGGTCATCAAGGGAAATGCAAGCTCGCGATGTGGGATCTCGATGAAAGGTATTGATATCGTTGTCGAGGGTAACGTCGGTCACATGTCGGCATTCATGGCGCAGGCTGGAAATCTCGTGGTTTGTGGTGATGCGGGCGAGGCACTTGGAGACTCCCTCTACGAGGCGCGTCTGTTTGTTCGAGGTTCCGTGAAGAGTTTAGGCGCCGATTGCGTTGAAAAGGAGATGCAACAGGAGCACCTCGATATTCTCGGTGAGCTCCTTGAGCGCGCTGGGACTTCCGCAAAGCCTGAAGAGTTCAGGCGCTATGGATCTGCCCGCACTTTGTATAATTTCGATGTCGACAATGTTGCGGCCTACTGAGGAGCCTTTGCATCAATGAGTGATACCGGTCCCCGCACTGTTCCTATCCAATCCGCGACATTCACGAATGAGGTGAATGCAGAGATACGTCGCGCTGCGGCGACGGGCATCTATGATATTCGCGGTGGGGGTGCGAAACGTCGCGTTCCGCATTTTGACGACCTTTTGTTCTTGGGCGCCTCTGTATCTCGTTATCCACTTGAGGGGTATCGGGAGCGATGTGATACCTCAGTGACGCTCGGAACACGGTTCGCAAAAAAGCCGGTTCCGCTCGACATCCCAATAACGATCGCTGGAATGAGCTTTGGTGCTCTGTCGGGCCCTGCGAAAGAGGCGCTGGGGCGCGGCGCATCCGCGGCGGGGACGTCGACTACTACTGGTGACGGTGGAATGACCCCAGAGGAGCGAAGCCATTCTAACAAACTGGTCTATCAGTACTTGCCTTCGCGCTACGGCATGAACCCAAATGACTTGCGAAAGGCAGATGCAATAGAGGTCGTCGTCGGGCAGGGGGCGAAGCCGGGCGGGGGTGGAATGCTGCTCGGCCAGAAGATTAGCGATCGCGTCGCTGACATGCGGACCCTGCCAAAGGGCATAGATCAAAGATCCGCGTGCCGACACCCCGATTGGACCGGACCTGATGATCTGGAGATCAAGATATTAGAGCTGCGAGAGATCACGAATTGGGAGGTGCCCATCTATGTTAAGGTCGGTGCAACGCGCCCGTATTATGACACCGCACTCGCTGTAAAAGCTGGTGCAGATGTTGTCGTGATGGATGGTATGCAGGGTGGAACCGCTGCAACCCAAGATGTTTTTTTAGAACATGTCGGTATTCCGACGCTCGCTTGCATACGCCCTGCAGTGCAGGCTTTGCAGGACCTCGGCGTTCACCGCGAAGTTCAACTCGTTGTTTCCGGCGGCATACGAAACGGTGCCGACGTCGCGAAAGCTCTGGCGCTTGGTGCGGACGCGGTAGCAATCGGGACCGCTGCGCTGATTGCGCTGGGCGATAACGATCCAAAATGGGAAGCCGAATACCAGAAGCTTGGAACGACAGCTGGTGCCTATGATGATTGGCACGAAGGGCGCGATCCGGCTGGTATTACCACGCAAGATCCTGAACTCGCTGCGCGTCTCAATCCAATAGAGGCGGGCCGACGGCTGCGCAATTACCTAAAGGTGATGACACTGGAAGCGCAGACCATCGCGCGCGCCTGCGGGCACAATCACCTGCATAACCTAGAGCCTGAAGACTTATGTGCGCTGACGATGGAGGCTGCTGCGATGGCGCGGGTGCCTCTGGCGGGGACGGATTGGTACCCGGGCAAAACAGGGTTTTGAAGTAAAGTTCGGGCAGCCTCAAGGGTTGCCCGATTTCGTATAAAGATATGAAAATCAATGGGTTGACAGACCATGACTATAGATCTTAGTGCCTTTGCCAAAGAGCGTGGCGTTAAATATTTTATGATTTCGTTTACCGATCTTTTCGGTGGACAGCGGGCCAAGTTGGTTCCCGCTCAAGCGATTTCCGACATGCAGGAGGAAGGTGCGGGGTTTGCGGGCTTTGCAACTTGGCTGGATATGACGCCTGCGCATCCCGACATGCTTGCCGTCCCAGACCCATCGTCAGTGATCCAGCTCCCTTGGAGGCCAGAGGTCGCATGGGTGGCTGCTGATTGCGTCATGGAAGGTGAACAGGTCGCTCAGGCACCGCGAAATGTGCTGCGTCGCTTAATCCAAGAAGCCGCTGAAATGGGGCTGCATGTCAAAACGGGTGTAGAAGCCGAGTATTTTCTGCTCACGCCAGAGGGCGATCAGATATCAGACCCGTTCGATACAGCAGAGAAGCCTTGCTATGACCAACAAGCTGTGATGCGCCGGTATGATGTGGTGCGCGAGATTTGTGACTACATGCTGGAATTGGGGTGGGGACCTTATCAAAACGACCATGAGGATGCGAACGGCCAGTTTGAAATGAACTGGGATTTTGACGACGCATTGAAGACCGCGGACAAGCATTCATTTTTCAAGTTCATGACGAAATCAGTCGCTGAGAAACACGGTTTCCGCGCGACCTTTATGCCCAAGCCCATCGAGGGGCTGACTGGCAACGGTTGCCATGTCCATATTTCCGTCTGGGATGGGAAGGGCGATGCGGCTAAAAAGAATGTTTTTGCAGGATCAGGCGAAGGGCAAACTGGAGAAGTTGGCCTCAGCGAACAAGGTAAACACTTTCTTGGAGGTATTATGAAACATGCCTCCGCGCTGGCCGCGATCACAAATCCCACTGTAAATTCCTATAAGCGGATCAATGCGCCGCGGACAACGTCAGGTGCAACTTGGGCGCCCAATACGGTGACATGGACCGGTAATAACCGGACCCACATGGTGCGCGTACCAGGCCCGGGGCGTTTTGAACTTCGATTGCCCGATGGCGCCGCCAATCCCTATTTGCTGCAAGCTGTGATAATTGCGGCTGGGCTTTCAGGGCTGGAGGCGAAGGCTGATCCCGGAAAGCGTCACGATATCGATATGTACGCCGAGGGCCATAAGGTGAAGGGCGCGCCAAAGCTCCCACTCAACATGTTGGATGCTCTGCGCGCCTATGACAAAGACAAGGATCTCAAAGCCAAAATGGGGGAGGCTTTTTCCGTAGCTTATCTGAACTTGAAGCATCAGGAATGGAATTCATTTGTCAGCCATTTCAGCCGATGGGAGAAAGAGAACACGCTTGACGTCTAGCAAAAAGTTTTGCGCAGAACTTGACCCTGATAAGCGTTGTCAGGTCGATTGATCGTAGATGATGGCTGAGAAGTCTCTCTGGCAACCGCATTCGCCGTGATCGGTGCGCCCGGCACAAATCTGGATAGCCTGCCTCTTAATATCACGTTGAAATTCATCAATATCCGTTGCTCCGCAGATGTTCGGTGGCCAGCCTTCTGCTCCGAAAGCGGAGCCACTAATCCCGATATAGAACATTATATGGAGACGCTCGGTCGGCAGGAAAAACATGCTGTCAACTGGTCCAATACAAGGCAAAGTTGTGCGTTGGAGTTCCGTCGGGCGCGACGTGATTTAGTTTAGCCTTCCATGTTGCCCATTAGGACACATTTTGAGATCTGAATTGTAGCGAAGAATGTAACATTTGTTGCCGCGTTTCCCTCAAGCGACAATAGTAAATAGGCGACCATCGGGAGTGAAGCCTTGGAACATGCTGACGTGGAAATGACTGCTGCGGACGAAATGAGTGCGAGCGCAAGTCAATTGGAAACGGCCAGTGACATGGATATGAGTTCTGGCTCCGGTATGGAAATGGACATGAGCGACGGGGTGATGGGAAATTTTCCGCCCTGGGAAGTAATGGTCGCACTGGATTTGCTGACGATTGCGTTTGTTGTTTTTGGGACCACGATACTTTTGCGTAGGTGGAAGAAACTAGGACCCTCCGGCGCAGGGCGTGGGGTTGTTCTTATTCTATTGGGGCTGTGGAGCGGGGCCGCACTTTATATCGCAGATTTTGTTAGCATGACTATCCTGCCGCGATTCATCG